>CAMCYO010000005.1 GCA_945884695.1 Streptomyces griseus
GTTGCCTGTGCAAAATCTGGGGCAACTACGAAGGTGAAGACAACAACATATAAGTGCGCAAAGAACCCGACAGTAAAAAACGCAAAATTAACATGGGTTAGTAAAGACTGTCTAGATGCTAATACTTCTTGGATTAAATCAAATAAAGATTATCAAGATTTGGAAGCACAGATGCCAGCAACTCTGGCTGACCTAGACCAAAAGATAGTAGATGAAGCTGCCAATGTTGTCTTGCAAAATATCAAAGCAGATGCGCTTGATCTCCAAGTAAAAACAATGACGGACACAGTTACGGCACTTACTGCTAAGCGTGAAAAGCTAATTGCTGATTCTGCCAACGCGATAAAGAATAAGCCGGCAATTACTACGTACGCGCAGGCGATTACTACATTTAAGAAAGCGATTGCATCTCTAACAGCTTCAGCAACTCTCTACAGAAAGACAGGAAAGTCAGTGGAGACAATGAAGAAGACACGTGAATATGCTGCAACTCAACTAGGTCAAGCCAAAAGCGGTGTTGCACAATCACTGGATATGCGCTCCATGATTTGTGCTAAAGGTCTGTAGCTCGCATTCTTGTTGGCAGTTCAGTTGAGCTTTCCAATCAGGTTGGCTAGGTGAGGAAAATTTTGCTTACGGCTATGGCTACCCTTATTCATCTTTAACTCAAGCCTGACTTAACTGCTTGATATGGGCAGCTCTGGTCTCCTGAGATTTCTTACTCCCCTGCTTCTGGTTTTACATTTCGTTCTTCGAATAATAAATCCAAATACCAATCTTGTGGTTGATCTCTTTTTATATAACTTGGTGGCCCTTACAGCCATATCTATAACCTTCTTTGCTATAGAAAATAGAGATGGCGGCGGGCGTTATGCGCTTTCGTTTGCACTCCTATTGTGGAGTGCCGGATCTATTCTTACAAGTGCAACGGAGTTTTACTCTCTGCCGACCTATATTCCAGTTGTTGCAAATATATTTTATGTTCTTTTTTACCCATGTCTCTTTATCGCAATCCCTCGCTTACTTTTACAAAAAATTAGATTCGGTCTGGTTGAGATTCTTGATTCTGCAATTCTTTGTTTGGGATTAAGTTCCGTTGGAGCAGCTTTCCTACTAGAACCAGTATTGCCTCGTTTTGAGGCAAATATTAGTAATACTTTCTTCGCCATATTCTTTGCAATAGCAGACTTAACACTCCTCACAATCAGCATTTCAATATTTGCTTCAAGAATTTCCTTGAAGTCAGGATTATTTACTGTAGGTATAGGTATTTTCGCACTTTCTGATTTTCTGTTTCTCTGGCTTAGTGCAAATAGCAACTACTCGCTGGGACTCATCAGCGACGATGGTTGGCTACTTGGTATTACGTTAATTACACTAGCAATATCAATGCGCTCTCAGAAAATGCGAACTTTAGAGTCAGTCAATCCGTTATATATTGCACTTTCTGTAATGATGAGTGCGACGCTTTTGGCTATTAACTCACTCAGGCCTGGATACTTTCCCGATTTCATATTGATTCCCACTATCTCTACTCTCCTTTTGGCATTTCTTCGAATGACAATTGCACTTCGGCAAGCAAGGTCAATTGGTGATGAACGCACCCTAGCTAGAACCGATGATCTAACAGGTCTTCCCAATAGGCGACACTTCATTGCAGAGCTTCAATTGATTTCAAAAACGTCTGAGGTAGAAAGTGCTCTTTTGTTACTAGACCTAGATGGGTTCAAGCCGATTAACGACAAGTTCGGACATGAAGTTGGAGATGAGTTACTCAAGCAAGTATCCCAACGATTTTCAAGGGCTCTTCCAGCCAATTCGCTCCTTGCACGTTTGGGAGGAGATGAATTTGGGGCAATCATTCGAGGAGACCGCCAATTCACGATCGAAGTAGCGCAGGCGCTGAGAGCAACGCTGAGCTATCCATTTTTGATAGGGAATGAGGAGATAAGAGTCGGAGTAAGCGTGGGTCACGTCAGCAATGACGGTGCGCATGACTTGATGCGTCGGGCAGATAACGCCATGTACCAAGCCAAAAATGAATCACTTGGGGTGTGGTCCGAGCAAGCGCTCCAGTGACTTATGCCGAAAGATATTGGGGTGGATACCACTCAGAAGCTGCGGATTGGGATCCAATGAAGAATCGAAATGATTTGTTTAAGGGTTGGAATGGTCGTCAATATGACGAAACCGATCCTTGGCAGTTCACTAATTTTTTGGCGTAATTTCCTTCAACTCAGAAAGTCTTGCTAAAGATTCTTGCCTTTCAAGACCATGATCGACAATTCTTTCTGGATATCCGTTCTTTAATCCTTCTGTGTACAACCAAGGTTCATGAACTTCCATGGCGGAAAGGTGAGATAACTCAGGAACATATTTCTTGATGTAGTCGCCCTGTTCATCAAAGCGTTTTCCTTGCTCGATTGGATTGAAAATCCGATAGTATGGAGATGCATCAGTGCCACATCCAGCAGTCCACTGCCAACCATGTGCGTTGGAGGCAACATCAAAATCAACTAAATGCTCCCTAAAGAAATCTGCTCCCAACTGCCATTCCAGGTGAAGATCCTTAACAAGAAATGATGCAACAACCATCCGTGTGCGATTGTGCATCCAACCCTCGTGGACTAGCTGACGCATTGCTGCATCAACAAATGGAAATCCAGTCTTGCCTTCTTTCCATGCTGTGAATTTAGAATCAGGAGCGTCATAACGCATCTCGGAAAATCTTGGTGCGTAGTAATCCTTCTCGGTATGTGGATTGTGATGGAGTACATCTGCATAAAACTCTCTCCACGCTATTTCTTTGCGAAAAACATCGTGAGCACTACTTTCACCAAGGTGCGCCAAAAGTGTTCGGGGGTGAATCTCGCCCCATTTAAAGTGAGCACTTAAGCGACTCGTGCCATCCATTCCAGCAAGATTTCTTGTTTCATCATAGCTATCTAAAATTTCTTCACAGAAATATTTCCATCGAATATGGGCGTTCGCTTCACCTGCGAGTGAAACTTTTGCATCCAGAGGCATCGGCCAGTCAGGAAAATTTCTCTCACTTTCACTTGGCGTGATTGCATTTATATGTTCAGGTTGTGGAGCTGGCGGCCGCCATCCATGTACACCCCATGCTTTATAAAAAGGTGTGTAAACGCGATAAGGAGTTCCATCACTTGGTTTCCTTACCCTGCCTGGCGCAACGGCGTAAGGACTTCCGGTTCTGGTTAACGCGATTCCACTTGACTCAACTCGTGCATCACGTGTTACTCCATATGGCTCGTATTCTGCAGAAATATGAATAGAAGTTGCTCCGTAACGCAATGATAATTCCTTTAGAACTTCGACTTGATCACCAACCATGACGTGCAATCTATTTTCTAGTGATTCATCTAGTGCTCGCAATGACTGACCTAAATAAGCAAGACGTTTGCTGCCTGTTGCGCTAATGAGTTTTTCATCCAATATAAAGACCGGCACAATGTGATCGGCGCTGGCAAGTGCCTCAAGGAGTGCGGGGTTATCGGCTAAGCGCAGATCCCTGCGAAACCACATGATGCTCGTTTTTGCCACAGGGTGATTAAATCACTATCGAGGCCGGCAAGCATTTTAGAGTGAATCTACTCAAAGCAATCATGCGAAATTACTCAAAGCAATCATGCGAAATTACTCAAGAATAATTAAGAGTGAAGCTGAATTACTGTGTCGTTCCAACCATTAACAGTTTCAGCTTTGCGTGGACCTTTTCCAATATAACGAGCAGATGGACGCACTAGTCGGCCTGTGCGCTTTTGCTCAAGAATATGTGCACTCCAACCTGCAGTTCTAGCAGCTGTAAACATAGAAGTGAAAAGGTGTCCCGGAACTTGGGCAAAATCAAGAACAATTGCAGCCCAAAATTCAACGTTTGTTTCAAGAACGCGCTCGGGGTGGCGTTCATGCAATTCTGCTAGCGCTGCCTTTTCAAGTGCGAGCGCAACCTCATAGCGTGGAGCACTTAATTCTTTCGCCGTGCGACGTAGAGTGCGAGCGCGTGGATCTTCTGCGCGATACACGCGATGACCAAAGCCCATCAAGCGTTCTCCGCGATCCATGATTCCTTTTACATATGCACGTGCATCACCGGTTTTTTCAACTTCTTCAATCATATGAAGTACACGTGAAGGTGCTCCACCATGTAGCGGACCTGACATTGCGCCAATTGCTCCAGATAGTGATGCTGCAACATCAGCACCTGTTGATGCAATAACACGAGCTGTGAATGTCGAAGCATTCATTCCGTGCTCTGCTGCTGAAACAAAATATGCATCAATTGCACGAGTGTGAAGTGGGTCTGGCTCTCCGCGCCAACGAATCATCATTCGCTCAACAACAGTGTGTGCTTTATCAACTTCAGACTGAGGAATTTCAGGTTGCTTGGTTCCGCGTGCTGACTGGGCCACATAGGAAAGAACCATCACGGATGCTCGAGCTAAATTACTACGTGCTTCTTCATCGGAAATATCAAGAAGTGGCTTAAGCCCCCAAGCTGGTGCCAACATTGCAATTGCAGACTGGACATCTACGCGAACATCACCCGAGTGCACAGGTATTGGAAACGGTTCCGCAGGAGGCAAGCCTGGGTTAAATTCATCGTCTACAAGTAAGCCCCATACATTTCCAAAAGAAACGCGACCTACAAGATCTTCAATATCTACTCCGCGATAACGAAGCGCGCTTCCCTCTTTATCTGGTTCAGCAATTTCAGATTCAAAAGCAATTACACCTTCAAGGCCTGGTTTGAAATCGTCAGACACGTTGGCTCCTTTTTATCGCGCAAGTACTGGAGTAATTCTGCCCCTAGTTGCTGGGTGCTCTCGACCATAGCCGGAGGCCCAAGGGCTAATTTACCCATAACGTGCCAAGGAAGCGAAAGTGACGTTAGATACAGTTATGGCACCTGAACTCACCCCAGAGCAGATTTCAGCAATGCGAAGGGCATATGGCGATAAAGGTATTGACGAATTGCCTTCAGACCCTTTTGCATTTTTCTCTACCTGGTTGGAGCAAGCACACAAGAATCCTGCAATAGTTGAAGCAAATGCAATGGTTTTATCTACCCAGGATCACAATGGAATACTCAGTACTAGAACTGTTTTACTCAAAGATATTTCAGCAAGTGGATTCACTTTTTTTACAAACTACACATCTCGTAAAGCGCTCTCTATGCATTCAAATCCGCACGTTACGCTTCTCTTTCCTTGGTATCCGCTTGAACGACAAGTAATCATTAGTGGAGAAGCTGAAAAAATTTCGCGAAGTGAATCAGAGGAATACTTTGCAACAAGGCCATGGAATAGTCAGATTGGCGCATGGGCAAGTCAGCAATCTTCTCCACTGTCATCGCGCGCTGAATTAGAAGAGCGATGGAAATCGGCATCTGAAAAATGGCCCGAGGGTTCACGCGTTCCAACACCGCCGCATTGGGGCGGGTACCGCGTTAACCCTTCTGATATCGAGTTCTGGCAAGGACGATATTCACGTTTACATGATCGAGTGCGATTTGAGAGACGTACCACATCTAGCACTGGTGAAATCAATTGGGAAATTTCACGCTATTACCCCTAGGCTCTGCCTGTGAGCACAGACATTAAAATCCCAGATAATCTAAAACCTTCTGATGGACGTTTCGGTTGCGGGCCGTCAAAAATTCGTCCTGCTTCTTTAGCTGCACTCGCAAATAGTGGAACATCGATCCTCGGAACGTCGCATCGCCAAAAACCGGTTAAAAACGTAGTGCATGCTCTTCGTGAAGGACTGTCTTCCTTATTCCAACTTCCCGACGGGTATGAAGTTGTGCTCGGTAATGGTGGCTCTACAGCATTTTGGGACATCGCCACTTTTGGATTAATTGAATCTCGATCACAACATTTAGTATTTGGAGAATTCTCCTCGAAGTTTGCAACTGCTTCCAAAGATGCACCATTTCTTGGTGACCCAACAGTGATTAAATCTGAACCAGGCACTCATCCAGAAGCAAAAGCTGAAGCAGGAATAGATGTTTATGCACTTACTCATAACGAGACAAGCACAGGCGTTTCGATGCCTATCAAACGTCCAGCGAGTACTGAAGGCGCGCTTGTACTTGTAGATGCCACGAGTGCAGCAGGAGGTCTAGAAGTAAATGCTAAAGAGTTTGATACCTATTACTTCGCACCGCAGAAATCATTTGCATCCGATGGAGGGCTCTGGATTGCTCTCATGAGTCCTGCCGCAATCGCTCGAGTTGAAAAGATTAAAAGTTCTGCCCGATGGGTTCCTGAATTTTTCAATCTCACCACAGCAATTGAAAATAGCCGCCTGGATCAGACATATAACACTCCCGCCGTCGCCACTCTTATTTTATTAGCAGAACAAATTGAGTGGATGAACTCCAATGGAGGTATGAAATTCTCTGCAGGACGAAGTGCGGATTCGGCTTCACGACTCTATTCATGGGCTGAGAAAACTACTTACACAACTCCTTTTGTCACTAATCCTTCTATGCGATCAAACGTCGTTGGCACCATCAACTTTGATGATTCAATTGATGCATCCAAAATTGCGGCTGTCCTGCGGGCCAACGGAATTGTTGATACTGAGCCTTACCGCAAACTCGGAAAGAACCAGTTACGCATTGGAATGTTTCCAGCAGTAGAGCCCTCTGACATTGATGCACTTATCGCTTCTATCGAGTATGTGGTAAACGTTCTATAACTTTAGGACTAGGGTTTCACTATGTTTCAACGCGACCGTGTTTTTTGGCTCGGGTCGCTGCAAACCTCGCTCGTTGTATTTTTTGTTGGCGGATTCGGACCAGCTCAGCCACTTTTACGCATAGAGCAACATACATCTCTGGCTGTAGCTGGCTTGCACGGAACTGCAATGGGAATTGCCTCAATAGTTGCCGGGTTTACTGGACCAATACTCGTTCATAGATTTGGCCGCCCACGTACAACGTGGATCGGTATGGGTTTCTTTCTCGTTGGGTTAGTTGCTTTTGTTTTCGCGCCGACAGTGCAGTTCACATTAATTGCAATATTAATTGCTGGTTTTGGAATTTCTACAGTGGTCAACGCGATGGTCACGCGCTTTACAGAACACTTTAGAGAAAACGCATCAAATGCTCTTTCCCAAGGAAGTGCTGTTGGGTCAGTTGGTTATATTTTAGGAACTCTCTCTGTTGGCACATTAGCTGCATTTGGAATTAGCTGGCGTTTGGCGCTTTTGGCTGTAGTACCTGTTGCAATTTTCTTGTATTTTCATTCCCGCCATGAAATTTCAGATGACCACACACCTGACGAAGATGGGCCGCAACGCGGTTCTTTAAGCGCTAAATTCTGGTTTGCTTGGTTTGGATTTGTCGCATGTATTGCGGGTGAATTTGCCACAACTTTTTGGGCAGCGGCTCTTATTCGAGATCGAATTGGATCAAGTCCAGCCTTTTCGACTATCACCATCATGGCAGTTGGTATAGGTATGGGACTTGGGCGTTGGTATGGCCCTAAAGTTCTCAAGCGTTTTCAATTAGATAGTAAATTGAAGTTTGTTATTGCACTCCAATTTTTTGCTTTTAGTGTTGTTTGGTTTTCACATACCTTACTTATCTCCCTCATCGCTCTGTGCGTTGTTGGTATGGGACTTTCGATGCAATTCCCACTCTCATCCCTTCGCCTCATTGGATTTAGTGACAATCGCCCCGACTTAGCAATTGGCAGAAGTTCACTTGCAGCAGGTTCTGCGATTGGCGGTTCTCCATTTATTCTTGGCGTCCTAGGTGATCATTTTGGAATTTCAAGAGCCTACTTAATGGTGCCCGTTCTAGTAATACTCGCCTTTTCGACGCTAGTGATTGTTCCTTCGCAAAAGGTGACAGTTGGAAAAAATCTATGAGTTACAAAGCTCGAAGGTTAATAACACTTCTCACGCTTGTCGGGCTCTTAGCCCTTATTGTCATAAGCGGAGGGTAAAACTACATCGATTGAGAAATCATGTGGTACTTCAACTCGGTTTCTGTATTTCATTAGCACCGCCAAGCTAGCTAGTACGGGAATTATCCCCCCAGTAATAATTGTAAGTCTGACTCCGATTTGTTCAGACATCACACCTACGAGTGGGGAAATAAATGGAGTCCCTCCCATGAATACGAAAAGATAAATGCCCATTACTCGTCCGCGCACTACAGGGTCGCTATTAACTTGCATTAATGAATTTGCAGCAATCATTGTTGTAAGTGCTGTAACCCCACATACGGGAAGCCACAGTGCATAGAGTAAATACGATGGCATAAATGCTAGGGCTATGAGTGAGATACCAAAAGTAATGCTTCCATAAATCACAAATACTGTTTTTCGATAACCTTCCATTCGCGCCGACAGAAGTGCCCCAGCGAGTGCACCGACCGCTAAAGCGGTGCCGAGTAAGCCAAATGATGCCGCGCCTCGATGGAAAACCTCGGTCGCCATCATTGCGTTAAATATCTGGAAATTTAGCCCAAAAGTTGCAGTAAAGAAAACCACAATCATGATTGCATAAAGATCAGGGCGAGCGCTGACGTATTTCATTCCCTCTCGAACATTTGCCGAACCAGTAGACCGAGGCATGGAAAAGAACTCGCTTTTACGTAACTTTAAGATTCCAAAAATGATGGTTGCATACGAGAGCGCATTGAGAATGAATGATGGACCTGTTCCAAATGCAGCTATCGACAAACCGGAGAGCGCGGGCCCGATAATGCGACCCGAATTGAAATTAGCAGAGTTGAGACTTACAGCATTTGCTACATCATCTTTTCCAACAACTTCTGCACTAAATGCCATGCGGACTGGCGCATCTACCGCACTCGATACCCCTAGTACGAAAGCAAGAATGAATATATGCCAAATCTGTATGTGGTGACTTACTACTAGGAGGCCAAGAATTCCTGAAGCCGCTCCACCTACAAGATTTGTTGCAACTAACACTTTCTGTTTATCAAATCGATCTCCAAGTGCGCCACCATGCAAGCTAAAGAAAAGTACTGGTGCAAATTGCAAGCCAGTGACAATCCCCAAGTACGTTCCGCTATGAGTGAGTTCGAGTACTAGCCAATCTTGTGCAATCCGTTGTGCCCAACTTCCAATATTGGCAATTGCATTTGATGCAAAAAGGATTCTGAAATTGCGATGGCGGAAAGCGCGCCAGTTACCATGCGGATCTATCTGCACAAGTTTGCCTCCGAAGACACCTTATCGTTAGAAGAGTTCTGTTGCGAGGGTCTACAATCCAGATATGGAAGCCCATGTGAAATCTGTAGTGATCTTGATAAGTGCGGGGGTTGCATTCTGGATTATTGGATTTATTCTCTGCGCAGTTTTGGGAGCAGAATCCAAAGTTTTATGGACCTGTGTTATGGGTGCAGTTCTTGGCCTCATCGGAATCCGCTACACAATTCGCCGAGCAGGTAAAAGCCGTATTTAAGCTTCTAACTGCCCTGCGATTCCGCGCAAGACTTTTCCAAGGCGCTCTGTTTCGACAGCAGATGGATGACGACCGTGACGAAGTCCATTACCAACTTTGTCTAGGATTTTAATTGTGTCTTCAATCATTGCTGCAAGATCATCGCTATTAACGTGGTTGTTTGCAACCAGAGATGGTGGAGCATCAATGATGCGAATTGAAAGTGCTTGTGGGCCACGGCGACCATCTGCAACGCCAAATTCCAATTTAGTGCCTGGCTTAACGGTTGTTACGCCTTCTGGAAGTGAAGTTGCGGCAAGATAAACATCTTCGCCTTCATCGGATGCAATAAATCCAAAACCCTTTTCCAGGCTAAACCATTTCACTTTACCTGTAGGCATGGAACGCTCCTTCTAATTCACTACTCAACTCGTGTAGGCCGCTCGTTGCGGGCAGAGGGATAGTTTATCTCAGAGTTCACTTAAGTTGTACAGGAGTTTTAAGGCTTAAATCTGGGCACAAGTTAAGCGTAAGGCAGGCGCAAAATTAGAAAGTGGCCTCAGAATGCGCACCACAACCATGGTCTACCGAGACTACGCGAGCATCTTCAGGCGAGATGGCATTTGCGCAAACACCAAATGCTCCGCGAAGTGAACCTGAGATACCAAGAAAAAAACCACAAGATGCACATGGCTTTGGTGAAGCTTTTGCAATATCACTTTCTGGTCCACGGTCGCCGGAATACCAACGCTTACTCGCTTGATCGCGACCTTCGATAGACATTACACGTGGACGACCTAAACCTAATTCCCAAATTTGCGTTGCATCTAAATCTTCATCACCTGGAAGCGCTGCAAATCCAGGAACTAATCGTGCATCGTCTATAGAAGATGGAACTATGTCGCCAGCTCCAACATCACCGGGTGCAAGGCGGTCAACATAGGGAATCCAGTCTGGTGCAAGTAATGAATCTGGACCCGGAAGCAGAACAACGTCACACACTGTTGCATCACTATCAGAATCGACTTTGGCAACAGTTACTGCCCATCGCCAACCCTTATAAGCAGGCAAGTGAGCTTCAAATAAATAACTTGCGATACGACCTTCATCATCAAATTCAACGCTAACAAATTCGCCGACTAACTTTGCTTCTCCTGCATCAACCAAGGCAGCATCGCGCGCAAGGGCTTGCGCATCGAATGTCTGAACTTTTGTGCTCTTGCGGAAAAGTGCCATGGCGTAAGGGTAAAGCAGAAAGGACTCCCGAGGTAATCGGGAGTCCTTTCACGCTTACTACAATCTAATTTTTTAACAAATTAGAAGTCCATATCTCCGCCGCCAGGGCCACCAGCCGGCATTGCTGGCTTCTTCTCTGGTTTATCGGCGATAACTGCCTCTGTTGTAATGAAGAGCGCGGCAATTGATGCAGCATTTTGTAGCGCTGAACGCGTTACCTTGGCTGGATCAATAATTCCTGCTTTAATCATGTCAACGTACTCACCTGTTGCTGCGTTAAGTCCAAAACCTGCTTCGAGGTGGCGAACTTTTTCAACAACGACTCCGCCTTCAAGTCCTGCATTGATTGCAATCTGCTTAAGAGGTGCTTCAACGGAGGCTTCAACAATCTTGGCACCAGTTGCTTCATCGCCCTCGAGCTTTAATTTACTAAATGCAATTTTTGCCGCCTGCAAAAGTGCAACGCCACCACCGGCAACAATGCCTTCTTCAACTGCAGCTTTTGCGTTGCGCACAGCATCTTCAATGCGGTGTTTGCGCTCTTTGAGCTCTACTTCAGTAGCAGCACCTGCCTTAATAACTGCAACACCTCCGGCCAACTTAGCCAAACGCTCTTGCAACTTCTCGCGGTCATAATCAGAATCACTCTTTTCGATTTCTGAACGAATTTGAGTAACGCGACCCTTAATCTGGTCCGCATCCCCTGCACCTTCAACAATAGTTGTCTCTTCCTTGCTGATAACAACTTTGCGAGCGCGACCCAAGAGCTCCATGCCAGCTTGGTCTAACTTCAAGCCAACTTCTTCTGAGACAACAGTTGCGCCAGTAAGGATTGCGATGTCTTGCAACATTGCTTTACGACGATCACCAAAACCTGGAGCTTTCACTGCAGCAGAGCGGAAAGTTCCACGAATTTTGTTGACAACCAATGTTGCAAGTGCTTCGCCTTCAATATCTTCGGCAATAATGGCCAGTGGTTTACCTGATTGCATGACTTTTTCAAGGATTGGAAGCAAGTCTTTAATATTGGTGATTTTAGAGTTAGCGATCAAGATGTAAGCATCTTCAAGGACAACTTCCATGCGGTCTGAATCTGTGACGAAGTATGGAGAGATGTAACCTTTATCAAAGCGCATACCTTCGGTGAGCTCTAGCTCGAGACCAAATGTATTTGACTCCTCTACTGTGATTACGCCCTCTTTACCAACTTTGTCCATTGCCTCAGCAATCATTTCGCCAATGGTTGTGTCGGCTGCAGAAATAGATGCAGTTGCTGCAATCTGCTCTTTTGAGTCAACGCTTTTAGCCATTGCGACGAGCTCTTTAATAACTGCGTCAACTGCTTTTTCAATTCCGCGCTTAAGAGCCATTGGATTTGAACCGGCTGCAACGTTGCGAAGTCCTTCGCGAACGAGTGCCTGCGCTAAAACAGTTGCAGTTGTTGTTCCATCTCCTGCAACATCATCGGTCTTCTTTGCTACTTCTTTAACCAACTCTGCGCCGATTTTCTCCCATGGATCTTCAAGATCAATTTCTTTTGCAATTGAGACACCATCGTTGGTGATTGTGGGAGCTCCCCACTTCTTCTCCAAAACAACATTTCGTCCGCGAGGTCCAAGGGTTACTTTGACGGCGTCGGCGAGAATATTCATTCCGCGCTCTAGGCCACGACGGGCCTCTTCATTAAAGGCAATCTGCTTTGCCATAGTTGTTGTGCTCCTTCAAGCGTTAGGGACGGATGGGGTACTTATCACTCGCACCCCGAGAGTGCTAACGCTAAATCTAGAGCAGGGTTGGTTCATGGGCAAACCGAGGTTTGCTGGCTTTGAAGGGTGCTTAGCGTGCTGAGCGTTGAGCCATACGTGCCTGCCGGAGCCGGCGCAGGCGCTTGACCAACATGGGGGCGGCCTCCAGGGCATCTTCGCGATCGATGAGGTCATTGAGTAGTTGGTAATAACGAGGAGGAGCTAAATCGAATAGATCCTTAATCGCGCTCTCTTTTGCTCCAGCAAAACGCCACCAAGTGCCTTCGAAATCTAAAATTCGAGATTCGAGATCACTGAGCGTCGAACCTTGTTCAAGGCTATCGAGCTTGGCGTTCTCATCCATACCCTAAGCCTAAGCCAAGAGTTCGTGAATTTGTGGGATTTAGAGCGTCTCCAAGATTTGTTCAATATCACTGACTTTTGTCCATGGATTCACAATGGCAAAACGCAAAATCGGTTGGCCTTTATGTGATGAGGCTGGAATAAATCCAATTTGGCCTGCTAGTAAATCATCACTCCATTTCTTATAATCTGATTTTTCCCACCCAGTTCTAGTAAATGCAACTACTGAAAGTTCTGGATCACGAAGTAATTCAAGTCGAGGATGTTGGCGAATTTTCTCTGCTGCAATTTGGGCAATCTCAAGTGTTTTCTCCATTGCAGTTGCATAGGCATCTGTTCCGTTTGCAGCAAGGGAGAACCAGAACGGAAGCCCTCGAGTTCTGCGAGTTAAGTTAATTGCATAATCAGATGGGTTCCAGGATTCGCCTTCCTGTAGGGCATCTAAGTAAGAGGCACTTTGCGTGTGCACTGCTTTTGCCAATTCTGGATTCCTATAAATGAGTGCGCATGCATCAAATGGCGCGAAGAGCCATTTATGTGGATCAACTATCAATGAATCCACTAATTCGATTCCTTCAAATTTCCCCCGCGCAGATGGTGCGCAAAGGGCTGCTAATCCGTATGCGCCATCGGCATGAAACCATAAGTCTCGTTTTTTAGCTTCAGTACCCACAGATTTCAAATCATCGATAATTCCTAAATTTGTTGTTCCTGCTGTTGCTACAACAGCAAAAACTCGAGCGCCATTTTTTCTATGAAACTCGTCAACATCGCGTGCAACTTCAACTCCAGTGAGTTTTCCGCTACTTGAGGGTTCAATAAACAGAAGGTCAACATCCATCACTTGCGCAGCCGATGTAATAGAGGAATGAGCCTCTGCGCTACATGCAATTGCCCAACGAGTTGTTTCGGGCCAACGCTTGCGCGCCTGCGCTCTAGCAACAACAAGTGCTGAAAGATTTCCAACAGTTCCACCTTGTACAAATACTCCGCCGGCGCTGACTGGAAGTTGCGCTAAATCGGCAATCCACCGAAGTGCTTGATTTTCAGCAAATACTGCCCCTGCTCCTTCTTGCCATGATCCGCCATACAGGGCACTTGCACCAACAACAAGATCAAATAAATTTGCGTGCTCACTTGGAGCAGATGGAATGTATGCCAAGTTACGGGGATGATCTGTTGAAATACATGCACGGGCTAAGACATCTGTAAAAACTGCTAGCGCTTCTACGCCACCCATTCCTTTTGCAGTAATAGTCTGCCCAACTTCTGCGAATAAGTCTTCAGCAGAGCGAGGTCCATCTAGAGGCGGGTCATCTTTTAATCGCTCAAGGCTGTAGGCCAAAGCTTTGCCTGCGAGGATTTCTAACTCTGTTGTGAACTCATGCATGCGACATAGTGTGCCACTTTGCGAGAGAATATTCCCATGCGATTAATGAGGGCTTCCCACCTAGGGCCAACACTTGTGGTGACACTCGTTGCATATTTACTTGCAATACCAGTGTGGTGGGAAGGTCCTGCGCTAGTTATTGCTTTCACCGTTTTTGCTGGCCAATTATGTGTGGGCTGGACAAATGACCTCGTTGATCTAGAAATTGACAGGCTTGAAGGACGCACCAATAAGCCAATTGCATCGGGTCAAATTTCTGCCGAAGCAGTGCGCATTGCAACATTTATTGCACTTGGATTTTGCATCGCATTTTCACTTCTGGGACCTTTGGGTATCAAAGGTGGCCTAGTACATCTGCTTGGAGTCGGTTGTGGTGTTGCATATAACTTTTACTTTAAGAAAACTATTCTTTCTCCGCTTCCCTTTCTCATTGCCTTTAGTGCACTGCCTTCGTGCATCGTCTTAAGCAAGAAATCGACTGTCCCAATCTGGCTCATAATTTCAGGTGCTCTATTTGGAGTAGCAATACATTTTTCAAACGTCATCAAAGACATTGATGCCGATCGCACTGCTGGTATCCATGGTGCGCCTCAAAGAATGGGAGTAGGAGGAAGTGCAACAATTGCCGGTGTTTCGCTCATTGCAATTTCGCTTATTTTTAATTCGGTTGTAAATGCAGAGTTTCTCATTGTCGTTGCCATTATTGCTTTGATTCTTCTCTTCACTCTTCCAAGGAAGTTTACTTTTTGGGTAGTGATGGCTATGGCTCTTATTGATGTCGGAGTACTGGTTACTTCTGGAGCTCATTCTCTTGCGATGCCCGCTTAATAATATTTCGAAGCATTGTTGGAAAAATAAAAGCATGAAAAGGTAAAACCGTGTACCAATACAGTTGACCGCCAAGACCGCGAGGGGCAAATCGCGCTTCTTGAATAATTCGAGTCTTTCCATCAATGGTGTCCATGCGAAATTCCAGCCATGCCTTCCCTGGCAAAATCATTTCCGCATAAAGCCTTAGTAATTTCTTATCTTCTAGCGCTTCGACTCTCCAAAAATCCAAGCTCTCGCCAACTCGTAATTGATCAGGATCTCGTCTGCCTCTACGCAAACCCACTCCACCGAGTGCGCGATCAAGAAGTCCACGTAGCCACCAAAGCCAGTCCGCTCCGTACCAGCCGTGTTCTCCACCAATACTCTCAATCTTCTTCCAAATTATCGATGCTGGTAATTGAGAAAAAATCTCTCGATGATCTTTAAGAATGACTTCGCCAGCCCAATCAGGATCACTTTGCGCTTTCTGCCATGGAGCAGTTGGAATTCCAGCATCTGACCATCGAGTTTCAACGCTGTGTTGAGAAATTTTGCCAAGCGCGAGCCTTATTGCCCCTTCAACATTGAGCAATCCCTCCGAGGGTGGCGGAATAAGTGCATCAATACTTTTTGCCGGATCTGCAACAACTTCGCTGATTAATGAGCCGACTAACGGTCTTGCAAGCGCAGTTGGAACAGGAGTTACGAGACCAATCCATAAACTAGAAAGATTGGGAGTTAAGACGGGCACCTTAATGATCCATCGCTTTGGTAGCCCTGAAATTTCTGCAAACTTTTGCATCATGTCAGCATAAGTAAGAACTTCGGGACCACCAATATCAAAAACTTTATTTACCGGTGTTGCAAGCGATGCACTCTTGCGTAAATACCAGAGCACATCCCGAATTGCGATTGGTTGTGTCTTATTGGTTACCCACTTAGGGGTAGTCATAATTGGTAGTCGATGCGTTAAGTGGCGAAGCATCTCAAAGGAAGCAGACCCAGAACCAATCACGATGCCAGCTCGAAGTTCCATTACTGGGACTTGTTGGGAAGCCAATTCGGTGCCGGTTCTTGCTCGCGAAGCTAAATGCTTACTCGTCTTCTTATCATTTGCAATTCCGCCCAGATAAACAATTTGTTCAACTCCCTGTTTGCGTGCCGTTTCTGCAAAATTTCTTGCCATGACTGCTTCAATAGTGTCAAAATCCGACCCAAGATTTATTGAGTGAAGTAAGTAATAAGCTGTATGAATTCCATCAAGTGCGGTGCTGAGATCTGAAACGTTGTTTGCGTTGCCTTCAACGACTTCTACGCTTTGCGCCCAAGGTTGGCCTTGAATCTTTGATTTATCCCGTAGAAATACTCGAACTTGGTGGTGGTCATCTAGGAGGGCTTTCACTAATCGACCACCTACATAGCCAGATGCGCCAGTTACTAAGTACTTACGATTTATCATCTGCGAATTCACAGTACAAACCTTAGACTGAGTAGCCTCAACTCGCTCGCGGAAAGGAACTCATGGAACGCGTAGTAATTCTTGGCGCAGGTTTCGGGGGGCTGACTGCAGCAAAAGCGCTATCAGGTAAGGCGCATGTCACTCTTGTAGACCGTCATAATTTCCAAACTTTTCTTCCCTTGCTTTATCAAGTTGCAACAGCGGGTTTAGCTGCCGATCACGTTGCATATCCAGTGCGCGGAGCGCTTCGCAAGAGCAATATTGAATTTCGGATGGGAACTCCGGTTGAACTCGACCATAAGAACAAAATTATCAAGTTAGATAGCAGTGAAGAGTTGGCTTTTGATCACTTGATCGTGGCACTTGGCTCTGCAAATACTGATTTTGGTATCAAAGGTGTTACAGAGTATGCACTGGGAATGAAAAGCGTGAGCGAAGCAATTGCCATTCGAGCAGAGGTCATGCGGCGATTTGAAGACCTCTGCCGATTCAAAGATGAAACGCGACTTTCTATTGCAGTCATCGGTGGCGGTCCGACCGGTGTCGAAATGGCGGGGGCAATGGCTGAACTTGTTCGAGGACCGCTTACATCTGATGAAAAACATGCCGCCGAACATATAGATATTTTTCTTATTGAAGCAGGCCCACGTTTATTGCCAAGTTTTTCACCATCACTTTCGGCACGGACTCAATCTGATTTAGAAAAACTTGGAGTCAAAGTCCGTTGCAATACTGCTGTGCAAGAAGTCCAGCCTAGAAAAATATTTTTAAAATCCGGTGAGTTCATTCCTTCAGAGGTAACAATTTGGGCAGCTGGTGTGCGCGGAGAGCCAACTGCAACCGTTCTTAATCTGCCAGTTACCTCTACAAGAATTGATGTTGAGGAAAGTTTGCAGGTTAAAAACTACCCACACATTTGGGCAATTGGAGATATTGCAGGAAGTAAAAATGATGAGGGCCGTTATTTACCAATGGTTGCACCCGTTGCGATGCAACAAGGTAGGTGGGTCGCAAAGCAGATCATGGGAGTTGCTCAAGGTAAACCGGGCCTTAAATTTGTTTATAAAGATAAAGGTTCTATGGCAACAATTGGTAGGCACAAAGCCGTTGTTGAAGCTGGAAAGCTTAAGATGACAGGAGCACTCGCTTGGAGTGCTTGGTTGACGCTTCATTTATTTTATCTTTTAGGGGGCCGTAATAAGGTTCTTACTGTGGCCGACTGGACATGGAATTATTTAACTTTTGATCGGGGAAATCGGCACATCATGGATTCCAACTAAATGCCGAGCTATACCAACTTACGTGGCCACCAAGTGTGGAACTACGAGTGGGCCAATAATGGTGAAGCACTTGTTATGTTGCATGGCGGGATGAGTGCGACAGAGGACTGGGATAAATACATGCTCCCCGCTTTTGAATCAACACATCATGTTTTTGCCTACGACCGCACTGGGCAAGGGCGTACAGGAGATCAACCCGGGAGTTTGCACTTTGCACATCAGTGCGCAGAGGCCATTGCTTACTTAGAAGATGTCGTAAAGGGGCCAGCGCATTTAGTTGGGTGGAGTGATGGCGGAATTATTTCCTTACTTGTCGCCCTTGAACGTCCTGATCTTGTTAAATCAATTGTTGCGATTGGTGCAAATTATCATTACGAAAGTGGAGGTATTCAACTTCCCGAGGGGTCAATTTCAGATGAAGATCGCGCTGAATATGCCGAACGTTCTCCCGATGCTTGGCAAACTTTAGATGACAAAGTTGCAAGGATGCGTGCCATCTGGAAATCCGAACCAACTTTGACTGTGCAGGATCTAAAGAAAATCACTTGCCCTGTATTGGTACTTGCAGGAGATGATGAGTTATTTAGTATTGAACATACCGGAACACTTTATGAATCACTTCCGCAAGGTCAATTAGCAATCATTCCCGGCACTTCGCATTTTGTTATTAAGGAAAAGCCGGAATTAACACAAATGGCTATTAAGCAATTCTTAGCGGACTTAACGCCACCAATTACTCGCGTGCCCGTTCGCAGAACTAACCCAGAAATTATTTAACTGCGCTTGCTCGTTCATCATGTAATTTGCTAAAAATCTCAGCCTCCAGTGGAGCTAATTCACCCACAACTCGAGACAAAATCCAATCTGCAAGTTCAGGATTGCGAGCAAGTGCTGGACCATGCATGTATGTTGCAACTATCTGATTTGTAATAAGCCCGTCGATATTTGTACCAAGTCCATTTCCAACTCCGCTTATTACATTCCCAAGCGGTTGCTGATCTTCAAGAAAACGAGTCTGACCAGCATGATTTTCAAATCCAGTGAGCATTGCAATTGGAATTGATGGCTTGGAGAAAATTTCACCCACTGATCGCTTCGGTGCGGAAAGGGTTTCAATGGGGGCTATACCTAAACCCTCTACGGTTCTTCCACCCGAAGCTGGAAAAGTTGAACCCAATAATTGAAACCCTGCACATACTGCAAAGATGTGAGCGCCATCCCTTACGGCCTTGGAAAGCGACGTTCCTAAAATCTCACGCGCTTTAATTTGCGCATCATCTTCTCCCCCACCAAGAAAATATAGATCTGCTGTAGTGGGAATTGCCTCCCCGATTCCCACTGTTAATACTTCGTGTGCAATCTCGCGTTTGTTTAATCGCCAACTAGCAATTTCCACATTTCCTTTGTCACCATATGTCCCAAGTAACTCTGGCAATAAATGAACAAGGGTTAGTGTCATGATTTCTTCACACCTTTAGCTAGCCGATGGAAAGCTGTATATGAAGCGATGAGATCTGCCTCAACATTTCCAAAAATTACCGCGGCGCTTTTTTCATCACTAACGATGCCGTGCTCAATACCCGCAACTGTTAGCCGCGCAGAAATATCGAGCCGGCGATCACCTGAAACTATTACTGTGCGGTCTTTGAGTGGTGCAAAATCAACATCCCATAACCATGAGGTGTCTTTGCCATCTTGAACGTTGGCATTGACGACAAGTAAGACATCTTTGGGTCCTTGTGCGCTAGTGGCTAAAGTTTCACGCCAGCTTGCAGGATTCTTAGAGAGCATCAATCGAAATCTTGTCTGTTTCATGATCAAAGTACCGAAGCGGCCATCAACGCTGGTAATTTTTAAAATAGCCCGCAAAGCATCCTCTGCATCCACACCGAAATGTTGACTTACAACGACTGCGCGAGCAGCGTTACTCAGACCCGCTTTTCCAGGAATCGCACTTGTTATTTCTATTTCATGGTTCTGTGGACCAAGTAATGTATTTCCGTGCAAAATCCATTCTGGGTTTGGCTTCTTAAACCCACACGTGCATGAATAGGTTGCACCTTGGTTCTGCCACTGCAAGATTTCGCCACATTCGGGACACGTTGATGCGTCCATATGTCCCTGCACGCCACTTGTAAACCAAATCACATTCACACTTGCCATCGAAGCCCAAGCAACAAAAGGATCATCGGCATCGGCAAGCACTGCGCAACTTGCAGGCAAAGTTTTAAGGACACCTCGCCATTTCTGTGCGACAACTCTTACTTCAGATAAGCGATCTAGTTGATCTCTGCCTAGATTGAGAAGCACAATAAGGCGCGGCTTTGTTTGTGCTATTGCCCAAGGTAGAACCATCTCATCAACTTCTAGTACCGCAACCGGCGCTGAAAGATCTTGGCTAAGTGCAGATGCAAGTCCGGCAAATAAATTTGCACCTGTTGAGTTGCTCACTACAGAGAATTTCGTATTCAGTGCTTGAGTAATCAGCGCTGTAGTGGTGCTCTTTCCGTTGGTCCCAGAGACAAGTACTACTTGGCGATTCTTCGAAAGTTCAAGGACTGCTTTTGGGGCTAGTTTTAAGAGTATTCGGCCACCGACCATTACCCCGCTACCTTGCCTTAAAAAACGCGATAACGAACCAAACACATTTGCGAATGCGATAACTAAGCGCAATGCCACGGCAACTAGCAATCTACAAGTTCAAGTGTTCCGGTACTCACGTTGTAAATCGCTCCACCAACACTGACACCTTTGCGTAAGAGCGGATATGAGCGAATGCGATTAACATCAGTTTCGAGTGCCTTGCGCTGATCTAAAACCGTTCGAAATTCAAGACCTCTTGTATCGACGCCGAATTGCTTCTCGATTATTGCGTGAATTTCGGCCTCTTCGCTCTGCGCCATACGGCAATCCGTATGAGGCATAACAAGAATCCTTGAAACGCCAAGTAGATATGTTGCAAGGACCAGAGTACGAAGAACGTCTTCTGTTACGCGAGCACCGGCATTTCGCAATATTTTTGCATCCCCCGATTGCATGCCAACAACTGCCAATGGGCTAATGCGAGAATCCATACACGTAACTATGGCAAGACCTTTGGCAGCAGAACCTGTGAGCGCGCTACCTTTAAAATCAGTAGCAAACTCACGATTTGCACTTACAACATCCTGAAAAGAATGTAATGGGAAAGCGTCGCGAGGATCTTTTCCTGACATCTTCGCATCCTTTCAGATCTGTTATTACTTATTCTTATCTTTTTTCTCTTGCTTCTTTGCGCGCTTTTCCTTGAGAGAAAGTTTTGGTTCTTTCTTCTGATTAGCGTTGCTTTTCTGCTCTTTGTTAGCCATTATCACTCCCTTCGGTGCTTGTAGGACTTCACTGTAGCAATGGAGCCCCCCGTCAGGATTGAACTGACGACCTTCCGCTTACAAGGCGGGCGCTCTACCACTGAGCTAGGGAGGCATTTCGTACTGGTGCATTATGCCAGCAACTTGATGCTCTGATGTACACGAACAAGCGTGTAAGTTCTCCATATGCGACTGGGAGTACTCGATGTTGGGTCAAATACCATCCATCTTCAAATTATGGACGCTCACCCAGGTGCACGGCCAACCCCAACTACTAATCATAAAGTGGAACTTCGATTAACAGAGCATTTAGATAAAAAGGGGGCGATCACTGCCGAGGGCGGTGAATTGCTATTTCAAAGTATTCAAGATGCGGTAACGCATGCTAAGGAATTCAAGACAGAGGAGATTCTCGCCTTTGCTACTTCAGCGCTAAGAGAAGCTAAAAATGGAAAAGAAATCATCGACGAGATTAATCGTCGATTTGAAATTGACTTGCAGATTCTCACTGGAGTTGAAGAGGCAAGAATTACATTTCTAGCAGTTCGACGCTGGCTCGGGTGGTCAAGTGGCAAGCTACTGGTTCTCGATATCGGTGGCGGTTCTCTGGAAATGGCAACAGGTATAGATGAAAGTCCAGATTCTGCGCTCTCTCTACCCCTTGGTGCCGCAAGATTGACTCGAGATTTTCTATCTCAAAATTCAATCACTCCAAAAAATCTCAATATTCTTGAAACTCACGTAAAAGAAGTTCTGACTTCAAAAATTCCAAAAACGTTATTAGTCCACGATGCAAATCATTTCGTTGCAACGAGCAAGACCTTCAGAACTCTTGCACGGCTGGGTAACCATTGGTATGGAGATAAACCTCAATATCTTGAAGTGAACGCCTTAGTGGGCATTATTCCTCGCCTCATGGATATGACATCTGCTGAAAGGGCCAATTTGCCTGGTGTTTCAAATACACGCGCCCAGCAAATTATTGCAGGCGCAGTCGTAGCTAAAACATCGATGGAAATCTTAGGAATAAGTGAATTGGAAATTTGTCCTTGGGCGCTACGAGAAGGCGTGATTCTTAAGTGGCTAGATTGGAACGAGCGTTAAGCAACCGGCGCTAAAACCCAGTCAATTGCAACTATTTCTCCATCTCGATGATGGAGTACCCAAGCATCGCCAGGGCTAAGTTTTTCATAGTCCAGATTCTTAAAATTCTTCTTCCCAATTAATTCTTTAACCATTTTTGGGAGAATTGGGTTATGGCTACAAACTAAAACTGAAACACCTTTTTTAAGTAACTTCTTTGTATACTTAATTGGCGATTCTTTGTCTCGAGAATATCCGTACTCACTTAAATCTTGAGTTACAGTAGTTTTTGCTTGAAGCGCCTTGGCTAAATACTCCAGGGTTTCAAGACATCTCATCGCATCTGACGAATGAATCTCTTGAAGGTCATACGGTAAAAAATTTGGTAAAAATTTTTTTGCTTGACGCTGACCAACGATATCGAGTGGCCGATCACCATCGTCGCCATCCCATTCTTCTCGCTTAACTGCTTTTGCATGTCTTAAGAGGACCAGCGGTGTTGTATCGGGCCCAAACTCAAGAAAGAAATCAATAATTTTGCAATCATCCTTATTAGTCAAAATTTTCTTTGCTTCTTTTGGTGAAGCCCACTTTATTTGATCGACTTCCTTTGGATCTGGTTTGCCTTCGGGAGTATCGGTTGCTTGAGCTGACCAATATCGTGCAACTTTTGGAGCACCTTCTACCTTGTATAAAGTTTGGCCAAGCTCAGGCCCAAATATCGCAGTAATGCCTGTCTCTTCAAGTACTTCTCTAAATGCACACGCAATATGCGACTCACCTTTTTCTAACTTACCTTTAGGCAACGACCAGTCGTCATAACGGGGGCGATGAATGAGCGCAATTTCGATTTCTTTTTTCTTGTCCCAACGCCAAAGAACCGCTCCAGCCGCCTGAATAAGTTGTGAGCCTGTTTCCATTTAGTCACATCTCTTTTGCGTAATTATCAAGAGTTACAGATTGAAGATCTTTAAGTTTCTTCTTTTCTTGAGATAAATCAACTCGATTCCAAATAGCCTTATCCAAATGCCAACTTGCAACCTCATCCGACAGAGATAAATCAATAATTTGTTGGAGTTGAGCTTTATGAGAATCCTTATCGATTCTTACTAAACTTTCCACTCTTCGATCAAGATTTCGATGCATCAGGTCAGCGCTACCGATCCAATATTCCCTTGCGCCTGCGTTTTTGAAATGAAAAATACGTGCATGCTCGAGGAATCGCCCAAGGACTGAGCGGACCCGAATGTTTTCTGACAAATCCTTGATTCCTGGCCTAAGCGCGCAGATGCCACGCACGATTAAATCTACCTGCACACCATGTTGTGATGCTTTGTACAGTGCTTCAATAAAGTCTTCATCTAAAAGTGAGTTGAGTTTAAACTGGATTCCTGATGGCAAACCCGCTTTATGATTTTGAATTTCATTTTCAATTTTCTTTAAAAGTCCACGACGTAATGTGCGAGGAGCAACAAGCAATCTGGAATATTCTGATTGAGGAGCAAACCCAGACAACTGATTAAAAAGTTTGGTTAGATCATCTGCTAATACAGGGTCTGCGCTGAGTAGACCTAAATCTTCGTAAAATCTGGCAGTTTTTGGATTGTAATTTCCAGTTCCAACATGGCAATAACTTCGCAAACCATGCGCCTCTTCTCGTACAACAAGAGATAATTTCGCATGAGTTTTAAATCCCATTAATCCATAGACCACATGCGCTCCGGCCGCTTCAAGTTTTCTGGCCCAACGAACATTTGCCTGTTCGTCAAAACGCGCTCTGATTTCAATCACAGCAAGAACTTGTTTACCTGCTTCAGCCGCCTCTATCAGCGCATCTACGATCGGGGAATCGCCAGAAGTGCGATAAAGCGTTTGCTTAATCGCTAAAACTTTTGGATCTTCAGCGGCGTTGGCGAGGAACTGAACTACTGAGCTTGAAAACGAGTCATAAGGGTGATGCAGGAGAATCTCTCCTTGTGCGATAGCGGAAAAGAACGAGTCTGGACTTTCCGGATCTACGCCTCGAAGTTCGAGTGCGGTCTTGGATCTATGTAGAGGAAATTTCAAAGCCGGTAAATCTAGATCTGCAATTCTGTTAAGTCCGGTCAGGTCTATTGGTTTTGATGTTGTAATAATTCCAGATTCATCAATACCAAGTTCAGAAGCTAACCTACTCAATAACTCGGGTTTAATACCCTCTTCGATTTCCAGACGAACTGGAGGTCCAAATCTACGGCGCAACAATTCTTGCTCTAAAGAAGAGAGAAGATCTTCACTCTCTTCTTCGTCCAGCTCCATATCCTGATTTCGAGATATACGAAAGGTGTAATGATCTTCAATAGCCATACCAGGAAATAAATCATCCAGGTGGGCAACAATCAAACTTTCAAGGGGGATAAATCTTTTGGTTTCACTTTCTGACGTTGGCAAGAAGCGCGATAAAACTGGGGGCACCTTCACGCGGGCAAAGAATTCCTCATCTGTTTTTCTATTCTTAACAATTACTGCAAGGTTTAGTGAAAGTCCGGATATATAGGGGAAAGGATGGGAGGGATCGACTGCCAAAGGCGTTAAGACAGGAAAAATTCGAGTGTTAAAAAGCTCAGTTGTATATGCCTTCTCTACTTCACTGAGTTCAGCCCACTCAACTAATGAAATACCTTCTGCTTTAAGCGCTGGCAAAATAGAATTTTCGAAACACTTGGATTGGCGATCTATTAAGATTCGAGTTTGGGCAGAAACCTTTTCCAATAAATGTGTCGGTGTAAATCCTGCAGAATTATGGGATTCAACACCGCTTTCAATTTTGCTCATTAGAGTCGCAACGCGCACCATAAAAAACTCGTCAAGATTGGATGAAAATATGGCTAAAAATCTAACTCTTTCAAGTAAAGGAATTGATTCATCTTCAGCCAATTCAAGTACACGTTGATCGAAGGCGAGCCAACTTAACTCTCGATCGGTGAGATGCTCACTATGAACCATGGATAAAGACTCTCCAATGAAGGTGAATGCAGGGTTAAGAAGAGACAACTGTAGGGCTAACCTGTTCCTGACTGCAATTTATTGCCTAATTATTAGCCCAACATACAGGTGCTGAATGCTTAGGAACTCGCCCATCACCAGATGACTTGCCTCGCAAACGTCTCCACATCCAAGGAATCAAGAAGCTTACAAACCACGCAACGTTATCAAGTGCTTTCTTAGACCAATGCACTGTGGGTGATGGAAGAAGTGAATTTCTCCAATTCGTATCAAATGGCAAACCTAGTTTTTCTAACAATCCTTGGGCAACTCTTTCATGTCCAAGGGCATTTAAATGTAAGCGATCTTTTGCAAGGAATTGGCGATCGCTTAAAAGCCCTGATTCATTGGCATCAGCAATAATCGCTCCAACTTCGGCCCCAACAGCTCGAATATTTTCATTAAATTTTCCAAACCTACTTGCCCATAATTCGGCAGTTTTCCCCTTAGCGCCAGTCCTCTCTAATACTGTAAAAAGTAGAACTGTTGCACCCGTGGATGCAATTTCGCGAACTGCTTTTGCATATAGCGGTAAAATAATTTCGCTTTTGTAATTCGGACGAAGTACATCATTTGCTCCAGCATGAAATGTGACCAGTGTTTCTTTGCCGGTTATGAAACTGAGGGCAACGGGAATTTGATCTACAACAACTTGGTGTACC
This sequence comes from Streptomyces griseus, assembly GCA_945884695.1. Lineage (GTDB taxonomy): Bacteria > Actinomycetota > Actinomycetes > Nanopelagicales > Nanopelagicaceae > QYPT01. The sequence continues at coordinate 25,847 of CAMCYO010000005.1, forward strand.
AATTTCCCTCTTACTGCAAGATTTGCATACGTGAATCCAGAGACTTCTCTTGCCATAACATCAGCAATTCGATCTGCCCACCCACGATATTGACCGTTGATAATGTCATCACTCATTCCTTCAGTAAAGGAATCTCCGCACGTTACAAGCCTTTTAAAACGCATTATGACCTACGTTGCTCGTCCACCCAGTAGAGCGCAATAGATGTAGCAACACTGGCGTTAAGTGATTCAGTAGTTGCGCGCATAGGGATTGAAACAACAAGATCGCACTTTTCTCGAACAAGTCTTGAAAGACCTTTCCCTTCACTTCCTACAACAATCATGATTGATTCTTTTGCAACTTTCATTTCATTGAGATTCTTATCGGCTTCACCATCAAGGCCAATAACAAAGCAACCAAGCTCTTTGGCTTCTTCAATTGTGCGAGCCAAATTAGTTACTTGCGCTATTGGTAGACGTGCAGCAGCACCAGCAGAGCTTTTCCAGGCCGACGCTGTCATCGCAGCAGCACGGCGCTCTGTCATAACAACGCCATGCGCGCCAAATGCGGCAGCACTTCTGACCACAGCGCCAAGATTTCGTGGATCCGTTACTCCATCGAGTGCAACAATTAAATTTGGTTTTGGAGCTCTTTGCATAATTTCTTCAAAACTTGAATATTGATAAGGTTTAATTGCCAAAAGGATTCCTTGGCTACTGCCTGAAAGGCCTTCAACTTCTGCACGATGTACTTCACGAATGGGAAGGTGTGCGCTCAGTGCTAGTTGCAAAGATTCTGTAATGCGATCATCGACGTCAATACTTCGAGCAACAATGAGTTCGATTGCTGGAACTCCTTCACGAAGGGCCTCAACAACTGCGTTGCGACCTGCTACTAATTCTCCGCCACCTTTGGGACGAGCACTCTTTTGGCGTGGTGCACGTTCGCGCGTATCTTTTGAAGCCGCCTTCTTACGTTTAGCAGCTGCGTGATAAGGACGATCTTCCGCTTTTGGAGTTGGCCCTTTTCCCGATAAGCGTTTTTTATTATTGCCACCGCTACCGCTGGATGGTCCTTTTTTCGAGGTGCGCACTGCACCTTTACGTGATGAATTTCCAGCCATTGAACTACCGCTCTTCTTTCGATGTTATCGACCAACGTGGTCCTTGCGGAGTATCTTCAATAGCAATTCCAAGTGCTAATAAGCCATCACGAATTGCATCAGATGCCGCAAAATCTTTTCGATCTCGGGCAGATGCACGTTGAGCAAGTGCTAGATGAATTGTCCCATCAAGTGCGTTGGTTAAATCACCATTTCTGGATTTTCCATCGCTAGAGAGCTCAAAAACTGGGTCAAATGGGTCGCAACCAAGGACCTCTAGCGCGCCTCTTACTTCATTTGCGCTAATGGCAATGAGTTTCTTATCTCCTGCGGTGATGGCTGTATTTCCTGTTTTCATGGATTGAGAGATCGTGGCAAGGGCCTGCGGTACTGCTAAATCATCATTCATCGCAGAAATAAAATCCTTTGAAAGAGTTGGGTCTGGTGTTTGTCCCAAAATTTCTTCTGCACGATAAAGAAAACTTTCAATTCTGCGAAATGCGGTTGCTGACTCTTCTAAGGCTGGCTGAGAGAATTCCAGCATTGAGCGATAGTGCGCACTTCCTAGATACCAACGGAGTTCTATTCCTCGAACTACTTTTAACAGTTCGGTTACTTGCAATGAGTTGCCAAGTGACTTACTCATCTTTTCACCAGAGGTTGTCACCCAAGCGTTATGCATCCAGCGTTTGGCAAAACCCCACCCAGCAGATTGAGATTGAGCAATCTCATTTTCATGATGCGGGAAAATGAGATCAAGTCCGCCACCGTGGATATCAAAGCTTTCACCTAAGTATGCATGTGCCATTGCAGAACATTCCAGATGCCAGCCAGGTCGGCCATCTCCCCATGGCGTTGGCCACGAAGGCTCTCCTGGCTTTGCGCTTTTCCAGAGCGCAAAATCTTTTGGATCTTTCTTAAAAGTTTCTGTTGCATCATCCGATGGCAACAGATCATCAATCTTTTGACCGGAAAGCGTGAGGTAGGAAGAAAGTTTCCTTACTTCAAGATAAACATCTCCATTGCCTGGAACATAGGCCGAACCATTGTCAATAAGTTTTTGCATCAACTCAATCATTTGGGTGATGTGACCCGTTGCTCGAGGCTCATAGGTTGGGGGCATTACATTGAGCGCAGAATATGCATCGGAAAATGCGCGTTCATACTTCATTGCAACTGCCCACCATGGTGATTTTTCTATGATTGCCTTCTGCAAAATCTTGTCATCAATATCTGTAACGTTTCGGATGAAAATTACTGATAACCCGCTCTTTTCTAACCAGCGACGTAAGATATCGAAATTCACACCACTTCGAATATGGCCGATATGCGGTGGTGCTTGCACAGTTGCACCGCATAAATATATGGATGCTTCACCTTTTTTTAGGGGGACAAAGGGATGGACCGCTCGCGACAACGTGTCATATAACGAAAGCGAACTCATTGGCTCAGTCTATCTTGGGAAGTAATCGCGCTTAGGAAGGCTTATATATAAGGGCGTTTGCAATTGCTGCAATTCCCTTACCTTCGCCAGTAAAGCCCAAGCCATCGGTTGTTGTGGCGCTCAATGAAACACTGGCACCACCAAGTGCTTTGGAAAGTGCTGATGTAGCTTCTTCTCTACGAGCGCCAAGTTTTGGTCTGTTGCCAATAATTTCCACGCTGACATTTGAAATGACATAACCAGTGTTTGTAATCAATTTCAACACCTCTTGTAGAAGGCTTGCGCCCGAGCTATTGGCATATTCAGGGCGATCAACTCCAAATTTTGAACCAAGATCTCCAAGGCTTGAAGCACTCAATAACGCATCGCAGATTGCATGGGCCACTACATCTCCATCAGAGTGTGCTTCAACGCCAATTTCTCCTGGCCATTGCAAACCGGCAAGCCACATGGGCCTTGCAAGATCTTGGGAAAAAGCATGCGCATCAATACCAACACCGATTCGCATGTGAGAGGCAAATACGCCGTCAGGTGAAGTCATTGATTACCTTTCGGTGAAAACAATTAAGAAGCTAAAACCTCATCAAGGATGACGCCGGCTTTTACTTCATCGGTACGCTCGGCAAGTGCCAATTCTGAAATCAGAATCTGCTTAGCTTTAGCGAGCATGCGCTTTTCGCCGGCTGAAAGACCACGGTCTAAATCACGGCGATACAAGTCGCGCACGACTTCGGCAACCTTAATGACATCACCTGAGGCAAGTTTTTCAAGATTGGCCTTATAGCGACGGGACCAGTTTGTAGGCTCTTCGGTATATGGCTGACGCAAAACGCTAAATACTCGGTCTAAGCCGGCGCTATCTACAACATCGCGCACTCCAACAAGGTCCACATTCTCTGCTGGAACTCGAACTGTGAGATCGCCTTGGGCTACTTTCAATACTAGGTAGGTCTTCTCTTCACCTTTTATTACTCGGGTCTCGATTGCTTCGATGAGAGCCGCTCCGTGATGAGGATAAACAACAGTTTCGCCGACCTTAAATGACATGTAATGCCCTTCGTTAGGGGCTAATAATACCAGCCATTAGTGACTACAGTCACCTCGGGGTTTTACGCATAAAACCAGCTTTTTTAGCCCCGTTTAAGATGTTTACAAATTGTATGCAGTTGCGTGAGAGAATAATTGTGTTGCAACGATAGTTGCAACCTTGAAATTTCAAGGAGCAGGTAATGCGAAAAATCACTGCAATATCAATAGCCCTATCACTTACTTTTTCATTAACTGCGTGCGCTGCAGGAAAAACTGCGCCGACTTCAACGGTTAAAGAAGTAACTGATGGAGTTGAGGGTTCGATATTGACTGGTGGAAATGATGTTCGCGTAAGTGGGTTACTTCTTGTGGCACAACCTGATGGAAGCGCAGTTCTTGTTGGTTCCATGGTTAACGGCGCAGATACTCCTGAGGATTTATTAGCTGTGGCAGCAGGAGAAATTATCGGTGTACTTTCTGCGACAACTCTGCCTATGGCTCAAAACAAACCACTTTACTTTGCCGGGGATTCCGCTAATGCAAAAGTGATTTTTCCAAATATCACTGCAAAACCAGGCGAGCGGGTTAAAGTAAAACTTTTCTTTTCTCACGCTGGCGAGTTAGATCTTGATGCGCTTGTGCGCGAGCAAGATGGAATCTATGCAGGGGTAACTACTTAAGACTCCATCTTATATCCAAGACCACGAACGGTCTGGATAAAAACTGGGTTTGCTGGATCTTTTTCAATCTTTGCGCGCAATCTTTTAATATGCACATCAAGAGTTTTGGTATCACCAACATAATCACTGCCCCATACGCGATCAATTAATTGAAGACGTGTTAATACTCGTCCAGAATTTCGCATGAGAAATTCAAGTAGCTCAAATTCCTTCAGTGGCAAGTTTGTTGGCGAATTATCTACAGAAACTAAGTGGCGGTCTGTATCCATACGAACTGGACCAGCAGTAAGAACGTGACCGTCGTTGTCTGAGAACGATTCATTTCCATTTCTACGAAGAATTGCTCGAATTCGGGCGACAAGTTCGCGTGATGAATAAGGCTTTGTTACATAGTCATCAGCACCTAACTCGAGACCCACGACTTTGTCTACTTCAGCATCTTTTGCAGTCAACATAACGATTGGCACATTCGAGCGAGTGCGTAATTGCCGACACACTTCAGTTCCGGACAGCCCTGGCAACATGAGATCCAGTAAAACTAAATCTGCGCCGTTGCGATCAAATTCTTCAATCGCCTTTGGCCCCGTATCTGCTACTCCGACGTCAAAACCTTCGCGACCAAGAAGATAGGCCAGCGCCTCGGAAAAAGACTCTTCGTCTTCAACTACAAGAATTCTTGTCACTTAATTGTCTCCATTGCTGCTAGTTGATCGACTGAATTGGTGTGATTGGTTTCAATATATTCCGGTAAACGAACCGTGAAGGTACTTCCAGCTCCTTCAACACTCCACAATGAAATATCGCCACCATGATTTGTAACAATATGTTTTACTATTGATAGACCTAACCCGGTGCCACCGGTTGCTCTTGATCGAGCTGGGTCTACTCTATAAAAACGTTCGAATACTCTTTCTAAATCTTTTTCCGGAATCCCTAACCCTTGGTCGCTAATAGAAATTTCTGCAAGGCCATCGTGAGAGAGCAAAGCAATCGCCACCCGGGTGCTATCTGGGCTGTAATTAATGGCATTTTCGACAAGATTGCTTATAGTCATTCTTATTTGGTCATGGTCTCCCAATATTTTCACTTTTGGGCAATCACCAAAAACTAATGAAATATTTCGAGCCTCTGCGGCGAGCCGCGAGCCATCAATTGATTCATTCACCACCGTTTGTAGATCTAGAACTTGCGCATTTTTAAGCGGGTCATCATCTTGTAACCTCGAGAGATTAATAATTTCTTGAACTAAATCAGTCAACCTTTTTGCTTCCAATTGCATGCGAGATGCAAACTTGACGATCGCTTCAGGATCATCACTAGCACCCAGTACTGCTTCACTTAGAATGGAAAGTGCTCCGATCGGTGTCTTAAGTTCATGTGAAATGTTGGCGACAAAATCACGACGAACTGAGTCAAGTCGACGTAGCTCGCTATCGTCAAAGATAAGGGCAATAATTAACCCTTGGTTACCAATTGGTGTCACGCGGACTAACAAATCATGAGTACCTGCGCCAACTGGGCCTCGAGGTAATTCAATTGTCTCCTCCTGATAAACGCCAGATCTGCGGACTGCTCTAACGAGAGTACTCAGACGCTCAGAACTAACCCGACCATCTCTTACTAAGCCCAACGCGCCAATACCACTTGAGATTTCAACTACCTTTTCACCTGGAGCAAATATTAAATACTCGGCATCAATAACGGATAAGACTTGAGAAATACCTATAGGTATAGCCCATTCATTATTATCGACAGAATTAGAAACCAGATTAGATTTTGCCCAACGGCGTTTAATCACCCCCCCATCGTAGAGAATCCAGCTCCAATAAGCCTTATCCGATTGCCATTATTGAGTAATCAGCGCCCAGTCTTTACGCCACATTCAATTTCTGTTCACTTATAAGCCCTTGCCGGATGGGTTGACAAGATATTGTTCCTCTCATGCGCGATGCCTTTCATGATGAGTTGGATTCCATTGGCCAGACCCTTATAGATATGGGACATCTGGTCGGCACTGCAGTGCAATTAGCCACTACTGCACTACTCACCGCTGATTTGAAAATTGCCGAGCAAGTTATTTCAGAAGATATTAAAATTGACAATATGCAACACGAACTCGATGCCAAGACTTTAAATATTCTAGTCAGAGAACAACCGGTTGCTGGAGATTTAAGAACACTCATCTCTTCCCTCCGCATGAGCGCTGATCTAGAGCGCATGGGAGATCTAGCACATCACATCGCTAAAGTGGCCAGAATGCGTTTCCCATCAACAGCCGTACCGCCTGAGTTGGTGCTTACTATTCAAGAGATGGGTGATGTTCTTAGCAGAATCATCACAAAAACTACAGGTGTACTTAGAACTCACGACCTTGAATCTGCAATCCAGCTTGAAAAAGATGATGACGAGATGGATAAGTTACATCGCAAATTATTCTTAATTCTTTTGGATGATGCTTGGCCACATGGGATTGAAACAGCAATTGATATGACTTTGCTTGGTCGTTACTACGAGCGTTGCGCTGACCATGCTGTTTCAGTTTGCCGTCGAGTTTATTTCCTTGTTACAGGCGAGTACGCGTCCGAGCAGGCTTAACCTTTTCCTTGATTTGCAACGGCGCTAATCGCAGCCTTAGCTGAATCTGAATCTAAATACTCGCCGCCTTTAATAATCGGACGCAATTGTGCATCCAATTTGTATAGCAAAGGAATGCCAGTAGGAATATTGAGTTCAGCAATATCTCCATCAGAAATTCCATCTAAATGTTTTACAAGTGCGCGCAAGGAATTTCCGTGAGCCGTTACAAGGATTCTCTTCCCCGTTTTTAAATCAGGAATAATCGATTCATTCCAATAAGGAAGCATTCGAGCAACTACATCTTTTAGGCATTCGGTCTTGGGAACTGCTGACCCAATTTCTGCATAGCGTGCATCTTTTGCCTGGCTGTACGAATCGCCATCCTCAATCGGTGGGGGCGGGACATCGTATGAACGACGCCATAATTTGAATTGCTCTTCTCCGAATTGCGCGAGGGTTTCTTTCTTATCTTTGCCTTGCAGCGCTCCGTAGTGGCGTTCATTGAGTCGCCAAGATCTGCGCACCGGAATCCACATACGGTCGCATGCATCGAGGGCAAGTTGAGAAGTATGAATCGCACGACGCAATAGTGAGGTATGTAAAATATCAGGTAGAAGTTTTTTATCTTCTAGTAAATGCCCGCCACGCTTGGCTTCTTCTACACCTTTTTGCGAAAGCGCAACATCGACCCAACCAGTGAATAGATTTTTAGCGTTCCACTCACTCTCGCCATGACGCAAGAGAATTAGCGTGTACTCCATGGAACTATTCTCTCCGATTCTTTGGGATTAAACCAAATGTTCAAATGCTTTTAGGTTAGCTAAGGATTCTCCGCGAGATACTCGCCAAGCCCATTCGCGTCTAATTGCCGAGGTGAAGCCCAATTCTAATAGTGGATTAAATGCCGAATCTGAATACTGTAAAACCGCGCCTAATAGCCGGTCGATTTCTCGATCCGTTACAGCGTTTAGGGGCAAACGCCCGACGAGAAAGACATCACCCAAATCATTAATCGCGAAGGCAACTCCATACATTCCGGCATTTTTTCGCATGCACCATTCGTGAACTGCGCCTGCGTTTTCATCAGGCTTTCGAATAACAAATGCATTGATGCTCAGGGAGTGATCTCCAACTAAGAGTGCACAGTGTGTTTCTAATTTTTTATCACCCGGCAATGTCACCAAGAAGGTATTTTCATTTCTTCGTTCAAAATCTAGCGCATGCGAATCTAGAAACTCTTCAATAGTGACTTTTGGGTCAATTGAAGTCATTTACTTACCGCCCATAGGTTGCCCGAATTTTTGTACTCTCTGAAAGCACGCGATCATAAATATCTATAGTTCCTCGCGCCGTTGAATCCCATCCAAAGTGAGTTGCATGCTCTAACGCGCCCATGGAAAGTAAGACTCGGCGCTGAGGTTCAGCCAATAAACGGGCTAATACTGAAGACCAAGCGCGTGGATCGTGTCCATCAACTAATACGCCAGAAATTCCATCAGCAACAGCTGTCCGAAGGCCACCCACTGCTGTTGCAACTACGGGTGTTCCACAGGCTTGTGATTCAAGTGCAACTAATCCAAATGATTCGCTGTAACTTGGAACGCATACTAAATCTGCTGCTCGATACCAATCTGGTAAATCTTTGCGAGAAATTGGTGGCAAGAAACGAACAACATCGCTTATGCCTAGCCACTTCACCATCTCTTTTAATTTCTCAACTTCTGCCGTGCCAGCACCAGAGACTCCCCCGATGACGAAAACTATAAGTTTGCTACGCAAGTGGGGTGAGTGAGCGAGCATCTCTGCCGTTGCGCGAATTAATAGATCGGGACCTTTATGTGGCTGTATACGACCAACAAAAGTGATGACATGAGCATCGGTTGGAATTTGTAAAAGTCCGCGTGCATGCGCTCTTCCTTGCCCAGGGGTAAAGGTATAGAGATCAACACCCGGTGTTACGACGTGAACTAAATCTGGGCACGCTGAATATAGAGAAACCAAACTTGCAGCTTCTGAATCTGTGTTGGCAATGAGTCCTTGGGCAGATTCAACAACTTCCATTTCACCTCGAACACGAGAACCTGGCTCAGGTGATTCGCCTTGGGCTAAGTTTAAATTCTTTACTTTAGCCATTGTGTGCATGGTATGAACAAGTGGAATCCCTAATTTTTTGCTAGCGGGCATGCCAACTTCGCCAGAAATCCAATAGTGAGAATGAATAACGTCATAGGTAGTTGTTCCCTCCAGTGCGCTCGTAAATTGACGAGCAAGTCCTGGAATATATTGCGGCAACTCTTCTTTAGTTACTCCTTCAACGGGCCCGGCATCCAAATGTCTGACAGTAACGCCAGGTGCCAGCTCCACTGTGTCTGGCAAATCGGCATGAGCTCTGCGAGTAAAGATATCAATGCTAACTCCCATGGCCGCCATGCGTTTTGCACTCTCGGCAACATAGATATTCATGCCACCGGCATCGCCTGCACCTGGTTGATCCAGCGGTGAGGTGTGCACCATCAAGGTGGCGATATGGCCTTTCATAAGCGCATTCTACCGTTGATAAATGATTGTGCGAACCGGAGAATATTTAACTAACGCGCGGAAGTGTTGACCAAAGGTGTGGTTGCATGATGCGGCCTTCGGCTGCCATGTCGTATGCGAAGAATAGTTCGCCTTCAACTAGGCCGTAGAGGCGAGAGCCAGCAGTAACAATCTTGGCAGTTGGTGCTGAATATCCTTGATCCATCTCTAATTGAATTTTTGGGCCATCAAAACGTCCAACCCATCCTTCGCTAATTCCGGTGTTATGTGAGATAACAACTTCCAAAACATTGTCAGGTTTTACTCTCCAGAAACCAGTTTCTGATCCACCTGGACGAACTACTTCTCCATCGGCATCCAAAATCCATGAGCGAGAGTAATAGGTAAGAAATGGGCGGCCGTCATGTGCGAAAACAACTTCATGCGCAAACTCAAAAGGTGGAATGGTTTCGTATTCACCGCGACCTTTACCGATCCATGTTCCAACCAACCATGCAAGCGGATTGAGATCTGGATGTAGCCCATCTGGAATTTGAAAAACCATTACCTACTACCCCTTCGACGAAGTCCGCTTACGCCCCACACGATAAGTCCAATACCAATAACAACTGCAGCCAACGCTAGAAGAATAGAGGTAATTAATTCCATCGCTTCTCCATGTTGTAAGCCTACCTGTGATTTATCATTAAGCCTTGTAAGCACTTATTTTCAATTTACTCTTGGATTGCAGGGACTCCACCAACGGTTAATTGCGAATCAAGTGGCACGTTTCGCTTAACCACAGCAAGTGCGATTGTTCCTAACTCGTAGTGGCGGGCGACTGTTCCAACATAACCAACTTTTACGCCATCTTTTTCAACATCTGCGCCAGTAGCTGGGACAGTAACAACGCTTCCATCAAGGTGTAATAAAACAAGGCGGCGCGGAGGCTTTCCTAAATTAGCAACTTTTGCCACAGTTTCTTGGCCCCGGTAGCAACCCTTGTCCATATGAACAGACTTATTCAACATCTCAAGTTCATTTGGTATTGATTTATTATCTGTCTCAAAACCAATTCGTGCTCTGCGATGAGCAACTCGCTCGGCATCTAGGGCCCACGTACCAACTTGCAAGGCAGTGGAGGTAAAGGTTTCTTTCATTTGCTCCAACTCGTTACGTGGAACAAGTGCATAAGGGCCACCAAGTTCATCACTTAGCCCGGGTGCACGCAAAATCGCGAACTCACTTGATACATCTTCTATCTCAACACGTAAATTGAATTTCATTTTCTGTAGGTGAGTGAGCAATGGCGCAGCGCGACCAGTATCTAGAACTAGCCATGAAGTTTCCCCGTCATCAACCATTAAGAATTGATGTTCGATGTGTCCTTGCGGATCAAGAATCAATACTTCTTGCCAAAGGGCAGGTGCTAATTTCTCAAGATGTTGGGTTGTCAGTGAATGTAACCACGTTAATCGATCAATGCCGGTGACTGAGATTATTTCCTTATAAGAAAGATCTGCCCATGCTTTTCCACTTTTAAGTGCGCGCTGTTCTTTGGTTGGTTCACCAAAATGCCAGATTGCGCCTTTGTCGGGACCATCATCTACAAGGACTGCTGTCATGGTAGCAATCTACTCTTGTTGCTAATTAAGCGTCAGTTGAGGCGCAAGTTGAACATCTACCGTAGATGGCAAAGTGCGTTACATCAGTCTTAAAGCCATAATCATCGGCAAGGGTGTTCACGAAATTTGCTGCTACATCAATGGGCGCATCGCCAACTGATCCACATTCACCGCACACTAGATGTAGGTGCGTGATTTCTTCAGCCGCGTGATAAGTAGCACCACCATGGCCCAAGTGAGTGTGCTGAACGAGTCCGACATTTTCCAGGGTTTCAAGGTTGCGATAAACGGTTGAAAGATTAATGCCTGGATGAGTTTGACGAACTCTTTCTGCAACATCTTCAGGAGTTGCATGTCCTAATGCGCGAACAGCAGAAAGAACAAGTTCTCGTTGCGGAGTTAGACGTAAACCCTTTTCGCGTAATTCATGTGGCTCAGCCATGTGAGAAGTCTACTTTAAGCGAAGCACAAGTAGATATATCTCGCAGCCAAGGCAAAAATTGAATGCCGCATTTAAAAACGCTGCTCCAAGGGCAAAACCAAGTGAAACCGTAAAAAGGAGAGGGATATTTGCAATGATTCCCGCAAGGCCGACGATTGCAAAAACTAGGCCGACGCTTTGTGCGAATTGAGGTGGTCGAACATCCTCTTGAGGAACTTCACCCTTAAGTTTTGGTTTGATGAGTGATCTGAAAATAAACGCGTACGGTGTGAACTGCGGACCTCTAATCGCCCCAATTGCGAAAACGATAATTTGAATTGCTAGAACCCAAATTGATTGTGTGTAAATCGCAAGAGATAAGACGATTAAAGTAAGTAGCGCAGAGAATCTAGGCCCGCGTGCATCGATAGTTACATTTTTCTTTACAGTTTTTTGAGATGTTACTTGAGTCATGAAAGTTCCTTTATCTAGGTTGAATGGATGTGAAAGCTAAAAGCGCTTACATCACATTCGACACAGAGAGCCCGCTAAGCGACCAAAATCCAATACTCGTCGCTTAGTGAAATGCCATGGCTCAATGCGGAACATGAAATGAATTGTAAAGAACAGAAATGTATTTACCTAATTGCGAAAGATTCGCACTTACTAGAAAATCAATGTAGCGCTTGTAGGGCTGTGAGAACCTGTGCCCGACTCGGAGCTCCTACTGCACGACCTACTTCGAGCCCTTGTGAGTCCAGAAATAGCGTGGTTGGAGTAGATCGAATATCGAGCTTTCTCACAAGCTCTAATCTCTCTTCTGCATCAATATCTATATGTGCAACACCCGGCATATCCGCAACAATGTTTTGGAGCAAACTCTTTGTTGCTCTGCATGGCGTGCAAAACACTGTAGAAAACTGCACCAGCGTCGCATTAGCGCCGAGTGGGGCTCCCAGTACTTCTTCGTTAAGTGAGCCATATTTATTTTGGCGAGGTTTAACCACCCCGCGAGTCCTCCGGTGCCAAATACCGTATGCAGTGGCGAGGGCAAGAATGAGGAGGATTGGAACGATTGATTTCACGCGAGTAGTCTTGCCTATGTTCTGGGAATTGAAAACCACCGTGAAGGGAGTCAGGCATGGCAGGTGTTTTGTTGTTAACAAACACTCATGGAGCAAGCGCTGAAGTACTTCCTGCTCTTGCTCTCTTGCAACATCACGTGAAAATTATGCCTGCAGAAGCAAGCGCTCTTGTTGATTTTCCTGAGACAGATATTTTATTGATTGATGCTCGACGCGAACTACCTGCAGCTAAGAACCTTACGCGTTTACTGACAACCACTGGCATTGGTGCACCTGTCATTGTCATTACAACAGAAGGTGGCCTATCTGCGCTCACCCAGGATTGGGGCGCTGATGATGTTATTTTGGATACAGCAGGACCTGCTGAAGTTGAAGCTCGAATTCGTTTAGCAATAGGCGAGTACAACGCAATCCGAAATGCTGCTGATCCAACATCTGGTGAAATTCGCAGTGGCGATATTATCATTGATGAGAAGACCTACACAGCAAAGTTAAAAGGTCGATCACTGGACCTTACTTTCAAAGAATTTGAGCTTTTAAAATATTTAGCACAGCATCCTGGGCGTGTGTTTACTCGCGCCCAACTTTTGCAAGAGATTTGGGGTTATGACTACTTTGGTGGAACTCGAACGGTAGACGTACATATTCGTCGCCTGCGTGCGAAATTAGGCGCTGAGTTCGAATCAATCATTGGCACTGTTCGTAATGTTGGCTACCGCTTCACAGTTTCAAGTGGGAGTAAAGAAAGTCACGCCTCCGAGCGCGTATAAGAATGCGCCATATATTAAAAATCCATCGCTCTTTGCAGGATCCGATTCCAGAAAGCAGCCATAGTTTCACGATTGAAGCTTTCAATCCCACATTGCACAAACAGATTTGGTTAGATTTAAACAATTTAATCTTTATTGGACATCCCGATCAAGGTAATTGGGCGATGGCGGACTTAGAAAACCGAATCGCAGAACCTTGGTTTGATGCAAAAGGTTTTTTTCTAGCCATTGAAAATTCAAAAATTATAGGCTTTTGTTGGACCAAGATTCACCATGAATTTGTAAACCAAGAACCAACAGGCGAACTCTATGTAGTGGGTGTTGACCCACAATTTACGGGCAAAGGCGTTGGAAAGGCAGTTTCTATTGCTGCAATGAACTATTTACTGAGCAAGGGAATAAAGAATGCGATGTTGTATGTAGATGCCGATAACGAAAAAGGCTTAGCCCTCTACTCGCACTTAGGCTTCAACTAACTCAGCACACATCTTTCTAAAAGCGCTTGTGTGAGCATCAACATCAGCCATGGTTGTCTCTGGTGACATCAACGCCATGTTATGAAATGGTGTAATCAAGAAACCATCATTGAGCATGCGTAGGTGAATGTATTGCTCCAGTTCAAAATCACCCGCATCTGAAGCCTCTTTACCTGTTCTTGGGGCTGTTGCTTGAAACAAATATTCACCGCGCGCGCCAAGCCGCGAGCAATACCAGGGCAAATTGAATTCTTTAATTGCCGAATCCACTCCGTCGCACCAAGCGTTTCCGAGTTTGACCATCTTTTCAAATCCGGAGGCGGTAAGCACGTGAGTGAGCGTTGCTCGCATTGCAGCAAGGCTCATCGAATTTCCAGCCAATGTAGAACCAATTCCACCCGTATCAATGATTTCCCGGGACGTTCTTTCTTTAATTCGCTTGGCAACATCTTCTGTCATGCCAAATGTGCCAGTTGGAATTCCACCTGCTATCGCTTTGCCAATAGTGAGTATGTCTGGCTTCAATCCATAAAGTGCAGTCATACCGCCAGGGCCGACAGAGATTGTGTGCGTTTCATCAATGATCCAAATAGCGCCATATTTCTTTGCAAGGACGCCAACAGCTTCTAAGTAGCCTTGATCAGGTAAAACAATGCCAATGTTGGTCATTGCAGGTTCCATTAAAATTGCCGCAACATCTCCTTTTTTTAGGGCATCCTCCATTGCAACCAAATTATTGAACTCAACGACTCGGGTGGTCTGATCTAAATCAACGGGTGCACCTAAATTTCCTTCGCGCTTAACTGTATTTCCTGCGCTATCTAGAGTGGCAAAAGTTTCATCAACGCTTCCGTGATAACACTTATCAATAACAATTATTTTGGATTTGCCTGTAATCAAACGGCAGTAACGAATAGAGTGCCGATTGGCATCAGTTGCTGTGACAGTAAATTGCCAGAGTGGAAGTCCAAAGCGTTGAGCCAGTTCTTTCGAAACAATGACCGCATCCTGGGTTGGAAGCATCGACGTAAAGCCGTGCTTCATTTGCTCAGTAATTGCTGCAACAGTTGGCGCAGGAGAATGCCCGGTCATAGAACCTGTATCGCCTAAACAAAAATCAACATAAGTATGGCCATCAACGTCGGTAAATTTGGCACCCTTTGATGTTGCAACAAAGACTGGATATGCCCCTGGCCACTTGGCCATCCACGACATAGGAACACCACCTGGCATTACTTTCTTGGCCTCGGCAAAGAGCGCGCCACTCTTTGGATGCAACTCCAAAAAGCGCTTCTCTTCACGCTCGGAGAGTTCAGCTAAACGTTTGCGATTGATCATTTAGGTATCTTGTGAAAAAACAAAGAGGGCTTCCATGTAATGCTCGCCTGTAATACCAAGATTTGCAGCCTCAGGTGGCGCAGTCTGTGGCTCTATGCAGACACCTTCAGAATCTTCTGTGTAAACAACCCACCACGGCGTATCGCATTCGATATCAATGCGAGCAGCGCCATCCCACACAACTGCAGGCGTGCCACGCACTTCAGTAAAGATGTCATCCCAAGGTTCTTTACACGGTTCAATACGTTTTCCTGTTGGTAAACCATCACTTGCTCGCTCAAGCATGACATGTGCTTTGAATTCAACTTCTGCGCTATCGCCACGGCCCAGATCGCGTGGAAACCAAGGATGAAAACCAATCCATGCAGGTAAGTCGCAATTTCCGGGCTCGTATTCCAAACTCCAACGAATGGCATCATCTAATACTTCAATAGTTTGCTCAACAGTTGCGCCACCATATGGCTCTGGAAGTTCTAGTAGAGAACGTCCTGGGCCAATTTCGCGCCACGATGATGTGTAACCAAAACCATGCATTGCATGGGGTGGATCAAAATTTGTTGGCAATTGAAATTCTTTACCTGCTGGGTTTTTAACTATTCCATTGCGAATACGCCCGGCCC
Organism: Streptomyces griseus; assembly: GCA_945884695.1. Lineage (GTDB taxonomy): Bacteria > Actinomycetota > Actinomycetes > Nanopelagicales > Nanopelagicaceae > QYPT01. The sequence goes on from CAMCYO010000005.1 coordinate 41,513, forward strand.
AGGGTGCCATCGCATACCAACCCCACGTTGGTACTTCTCCGCGAAATCCAACAGAGAATTCCATATCGCGCCATTTGAGTGATGCAATACGTGCGCCTTGATCTAAATCGATAGCAATTTGAAATTCAGCATCATCGATGAATTGCACGGCTGCCTCCTTCCTAAGCGAATTACAAAAGTTATTCTTGAAGTAATCTACACACAATTCGTGTTGACTCCTAGCGCAAGTAATTCTCATTTTAGGCAATACTTTTGAGCAAGTAAATCTCTCTTAGGCTTTGCCCTTATGAGGATTAACGCTCCAAGCAATCTCTCCATGTCACCAAGCAATCCTGTCCAACACCTCGCTCGACCCATGGAATCCAAGCCACTAATAAAATTCCAAGGAGTGCAAAATATGTTCCGACAAGTGCGCATAATCGCGAGAGTGAATTAATTGTTGAATAGAAAGAACCGATATCGGATTTAGTCATTGTGGTCAGTTGCAACGCAATCGTGAGCCCAAGACCTAGGCCGGTAATCAGCGCAGCCCAGTCAACGCCAGCGGTACGGGTCTGTCGGGTGGTTTGTGACATGCGAGTAGAAGACCCTACTTACTTGAGTGTTAAGTGAGCATTACCTGGGGTCAGGCGCACAGTTATGGACTCATGACCTAATAAGGTTTGCATATGCGCGTATTCATCACCGGTGGCGCCGGATTTATCGGCTCGCACCTTTGCGACGCCCTGGTGGCTCGCGGAGACAGCGTGATCATCTTGGACAACCTCAGTACGGGTTCGCGCACCAACATTGCCCATCTTGGGGCAAAGATCGAAACCATCATTGGCGATATTCGCGATGTGGCAGTGATTGAGAAAGCTGTTGCCGGCGCCGATGTTGTTCTGCACATGGCCGCAGCACTTGGCGTATCAACAATTTTAGAATCACCGATTGAATCTATCTCAACAAATTTCACAGGTAGCGAAGTTGTCTTGATGGCAGCTGCAAAATTTAACAAGCGCATCGTGATTGCAAGTACATCAGAGATTTACGGCAAGAATCCTAAACAACCACTAAGCGAAACAGATGATCGCATCATCGGTACTCCTCAAAAGTTGCGCTGGACATACTCAGATGCCAAAGCGTTAGAAGAAGCGCTCGCTCACGCGCTCTTTCTTGAAGAGAAATTACCTGTCACCACCATTCGTTTATTTAATACTGTTGGCCCACGCCAAACTGGTCGCTACGGAATGGTTGTCCCACGTTTTGTTTCCGCGGCGCTTGAAGGAAAGCCCATTGAAATTTTTGGTGATGGCACACAATCTCGAGTTTTCTGTCATGTAGCCGACGCCATCAACGCTATCTTGGCGCTGATTCCTGATAATAAAACTATCGGTGAGGTTTACAACATTGGCGGAGTTGGCGAAGTCAGTATCAAAGAACTTGCCGAGCGCGTGATTGCTCGCACGAATTCGAAATCTAAAATTACCTACACACCGTACGAAAGCGCCTACCCAGCAGGGTATGAAGATATGCAAAGGCGTGTGCCAGATACAACAAAAATCAGAAACGCAATCACGTGGTCACCTGCCTATTCACTAGATGGCATTATCGATAGCGTTGCTGACTACTTTAAAAGCAAGTAGCCCTAACCGCTTTACTCTCACCCTAGATCACTAGTTACCTAACTACCACCAGCATTAATAAGCCCTATATTTAATGGCTTTAGAGTCCGTGGGCTCCCGGGACTTTGCCAGTTGCATCAAATACGTAAGGCGCAGAGGCCAAAACATCAGACACATTTACTGCATCATGCATTGTCACAACAACCGTTATATCTGCCCCTTTTGCAGCTAGCGGCTGCGAACTCTCATCTTTCCAAGCCTTAACAACTGGATCATGCCAACGCACAAGGGCGCCTTGTACTTTAAGTGCTTCGATAACAATTTCTGCAGGAGTCTCTCTTGTATCAGCAACATTTGGCTTATACGCAACACCAACAACTAAGACGCTTTTACCTTTAAGGCTTGCCCCATTGTCGCGCGCCACTCTTTCAACAATGTAATGAGGCATTGCTAAGTTCACTTCGTTAGCGCGCTTAATAAATGTTGCAGGCACTCCTAAGCGCTCTGACACTTCCGCCAAATACGTTGGGTCGATAGGGATGCAATGTCCACCAACCCCAGCACTTGGGTTGAATCGCATAAACCCATAAGGTTTGGTATTTGCAGCGTCCAAGGTTTCGTGAACTGAAATACCTATCGCATCAGCTATTTGTGCAAATTCATTAACAAGAGCGATGTTGACTTGCCTAAATGTGTTTTCAAATAACTTGGCAGCTTCGGCAACTTCAGGCGATGAAACTTCTACCAAGTTGTCACAAAAACTTGAATAGAAAGCGCGAGTCTTTTCTGACGCCTCTGGCGTTAAACCTGCATACAACCTTGGAGTATTTTTCTGTCCCCATTTTTCATTACCTGGATCCACACGTTCTGGTGATACTGCGTACAAGTGATCCAATTTCTTAGCTGCGTTCTTCTCAATCATCGGTGCAATCAAATCGCGCACTGTGCCCGGAAAAGATGTTGATTCATTGATGATCAGTGCAGGTGCATCTAAGTGAGCGGCAATTGATTTACATGCAGATTCAAGAAAAGCGGTATCTGGTGCACGGTGTGCGTCCAGTGGAGTCGGTACAGCAATAATCACAATCTCTGATCCTGCAATATCTGATGCGTTGGCAGTAGCCCGGTATTTGCCCGCCTTTATTGCACCCTGTAAATCAATAGATGCCACGCCTTCTATATGAGAATCTCCACTATTGAGGCAGGTTGCTAGGACAGCGTTGTTATCAAACCCAGTTACTTCATGACCCGACTTTGCTGCCGAGATAGCAATAGTTAGCCCGACATAGCCTTGCCCGATAACTGAAATTCGCACCTTGTTTTGGCCCTATTTAAGTTCATTCAAAGTTGTATTCAACGGATCAAGTTGTTTCATATGTTTGATTGCGTTAGCTTTTTCTTTTTGAGAAACTGTTTTGACCATTGTTACTACTGTCCATGCATTTGAATCATTTGGATTAAATTTTGTTGCCTCTCTTGCAACAGTTAGAGCTTGTTGGTCGTAATTATTGTTAGCTAATATGCTGGCTGTATACGCTAAACGATAAGAATCCATTGGATGAGATAGGGCAGCCTGTTGAATAAGATCCACTTTTGTAGACCTTACTGCCCAGTACCAACGATTATCTGACATGAACGATGGAAGCACCAAGAGTAACCCAATCATTCCTGCTAATGCACCGATGAGGATTGTTGAAGCCGGCAATGAATAATTAGCTTTTTGGATTCGTCGCTTACTTGCTTTTCTTGACGTTACAGCTATTCCCGGCGAGGACTCTCGGGTACAAATCTCGTATGAGATCAAGGCGCCACCGAGTAGCCAGCCCCAAATCGCTAATCCAATTTGATTAATACTTACTGCTGACTGAACTTGAAATCCGATCCAGCCCGCTGTCAAAGCAGCAAATGTTGCATCGTAAGATCGCTTCCTTAGCGTTAGGCGAATAATTGCACGAACGCTGAAAGCAATAAGTATTAAATAGGTTACGAATAGAAACAATCCACCGCTTGCAAACATATCAAGAAATACATTATGTGCTGCATTAACCACCGTATTTGGTCCTGGCAAAACAAGGGCACTCGGTCTGCGTTCGCGCCGATACCAATCTCCATACGTATCCAAGCCAACACCAAAGATCGGGTGACTTTTCCCGGTGTTGATTGCACCCGCCCAATACTCACCACGCAAAGAAACTGAAGTTTTGTAAATGTACTGACTCAGTGGACCCTTCTGCAGGGCCCCCATAAGGGACATAAATCCAGCAATTGACAGGAGAATCACGTATCCAACTGTTGCGAAATTGTTTTTGAACCACGCCCTAACAACATAGAATCCAACTACAGCAATGCCAATCCCTGCAACTGCAAACCCTTGAATTGCATGGCTCATCTTTATTTCGATTAAGGCAAGAATTGCATATAGGAGCGAGAATGCCCTTAGCTTCCAAGTGGAAGATTTTGCCACCAGCCAGGCAATAGAAACCACAACAGTAATACCAAGAAAAGCAGAAATAAAATCTGGATTTCCTAAAGTCCCCAAAATTGTATTGTATGTATTATTCCAAGGTAAAGGATCATTATGTGTCAGTTGAAGTATTCCATACAGGGCATTAACAACTCCAGCAATCATAAGAGCTTTTAATAAATTTCCTGAGAATTTAAGTTGTTTTAGAGTCGCTGTGGCGACAAAGATAAAAAGAAAACTTAAGTATGTGATAAGACCTGTATTTCGACCATAGTTACCAAAGAGCAGTTGTGATAATGGTGCCTTACTAAACACTACTGATGCGAAAAGAGCTACCATGAAAAGTGTAGAAGCGATTAATAGGGAAGAATTGTCTCGCGCTCGGATGACCTTCCATTGAGAAAGGGTCAACCCTAAAAGCGTAAAAGCCAACGGAGCCAGAACCAGCATCTTCGTGATATTTACTGGATCCGATACTCCTTCCATTAAAATGAATAGCGTTATAAAGGGACCAGAAAATAACAAAAGGCGAGCAACAGAATTCTCAATTGATATATTTTGCATAACCTTATTGTAGGGGGAGGAAAAGCCAAAACCCCGCTCCTGCATTAGCAGGAGCGGGGCCTTGGTCAAGCATTGAGATTAAGTACTACATCGGAGACTTGCCCCGACTTAGCCTTACTTCTGCTTTGCTTGGATAGCTTTGATGATCTTGTAGATATTAGCAAGTGATGCGCTCAACTTATCAAGCAGACCAGTTACCTTGATACCTAGATCAGTTACAGCAGCAAGAGCAGCATCTGCTGACTCTTGTGCAAGTGCTGCAGCAGCACCAGCATCAACAGCTGCTTGAGTTGCATTGTCCGCTGCATCTGCTGCTGCATAAGCTGCGTCAGTTGCCTCGTTCGCTGCATCAAGTGCTGCATCAGCAGATCCACCAGAAACAGTTGCTGTTGCTGTAATTACCTTAGCTGAAGAAGCTAGAAGCGCTACAGAATCAACGCCAGTTCCTTCAGTTGCAGAGATAGTTACATCACCTGAGATAAGTGGTGCGAACATTGTAAATGCTTTAGTTCCGCCATTAAGTGAAACTGTTGCAGAAGCAGCTGGTAGACCAGAGATTGCTGCATTTGCAGTTAATCCGGTTGAGCTAAATAGGGTGCGAAGTGCATCCAATGTAACTCCGGTATTAACTGCGCTGTCAGCAACAGCTGATCCATTTGAGTCAACAGCTGCTACCGTCAAAGTCATCTTCTCGCCTGGGGCGTAAGTTGCCTTATCGAATGTCAGTGTGAATGACTTCGCTGTTGTTTTTGTAACAGTAACAGGGAATGTTGCTGAAATTGCACCAGTTGTACTGCAAACAACATTACATACTGTGATTACAGCAGTACCAGAACTTACACCAGTAACTATAACCAAGTTCGAAGCAACAGTTACAGAAGCAACTAGCGTATTTGAGCTACTAGCTACTGGAGCAGCAATTGCTGCAGCCTCATTATCAAGTGAATCTACTGGAAGTAGACTAATTGTGTCTGTATCGCCAACACCGATGTATGTCTTAGCGGTATCTGCATCACGAGTTATTTTTGTTACAGCTCCAACAGAGGTGATTACTTCTGTCGCCAACACCGTGGTTACAGAGGCAGCATCTGTATAACTGATTGTGATGGTTCCCGGTCCTGAAGATCCATCTGTATCAATGTGTACATATGCAACGTTTGTATCTGTCATAACAACAGATGATGAACGTGAGTTTCCTGTGTTCGCAGTTTGTGCCAAGTCAGCAAGAATTAAGCCCGCACCAGAAATGCTCGCACTCAATGTTCCTCCATTGAGAACAGCATTTGAAGTGGTTTTAATTGTTACGGCAATAACACCGCACTGAGTACCAGCTGCCTTAGCGCAAGTGTAGGCGTCAGCATCTGCTGTAGCATTTGCTGTTCCGTCAGTAGCGTTCAGGATTGATGTTGAAAGGCCTGCGCTGAATCCAGCAGCGGCAGCAACAGTGATGCTAATAACTGATGACATTTCACCAGCATCTTGTGCACCAGTTGAAGCTCCATCACCTGATTGGTTATAAACAGTCAGTTGATAAACGCCTGCAACAGTTGGTGTGAAGGTAAAGCTTCCAACACCAAGAATTGAACTGGCAGTTTTTGCAGATGCCACGGTTCCTGATGCATTGACGGTTGTAGATTCAACTTGAATCCAGTTTGCTGATCCAGAAGTTGCAGTTTCAACAACGAAACCGCTCAAAGTACCAGGAGTACCTGTATCGGATACTTGGCGGCCAATAACTTGTGCTCCACCGTTTGTTGGAACAGAAGTAAGAACGCCAACGAATTTGTTGACCACATCATTTGTTTGCAAGGCCGTTACTTGGCCAGACGATGTGTTTGATTCGCCGGCGCCAATGCTGGTACCGAAGTTAACGATTACAGCAGATCCAACTGTAGGCGATGTTGTTACCTGCGCAAGTGTAATTGCGTTGATGTACTGCATCTGGTTTGCATTGCCAAGGTTCCAAGTTGTAGCTGCAGCAGATGCTGGAGTTGAGACGATTGAGGAAAGAACCCCAAAGCCCAACGATGCAACTGCAACAAGCGCTACGCGCTTGAAGTTTGTCTTTGTAGACATTATTTTCCTTTCGATTGTCGCAAACGAGACGTTCTCGCTTGCGGCTTTGAAATGCGCTGTACGTACTAACGCATCTCTTTCCCCCCGCACTATCCGGAGTACAGAGGAAACCTTGTTTATTGCGGAGGCCATCATGAAGTGGCTCCCTTGCTTGAGGTGGCTGAGTCAGAGATAGAAATAGCTTGACCTAAGATTTGATTCTTGCCAGCGGTGAGCAGCAAGCGCATCGTGATTGCCTTAGGTGCAGAGGACAAATCATACCCGTTGGGGTTTGTGGCCAGTTGCAAGGCTGAAATCTCGGCCGAGTCGATGATCATTGTCACGCTCATGAGGTAGTTGCCATTGGCTAGACGCTCGATATTGGTTGAAGTTGAGCTGACGTTAAGTGAAGCCCAACCACCGTTGATACCAACCGCTGCATCTGCAGAGTAAGAAGTACCTGTTCCATCGACAGTAATAACTTGATTGATCAAAATGTTTGGACCATCGGCTGTTGTCATTGCCTTGGTTGTTAGCGTCATTCCGGCATCGGTAATTGCGGCGTTGTCTTTACCAACAAATAGCTTGCCAATCTTGTTTGATGAATCAGCAACGGTGAAACCAGTTGGAATTCCTTCTTTATCTAGGCCGGCAAATGTTACGCGAGCACCTTTTACTGCAAAGCCACCAACTAAACCAATTGTTTTACCTGCAGGAGTTGATGCAACAGATGAAGGTGTTGGTCGAGCAACTGCGCTAGGTGAAACATCAGCAACGCTTGCCTCTGGTGCGACATCAAGAGTTGGCGCAGTTGCCTCAACTTGTGCACTTGGAACAAATGAACCTTCGTTGCCGGTCATGGAATTAAATCCAAGGAATGCGGTAACAACTAATAGGAGTGAGAGGGCAATGGTTGAAGATTTCTTTGCAACAACAGATGCCTTCTTATATGAAGTAGAGAGAAGATCCAAGGCGGTAAGCCCACGCTCTTCGTCGACGATAAGTTCGGAAAGTACGCGACGCAATGATGCGCGTGCACGAGAAACTGTGTGACGCACTGCAGTTTCTTTAATACCAAGTTCTGCTGCGATCTCCTCCGTTGAGCGACCTTCCATCTCCCACATAACAAGAGCTGCGCGCTCTGCTGGAGATAACATGGCAAGTGCTTGGCGAATAATTGCTGCATCTTCTGCAGCGCTGAGTGCTGCAGAGTGATCTCCGCTGTCTTGCCAGGTTGCTTCGATCTCTGCAGTTGCATCATCGAGTACAACAAGGTTTGGACGACGACCTTCTAGGCGGAAGAGGTCGATGCAGAGGTTTTCGATTGTGCGGTGTAGATAAGAAAGTGCATGTTCGGTTGATTCAAGCTCAGGGGCGGCGAGCATGAATTTAATCAAAGCATCTTGAGTGATTTCCTCAGCTTTGGCTGAATCTTTAAGAACGCGATTTGCATGTGTTAAAAGTTCGCTGCGGTGCTCTGTGTAGAAAGCACCAAACTCAGCAACGGTCCAGGTAATAGGACTTGCTGAAGTTGCGGACTTCTTGCTTGACACGGGGATCCTTCTTAACCGGTTTTGTAATGCAGAGCCGACCGTCGCCGCCTCTACCTGCTACTACGAATCCGATGGTACTTTGTCGCGGTCACTGGACAAAACGGACATTTCGCCAATCGGGAAGAGGCTCACCCTTGACTGGCCGGCTAGAGATCAGCTCGTTATGGTCTCCGGCTCTGCCAATCTCCGTGCGGAGCACGCCCGCCCCGGGATACCTACTTAATAGAGAAGGTCTTTCTGTAGACAACCTTGCCGGCCACGCTCACAATCACGCTTCTGGCCCCAGGCTTAACTGCATTGCTGCCAACTTTGGCGCTAACGCCATCGATAGTGACCTTCGTTTTTGGTTTTGTTGAGGCAATCGTTATGACGCGAGCGATCGCCGTAACTTTAAGAGTTGGTTTAAGAGTTAAAGAAGTGGATGGCTTTGGAGTTGGTGAAGAACTTGGCTGCACTGTTGCTGATCCTGAAGGTGTTGGTTGAGGAGTTGCAGAAGCTGACGTTGATGGCTGAGGAGTTGGCGTTGGCGTTGGCGCAACTACAGGATTGGGTTTAATTATCACCTTTGCTTGCACCGTGTTGGATTGTGAAAAGTTTCCTGCCGGTAATTGCGTTGCAGTGATTGTTGCGGTGCCGGCTCCGGCAATAACCATCGAAGTTCCATTAAAAGTTACAACGCTCTTGTCAGATGATGCATAACTCCAGAAGCCAGAAGAATTGGACGTTGGCGCTTTCATGGCAATAGGTGCCTCACCCATTGTTGCTTCAATACCAGCAAGTGAACCAACTGTTGGAATATCTCCAAGAACACGAATTACTATCTGCGCAGTTGCCCCTGCCCAGATTGGGGTTACGACTTGGGTTGCAGTAATTGTTGCAGATCCTGCTCCAACGACTTTTGCGTTGCTACCAGTAATCTCAATTACTTTTATATCTGACGAAGTAAAAGTCCAACTTGAAGGCGATGTTGAAGTCGGAGGGACAAGTGCGAAATCTGAATCCTTAATGACTTTTTCAAAACTGCTCCACGCACCAACCGTTGGAACACCAACAACTGTTAAAACCATTGTTAGAGGGGTTGATGCGCCGTAAGTACCTGCTGCAGATTGCGTTGTTGTAATTGTTGAAGTCCCAGGTTTTAATAAGGTAACGACTGCGCCTTGAACTGTGGCAACAGTTGTATCCGATGATGCATAACTCCACGACCCAGCAGAATTCGATGTAGGAGCAGTTAAAGTCAATGATTTAGCCGATGTTGGGGAAAAGTTTGCACTCACGCTTGGGAAAGTGCCAACGGTAGGAATCGCAGCTTGAACAGTGACAGTCATTGCAGTTTTTATTGATCCAAAGTTTCCTGAATGTGCTTGAGTAGCAGTAATAACTGATGTGCCAAGGCCCACTGGAGTGAGCAAGCTTCCGCTCACAGTTGCAACAGCTGGATTAGATGAAGAAAAAGTCCATGCACCAGGGGATGTAGAAGTTGGCGCGACCATTGCAACATAGGCAACGCTATCTTTCATTAACGTGATATTTCCAAAAGTTCCAATCACGGGAGTAATTGCAACAATAGTGAGTTTCATGGTTTTCGAAGCAACTGTCCATAGAGGTAGCGCAGCTTGAGTTGCCGTGATTGTTACATCGCCACCATCGAGCAAAGTTACTTTGTTATCTGCAATTGTTGCAATCGCTGTATTAGAGGACGCATATCGCCAAGTGCCAGTTGAGTTTGAAATAGGCGGAGTTAACGTAATGATTTTTTCTGTAATTTGCACTGTGCGGTCGGCAAAACCACTCAAAGTTGGTGTACCTGCAGTTACACGCAGACTTGCTGATCGAACACGCGATGTATACACACCACTTGCAGCTTGAATCGCAGTCAATCGAGTTATTCCTAAACCAACCAAAGTTAAGACTCCTCCAGAAACAGTTGCAATGGTTGGGTCATCAGTTGTGTAAGACCATGAACCAGGAGATGTCGAGGTTGGCGGAACCAAAGTTATTTTTCCATCACTGATGGGAACTGTCATTGAGGGAAAGCCACTAAATACTGGGTCAAGTGCGTTAGCTACTGAAATTGAAGAAGCGGTCAAAAGTGAAAGTAGAACAACCACAAATGTAGTTCTGCGAAATTTACCTTGGATTCCAGTAGGCGTTTTCACATGTGAGTGCACGCGCTTATTATCTCCAAGGTCCACTATGTTCTGGGGAAACCTCGCTGGCTTGGTGGGCTAATAGATTTTTACAAAAGTGGTCTAGTTCCAATGGGCTCAATCCTTAAAATTTCAAATACGAGCTAAACCTTGGTTGATAAGAAATATAAATGTGGGCCCTGTCGGGCTCGAACCGACGACCCACGGATTAAAAGTCCGTTGCTCTACCGACTGAGCTATAGGCCCCACTGTGTAACACGCTTGAATCTTTAATCTAACAAGCTTGGCAATTATGCCAAGTGAAGAGATTTTATGCCAATTTCAGGGTGCTGGTGTGACAGATATGTGACACATTCCCAAAGCCATCCTGAAAGAAGTCTTACTTCGGTTTATAAGTGAAGGGAAAACATCCTGATCGCATCTTGAATTACACTTAAAGTGGAGGCGGTATCGGTCGCGAGTTCCGAATTCCGCAATCTTGGAACTGTCGTTCCTAGTGTTTTCGCAATCTGCGCAATCTCTAAGTCATCGGTAGAAACCACAATAGAATCGAACATGAAAGACCTTTTTGCCGCCTCAATTGGATAAGCGAGCATTGGTTTTCTATGGAAAATGTGGATGTTTTTCCTTGGGATACGCTTAGAACCACCCCTAGCTGGAATGACACAATAAAAAATTGATTCCATGTTCACCTCGCCTAAATTTCAATAGTTACTAAAAGTATTAATCAACTAATGCCACTCACTAAATTTATTATCGCACACCAAAAATCAAAAATAGATTAGGAGCCACTTAAAGACGTCATGGACTAATGCCGCCTTGTTGAAGATCCCTGCGCTTCTGAGTGTGGATTGTAAATTCAAAATCGCAGATTGATGTCAAAAGCAAAAAGGACCTGCTTCCAAGGTAAAGGCTGTCCCAAAATTGTGTCCTAATTTTAGGACTGGCAATTATCCGTGCGAGTATTGCAATTATTGAATCCAAGTATCCAATGAATTCGTTGTATTAATCTGAGAATATAGTAGAGTAATTTGAAGTTGAAAGGGCGATTCATGGAAAAAACAAAAGTTTTGATAGTTGCAGCACATCCAGACGATGAAGTTTTGGGCGCATTTTCATATTTAAGTAATCCTGCTTTTATTTGCAAAACAATATTTCTTTGCGAAGGCTCATCGGCTAGGTTTGATAGCAAAACAAGTTTAATTGAAAAAACCAATGCAATTGACCTTAGAGAAAAGGCCGCAGTCGAAGTGGCGCATCAACTTAAAAATGGTGTCCCTGTTTTTATCAATTTTCCTAATTTTTCCTTGTCTCAGATTTCAATTCTCGAAATTAACCAGAAGATTCGAAAAGAGCTAGAGCTGTTTATGCCTGATGTCCTCATAACACACAGTACTTTCTGCAACAATTTAGATCATTCAACGGCTTCTGTGGCGATTAGTAATTTGGTTCGCTCAAATGCCTATCCACAAATAGCCTGCATACTTCATATGGAAATTCCATCGAGCACTGAGCAAAAACATAATGGTGGTTTTACTCCAAATTTGTTTAGAGTTATGTCGGATTATCAAGTTTCGGAAAAGATTCGGATGCTTTCAATCTATGGTGATGAGCTGCAGATTGATCCAGCACCAAGATCTCCACATGCCATTCGCGCTTATGCGGGATTTCGTGGATTAGGAGCTGGCACTTTTTACGCAGAGGCTTTTCAGTTAGTTAGGTATATAAGCAACGGAAAGAGCGTCTTATGAATTCCCAAGATTATGTGGACCTTACGACTAGTTCTGGAAAGCTATCAGAAAGATTAGTAGCGAATGCGAAGAGCCAATCCATCAATTTTTCCGAGTGGCTTTATGCAAAAATGCCAGATTTTTTAGAGTCGTCAAGAATCCTCGACTTAGGATGTGGGACGGGTTTGCAAACTAACTTCTTCCTTAGCCAAATTAATAACGTAGGTGGGGTTGTTGCTGTTGACGCTAGTCAGGAATCCTTAAACTCTATTCCTGATGATAAGAAACTAACTAAGTTTGCGGCTGATTTCAATAACTTTCAAGAAATGGGGGCGCTATTGGGTAGAAAGAAATTTGACATAATTAATTCCACTTATGCTATTTACTATTGCGAACGGCCAATTGAGTTTATTGAATTCATGCGGGAGTATTTTCTTGCGCCTGAAGGGAAGTTTGTAATTACTGGGCCAACTTGGGTACATGAGCTATATTCATTGATTGTGGGAGAATTCGGCGAGAATACAGAGATTACTAAAACGATAAACTTTATGGAATCGACACTTTTACCTTACGTCCGCTCCAACTATCAAACCTGCGATTTGCATATTCTCAACAATACTTCTGTCTTTGGGTCTATTGGAGAGGTAAGTCAATTCTTGGGCAATACTTCATACGCTGCCAGAATTGATAGTCTAGAATTGATAAAGTTTTTGAAAAGCAATAAGGTTTTAGAATTCCGGAAAACCAGTTTAATGGCCATATTCTAATAAGACAATTTCATACTTCCATAAGTTGGATAGTCTCATTGAAGAGAGATTGGCTTTTTTGATAGAACAAATTGGATTAGCAAGTACTTTGCACTTCAACAATCGCAAGCTGAAAGTGAAATCTTTGATTATTCGCGGTAGATACAAGCTCTCCTGTGGGCCCTGTCGGGCTCGAACCGACGACCCACGGATTAAAAGTCCGTTGCTCTACCGACTGAGCTAAAGGCCCCACTGCGCACTCAAAAACAATAAGTCGCAAGCTCAAATGATATCGCGTTTTTGGGTTCCAACTATCCAAGGTTCATCCGTCTTACTGAGTGCAAAAGTTGCCTTCAAGCGGAATACCTTGGAGGTATGTTCGATCTTATGACTTGGAAATTCTTTGAAGAAGGTTAGTCTGATTGACTTTTGGGGAAATCTGAACTGGGTAAATGTGAAGTGCGAGGCCAAAAACTACAGGAATTACTTAATTTGCAAGTTGCCAAAATGATTCTCGTTTGAATTCAGGTGATAAATGTATTAACTTAGCGATTTGCTTATTCCCCTATTTTTATCTCTTAACTTCTCAATCGGCGCTACAACCCTGATTAGCATTTTTGATACAAGTAATGTGAATACCAGCATGAGTACAATCTGTATTGGTTGCTTGCTAAAGTAAATAAACAATTGATTTCTGCTGTCTAACAATGAAAGCAGAGTCCAATAGCTTGAAAACACTAGAACGTGGGACACGTAAAATGGATACGAGTACTCTCCTATTGCATTGTCCGTTTTGTTCTGTGAACCAAAAAGAATAATCGTTGCTGAAACTAAGATGAGGAATACTAATTGCCAAAATCGCAATATGGTGAGTTTTGACATAATGTAACCGAACGCAAAGTAGGCAGAGAGCAGTACTACGTAAACTTGTTTTATAGTTAGGAATTGCCTAATTTTTGCACTCTTGCGAATTCTATACAATAAAATCCCCATGATAAACATTGGTAACTCAAATGGAAAGAATCGATATGACCAAGGATCGAAATTCAGTCCATTTGTCCAGCCTATTACTCTTAAACCAAACAAAATTATAAAAATTATTACTATCAACCTGGTGCGCAATTTACAAAAGAATGGGGCAAATAGATAGAATGTTATTTCCACCCCAAGAGACCAGGCTTGAGGAATAAAAAGCATCTGATGCAATGGAATTTGAGAATCACTAAATGGACCAAAATGTAGGCCTTCATCTTGCCATTGCAAAAACATTAGCCAATCAGAACCCAATAATGTTGTATTTGCGATCGTTCCAATAGTTAGCGCTTCAGGGGGATAGTTAAAGAGGCTTTCTGTAAAATTGGAAAATATAAAATACCTAACTAATACTAGAATGCAAACAATGTAATAGATTGGGTAAAGTCTTAAAATCCGATTCTTATAGAACAATGACACTTTTGAATATGATTTATCCAGGATGAGCGCAATGTAGAAACCTGAAATTATGAAGAATATTTCTACTGCATTCTCTCCCCCGAAACCACGAGTCCAACTAGGATTTCGAACATGAGCCATAAAAACCGAGATTGCCAACATGATTCTAAGTAATCCCATGTTCTATTGAGCTCCTTGAAATTCAGAGGAATCTTTCATCTGGCTGCAAATCTAAACTCAGGGTACATCAAAATGTCTGCATTCCAAGTTAAGTTGACTTTCTACCGTCCGCGGGATGCGCGCAGCAATCGGTCGCGAATGGCAATCGCAAGCCCATCTCCCTCGGGTTCGATCACCGCAATCTTGCTCAAACCTTGAGCATCGGCCTCGCGAAGTGCCAAATAGAGAACACGTGCATAATCTTCAATGCTGTTAGGAGAAGCTAATCGAATTGCACCTTTGGGTGTTGGTATAGATGCAAGAGCAATAAATCCTTCTCCTGTCTCTGCCAAAGCTCCCAATACGACGCGAGCTTTTGGAGAGTAATGATTTTCTAGTGATCCAGAAACGCGAATTGAAACATCTGTTGTTGTAGTAACTTTCAGTTGAGTACTTTCTTCAATCATTTGCTGGGTAATTGCGCCTGGACGCAAAATCTTCGGTGCGCTTTGCGTGCAATCAATAATTGTTGACTCGAGGCCGACTAGCGCTTGCCCACCATCGAGAATGAGATCTGTCGGTAATAGGAAATCATGAATTTCATCTTCTACTGCTTTTGCTGTGGTTGGTGATACTTGACCAAAACGATTTGCACTCGGTGCAGCAATTCCTGCGCCACCTAGTTTTTTAAATGCACCTAATAAACCTAAAGCAATTGCGTGTGCCGGAACTCGGAGCCCAACACTTTCTTGCCCACCCGTGATGAAATCTTTTGCGTTGTCATTTCGGTTAAGCACTAATGTCATTGGTCCAGGCCAGAAATCTCGAGCAAGTGCAATTGCGTAGCTTGGAATCTCTTCTGCCCATTGATCCATATCTTCCATGCCAGCAATGTGCACGATGAGCGGGTGGTCGGCGGGGCGTCCTTTTACTTGGTAAATACGGGCAACAGCATCGGCGTTTTTTGCATCTGCGCCAAGCCCATAAACAGTCTCCGTTGGAAATGCAACAAGAGATCCGTTTATGAGAAGTTGCGCTGCATTGGCTAGTGAGTCAGCGGTGCAGTGCGAAATAATTTGAGACAAGATACTCCCATGGCACAACGTATAAAGGTTATGGAAATCATAGCCCGTATGAATGTGGGCGGCCCTGCTGTCATTGTTGCCGAATTAATGCGAGGGATAGATGCGACAAAGTTTGAGGTACTTCTTCTCACCGGCTATTGCGATAAGACAGAGGCTGACTATCTGGACACTGTTGCTACAGATATAAAGGCGATAAGAATTGATGGACTGGGCAGGTCACTTTCTCTTAAACAAGATGTGGTCTCATTCTTTTCATTAGTCCGCCTTATCCGGAAAGAACAACCCGATGTTATTCATACACACACTGCTAAAGCTGGTGTCCTAGGCAGACTGGCATCAATCATTGCTGGCAAAGGCGCAACAAGAATTCACACATTTCATGGTCACTTGCTACACGGATATTTTGGAAAAGCAAAGACTTATCTTGTCATTATCATTGAACGGATTTTAGCTAAGAGGACGCATCTCCTTGTTGCAGTTGGAACGCAAGTTCGCGATGACTTGCTTCGCGCTCGAATTGGAAGTGCTGAAAAGTTCGTAGTCTCATTCCCGGGCTTACAACTTCCCGCAACATTCGATATTGCAAGTGAGCGAAAAAAATTCGACTTGGACTCCTCAACTTTGTATTGCACTTTTGTGGGGCGTCTGACCCACATTAAAAGACCGGATCGATTATTGGATGTTGCCTCCATTATAAAAGCTCGAGGAGTAAATATTCATTTTCTTATTGCAGGGGACGGCGAATTAACCCAAATGTGCCAAAAAAGAATTGTAGAAGAAAATTTGCCTGTCACTCTGTTGGGATGGAGAAAAGATATTGATGAGATTCTTGCATCAAGTGATATGGCCATCTTGACCAGTGATAACGAAGGAATCCCACTGACTTTAATTCAAGCATCACTTGCTGGTTTACCAATCGTCGCCACAAGAGTTGGTTCGATTTCTGACATTGTGGTGCACGGAGAAACTGGATTCCTCACCGATAGCGAACCAGTGCGATTAGCTGATGCAATAGCTGCACTAGTTACAGACCCGGCCCTGCGAAAGAGCATGGGTGATGCGGGTCGCAAGCGTGCTCTTTCCCAATTTTCAGCACACGCAATGGTTACTGCACATGAAGATATGTACACATCTGCCACACGCAGGTGAGCCCGCTCTCATCGAATTCCAAGTTGGAAATATCGAAAATCTCAGACAATGCGAGATACTTAAGGCATGAAAAGAAACCTTGCTAAGAAGTTTGCTCTCCTTACCGTTGTGCTCTCTTTAGTGGGGGGTGTGGCACTTGCGCCGGCATCAATGGCCGCAACACCCGATAGGTACATAACAATTTCTGCCGATGGAACAGTAAAGGTTTCACCTGATGCTGTGAGGTTAGATGCAACTGTCTCTGTAGTTGCGGATACGAATGCACAGGCACTTAAGGCAACTTCTGTAGCATCTGCTGCAGTGCGAGCCGCACTTATAGCTAGCAAGATTTCTACAAAAGATATCGCTACTCGAAGTGTCACTGTTTACCCTGAATACAACTACACCCAAGATAAGGGATCTTTACTTGTTGGATACCGTGGCAGTCAAAGCTTTTCTGTAACAATCCGCAGTGCTAAAAATGCTGGAGTAATCGTCGATAGCGTGGTTGGGGCTGGAGGGGATGCACTACAGATAAATGGAGTTACTCCTTTTATTGTTGATCCAAGTAAAGCTAGTGCTAGCGCACGAGCGGACGCAGTAAAGCGAGCAAAGGCAAAAGCTATTTCTTATGCATCACTCATGGGTGTAAAACTTTCACGAGTCAATTTCCTCGTTGAAAATTCTGCACCTAATTCCTATCCTCCAATGATGGCGATGGCTAAAAGTGATGCTGGTGTTACTGTGATTGATCTTGGTCAGCAAGATGTAAGCGTTTCGATCACTATTCAATGGGCACTGGCATAACCTCAATTCGTTGACTTTTCGCGCGTAATAAGTGCTCGCAATTTATTGAGTTTTGCCGCACGCAGTAATGAAGGTACGATTTGCGAGCCTCAAACGTCCCCATCGTCTAGGGGCCTAGGACATCGCCCTTTCACGGCGGTAACACGGGTTCGAATCCCGTTGGGGGCACGCAAGAGAAGTACGGCTTTGAAGGTGACATAAGAGCCACTTATGTGACAGATATTGAAAGATATTTTCATGGCCTGGTAGCGCAGTTGGTTAGCGCGCCGCCCTGTCACGGCGGAGGTCGCGGGTTCAAGTCCCGTCCAGGTCGCTAGAAGAGAGTGTCCACACACTCTCTTCTTTTTTACCATGAAGTACACAACTACATATTGGCTCGGTAGCTCAGTTGGTACGAGCGCGCGACTGAAAATCGTGAGGTCGACAGTTCGATCCTGTCCCGAGCCACTTTATTTATTCTAAGAAATTACTTAAGAATCAATTACTTTCATTGATAAGCAAAATAGCGGTACGTGAAAAGTTAAATTACGCTCCGCCAGATTTGCGTTGAAATCTTTTAGGCGCGCCACCGGCTGCTTGTCCGCCACCTACTTTGGATCCACTTGTAGGGCCGCCGCTATTGCCCGCACCACCCTTTTCCTTCTTCTTTTCTAGGGCTTCCAAAAATTTGGCACGTGCGTCATCTGCCGGTTTCTTTGCTTCAGTCATGGCTAAATCTTACTACTTATCTTCACTCGGGATTTTGAAAAAGAAAATTAGCAAAGTGAGCCAGATAACTGCACTTGCGCTTATAAGTAGCGTGCCAAATGAATCTGGCCAGGCATATATAGCTAAGGCGATTGCGCCAAAAAATGCTGCCATCAACCAGAGCAAAATAGCTGCTTGTTTACGAGATGCACCTTTGCGAATCAGCCGATGTGAAAGGTGATCACGCCCTCCCTCAAAAGGAGAAATACCTCGGTAAATGCGAGAACAAACAGCAATCGTTGTATCAAGAATAGGAACAGCCATAAGTAGTGCTGGGACAGCGAGTGATTTACTCACTGGAGTAATCCCTGGGTTTAAACGAATCGTAAGTACAGAAACAATGATGCCTAGAAATAGAGCTCCGGCATCCCCCATATAGATCTTGGCTGGGGTTCGGTTCCAGATAAGAAAGCCCGCTGTCGCACCTGCTGTCACGATGGCCAGGGCGCTGACCAGTATTTGTTGGCGGTCATAGGCAATAAAGAAGAGGAAGAAAGTAATTACTGCAACGGTACCTGCTGCGCCACCATCGAGATTATCGAAGAAGTTAATGGAGTTACACACACCAACAATCCAAAAAATTGTAATTGCGCTATCGAAAAAGCGATTACCAAGTGCGTTGCCCATGGTCTGCGTTGAAATTAAAATACCTGCCACTAGAACTGCAGTAATAGTCTGCATTGCAAGCCGAGGCCAAGGTCGAAGCCCTCGTAGGTCATCAATCAAGCCCATAACTGCAATCGCAACTGCCGGCAATAAAACCGATGAGGCAAGTCCGACTGACTTCCACGTGAAATCTGAATAGAGCAAAGCACCATAGGAGGCAAGAACTATTCCGATAGCAATTGCAACGCCACCCAAATAAGGAATTGGTTCTTTCTGACTTTTGCGCTCGAGTGTTGGATTATCAAATGCGCCAATTCGAATTGCGAGCTTGCGCATTACTGGAGTGAGCACTCCCACCACGACAAAGGTTAAAGCTCCAAGTAGGAAAAATTGAAAGATTGAATACTCCATAAATAACTTCTCTATGTAATCTTTCTTAGTCGGCCAAGTTTTGATTATTTTTCAAAAGTTCACGAACTTCGGACTCTCGATATCTTCGGTGCCCTGGTCGCTTAGTTCCACCGAGTGTGCGAATGGATGTTAACTTTCCAGCAACGGCCCACCGTGTAACAGTCTTTGGATCAACATGAAATAGCGCTGCAACTTCTGCGGGGGTGAGCAGGACTTCTGATTCATGTCCTTGTGCCATTGCTCCCCCAATATGTCTTGCTGGTTCTGCCGACTATGTGGATATGTCCGTTTCGTGCCGTTATGGGCGCAAGTATCGCCTGTCGTTAGTCAAAGTTGCAAGGGGCAATAAATCCAGATCTGCAATTACATTGCTTGTTCGAAAGCTGCAACCCTGCGCCATCTCGTTACTAAACGCTCGTAACCCCGCCCTGCCATCGCTCCATCTCCTGCTGCTAAGCCAGCGATAGAACCTAAAACATCTTCAATTGATGTATCGGCCTCTAAGCCCTCTTCTCCCAGTTGTGTCAATGATTTTTCAAGATAGCCAGCGAGTCCGCCATAATCGAGTTCGACGTAAGACTGTGCGTGGAACATTGCAAGCCAATCACCTAAATCTTCAATCTCTTCTTCGACAGGGCCTGCGCCAAATGCCGTACGAACTGCCAAATGTGTATTTTCGCAGCGAGTTTTTGCTTTTGCAATTGTTGTTTGCATAATTGTGAATGCTCCTTGCTCGTCACGACCGCGAACTCTTTCCTCTGGTGTAAAAAGTGAGAACCAACGGGGAGGAATTATCCATGTTTGCGTCAAGATATGTGGAACTTTCGTATCAACATACTCTGCGCCGGATTCAATGACTTCTTCTAAGGATTCGGGTAAGAAAAAAGAAATGACAGGCGCAGGTAGAGAATTCTTAAAATCTTCAAGGGCCGCCCAACAGCGAGTCGCAGTTGACCACGGTGAAATATATTTTTCTCCATCTATTTCTAGAACGTGTGCACCATCGAGTGCGAGCGCTGGTGATTGCGGAGAAATTACTCGAGTAAGTGCACGCCTTTGCTCATCACTTCTACTTTGCACAGATGAATCAAGTTGTGCCCATCGCAATCGATCGGCAGGTTCAAATGCTGAAAGAGGTTCGAAGATTCGAAGTGCTGCAACATACGGAGTAGGACGCATGAAAATTATGCGCGAGGAATGTAATTGCCCTCTGCAAATGGATCGTCGTCTTCGCGATCTTGCACTGGCTCTGGTTCTCCGTGAAGTTCTTTTGCTAAGCGATCAAGGTCCATTTCTTGCGTGGAGTACTTCAAATCGCGGGCAACTTTAGTTTGCTTAGCTTTTGACCGGCCGCGCCCCATAGCGTGACCTCCTTACCTATGTTCAATCAGGGAGGTAGGTTATCGCGGAAGGTAGGCACCTTCCAACGTGACGCTCACAGGCGCACTTCCTGAGAATATTTCGCCACAAATCCACGCTTTCATACCTCGAGCTGCCAATGACTTAACCGCCAAGTCGGCGCTCTCTGGCGCAACCACAGCGACCATGCCCACCCCACAATTCCACGTTCTCTCAAAGTCACTCTGTGGAACATCGCCAATCTTTGCTAAGAGTTGTGTGGCAACCGGCAACGACCACGTAGTGCGATCAAAGATTGCGTGGAGTCCATTGGGAATAACTCGGGCAGTGTTTTGCGCTAACCCACCGCCGGTTACGTGAGCAAATGTGCGAAGTGAATTGCCCAACCCTGCAATAAGCGCCAAACAATCCCGCGTATAAATTTCTGTAGGAGTAAGCAACTCTTCGCCTAGAGTCTTTCCCAATTCTGCATATGTTTGGTTCACATTCAATTTTTTCTCTTTGAGAATGTGACGAATCAGAGAATATCCATTTGCATGAAACCCGCTTGCTGGCATTGCAATCAAAATATCTCCTGCACGGACTTTTTCAGCGCTTAATAAATTAGGCGCATCCACTACTCCTGTTGCAGCTCCTGCAATATCAAATTCGCCATCTGCTAATAAACCTGGGTGTTCGGCAGTTTCTCCACCAATCAACGCGGTATTCGCTTTGGCACAACCTGATGCAATTCCTTTAACAATATCTGCAATGCGCTCTGGTATGACTTTGCCAACCGCAATGTAATCAGTCATAAATAAAGGTTCTGCGCCACACACGACGAGATCATCTACAACCATTGCAACTAAATCCTCACCGATGGTGTCATAAATTCCCATGGCGCGCGCAATCTCGGTCTTTGTGCCAACGCCATCAGTTGATGTTGCCAATAATGGTTGGGAGAATTTCTTGAGTGCGCTTGCATCGAAAAGTCCTGCAAAACCTCCGATGCCGCCAATCACTTCTGGCCGGGTTGCTTTTGCAATCGATGCTTTCATTAATTGAACTGCTAAATCTCCTGCATCAATATCAACACCTGCATCACGATAGGTGGCCATTAGAAACTCTCGTGAACTGGTGTAATTTCTAAACGCATCTTGCCTTCAGACATATCCGCAGGAATCGCAATCGGATAAGTACCTGTAAAACAGGCTTGGCATAAGTTAGATTCAGCAATATGTGTAGCTTCTATCAAGCCTTCGAGTGAGACATAACCTAATGAATCAGCGCCAATTGATCTGCGAATTTCCTCTACACCCAAACCGCTTGCTATCAGCTCAGCGCGGGAAGCAAAATCAATACCGTAAAAACATGGCCATTTCACTGGCGGGCTGGAAATGCGCACATGAATTTCAGTTGCTCCAGCCTCGCGCAACATGCGGACAATTGCGCGTTGAGTATTGCCGCGAACGATTGAATCATCGACAACAATAATTCTCTTGCCTTCGATAATTTCGCGCAGTGGGTTGAGTTTTAAACGAATACCCAACTGGCGAATCGTTTGGCTTGGTTGAATAAATGTACGACCCACATATGAATTCTTGACAAAACCAGAACCGTAGGGAATCCCAGAACTCTTTGCATAGCCAATAGCAGCCGGTGTCCCTGATTCTGGAACGGGAATAACAAGATCTGCTTCGACTGGATGTTCCTGTGCCAAACGCTCACCAACTGCTACGCGGGTTGCATGGATACCACGGCCAGCAATTGTTGTATCTGGCCGTGCTAAATAGACATATTCAAAGAGACAACCTTTTGGTTCGGGTTGTGCCCAGTGTTGTGCACGCAGTCCATCTTCATCAATGGCAATAAATTCACCTGGCTCAACTTCTCTCACAAATGATGCACCGACTATGTCTAGGGCTGCAGTTTCGGATGCAATAACCCAACCGCGCTCTAGTTTGCCAACCACGAGTGGACGTACGCCGTGACGATCGCGCGCGGCATATAAAGTTTTCTCATCCATGAAAACTAAAGAAAATGCTCCTTCGAGTAATGGCAGTATTGACATTGCACTGGCTTCAAAGTTCTTTTCATCAGCGCCTGCAATGAGCGCAGTCATTAATTCAGTATCTGTGGTTCCGCCGTAATCTTTTGTTGGCGCTATTGCAATTTGTTTTTGCAATAACTCTGCAAGATCGCCGGTGTTAGTTAAATTGCCATTATGGGCCAGGGCTAAAGTGCCGTACTTTGTCGGCCGAAGTGTTGGTTGTGCATTTGCCCAAGTGCTTGAACCAGTTGTTGAATATCTGCAATGCCCAATTGCTATATCTCCCGGAAGTGTTGCTAAATCACTTTCAGTAAAGACCTGTGAGACAAGGCCCATATCCTTATAAACAAGGATTCTTTCTCCATCACTAGTTGCAATTCCTGCTGATTCTTGCCCGCGATGTTGCAGTGCGTAGAGACCGTAGAAAGTTAACTTTGCGACCTCTTCACCAGGTGCCCACACCCCAAAAATTCCGCAAGCATCTTGCGGTCCCTTTTCTCCAGAAAAGAGTTCGTGGGTAAGTAATCCATCCGGGCGACGCGTCACCTGCTCATCCTAACTCCACTGTTGGTATGGCTCATCCGAACAACTTTGGGAAAGTTTCCATAAAGGCTGCACGTAATTCGGTTAAGTCCAGGACCACATCATTGATTGTCAGGCTCTCACCGCCTGTTTCACCAATTTTCGTTACGGTAATTTTATCTTTGGATGCTAGGGCAAGAAGTGCTGGAGCGTTTTCCTTCTGCATTGCAACTACAACCCTTCCTGGAGTTTCGCTCAATAGAGCAGTTGCTAAATCTCCTTCTAGTGTGATGGTTGCCCCAATATTATTTTCTAGAACCATCTCCGTAAGGGTTGCTGTTAAACCACCTTGGCTTACATCATGGCGCGCACTGCACAAACTTTGACTCTCAAGTAAAAAATCAATGAGAGACATTTCATTTTTCAAATTAGCTAATGGAGCCTGTCCTCCACGTTCATTATGTAAGTAAGCCCACTGACTGCCAGCTAAATCAGCTCGGGTTTGGCCAAGTAAATAAAGTTCTAAACCTGCAACATCAAATGACATCGGCATCCGAGTACGCACATCCTGAATGACACCAAGGACTCCAATAATTGGCGTTGGCAAAATCGCAACATCACCTGTTTGGTTATAGAATGAGACATTTCCACCGGTTACGGGAAGTCCCATTTCCAAACAACCATCTGCCAGTCCTCGAACTGTTTCTGCAAATTGCCACATCACGGCAGGATCTTCAGGTGAACCAAAGTTCAAACAATTTGTTACTGCAAGAGGTTTTGCCCCTGCGGTTGCAATATTTCTTGCCGCCTCCGCTAAAGCTAATTTAGCTCCTTCATACGGGTTCAAATATGACCACGACGCATTGGCATCGGTAGAGATCGCAACACCTAGGTGGGTATTTTCATCAATACGAACCATTCCCGCATCTTGAGGTTGCGATTGAATCGTATTTCCTTGGACATATTTATCGTATTGAGCCGTAACCCATGATTTATCAGCCATATTGGCACTCGACATAAGTTTGAGAATTGCTGCTTTTATCTCGGCGTTATTTTTTGGCATTGGTATATCAAGAACTTTTGCGTTGAGTTGATCAAAGTATCCAGGCTTAGCCATTGGTCGGTTGTATACAGGACCTTCGTGAGCAACGGTGCGTGGTGGAACATCAACAATAACTTCACCATGCCAAGTAATAATCAATCGATCCCCATCAGTTACTTTTCCAATTACCGTAACTGTTACATCCCACTTCTCACATATTTCCAAAAAGCGCGCAATCTTGGAAGGTTCGACAATTGCGCACATACGTTCTTGAGATTCACTCATCAAAATTTCTTCAGGTGACAAACTCGGATCCCTAAGCGGAACTTTCTCGAGCTCGACTTCCATTCCGCCAGAACCACCAGAAGCTAATTCACTTGTTGCGCAGGAGAGGCCCGCACCACCCAAGTCTTGAATACCAACTACTAAATCTTCAGCAAATATTTCTAGCGAACATTCGATAAGAACCTTTTCTGTAAACGGATCGCCGACTTGCACACTTGGCCTCTTTGCAGGAACACTTGCGCCAAATGTTTCACTTGCTAATACAGATACTCCACCAATTCCATCGCCTCCAGTTTTTGCACCAAATAAAACAACTAAGTTTCCGGGACCAGAAGCTTTTGCTAATTTAATTTGTTCATGGCGCATTACTCCAACGCAGAGTGCATTAACAAGTGGGTTGCCGGCATACGTTTGATCAAAAATTATTTCACCGCCAATATTAGGAAGGCCTAAACAGTTCCCATATCCGCCGATACCAGCGATAACACCTGGTAATACGCGCCTTGTATCTGGGGCATCTGCTGGCCCAAAACGAAGTGGATCCATCACTGCAATCGGTCTAGCGCCCATAGTTAAAATATCGCGAACAATTCCACCAATGCCTGTTGCAGCGCCTTGATACGGCTCAATAAATGACGGGTGGTTGTGGGATTCGATTTTAAAAGTAACTGCGTAACCTTGACCAACATCTACAACTCCCGCGTTTTCACCAATTCCGACCAGGAGTGCATCGCTCTTCGGTGCTTTTTCTCCGAATTGGCGAAGATGCACTTTCGAAGATTTGTATGAGCAATGTTCTGACCACATCACTGAATACATTGCTAATTCACTCGACGATGGACGTCTACCTAATATTTCGCGGATACGTTGGTATTCATCGCCCTTAAGTCCCAACTCAGCAAAAGGTTGGACTTGGTCTGGAGTTGTCGATGCAATTGCAACTGTATCTAGTGCCATCACTTACCAACCAAGGAAGTTAAAACGGATGTAAAAAACGCTAAGCCATCTATACTTGGTCCAGTGAGGGAATCAATTGCATGCTCTGGGTGGGGCATAATTCCAACAACATTTCCTTTTGCATTTGTAATACCAGCAATCAAATTGCGTGAACCATTTGGATTTTCTCCCAAATAGCGAGCAATTACTCTGCCTTCGCTTTCGAGTTGAGCCAATGTTGAGTCGTCACATTGAAAAGATCCTTCTCCATTTTTGAGAGGAATGACAATTTCTTGGTTTTTTACAAAATTAGAGGTCCATGCGCTCGTGGTGTTTTCGATGCGAATTTTTTGCGGTCCACAAAGAAAGTGCAAACCTTGATTTCGGGTAAGCGCCCCTGGCAGTAGATGCGACTCGCACAGGATTTGGAAACCATTACAAATTCCCAACACTGGTAAACCAGATTTTGCTTGCTCAATAATTGATGTCATAACGGGCGCAAAACGAGAAATCGCACCACAGCGCAAGTAATCACCATATGAAAACCCGCCCGGCAGAATTACCGCATCAACCCCATGTAAATCGCTATCTCTGTGCCAAAGTGAAACTGGTGTTGCGCCAGCAAATCGCACCGCTCTTGCAGCGTCCTGATCATCAAGGGAACCTGGAAAAGTTACAACTCCAACTTTCATCTATTTCTCAACCCTTACAACAAATGTTTCAATGACGGGATTTGCGAGAAGCGTCTCTGCAGCTTTAGAAATCTCGGCAAGTTGTGCTGGTGTTGGGTCGCCATCAATTTCAATCTCAAAACGTTTGCCTTGTCTTACCGATTGAGCAAAAGTAAATCCCAGACGCGGTAGCGCAGCACCAACAGCTTGACCTTGCGGGTCAAGAATTTCAGGCTTCAGCATTACATCTACCACTATCTTCGCCATCTCATCTGCTCCTTTTGTTGGTTATAACTATCCGCTGAACTGATTTCCAGTTAAGCGCAAATATGCATCGCGATATCTCTGTGCAGTTTTTTCAACTACTTCAGGAGGTAATTGCGGTGGGGTGGATTTGCGATCCCAACCACTCGATAGCAAATAATCACGTAGATATTGTTTATCGAAAGAGATTTGCGCAGTGCCCGGCTTCCATTCTTGTGCGCTCCAAAAACGAGAAGAGTCAGGTGTCAGCGCTTCATCACCGAGGGTTATCTGTCCATCTTCACTTAAACCAAATTCAAATTTTGTGTCAGCTAAAATAATTCCCCGCCCCTGCGAAAATTCTGCAGCTTTTTCATAGAGTTTGATTGTTAATTCACGAAGGCGTGGTGCTTCAGGAACCAACTCCTTAGCTTGCTCAAAAGTTATATTGATGTCGTGATCCCCCACTTCTGCTTTCGTTGCGGGAGTAAAAAGAGTTTCTTTGAGTTTTGATCCATCAAGTAATCCATCTTCAAGTGAAACACCACAAACGCTTTTGCTCGCTTGATATTCACTCCAACCGCTACCTGTTAGAAATCCGCGTGCAACGCATTCAATAGGAAACATGGTTAATGGTTTTGCAATGAAAGCTCGGCCCTTAACCACTTCAGGCACATCAGTGCTGATTACATGATGTGAGACAACTTCTGAAAGTTTTTCAAACCAAAAGAGCGAGAGAGCTGTGAGAATTTTGCCTTTTTCTGGAATGGCGGTTTGTAACACCCAATCAAAAGCTGAAACACGATCAGAGGCCACCAGCAATAATTGATCTTTGTCGTTTGAGTAAAGATCTCTTACTTTTCCGGTACGCAAGTGTTTCCACCCGGGTATCGAAGGCGCCGGCGGTGGACCGGCTGGGCCGAAGCCGCTCACCGGATAGAGCCGGGTTTGTACTGCGCAGAGGCAGGGTGCGCGGAAGTAATCGCGTCGATGCGACTAACAACTCGAGCAATTTGTTGGCGAGCATCGCCAGTAAATTCAAGTGGGTTATTGATGAGCGCATCAAGTGCCGCGCGATCCAACGGAATTCGTGAATCGTCGCCCAGTGCTTGCAAAAGTGAATGTGACTTACCAGCGCGCATATCAAGAGCTGCTTTTGTTGAATGCTCTTTGATTACTTCGTGTGCAAGCTCTCTGCCAACGCCTGCCTTAATACTCGCCATGAGAAACTTTGTTGATGCAAGAAAAGGTAAATACTTTTCAAGTTCCGCCGCAATGACTTGAGGGAATGCACCAAACTCTTCAAGAACTGTAAGTGTCGTTTCTAGAAGTCCGTCAATTGCATAAAACGCATCAGCAATCGCAACTCGACGAACTACGCTGCATGAAACATCGCCCTCATTCCACTGATCTCCTGCAAGTTCACTCACCATAGATGCATATCCACGCAATACAACGGCAAGGCCATTGATGCGCTCACATGAACGAGTATTCATTTTATGTGGCATAGCCGATGATCCAACTTGCCCAGCTTTAAATCCTTCAGTTACAAGCTCGGCGCCTGCCATGAGGCGAATTGAGGTGGCAAGGGATGATGGACCTGATGCAATTTGAACCAAAGTAGTAACAACGTCGTAATCTAGCGAGCGCGGATAAATTTGACCAGTGGAATCTAGAACGCGATTAAAACCTAATTCCTTTGCAACAGCGCTTTCCAATTTCTGATGTGCCTCTGTCGATCCCAGTAAATCAATTGAATCTTGAGCTGTACCAACGGGACCTTTTATTCCACGTATTGGATAACGCTCGAGCAGTGAGCTAAGTCTTTCGTATGCAAAAAGTATTTCCTCTGCTGAACTTGCAAAGCGTTTGCCCAGCGTTGTTATCTGTGCTGGAACATTATGTGAGCGACCGGCGATCGGCTGGTCTGCATAGTGCACAGCGCGTTCACCAAGCCGTGCAAGCAGAGCAATAGTTTTGCTCTGAACAAGGTTGAGGCCATTGCGAATCTGTAACGCCTCAATATTTTCCGTTAAATCCCGACTTGTCATGCCTGCGTGGATTATTTCGTGTCCAGCTAGAGCATTAAATTCTTCAATACGTGCTTTGACATCATGGCGAGTAACTTTTTCCCGGTTATCGATAGAAATTAAATCAACCTGTGTAAGAACTTTCTCATAATCAGCAATCACAGAATCTTTTATCGGATGACCTAAAGCAGATTGTGCGCGAGCAACAGACAGCCACAGTTTTCGCTCTGCAATGATTTTGGCTTCTGGCGCAAAAATCTCTCGCATCTCATGTGATGCATATCGATTAGCCAGAACACTCACTAGTACATTCTCTCCCATTTAATTGCCCTTCTCAGCCACCGACGCATTGAAGGCGATATCGGTGCGATAGAAGCTTCCTTCGACCTCAATTTGGCTGATTGCGCGGTATGCGCGGTCCCGTGCTTCCGTCAAATCACTGCCAACCCCAGTGGCGCTCAATATTCGACCGCCTCCGGCCTGAAATATAAAGGTATCTGCGATAGTCGGAAGTTTGGCAACTAGTTGGTACTTCTTTGGATCTGTTGGGTATCCCTGCGCCGCGAGAACAACAGTGACTGCAGAGAGTGGATGCCACGCGATCTTTTCACCTTCTAAATTGCGAGTTGCTGCTTTGTATAGCAAAGATGCAAGAGGTGTTTTTAGCCTTGGAATTAATACTTGCGTCTCTGGATCACCAAAGCGTGCATTGAATTCAATAACTCGAATTCCATGATCAGTTAAAGAAAGTCCTGCATATAGAAGTCCAATAAAAGGTGTTCCGCGAGCAGCCATCTCGGCAATCATTGGAGCAAGAACTTCGCGATGTGTTTGTTCGACGATGTCACTTGGTGCCCATGGTAATGGTGAGTACGCACCCATGCCTCCAGTATTAGGTCCTTGGTCTCCATCGAGCGCACGTTTGAAATCTTGTGCCGGCTCAAGTGCCAATATTGTTTTGCCATCAGAGATACCAAATAATGAAATTTCAGGGCCATCAAGAAATTCTTCAATCACCACTCGTTTGCATGAAAGCGCATGGTCAAGTGCAACTTGGCGGTCATCTGTTACAACTACGCCTTTACCGCCAGCTAAACCATCATCTTTAACAACGTAAGGGGGTGAAAAATAATCAAGTGCTTTCTCAATTTCCATTCTGTTTTCGCAGGTAAAACTTTTTGCCGTTGCAACACCAGCATCATGCATTACTTCTTTGGCAAAGTTTTTCGAACCTTCCAATTGCGCTGCAGCTTTTGAAGGCCCAAAGGTTGCAAAACCTGCTGCACGCAATTGATCACACACGCCATTTACTAAAGGCGCTTCTGGGCCAATGACAACTAAATCCACATCTAACTCTTGAGCAAGTGCCACTACTGCACCGTTATCTAAAATATCTACATCATGCAGCGTGGCAATTTCTGCAATCCCAGCATTACCGGGAGCGCAATGAATCTCCGTAACTTCTGGATCTGCTTTTAACCCTAGCGCGAGTGCGTGTTCTCTACCGCCGCCGCCAACTAGGAGGATTCTCATCGTTAGATAAAATCCTTAACAACAATAGTTTGAGTTCTACCGGGACCAACGCCAATGGCGCTCATTGATGCACCGGAAATCTTTTCTAAGAACTTCACATATTCTTGAGCGTTCTTTGGAAGATCAGACAGAGTCTTTGCACCAGAAATATCTCCGGTCCATCCTGGTAAGTATTCATAAATTGGTGTTGCATGATGGAAATCTGATTGTGAAGCAGGAAGTTCTTCCACGCGTTTGCCATCAATGTCGTAAGCCACGCAGACCGGGATCTTCTCCCAGCCGGTAAGAACATCGAGTTTTGTTAAGAAGAAATCAGTAAGTCCGTTTACTCGCACGGCATAACGTGCAATCGGTGCGTCATACCAACCACATCGTCGAGCTCGACCAGTTGTGACTCCAATTTCGCCACCAATCTTGCGCAACTTCTCGCCATCTTCATCCAACAACTCGGTAGGAAATGGACCAGAGCCCACGCGAGTCGTATACGCCTTAACAATTCCAATCACGCGTGTGATCTTTGTTGGACCAATTCCTGATCCTGTACATGCGCCACCTGCAGTTGGATTACTTGATGTAACAAATGGATAAGTGCCGTGATCAACATCAAGCAATGTGCCTTGAGAGCCCTCTAGAAGAACAATTTTCCCAGCCTCTAGCGCGTTATTAAGTAATAGCACTGTGTCTGTTACATATGGCCTCAAAATTTCGGCATAACCCAGATACTCATCAAGAACTTCTTGTATTTCAATGTTTTTGCGGTTGAAAACTTTAATGAGGACTTGGTTCTTATCGCGAAGTGCGCCTTCAATTTTTTGACGCAAAATAGATGGATCAAATAAATCCTGAACACGAATTCCGATACGGTTAATTTTGTCAGCATAAGCTGGACCAATTCCACGACCTGTTGTGCCAATTTTAGAATTGCCCAAGAAGCGTTCAGTTACTTTGTCAATTGTCCGGTGGTAAGGAGTAATTAAGTGCGCGTTAGAACTTATAACCAACTTTGAGCAATCAATGCCGCGTTCAGTTAAACCTTTAATTTCTTCGAGCAAAACACTTGGATCGATAACAACGCCGTTGCCAATCACTGGCACAACGTTTGGACTCAAAATTCCAGATGGCAATAAGTGCAGCGCATATTTTTGATCGCCAATGACAACTGTGTGTCCAGCGTTATTGCCACCTTGATATCGCACTACATAATCAACGCGGTCGCCCAAAATATCTGTGGCTTTACCCTTGCCCTCATCGCCCCACTGGGCTCCTAAGAGAACTAATGCAGGCATGAGTTAAGCCTTTCTGTTATGACGGGCAGGACAATTAAGCAAGTAAAGAAGTACCGGTAGATCTCAAATCTTCGCATCCGCGCGCAACGCGTGCAGCCATTCCGGCTTCAGCAGCTTTGCCCCAAGCACGTGGGTCGTATGCTTTTTTATTTCCCACTTCTCCATCAACTTTAAGCACGCCATCGTAATTTTTTAGTACGTGATCTGCAACTGGACGTGTATATGCATATTGAGTATCGGTGTCGATATTCATCTTGATTACACCGTAATCAAGGGCTTCACGAATCTCACTCAAAAGTGAGCCAGAACCGCCATGAAATACCAAGTCCATCGGTTTGCTGCCTTCGGGCATCCCTAGTTTCTTTGCAACCGCGTCCTGCAGAGTGCGCAAAATCTTTGGTTGCAGAACGACATTGCCTGGCTTGTAAACACCGTGCACATTGCCAAATGTTGCTGCTACTAAATATCTTGCCTTTGGATCGGTTCCCAGTGTTTCAACTGTCAATAATGCATCTTCAGGATGTGAATACAACTTTGCATCATGCTTTGCTTCAACGCCATCTTCTTCTCCACCAACAACACCAATTTCGATTTCAAGAATAGTTTTTGCTGCAACGGAAAGTTTTAGCATTTCAGAGGCAACTCGCATATTTTCTTTCATATCAACTGCTGAGCCATCCCACATATGAGAATTAAAAAGGGGTGCCTTTCCATCTTTAATACGTTGCGCACCTAGTTCTAAAAGCGGGCGCATAAATCCATCAATTTTTTCTGCTGGGCAATGATCTGTGTGTATGCCAATATGAACGTTATAATTTTTTGCGACAACGTGTGCAAACTCTGCAAGTGCAACTGCACCATCGACCATTTTCTTTACAGTTGATCCAGATGCGTATTCAGCACCGCCCCACGAAATTTGAATAATTCCATCTGAACCAGCTTCGGCAAAACCACGAATTGCTGCAACTATTGTTGATGATGATGAAATATTGATTGCCGGGTATGCAAATGCACCGGCTTTTGCGCGATCTAACATCTGTGAATAAATCTCAGGACTAGCAATTGGCATCTAGCTCTCCCATTCACTCGTACGAATGTAAATCTCGAATCGAGCGCGCCTTCGGGCTGAC
Source organism: Streptomyces griseus (assembly GCA_945884695.1). Lineage (GTDB taxonomy): Bacteria > Actinomycetota > Actinomycetes > Nanopelagicales > Nanopelagicaceae > QYPT01. The sequence continues at coordinate 73,819 of CAMCYO010000005.1, forward strand.
TTTGAGGCTTACGCCCAATCCCACCACATTTGTGGCCAGATGGACAAAATCGCCATACGGTGAAGGCTCCGTATGGCGATTTTTATTTGCTTTGAGCGCAAGCCCCTATCTCAATGAGGCAGGGTGCCCAGCATTTTGGCAAGTAGCAAGAAGAGCTTGCCGACCAATGAAGGGGTAGAGAGAATCTTCATAAAGGCTGCAATGAATGCTGCAAGTGTCATTTTTCCTTTCTTATTACTGTACTTCTCACGAGGAGTTCATGGATGGGATGAGGCGCATTCTCACTCTCAATGTGAGCCTTTCTCATAACGTTCGGAGAAGATGTGAATAACTCGTCACTGTGAATCTCTACCTAAAAGGTGCCTTGCAGAGTAATCTCGGCGCATCATGAACGAAGAAACACTCGCAAATCTCTCAAGTGAGACGAGAATTTTTCAACCTTCCCCCGAATTCGCCGCTAATGCCAATGCGCAACCGATTATTTATGCCGAAGCGAACCAAGACCGCTTAGGTTTCTGGGAAAAGCAAGCATTAGAACTTCAATGGGATGCACCTTGGAGCACAGTTCTGGATTGGCAGCCACCTTTTGCGAAATGGTTTGTTGGCGGAAAACTCAACGCCAGTGTTAATTGTTTAGATCGCCATGTAGCAGAAGGGCGTGGAGATCGAGTTGCATTTCACTTTGAAGGCGAACCTGGAGATACGCGAACAATTACTTATGCGCAACTTCTTATTGAAGTAAAAAAGAGTGCAAATGCGCTGATAGAACTCGGTGTTAAATCCAAAGACCGTGTTGCAATCTATATGCCAATGATTCCTGAAGCGGCAATTGCGATGTTGGCATGTGCTCGGATTGGTGCGCCACACTCTGTCGTCTTTGGTGGTTTTTCGGCAGAAGCTTTGCTTTCAAGAATTCAAGATGCTGATGCAACGCTAGTGATTACAGCAGATGGTGGCTTTCGCAAAGGTGCTCCTTTTGCACTAAAGCCAGCCGTTGATGAAGCACTTCAAGGTAAGACAAATGTAAAGAAAGTGTTGGTAGTAAAGCGAACCGGGCAAGAAACAGCTTGGGATAACAATCGCGACGTATGGTGGCACGAGATCGTTGAGCGCCAAAACCCTGAACATCTTGCTGAAAGTTTCGATAGTGAACATCCGCTATTTATTCTCTACACATCAGGAACCACCGCCAAGCCAAAGGGAATTTTTCACACAACGGGTGGGTATTTAACACAAGCAGCCTTCACACATAAAATGGTTTTCGATATCAAACCTAAAAGTGATATCTACTGGTGCACGGCCGATATTGGATGGATTACTGGCCACTCTTACGTCGTCTACGGCCCACTTATTAATGGCGCAACGCAGGTAATCTACGAAGGAACACCAGATACGCCTCATAAGGGTCGCATCTTTGAAATCATTGCAAAATATGGTGTAACAATTTTATATACAGCTCCAACTCTTATCCGCACCTGGATGAAATGGGGGGATGAATTCCCACAAGCACATGATCTTTCATCGCTTCGATTACTTGGATCTGTTGGTGAACCAATTAATCCTGAAGCGTGGATGTGGTACCACGAAATCATTGGTGGGCAACGTTGTCCAATCGTAGATACCTGGTGGCAGACAGAAACTGGCGCAATCATGATTTCACCATTACCTGGTATCACTGCATGTAAACCAGGATCAGCAATGCGAGCGCTGCCTGGCATTGGAGCCAAAGTTGTAGACGATAATGGAAAGCCGGTTGCAGATGGTCATGGTGGTTATTTAATTCTTGACCAACCGTGGCCGTCAATGATGCGCGGTATTTGGGGCGAGTCTGAGCGCTATAAAGAAACGTATTGGTCAAAATTTGATGGGCTTTATTTTGCAGGAGATGGCGCAAAACTAGATCAAGATGGTGCAATCTGGCTGCTTGGACGCGTAGATGATGTCATGAACGTTTCGGGACACCGTATTTCGACCACCGAAGTAGAGTCCGCACTTGTCTCTCATGAAGCGGTTGCTGAAGCTGCAGTTGTTGGTGCAACGGATGCAATGACAGGGCAAGGCATTGTGGCTTTTATTATTTTGCGAAGCGGTATTGCTCATGCCGATGGCGATGCACTTGTGAAAGAACTTCGCGCTCACGTTACGAAAGAAATCGGCGCTATCGCTCGGCCTCGTCAGATTATGGTGGTCGCCGAACTTCCTAAAACGCGCAGTGGAAAAATTATGCGCCGCCTGCTTCGCGATGTTGCAGAAAATCGCGCCGTTGGTGATTCAACAACGCTGGCAGATCCAAACATTATGAGATTGATTGCAGAAGGCTTAAAGACAACTACTTCGGAAGATTAATATCTAACTTCTTTTCGATCTCAACACGAAGTTGGCTTAGAAGATTTGGAACATGAGCGCTAATTTTTGGATAAATCTTACTTTGAGCTACTTGTTCTCTAGCACTGTTCCAGGGAGCCCAGAGAATAAGTGAGGCAATCAAGTAGGCAAGTAGGCCAACTCTTACGAGCTCTAAAGCAACTCCTAGAAGTGAATCAATGAAACGAAAGGGTGCCCACAATAACTTTGTTCTGAAAAATTTCGCGGTGGCACCAAGGACGCGACGGCCAATTTCTGCAACTATGAAAATGGAGATAAGAATGGCAAGGAATCTATATACAGCGTTTTGAATATGGGGGCTATATTCCAGGGCAAGAATCAAACCAAGGAGTCCGCCACCGATATATCCAATAGTGGAAAAAATTGTCTGCAAAAATCCTCTTCGATACCCAAAAAATATGGCTAAACAGAAACTTACAACTAGCAGAATGTCGATTATCATCGCTTAACTAATCCCAATGTGCAGATACTTCAAAGTTAAATTACGAAGTTCTGCTTCATTTTTTAGAACGCCAATTTTCTTATAAACCACGCCACCACTTTCATCTATAAACCACGTAACAGGAACTCCCATACCAAAATCACCACGCGTTCTTCCATCAGGGTCTATCAAATTTGGCCAGGTCATTCCGTTCTTCACTACAAACGCACTTCCATCTTCACTTTTCGCTTCTTCTACATCTATGCCAAGTAATTGTATTTGCGACTTAGCTTTAGAATAGAAAGATCTAAAAATTGGAAGTTCGTCTTTACAACTTGCGCACCACGAGCCCCACACATTAACAATGAGTGGACCCCTTAGCGCTGATACATGGATTGAGGACTTCGCATCTAGACAAGGAAGTTCGACCCCTTCAACGGATTCAGAACGTGTGATGGAATCACAACTAACGACTTCGCCATTTTGAGGAAGGGCAGAGGTCTGTGAAGAGCAACCAGTTATCAGAAACATTAAACATGCGAGCGCAATTTTCTTAATCATCGAAAATCCGCATCTACTTTTACAAGCACCTTTGCTTTAGCTACGTCCATCTCGCCAATGCCAACAGATGGACAAAGTTTTGCTAGTGGACATGCACCGCATGCAGGTTTTCGTGAATGACAAATTCTTCTTCCGTGCCAAATCATCCGCTGTGACAAATTCGTCCATTCTTTCTGAGGTATTAATTTTCCCACTGCCGTTTCAACTTTCACGGGATCTTTCTCACTCGTCCAACCAAATCTACGACTCAACCTTCCAAAGTGTGTATCAACGGTAATGCCTGGAATATCGAATGCGTGTCCGAGCACGACGTTCGCAGTCTTTCTCCCAACACCAGGCAAAGTAATAAGTTCATCTAATGTGCTTGGAACTTCACCACCAAAATTGGATTGAATCGACATGGCCAAGCCTTTAATGTTTCTGGATTTCGCGCGAAAGAAACCAGTGGAATGCACGAGTATTTCCAGTTCATGAAGGTCGGCAGAGGCGAATGCTTTTGCACTCTTATATTTTTTAAATAATTTTGGCGTAACTTGGTTCACGCGCTTATCTGTGCACTGCGCAGAAAGCACGGTAGCAATGAGTAATTGCAGTGGGTTAGCAAAATCGAGCTCACACTGCACATCTGGGTAGGTCTTTCTCAATATTCGATACATGGCAGTAGCACTACTTCTCAATTCTGGGTTAGCGCTCATCTGGGGAAGGTTACGCCCGAAAATCCGGCGGTCCAACTACCTCCAGTTTAATAGTAAAGTGCGCCTGTGACTGATGATCAAGTTGTTCGACGAGCCCCGCTCTTTAGCGCCCTTGATGATGCCTCCGCGGCATCACTTCGCTCCTCAATGGAGAACGTGAAGTTAGGTAAAGGAACGGTTTTATTTTCAGAGGGCGACATTGGTGATCATTTATATGTCATCGTCGAGGGTAAATTAAAACTTGGAACATCAAGTGGAGATGGTCGCGAGAACTTACTTTCAGTTCTTGGGCCCGGCGAAATGTTTGGTGAACTTTCTTTATTTGATCCAGGCCCCCGCACCGCTACAGCAACTGCTGTCACCGATGTTCGTTTACTCAGCCTTGGACACGACAAAGTTATTCCGTGGGTTACAGAACATCCACAAGTTGCACTTGATTTGCTTGGCCGTCTATCTCAAAGATTGCGTAGAACAAATGAAGTTGTTGGAGATTTAGTTTTCTCTGATGTTCCAGGTCGTGTTGCAAAAGCCCTTATTGATCTCGGAGAGCGTTTTGGAAAAGAAACTCCTGAAGGCCTTTATGTAAACCACGATTTAACTCAAGAAGAGTTAGCCCAATTAGTTGGCGCATCTCGCGAAACTGTAAACAAAGCGCTGGCAGACTTTGCAGGACGAAATTGGATTCGTTTAGACGGGCGAGCTGTACTTATTCTTGATGTTGAGCGTTTAAGTAAGCGCGGTCGTTAATTAGCTACGCAGCTCGACAGTAAGTTCGATCTCTACTGGCGAATCTAAAGGCAACTCAGCAATACCAACAGCAGAGCGGGCATGTTTTCCATCTTCACCCCAGATATGTACAAATAACTCACTTGCGCCATTAACAACTCCTGGATGATTTACAAATCCCGGAACCCCGTTTACATAACCAACTACGCGAACTACACGAACAATGTCATCAACATTTGCAACTGTTGCAACGGCAGCTAAAGCATTGAGAGCGCAAACTTGGGCTAATTCTTTAGCTTGCTCGACAGTAACGGCTCCGCCAACTTTTCCTGTTAGCGCTATTTTTCCATCGACCAGGGGAAGTTGTCCTGCAGTGAAAACTAAATTACCTGTGCGAACTGCTGGCACATACGCAGCAATTGGTTTAGCAGCAACTGGAAGTGTTAAACCCAATTCAGCAAGCTTTGCTCTGACATCACTCATGCAAGTTCTCTTTTCATGTAAGCGACAAGTTGGTCTCCACCATTGGGCCCTGGAATAACTTGGACAAGTTCCCAACCATCAGATCCCCAATTATCGAGAATCTGCTTAGTTGCGTGAGTTAAGAGTGGAACGGTGACGTATTCGTATTTCATGATTCTCCTTTAGGCAAGCGCGGCTTTTACTGCTGCAGATACAACGCCACCATCGGCCTTGCCTGCAATTTTTGGAGCGATAATTTTCATAACAAGTCCCATACCTGAAGGGCCAGATGCACCTGTTTCTGCAATTGCTGCTTTAATCATTTCGTTCAATTGCACATCACTGAGCTGCTCTGGCAAATACTTAGCGATAATTTCACCTTCGGCGCGCTCTAGCGTTGCTTTATCTGCGCGGGATCCCGCATCAAATGCTTCGGCGGCTTCGCGACGTTTTTTTGCCTCTCGAGACAACACCGTTATAACTTCTGCATCTGAAAGTTCTCGTGATTCTTTACCTGAAACTTCTTCCATAGTAATTGCAGTTAATACCATCCGGATTGTGCCGGAGGTTATTTCATCTCGACTGCGAATTGCTTCGGTGAGGTCTGCTTTAAGTCGTTCTTTGAGTCCCATAGCGGTATCTTCTCATGCTATGAGCTACAAGCTTCGCCAAGCGCAAATCCCGATCCTGCCTGCTGGCGCGCAACCAATACGAATCTTGCATTTTTCCGACCTTCATCTGACGCCATCTCGCACACGCGAAATTGCCGATGTTAAAAATTTTATCGCGCACAAACCAGACCTTGTCATTAGCACCGGTGATTTTCTTGCCCATAGGGAGGCAGTTCCCGTAGTTCTTGATGCGCTCGATGAATTACTTGATACTCCTGGCCTCTTTGTATTTGGATCCAATGATTACTATGCCCCGAGAGTGAAGAATCCTTTTTCTTATCTAAGGAAAGATGACGGAATAAGAAAGTTTGGCAACGAACTGCCGTGGAAGGATCTTGCACAAGGTTTAACCGATAGGGGCTGGAAAGATATTAATTTCTCTCGAGCACTCCTTGAAATCAACGAAACTACAATCGAGGCCCGTGGTACCGATGATGCACACTTGAATCGAGATAATTATTCACTGGTAAGTGGTGCACCAAATAAAGATGCCGACATTGCACTCGGCGTAACCCATGCTCCGTACATGCGCGTTCTTGACGCTATGCATCGCGATGGATTAGATGCAATATTTGCTGGGCACACACATGGCGGACAAGTTCGATTGCCATGGATTGGTGGAAGTAAAGCACTTGTCACCAACTGCGATCTGCCAACATGGCGCGCTCGTGGCTTAACTCGTTTTGGTCAAGAACCGTGGCTCCATGTTTCTGCGGGAATGGGTACAAGTCCGTTTGCTCGAATTAGAGTTGCAAGCCCGCCTGAAGTTTCTTTAGTAACCCTTACAAGTAGGTAGATTACTTAGTAAATTCAATTGCTAGTAGTTCTGCAATTTGTGCAGCGTTGAGCGCCGCACCTTTACGTAAATTGTCACCGCAAACAAATAATTCAAGCGCCATTGGGTCATCTAGGCTCTTTCGCACACGTCCGACCCATGTTGGATCTGTACCAACTACATCTGCAGGCGTAGGGAATATGTGATTTTCTGGATCATCTACCAATTTAACTCCAGCAGAATTTTTCAAAATGTCCTGAGCGCCTTTACGTGAAGGCTCCTTTGCAAAAACAGCATGAACAGCGAGGGAATGGGTTGTTATAACAGGAACCCGCACGCACGTCACTGAGACCTTCAAATTTGGAAGAGCCAAAATCTTTCTAGATTCATTACGTACCTTTAACTCCTCTGAAGAATAACCATCTTGCTTGAGTGAGCCAGCCCAAGGGATGACATTAAGTGCAAGAGGTGCTGGGAAAGGTCCAAAGTCAGAAATCTTTTTTCGCACATCGCCAGCAACATCGCCAGCTGAACTATTTGCAACTGCGCTCATTTGTGCGCGCAATGAATCAATGCCGCTCTGTCCAGCCCCGGATGCTGCTTGATAAGAGGAAACAACTAACTCTTTCAATTCATACTCGCAATGGAGTGCACCCATTGCAACAATCATGGAAAGTGTTGTGCAGTTAGGGTTTGAAATAATTCCGCGTGAGCGATTCTTTGTCTCTTGCGGATTTACTTCAGGAACTACTAGTGGCACATCTGAATCCATACGGAATGCGCCAGAGTTATCGACAACGACTGCGCCACGTGAAACTGCAATCGGTGCCCACTCTGCAGAAACCTCGTCAGGCACATCAAACATTGCAACATCAATGCCATCAAATGCTTCAGAAGTAAGGGCCACAACAGTGAGCTCTTCTCCGCGACAGATTAATTTCTTGCCGGCGCTTCGAGCAGATGCAATAAGGCGAATTTCTCCCCAGACATCGGTACGCGTTGAAAGAATGTCGAGCATTACTGTTCCAACTGCGCCGGTTGCTCCAACAACTGCAAGAGATGGTTTGCGGTTCATCGGCCAGATCCCCCGTAAACAACTGCTTCAATTTGATCAGCATCGAGTTCGAAAGCAGTGTGTGCTGCCTTTACGCCACGCTCGAGATCTGATGCACGACAAACAATGGAGATACGAATTTCAGATGTTGAAATCATTTCGATATTCACGCCAGCTTCTGACATTGCAGCAAAGAATCTGGCTGTAACACCAGGGTGCGAGCGCATACCCGCTCCAACTAAAGAAAGTTTGCCAATCTGATCATCGTATTGAATCGAGGCATAACCAACTTCGCCTTGAATACGTTGCAAAATGCTTGTTGCATCTGCACCTTCACTCTTAGGTAGCGTAAATGAAATATCAGTTAACCCGGTCGCAGCGGCAGAAACATTTTGCACAATCATGTCAATGTTGATATCCGCATCTGCAATTGCTTGGAATATGCGTGCAGCAACGCCAGTGCGGTCAGGCACACCGACGATCGTGATCTTGGCTTCGCTTTTATCGTGAGCGATACCTGAAATGATTGCTTGCTCCATTGCTCCTCCTTCAGGATGATCTTTGACCACCCATGTTCCTTCGTTGGTTGAAAAAGATGAACGAACGTGAATTGGCATTTCATATCTACGTGCATATTCGACGCAACGCAAGTGCAGAACTTTTGCACCACTTGCTGCGAGTTCTAACATTTCATCGTATGTAACAGATTTAAGTTTTCTAGCTGTAGGTACAACGCGTGGGTCTGCGCTAAAGACCCCATCAACATCTGTATAAATTTCGCACACATCGGCATCGAGTGCTGCAGCGAGTGCGACCGCAGTTGTATCTGATCCACCGCGGCCCAGTGTTGTAATGTCTTTTGTATCTTGGCTAATTCCTTGAAAGCCGGCAACAATTGCAATCGCACCTTCTTTCAGTGCTTCTTGAATTCGCCCAGGAGTGACATCAATAATGCGAGCGCGACCATGTGCTGAATCAGTAATGACTCCAGCTTGGCTTCCTGTAAAGGAACGTGCTTCATGGCCAAGATTTGAAATTGCCATGGCAAGAAGTGCCATAGAAATTCGCTCGCCGGCAGTTAATAACATGTCGAGTTCGCGACCTTTTGGCATGGGAGTGATCTGATTAGCTAAATCGATGAGTTCATCGGTTGTATCGCCCATGGCGCTGACCACCACAACGACCTGATTGCCATCGCGCTTGGTCGCCACAATTCGGGCCGCAACGCGCTTCATGCCCTCGGCATCAGCGACGGAGGAACCGCCAAACTTTTGAACTATGAGACCCATGCCCTAAGTGTGAAGGAAGATTCCCTGATCTGGTAATTTATCTCATATATTGATACAGCACACAGTTCATATAATGAGACAACTACTCATTTACGGTGCGACGACCTTCAAATGCGCGTCCAAGCGTGACTTCATCGGCATATTCCAAGTCCCCGCCCACAGGTAGACCACTGGCCAAGCGCGAGACTTTAAGCCCCAGAGGTTTAATCAACCGAGCTAAATAGGTAGCCGTTGCTTCGCCTTCTAAGTTGGGATCGGTTGCCAAAATAATTTCTGTTACCGAACTATCTGCCAAACGGGCCATGAGTTCGCGAATCCGTAATTGATCAGGGCCAATTCCATCAATAGGACTTATCGCGCCACCCAGCACATGATATTTCCCGCGGAATTCGCGAGTGCGCTCTATTGCAATGACATCTTTACTTTCTTCAACAACGCAAATTGATGTGTTCTCACGTCGTGGATCGCGACAGATTCGGCATTGCGTTTCTTCTGAAACGTTTCCGCATTCAGTACAAAATCTCACTCGCTCTTTTACTGTGCGGATTGCATCAACAAGTGCTCCTGCAATTTCGGCATCTGATTGGAGAATGTGAAATGCAATGCGTTGGGCACTCTTTGGGCCAATGCCAGGCAAACGACCTAGTGCATCAATGAGATCTTGAATCGCTCCTTCATACATTCCACTCATGGACGCTGTGTCTCACTGACAAAACTTGCACCTAACTCTTTTGCAAGGAGTGCTTGACCCGAGAGTTGATCGGCGTCATTGGGTGACTCATCTAAGCGAACGGCGCGTGCTTGTGGGGTGTTGGGATTAATCGAAGGATCAACAACTACTTCTATCTTGCGATCCAGGCCAACAATGTCAATAAAGGATTGGCGCAATATCTCATCACTTCCCGAACGAATAAAGGAATCACGCGCACCTGCATTAACAATGGCAATAGTTATCGCCTCATCATCGACTCCAAGAATTTGTGCGCTTGTACTGAGTAGTGACCAGGTAAGACGGCGGCGCTTTTTTACATCTTCAATTACATCTGGCCATAAGCGGCGAAGCCCTGCGATATCTGTGGCTCCCTTTGATTTCGCAGGAACATCGCCGATTTGAACCGGTGGCACGGGAAGTGCTTCTTTAGCGCCACCTTGTTCAATCGGCTTCTGCGTTGCTTTAGCGTCTCCTCCACCAACCGACTTCGTGCTCAAGGCTGCATTGCCGCTTTGTTCTGTTGGCTTTTGCGTTGCTTTCACTTCTGTCGTTGGTCGCTTTGCGGGTTGTGCGGTACTCATTGGAGCTAAGCCATCGGCTCGCTCTAATCGCTCAACGCGAGCAAGTAACCCGCGCTCAGTTGCATCGCCCAGTGGCAATAACATGCGTCCGCAAATAAGTTCAAGCATGAGACGTGGCGCTGTTGCTCCACGCATTTGAGTTAGGCCTTCAGCTGCAATATCTGCAGACCGAGAAAGTCCTGCAGAACCAATTCGTTGTGCTTGTGTGCGCATGCGCTCTAGTTGATCATCTGAAACTTCTCGCAAGATTGCATTTGCATTGCCTGATGCAAGCGCGTCAACAATCATGAGGTCCCTTAGTCGCTCAAGGAAGTCAGAGGCAAATCGTCGGGGGTCATGGCCTGATTCAATAACACGATCGATAGTTTTAAATAGCGTTGCGCCATCATGAGCAGCTAACGCATCGACTGCATCATCGAGCAATGCTCCATCGGTGAAACCGAGAAGTTGAATAGCAATGTCATAACTAACGCCTTCATCACCTGCGCCAGCAAGGAGTTGTCCGAGTACAGATAAAGCGTCACGAACAGAACCGCCGCTTGCGCGAACTACCAGTGGAATAACACCTTTAGCGACTTTCACACCTTCTGCATTACAAATCTTTTCAAGGTGGGCAGAAAGAATTCCTGGAGGAACTAAACGAAATGGATAGTGGTGTGTACGAGAGCGAATAGTTGCAATTAACTTATCTGGCTCTGTTGTTGCAAAAATAAATATAACGTGAGGAGGAGGTTCTTCTACAACTTTCAATAAAGCATTTGATGCACCTGGTCCGAGTTGATGTGCTTCATCAATAATATAAATCTTGTATCGGCTATGAACTGGTGCAAAGAATGCCTTGTCTCGCAAGTCGCGAGCGTCGTCAACTAAACCATGCGTTGCTGCATCTAGCTCTATAACATCGAGTGAACCTGGGCCATTTGCAACTAAGTCAGTACACGATTGACATGTGCCACAAGGATCGGGAGTTGGGCCCTTTTCGCAATTAAGACTGCGGGCCATAATGCGAGCGCTGGAAGTTTTTCCGCAACCACGAGGGCCTGAAAATAGATATGCATGATGTGTGCGATCAGATTTGAGTGCATTAGAAAGTGGAACAGTGACATGATCTTGCCCAATAACTTCACTAAAAAGAGAGGGGCGATATTTACGATAGAGTGCTAACGACATCGTTTCCTCTCCTTTTCAATCGATACATCTTTATACAACCTATAAAAGGACCCCCCGCGCACCCATTAGAGCGCACCTACCCTTGCTGCCTTCCAGCCCTGGGGGAGTTCAGCACGGTAATGCCGCGCGAGGGATCTGGGTCTAAGCATAGTTAGCACACCGATAGAGTGCTCCCCTTGGAGGATTCGCATAGCGGCCGAGTGCGCACGCTTGGAAAGCGTGTGTAGGGCAACCTACCGAGGGTTCAAATCCCTCATCCTCCGCCAGATGTATTCCTTTAACCTTAACTGCTGTGGATTTAACATATGGGAAGGAGTGTTTGATTAAATGGCCGAGGCCGACCCAAATGACAAGTCAATCATGAGCTTCACGGTGCGTCACCATAGATTCGACGCAGAAACAAATCACTTCCGATGGTTCGACTTAAAGACTTTCGACACCGAAGCCGAAATGGTTCAACTTATGAATGAAATCTTCGAAGATATTGAGCGGCGCCGGCTAATTGGCCAAGCTAGCCCAAAGGAACAAGTAGCGGGAAGTCACAATGAGCCTATCCCAGTGCTGAAAACTCAGAGTGGATCGGCTTACTCAGAAATTCAGTAGTTATCTGTGGATAAGTTTATTCAAACTTTCAAAATTTGAATGACCATGGGGGATGAAATCAAACCCATATTTTAGCAATGCCCTAGTGGTTGCAATATTAATTATCTCATCTATAAATACCCCAAGTTATTCTGCAACTCTTTCTTCAGTACTAAGGTCGCCTAAAGCAATCTGTCGCATTGAGGTTGGTGATGCTCATATTTCAACATCGATTTTGAAACATCAAGGAGTTCATGTAGTAAAAGTAAATGCAAGTTCGATTTGTAATGTCCTACAGAGTCAAGTAACGATGACTCTAGAGATCTATAAAATTGGGGAATTTTCAAACTACTTTTTGCATCGAGTAGAAACAAATCCTGCTTTGCCAAGTTCAAGTGGGCTAATTATAAAAATCCAGGATGCAAAAGTTGAGTGCGTTAATTCGACCCCAAGCTCATATTATGGAATTGTCTACGCTAAGGCGTTAATTCAAGGTAAATGGCATTATGCGGGCAGAACTCGCAGTGTGCGCATTCGTAAATTAAATTGCGGGAATTAAGAACGTTAATTCTTCTTTCAACCACAATTACCCGAAAATCCGGGAATTACCCAGGTTGAAGAGGATAAATCCCTCATCCTCCGCTGGTGCTTTAGTTATGCGCTGGAGGTGCCGGTGGGATTAAAGCTGGTCTATTTCCTTGAGGAATCTTTAAGTAGTCATACCACTCTGTATAGAAGTCTTCTCGGCTAATTCCAAAAGCGGACTTAAATGCTGAAGTCCAATCATTTGAAACTCCATATAAGGATACAAACTTGAATAGAGCATCCAATCCACCGTGTCTTGCGGCAAGAAGCTCAACGCCATAGAAGTTTTGGCTCGACACACAGCCTCCACCCCAATTTCTATCTTTTGATTCAAAATCTTGAAGAGTTTTCGCACATAGGGCTTTTGGGAAACTTTCAATCATGCTTGATGATACAAAAAAATCAAAATAAGACTTTTTCTGTGCATTTGAATCTGAAATAGCGAGAGCCGCAAATAACTGTACAAATCCCTCCCTAACCCAAGCAGGAATTTGATTCTTAGTTCCATCATAATTAATAGACCCATATTGAGCTTGTAGTTCATACATCGTCGCTACATCATGAACCACCATGTAGTTTAAGGTATTTATTTGCAAAGGAGTCAAAGTTTTTCCAATAAATTTTTCGCCCTGTGTTGCGTTTAAAACAAAGTATCCATATCCCAGGTTTACGTGACCGCAATAAATACCAAGAGGTTGCTCTGGAACCGATCTTCCACATGCTATTGGTCTTCCAGTTGCTGCTAGCCACTCTTCGGTATCACCAAAAACTGCAATGGGTTCTTGAAGAAGTGAATATCCATTAGCAGTAAAAGTTGAAATAAGTAGATCTGCTGCCTTACTCGCCCCGCCCCATGCTGAGTCATAGCCAGGCTGAACAATTAGCTTTATAGGAGTAAAAGTGTTGCTGCTTTTGCTTCTCCATAGTTTCCAATTGGATTCTATTTGAGAAATAACTAAATCGTGGCCACTTAGTTGAGCAGTAGGTGAGTTAGTTGGCTTTGGTGACTGAACTATGACGCCATTGTTCCATTGCAATTTCTTGCCAACTTTGACACAAGTGAATTTTTTTCCAGAAAGGAGAGTTATTTGTCCGGTCTTAGAGCATGTTGTTCCTGTTTTAACGGCCGAAATACCAGCCTTCACACTTAACATTGTAAAACCAACTGAAAGGCTTATAACTATAGCCAAACCTTTTTGTGGGTTCATTCTCATAGCCGAACTGTAGGACTCGCTTCGCCTCTTCGCCAGATTCACTAACTTAAAAGAAATGCTGGATTTCTATTTATGGCCCATTTATCTAAAAAATGGGGAATTACCCAGGCTGAAGAGAAAAAATCCCTCATCCTCCGCCACGTTCTAACTTGCCTGGAACTAGTGCCTCATTTACGAGTGATACCACAGTGGTATCATTTTCTTATGGCTATGACTCTAAGACTTTCTGAGAAACAAAGTGCCGCCCTTAAGAAGGTCGCGGAAAACGAAGGCGTATCTATGCATGAAATTGCGCTTACAGCTATCGATGAATATATATCCAAGCGACAACTTCGCTTGAAAGATGCAATCTCTAGAATCGCTGTCGAGGATAAGGAATTACTGGATCGTTTGGCTAAGTAATGGCCGCAATCGATTTCCTAGATATTCACGATCTTTTAGAAATAGGTAAGTCCCTTATTCCTGATTTTCAAGTAAGGGATATTGGACTCTTACAAGCTGCCGCTGCAAGACCGCAAACATCTGTTTATGGTAGCTCCGCATATGAAAGTTTTGAATTCAAAGCTGCAGCATTGATGCACTCACTTGCTCGCAATCATCCATTGGTTGACGGAAATAAGAGGTTGGCGTGGGCCGCAACAAGAACTTTTTGTTTACTAAACAACTATGACATCTTTAATGATGTGGATTCTGCGGAAAGAATTGTAATTGGGGTTGCGACCGGTGAATTAGATGTTCCGGAAATTGCCGCGGGTTTAGATATCCGCAAGGTGAAGAACAAGTCCAAGTGAATGGCTAATTAATTCTTTGTTTCAGAAGATGGAACCAATGGATTGGCCTATTCGATTCAAGGCGATCGCTACATTTGCAACGCAAATCCACAATCGCTGCTCGGCGAAAGTTTTTCAATAGAGGCCCCAATACCCGATACCCAAGAAAAGCAAATAGAGACCTTGATCGAACTTTTCGCTCAAAGTGAAGCTGGTTTGATTAACTAAATCTCTACCCCAATGTATTTGGTCTCTAAGAACTCATGAATTCCATCAAATCCGCCTTCGCGACCAAGACCACTTTGTTTCACTCCACCAAATGGCGCAGCTGGATCTGAAATAACTCCGCGGTTAATGGCAACCATCCCGGCTTCTAACGCTTCTGCTGTGCGAATTGCTCGTTGAAGATCACCAGAAAAAACGTAACTAATTAATCCGTATTCAGTGTCATTGGCTAGCGCAATTGCTTCGGCATCAGTATCAAAAACTACAACGGGGGCAACTGGGCCAAAGATTTCGTGCTTCAAAATTTCATTATCTTTCTCGCAAGTAAGGACTGTTGCTGGATAGAAAGCACCAGGACCCTCAGGGGTTTTGCCACCGATAGATACTTTTGCGCCACCTTTAACTGCAGTATCAACTAATTCTGCGATCTTGTTGCGCTCCTTAAGGGAAACACTTGCCCCAAGGTTTACGCCAGTTGACATGCCAGGGCCCATAACAAGTGCCGACATTGCTTTCGTGAATTCTGCAGTGAATTTTTCAGCTATTGGACGTTGAACATATATGCGATTTGCTGCGGTGCAAGCAGCGCCACCATTGCGCATCTTTGCTGCCATTACCGCTTGAACAGCAAGAGTCACATCAGAATCTCCGAAAACAATAAATGGTGCATTTCCGCCGAGCTCCATAGAACAGCGAATCACACAATCTGATGCTTCGCGCAAAAGTATGCGCCCCACTTCTGTTGATCCAGTGAAGGATAAGTTCTTAACTCGTGGGTCATGAAGTATTTTGCTAATCATTGGACCAACAGATACTGGCAGAATTAAATTGACAACACCTTTAGGCACTCCTGCACGCTCAAGTACATCAACAATTGCCATTGCGGTAAGTGGTGTTTCACCTGCCGGCTTCAAAATTACCGTGCAACCTGCAGCGAGCGCTGGACCGATTTTGCGAGTGGCCATAGCGGCAGGAAAGTTCCATGGCGTGATAAGAAGTGAAACACCAATGGGTTGATGTGTAACCAAAATACGTTTATCGCCGCTTGGGGACTTACGGAAATCACCCGGCACGCGCACTGCTTCTTCTGCAAACCAGCGGAAGAATTCCGCAGCGTAAGTAACTTCTCCTTTAGCGTCGGCAAATACTTTTCCGTTCTCGCGAGAAACCAGAGTTGCTATTGCATCGCTTTCAGCGATGATCATTTCGTAGGCTTTGCGCAAAATTTCACTTCTAAAACGTGGAGAGGTTTTCGACCATTCAGGAAGTGCGTTATGAGCCGCTGTTATTGCTGCTTCGCACTCGGCTTCCCCTGCTAGTGCTACTTCGGCAATAACAGATGCATCACTTGGGTCATATACGGGTGTGGTCGAAATTCCATCAACCCACGCACCATTTATATATAGCTTTGAGCGCATTAGGTGAGCATACGCTCTAAGATGGTGAGAGTGAAAAGCGTTTGTCACGCGCAACAGGGGAGAATCCGTGCCTAAGTCTTGGACTGATGGCGCTCCAACGCCAGGGGTGCTTCAAGATCACGCACATTTAAAAGACCCTTTTTCTTACAGAATCAAACGCAGGCTTTTGGGTAACCCGCTTAACCGACATTCTTTAGGTCACCAACGATTAAGTAAGAGATATGCGCTCGGGATACTTTCCAGTGACTGCATTTCATCATCGGCTTACGGTAGTGAGCAGATACTCATTGCATTGCTACCGGCTTTTGGATTGGCCTCTTTTGCGCTCATGATGCCAATGACTGCGGTCATTATTGGAATTCTTATCATCGTTACATTGAATTATCGAAATGTAATTTCTGTATACACCAAAACTGGTGGTGCTTACATTGTGGCCCGAGATAACTTTGGTCCTACTACTTCTGTTGTAGCTGCAGTTGCGTTAATGCTCGATTATATCGTGACAGTTGCAATTCAATCAGCAGCTGGTGTTGCGGCAATTATTTCAACTTTTCCTTCTTTGCACCCAGGCAAAATTTACATGACACTTGCTGTCATTCTTTTACTCACATATGGAAACTTGCGCGGAGTTAAAGAGGCTGGAAAATCTTTTGCATTACCTACATATCTTTTCGTTGGGTCCATGGCAGTTGTCTTTGTAACTGGACTTTATCGAGTTTTTACTAACAATCTGCCTCAACTAGACACAGATCTTCCCGGAGCTATTGCATTGGGTGAAGCACAAGGCTTACTTACCTTTAGCGCAATCTTTATCCTGCTCCGTGCATTTGCTAACGGTGGATCCTCGCTAACGGGCCTTGAAGCAATATCGGATGGTGTTGCACTTTTTAAAACACCAGAGGCCGTAAATGCTAAACGTACGCTCGTTGTGATGAGTTCGATTCTGGGAACTTTAGTTATTGGAGTTTCTTGGTTTGCACAGCGGATCCATGCAATGCCATACGAGTCAGGCACACCAACGGTAATCTCACAGATTGCAAAAGTTGCCTTGGGTGACGGAACAACTGGAAAAATATTCTTTATCTTTGTGCAAGCTGCCACAATGCTCATTCTTTTTGCCGGCGCAAATACAGTGTATAGCGCTTTCCCTATACTTTGTAATTTTGTAGCTAACGACGGTTATCTTCCACACCAACTTAGTAAACGAGGACACCGGCTAACTTTCTCTAACGGAATTATTTTTCTTGCAGGTTCTGCCATGTTATTGGTGCTCTTCACTCGTGCATCGGTTGATCACTTAGTAGCCTTTTATGCGATCGGTGTATTCACTGGTTTTACGCTAGCAGGATTCGGAATGGCAAAACATGCGTACGTTCACCGAACTGGTGCTTGGAAAATCAGAATGGCCATTAATGCACTCGCTGGTTCTGTCTCTGTGATAGTTGTAATTGTTTTTGCCATAGTTAAATTTAGTGAGGGTGCCTGGATAATTTTAGTAATTGCACCTATTGCAATAGTCTCTCTTTTGAGGCTAAACCGTCAATACCGCAACGAGCAAGCAGTGCTAAATCTAAAATCCACAGCATCACGTGCAACATCTATAGGTCGCCATGATGTAACAATTTTGGTAGATAGTGTGGATGTGGCAACTATTGGAGCTGTTCGCTATGCCCGTAGTTTGAAACCGCATTCACTTACAGCAGTGCACTTTGTAATTGACGATAAGCGGGCTGACAATATTAAGGATCTTTGGGCAAACACTCATGCACTCGATGATGTGATGCTCGAACTTATAGATTGCCCAGATCGTCGCTTAGCAAATGCAGCTGTTGACTATGCAATTCGCACAACAACTGCACCCGATGTGGAGTTAACACTGCTTTTGCCTCGTCGATCTTATGCACCAGTACTCGGAAAATTGCTACATGATCAAACAGCTGAAGACATCGCCCGCCCAATTTCACAATTACCACGTGTAGTTGCAACAATTGTTCCATTTGATGTTGCAAAGATTATTTCTGGGAAATCAGTTATGGCTCCAATTCAAGTACCTGAAGAAATTATGAGCGTTCCAAAGGTTCAGCCCTCCAAAGTATTGATTCCTAAGAACTCTGATCCAGTAAGCCACTACGCAGAAAATATGATTCCGATTGGTTCTATCCTTTGGCGAAATCGCGCCCATGTTCAAGGTCGCGTCACATCTATCCGGGCAGCCGCACAAGGTTCAGCCCCAACTGTTGAAGTAGAAATTTGGGATGAAACCGGTGGGGTGACGCTGCAATTCTTAGGGCGCCGAGAAATTGCTGGACTTGATGTTGGCTCACAACTTCGTGCAGAAGGAATGGTTGGCGAAGCAGATGGATCGCTAACAATTCTTAATCCTTCGTATGAGATTGTTATTTAACTTTTAGAGCGGTGGCGGTGGGATTTGAACCCACGGTTGAGTTTCCCCAACACGCGCTTTCGAGGCGCGCTCCTTCGGCCGCTCGGACACGCCACCAAAAGTCAGGATACAGCAACTATTTTGCTTCACGCTCTTTCCTAAAAAATGAGGTAAGCAATTGCGCGCATTCAACTTCTAATACACCACTGGTAACTTCCATTTTGTGTAGCGCTCTTGGATCCCGTAAAACATCCCACACTGAGCCAACCGCACCAGCTTTTTTATCCCATGCCCCAAATACAAGGTGTGTGATTCTGGCTTGAGCAATTGCGCCTGCACACATAGCGCATGGCTCTAATGTGACTACAAGAGTATGAGAATCTAAACGCCAATCTCCAATCTCTTTGGAGGCGTTACGGATTGCAACAATTTCAGCATGCGCACTCGGATCATTATGCAGTTCGCGCTCATTTGTTCCAGTAGCTATTACTTCACCTACTGAGTTTAAAATAACGGCGCCAACTGGCACATCGGTTTCGTTTGAATTCAATGCCAATTCAAGTGCAACTTTCATTGCCTCAGTTGAATTCATTGCACAATCTTACAGGTCAAGTAATTCCCGAAACTCTTGACCAAAACCAAGCCTGGTAGCAATTGCATCGAGCTGTTGGTCTGGAAATAATTCAGCATCATCACATAGAGCAGAAATTTCCATGTGATTCATGCCTAGATCTGCCAACATATCAATGTGTCCAGTTGGAATTGGTTCGTCATCTTCTTCAGGAAAAGGAAGATCTGCTAACTCAACAAACTCTGCAGCAACTTCATAATCAAGTGCGCACGTAGCATCACTAAGCATCATGCTGATGTGCGCTCCAAGAACTCTTACCAGCATAAAAAACTCTTCATCAATTGCAATGAGTGCTATTGCTCCACCGTTTGTTTGCTGACTTTTTAAGCGATCAATAATGGGGGCTAGGTCATGTGCATTGGGTAATTGAGCTAGCGTCCAGCGACCGTTTTCATGCCATGCAGCAACCGCAATATCAACTTCGTCGTTCACGGTAGCCTCCTGACTTCCTCTGGCCTAGAGGTTGCATAGTGACACTCATTTCAAAGGAAAGAAAGACCTGTAAGGTAGGAATATGAAAGTTCACATTGCAGACCATCCGCTTATTTCGCATAAATTGACGCTGCTAAGAGATGAAAGGACTGACTCTCCAACTTTTCGTAGATTGGTGGAGGAGTTAGTAACCCTGCTCGCATATGAGGCCACACGCGATGTCAGAACTCAAACCGTAACCATTAAGACGCCAGTAACTACTACACAAGGTTTGAAATTAGCAGATCCTCGACCTGTGGTTGTTCCGATTCTACGTGCGGGATTGGGAATGCTCGAAGGTATGGTGCGGTTAATTCCAACTGCTGAAGTTGGATTTCTCGGAATGGTTCGAGATGAAAAAACTTTAAAAGCTAGCACTTACGCAAATCGTTTACCCGATGATCTTTCCGGAAGACAATGTTTTGTTCTTGATCCGATGTTGGCAACAGGTGGAACTCTCGTTGCTGCCTTTGAATTTCTTTTAAATTTAGGTGCGACGGACATCACAGCGATTTGTATTCTTGCTGCTCCTGAAGGTCTTTCTTACGTCGAAAAAGCATTTGAAAATTCGAAAGTTCCTATAACTATCGTTACTGGTGCGTTAGACACTAAACTCAATGAACATGGTTACATTGTTCCGGGTCTTGGGGACGCGGGCGACCGACTTTATGGAGTTGTATAAATGGCATCAACAAGCCCAGGATATGGAATCACCATTCGTGTTGAAGGCTCACCTTTAGCTCAACCTGTTGCACTTGTTACTGCTGCAATCACCGATGCCGGCGCAACCATTACTGCGCTCGATGTTGTTGAATCCCTTATTGAAAGAGTTGTCGTCGACGTAACCTGTGACACCGTTGATGCAGAACATGCAGAGCAGATAACAAAAGCCATCAGCGCTCACCCAGAGTTAACGGTTCGCAAAGTCAGTGACCGTACATTTTTGCTTCACCTTGGCGGAAAACTTGAAGTTCAATCAAAGGTTCCATTAAAGACTCGTGACGACCTTTCTCGTGCCTATACCCCAGGTGTTGCACGTATTTGCCAAGCAATTGTTGACGACCCAAGTGATGCTCGACGCTTAACAATCAAGCGCAATACCGTCGCAGTGGTTACCGATGGATCAGCAGTGCTAGGGCTTGGAAACATCGGACCTGCTGCAGCGCTACCTGTAATGGAAGGAAAAGCTGCTCTCTTTAAAAGGTTTGCCAATGTTGATGCATGGCCAGTTTGTTTGGACACTCAAGATGTTGACGAAATTGTTAGAACGGTTCAACTTATTGCACCTGTCTACGGAGGAATTAATCTCGAAGATATATCAGCACCTCGCTGTTTTGAAGTTGAGCGCCGCTTGCGCGAACTCCTAGATATTCCCGTTTTTCATGATGACCAACATGGAACAGCAATTGTTGTTCTAGCAGCTTTAAGAAATTCTTTGAAGTTAGTTAAGAGGCAACTCAAGGAGTGCAAAATTGTCATGAGTGGTGCAGGCGCTGCTGGTACTGCCATTGCTCGGTTGCTGATGCAAAGTGGGGCAAAAAACATAATCGCATTCGACACTAAGGGCGTCATCCATAAAGGTACAAAAACTGATGATCCTATGCGTCAATGGTTTATTGAAAATTGCAACCCGTCAAACTTTACAGGAACGCTCTCAGAAGGCATGGTTGGTGCTGATGTATTTATTGGAGTAAGCGCCGCTAATATTCTGAAAGAAAGTGATGTCGCATCTATGGGTAAAGGCGCAATCGTCTTTGCATTAGCCAATCCTGATCCGGAAATCGACCCATATATCGCACGTAAATACGCAACTATTGTAGCCACCGGACGAAGTGACCAGCCAAATCAAATAAACAATGTGTTGGCTTTCCCTGGAATCTTTCGAGGACTACTTGATGCGAATGCACACAAAATTACTGACGAACTGTTAATCGCAACCGCTGAAGCGATTGCAGATTGTGTTTCTCCAGAGCAATTAAACGCATCCTTTATTGTGCCGAGTGTTTTTGATCCAAATGTAGTTACCGCCGTGGCTGCCGCCGTAAGGAAATGCGTTTGACCAACCTTGCAGCCTCATTTGATGCACAGCTCGCTCCTGTAACACCGTTCTTGATTTACGTGATTATTGGTGCAGTAATTTTTATTGAAACCGCTGTATTGCTTGCCTTTTTCCTTCCGGGAGATTCAATACTCTTTAGTGCGGGCTTAGTAGCTGCATCTAGGAATGATCTCAATATTGTCCTGCTTTGTTTTATTATTTTCGTAGCCGCATTTATGGGTGACCAAGTTGGTTATGTTTTTGGGCGAACCATCGGTCGTCCATATTTAGAGAAAAAGTCATCACCTCGAATTCAAAAAATGATTGCAAGATCTGAGCGCTTTTACGCTCACAGCGGTTGGTGGGCGGTTGTTGCTGCACGATTCTTTCCTTGGATTCGCAGCTTTATTCCACCCGTAGCTGGAGCGGCAAAAATGAATTATTACAAGTTTCTTTCAGCAAATTCTGTAGGTGCGCTCTTATGGGGAGTTGGAATAACTTCGGCAGGTTTTTATGCAGCAGAGATTCCTTGGGTAAAAAGCGCCTCTTACGGCTTAGCGATCTTCTTTATTGGTGGATCAATAGTTTCGGCGACTTGGAATTTTTTCCGAGCAAGAGAAGTTTGACCAACACCACCTGCAACAACCCCTAAGTACGTCATTACAATTCCTGTTACAAGATACCAACTAACATTTGCTCCTTCGGTGGGCAGAAGTAAATCAAGTAGAAGTGAGCCAACGAGTTGTCCACCTACTGTGAAAAGTGTAAAAGTTAGAACTCCTAAATGTTGCACAATGGTTGATGAAAAAGCGATATAGAAAACTCCAAGACTGCCTCCCATATACATCCAGACTGGATTAAGGGGCAGAGGCGTGTAATGGGCGAAATGCGTAACTAAACCAATAAGAAATATAATGATGAGAAATGAAACACCAGTAACAAAATTCAAAAGTGCAGTTGTAAAACTATTCCCAGAGTATTCATTAATTTGGCCGTTGTAAGCTCTTTGAATTCCAACAATTACACCTACTAATACAGCGAGAAAGACACCCAGGATTGGAAGGTTGTGTGCGTCGATTCGATCTAGTACCGATATGAGAACTGCGAAGATTGTCAGAATCGCTGCAATAACTCGACGTTTTGTTATGTGCTTTTTTCCGCCACCAGTTAGACCAACACGATCTACTCCTAAAGATGCCGCTGCTTGCCCTGCGATAGCCGCAACCGAGAAAATCGCTACGCCCATCAGTGGTACATACATCGTTTGAACTGCAACAAAAACTGCACCCAATGTGCCAGCAAAAATTCGATAAGAAGGAAGTTTTCCTTCACGCACAGCAATGCGCAAATTCTGCAGGCCCTGTCTTACTCCGGGCATGAAAATTGTTACTGCGAGGAGAACAATTAGACCTGATCCAAATGAAACGATTGATGCCTCTAAGCCATTATCTAACTGTTGTGCGAGTTCGCCATTGGCTCGTGATTGAATAGAAATTAGAATTCCAGCCAGCGCTGCTAAAAAGTCTAATCTCATTGTCGTATCTTACTTGCCTTCCAATACAGCAGTTGCAACTAGCCATTCCTCTTCCAATAAACTTTGAGCGCTCTTGACTTCTCCAATTTCACCAACAATTTCAATAAGTCGCTCTTGTGAAATAGCAGGTTGTTCTTGCTCGATAAGTAAGGCCTGGAGCTTTTGTGTAACTTTTTCAATCTGACGGTCTAGCCGGGCGATATCTTTCTTTGCTTGACGCTCTTGAACCGCGTTAGAAACTATTTTCTCAGTTGACTCATTAATCTGACTTTGACTCAACATATCTACACGTTGCTCTAAATATTGGCTTACGCCTCTCGGAAGATCTCGCAATTGGCCATCGCCCAATAGACCAACAAAGCGATCGCAAACACGTTCTAAGAAATACCGATCATGAGAGATAACAAGAATTGTTCCACTGTAACTATCTAATAAGTCTTCTAGTTCTGTAAGTGTCTCAATATCAAAATCATTTGTAGGTTCATCAAGTAAAAGCACATTAGGACTTTCCATAAGTAATCTGGTGAGTTGAAGACGGCGTTTCTCCCCACCCGATAAATCTCCAACTGGGGTCCATTGTGATTCCCTGTTAAAGCCCAGCCTTTCGCAGAGTTGGGATGCAGATAATTCTTTTCCATTACCTAATTCGATGTGGTTGGCCACATCTTCAGCAGCTTCTAGAACTCGCCAGGCGGGGTCTAACTCATCCAAATGCTGAGTAAGAAAGGCTGGAGCGACAGTTATTCCTGTTACTAGTTTTCCGGCTTTGGGTTTAATCTGGCCAACAAGCGTTCTCATAAGAGTTGTCTTACCAGAACCATTAACTCCAACAATTCCGATTCGATCCCCTGGTCCAATGTTCCAATAAACATCATCGAGAATTTCCTTATTACCCGCTAAGAGTTTTGCGTGATGAAGTTCGTAAACAGTATTACCTAACCTGTTACGTGCAAACCTTAAGAGTTCGGTCTTATCTCTTGGTGGTGGTTCAGCCGAGATAAGTTCGTTTGCTGCATCAACTCGAAATTTAGGTTTTACAGTTTGCGCTGGTGCACCACGGCGAAGCCATGCCAATTCTTTACGAATTAATTGGTTTCTTCGGCCTTCCATAGCCGATGCCTGTCGCGCACGCTCAGCCTTTGCTAATACAAATGATGAGTACCCACCGTCATACTCTTCAACTTTTCCGTTAACAACTTCCCATGTGCGCTCTGTCACTGCATCGAGAAACCAACGATCGTGAGTGATAACTGCAACTGCCAGCGTTTTCCGTGCATTTAAATGATCCGATAGCCAAGCAACTGCTTCAACATCTAGATGGTTTGTTGGTTCGTCCAATAAAATTAAATCTAAGTCTTCTATGAGTAGTTTTGCCAAACTAACCCTGCGCCGCTCTCCACCAGAAAGTTGTGAGTATTGCCGATCTAAAAGTTCGTCGGAGTGTCCTCCTAATAATCCATCAAAGATTTCGCGGATTCCTGATTCACGTGCCCATTCATGCTTTAACTTCTCCCCAAGTACAACATCTCGAACGCTCTGATTGGGGTCAGCAATATCCACTTGAGAAAGTGCTCCGATATGTGCTGAATTTGAAAGAGTTACTCTTCCCTGATCAGCTATTTCAAGTCCTGCCATAATTCGAAGGAGGGTGCTTTTTCCTGCACCGTTGCGCCCAACAATTCCAATTCGTTCACCTTCAGAGATTCCTAAGGAAACGCCATCAAGGAGTTGTTTCACATCAAAGGCTTTAGAGACGCTCTCTAGATTAATTAAGTTGCGTGCCATGGTGTGAGAACTTACCAATATGCTTGCCCAATGTCGCATTGGATCGAAACCACAGCTTCGTTGGTGCAAAAAGATGGGCCCTTGCCCAATATATATTCGATAAATACCACGGTGGCGCAATCTTCTTTGGTCGGGCTCAAGCACTACTTCGCGCTCTAGTACCTGCACTAGCGGGAATGAACAAGGTCCCTTATCGTACTTTTTTAAAATGGAACGCTGCAGGCGGAATAGTTTTCTCAACTGTAGTTGTAGTTTTGGGGTATGAATTTGCAGATCAATTACCCAAGTTGGAGAAAGCGCTAAGATATTGGGGGATTGGCTTTACGACCGTTGTAGTAACGCTAGTACTTATTTTGAAACATAAAATCGAAAAAAGATTTGAAGAAACCTAACTATATTGCAACATGAACCTTAGATTTTCATCTAGTTTCAATCGTTGACAAGTGGTTGATGTAGACGAATACTAGTATCGCCGAATCGAGTTCGGCGCTACCGAACGGGTGAAATTTTGATTGATTCAAAGACAAAACATGTTTTGCGAAGTAGTGAATGGTTTGCTGGCACTGACGAAGTTGCCCTTTCTCATCGCGTAGTTATGGCCGCAATTGGACTCGAAATCGAAGCTGATAATAAACGCCCTATTATTGGAATTGCAGATTCATCTAGTGATTTGAATCCATGCAATTTACCTCTGCGTGACTATATCGACGATATAAAAGCGGGCATCACTGAAGCAGGTGGATTGCCAGTTGTCTTTCCTGTCATGAGTCTTGGCGAAGACATGATGAAACCCTCTGCAATGTTGTATCGAAATTTGTTGTCTATGGAAATTGAAGAGTACTTACGTTCATATCCAATAGATGGCGTTGTGCTGATGGCAAATTGCGATAAGAGTGTGCCAGGTGCGCTTATGGGTGCAGCTAGCGCCAACTTGCCAGCAATTATGTTTACTGCAGGCGCAAGACCGGCCCCTGTATATAAAGGTAGAAGAGTCGGCACCGGAACAGATTTATGGCGCATGTGGGCTGACTTACGATCTGGAAAAATTTCAGAAAAAGAATGGCGTGAGTTTGAAAGTTGCCTTAATTGTGGGCTTGGATCTTGCAACACAATGGGTACTGCATCTTCGGTTGCGCTCATGGTTGAAACACTTGGTATGTCATTATCTGGCACTTCGACTATTCCAGCAAATAGCCCTGAGCGAAAAGTTGCAGCTCGCAATTCAGGAATTGAAATTGTGAAGATGGTTAAAAATCAAGTGTTGCCATCAGATGTTATGACACCAAAAGCTTTTCGAAATGCAATTCGCATACTGCATGCGTGCGGTGGCTCAACAAATGCTCTTATCCATCTTCTAGGTATATCCGGGCGAATTGGCGGAGAAATAACACTTGGCGATGTTGCAACACTTGGTGTGAACATTCCAGTCCTTGCCGATGTTGAACCATCTGGTACTGGTTTAATTCAAGATTTTCATCAAGCAGGAGGCTTACCAGCACTTGCGTATGAACTTAAAGATTTGCTTGAGCTCGACACTATGTCACTTACTGGAAAAACTCTGGGAGAAAATCTTGTAAAGCGTAATGAAAAAAATGGGTCAATTCGTTCTATTGATAATCCTTTATTTCCAACTGGTGCATTTTCAGTTGTAAAAGGAAATCTTGCAGTTAACGGTGCGGTAATTAAAGTATCTGCTGCATCACCTGAATTATTAACTCACACAGGACCTGCCGTTGTCTTTACAGGGTATGCAGATATGCGCACACGAATCGATGACCCAGATCTAAAAGTTACCAAAGACAGTGTTCTCGTTCTTGCTGGTTGCGGCGCGGTTGGAGTACCGGGATTACCTGAGTGGGGCATGATTCCCATTCCTCGAAAACTTGCCGAGCAAGGGGTAGTAGATATGGTGCGAGTTACAGATTCGCGCATGAGTGGAACTTCCTTCGGTACCTGCTTGCTCCATGTTTCACCTGAGGCTGCTATTGGCGGAACCCTTGCTCTAGTGCAAGATGGAGACATGATTGAACTCGACGTTCCTCGCGGAGGGCTCAATGTGAAGTTATCTGATTCAGAGATTGCCACTCGTAGAGCTAATTGGAAACCAATTCCAAGTGAACATCTTCGAGGATGGCCAGCTCTCTATCAAGCTCACGTGCTTCAGCCAGATGAAGGATGTGATTTCGATTTCCTACGCGCTCCAACTAAAGAAACGCGCAGGTTTGTGCCACCAATTGTTGGGCGTTCGTGACAACATTTACGGCATAACACATAGCAATATTCCAATCTAGGAGGATCAATGCGAAAGAAACTCATTATCGCTAGTGCGATTGCAATTGCGCTAGTTCTATCAGGATGCAGTAGTTCATCGAAGGATTCAGCAGCTACATCTGATGAACCTGTCACAATTACTCTTTGGCACAATTTAGGTGACACACAAAATGCTGAAGCCACAAAAGCGCTAACAGATGCATACACAGCCCTTCATCCAAATGTAACTTTCGATTTGGTTAGCCAACCTGGAGATAATTACTTTGCGCTCTTGCAGGCGGCTGCAGTATCAAAGAGTGGTCCAGATTTAGCACTCATGTGGACCGGTCTCTTTGCACTTAAATATAAGAGCTACTTAACTAACCTTAAGGGTTTAGTTTCTGATGCAGCTCTTGCACGCGAAGGCTCACTTGAATGGACCGCAGATAATTTTGATGCTGCAAGCGGACCATATGTAATGCCATTAGATCGTCAGTTCTATATTGGTTTCTACAATAAGGATGCATTTGCTAAAGCTGGCGTGAGTGCAGTTCCAACTACTTGGAATGAACTCTATGCAGCTTGCGGTAAATTAAAATCTGCTGGTTTTACTCCGATTGTTTATGGCAATGGCGGACAAAGCTTGGGTGCACTTTATTACCCATGGTATGACGCAAGTTATATCGCTATCGGCCAATCATCTGTTTCAGGTCTTCGTGATCTTTATAGCGGAGCAAACCAATGGAATTCGGCTGCGAACATTGATTCATACAGCAAGTACGCGGCCTTGAAAACTAAGGGTTGCACTAACTCTGACGTTCTCACCAAGACCAATAACGTCGAGGATTTCCTTGGCGGAAAAGCTGCAATGATTATCGATGGCACATGGGATACCAAGAAATTCACAGATGCCTTCGGTGACAAAGTTGCTGCTTTTGTTCCACCATTTTCAGATTCACCGATTAAGGGTGTAGTTGAATTTGCTGGGCAAGGCTTTGGCTTAACCAGTTACTCAAAGAACCAAGCTGCTGCCGCGGCTTTCCTTGAGTTTATGACTACCGATGAGGCTGCAGCTGTAATTGATGGCGCGGGACTTATTCCAAACATCAATGGCGCAACGACATCTAATGCTGTCAACCAACAGATGTTGGATTTTGCAGCAACTGGTGGTCTAGAGCGTTATCCAATGTTGGACAACGTCTTGCAAGGAGATGTTGTAGATGCTGGAAATAAAATCATTCCATCAATTCTCGGTGGTAAGACTGCCGTTAAGAGTGGTCTAGATCAGATGGCTCAGGTATGGAACGCACTTCCTGCCGACAATCGCACAGAAACATACAAGTAAAATCGCTTAACGATTGATTAATAGTGGGGTGGGGCTTTAATTAGCTCCACCCCATTATTTTTTCAAAATCCTGATTTCCAATTAGGATGACGCTCACAAATTCGATTGGTGGTGAACAATGGCTGTAAATGCGCTCCGCAGAGGTAGCCCTTTGCACCGCCAGCGCAGAAAGATTGGGTTCTTGTTCTCTCTACCAGCCCTTGGTTTGGTTGGAGCTTTTCTTGGAATTCCTATATATCAAGCACTTTATTTTTCTATGACAAAATGGGATGGAATTGTCGCAGAGTGGCTCGGGCCAAGCACGTATATCAATCAGTTTAAAAGTCCGATTTTTTGGCGAGTAATCGAAAATAACGCGCTACTGCTTCTTGCTGTGCCTGTCGCAATCATTCTTCCTATGGGAATTGCGTACGTACTCAATGACAAAATTGCTGGATGGAAAATATTCCGAACAATCTATTTTCTACCGACTGCAATTTCTTGGGTAGTTATTGGCATGGTGGCGATGCGTTTTTTTGCGCAAGAAGGGCTACTTAATGATCTTCTTAAAGGAATTGGGTTGGGCTTTATCAAGACCGATTTATTGTCCTCAGAACGAGGAGCGCTGCTCGCTGTAGGCATAACATTCATTTGGTCAATGGTAGGTACTAACAGCATCATTTTTCTCACGGGTATGGCCACCCTTGATATTTCGTTATACGAAGCTGCACGTATGGATGGCGCAAGTAGTTTTAGAATTTTCCGAAGTATCACTTTGCCTCAATTGAAGCGCTTTATACAGTTCTCGTTCATTATTACAGTCATTAGTGCATTCACAGCCTTATTTACTTTGATCTTTGTTATGACTGGTGGAGGTCCAGGATTTGGTACTACCACTCTGGAGTTCTTTGTGTATCAGAGCGCCTTTTCTCGTGGCAATTTCGGAACTGGTGCCATGCTAGGTGTCATCTTATTTTTCATGATGGCAATTTTAGGTTCGGCTCAACTCCTGCTCGTAAGGAATAAAGAGTGAAGCGATTTAGTTTTGGTAAATCTTTTACCTTCTTATTGATGTGTCTGCTTGCATTTATAATGTTGTATCCATTTGCTTTTATGATCAACACTTCATTTAAGTCCAAAGCGCAATTCTTTGGTGCTCCTGGGCATTCTATTCTTTCTTGGCAGAAAGTTTTTACGGCGCTTCCCGTTGGCCGTCAGTTAATCAACTCAACAATTGTGTGTGCTGGTGCGATTTTGATAATTTTGATAGTTAGCTCTTTAGCTGGATTTGCCTTAGCAAAGCTTACTTTCCGACTTTCACCTATTATCTTTTTGGGAATTGTGGGTGCGATGTTAATTCCATTGCAGTCAATCATCATTCCTGCCTACATCAATGCAAGTCACCTACATCTATTAACTGGTTATTGGGGTGCAATATTGCTTTATTCAGCTCTGGGTACGCCTTTTGCAACTTTCTTAATGACGTCATATTTTCGCGGATTACCTGATGACTTAATTGAAGCAGCTGTTGTTGATGGTTTGAGTTACACAGCGGTATTTCGGAAGATAGCGTTGCCTTTAGCTATTCCTGCGTTAGTCACGATTGTCGTATTGCAATTTATTCAAATTTGGGATGATCTTCTCGTTGGTCTTCTTTTCTTACAGAATCAGGATTACAGGACGATTACTGTTGGTTTAGGCGCACTGGCGGCTGGCCGTACAACCGATATTCCAGTTCTGATGGCGGGATCAATCATTAGTGCAATTCCGGCAATCATTGTGTATTTACTATTCCAAAAACAACTCGTTAATGGATTAACCGCTGGCATTGGAAAGTAGTGCCT
Source organism: Streptomyces griseus (assembly GCA_945884695.1). Lineage (GTDB taxonomy): Bacteria > Actinomycetota > Actinomycetes > Nanopelagicales > Nanopelagicaceae > QYPT01. The sequence goes on from CAMCYO010000005.1 coordinate 104,375, forward strand.
GACTTCTTTAGACTGTCCTAATGTCCAAGCCAACAATGATTCTTGCCACAAGCAACGGCATAGGTATGGGCCATCTAGCAAGAGCGTGTGCAATTACTGAATCGTTAAAAGGTTTTGCAGAACCAATAATTGTTTCGATGGCAGGTGGAATTGCAGAGATTCCTGGTTTTATGGATGTTCGTTGCGAATATATTCCGGGGCGAGATAGACAATGGATGAGTCGTGATGCTTGGGATATCTATCTCAGAGATCGCTTGGTTGCACTGATTGACGAGACAGATGCAAAAATTCTTTCCTTCGACGGCGTAGTACCTTACCCAGGGGTCATTGCAGCAAAGATGCAACGTCCTCATGTGAAATTGGTTTGGGTTCGGAGAGGTTTGTGGCAAAAGAAGCCACAAAGATTTGTTCTTGGCCTTCAATCAAAAATGATGGATGCAGTTATTGAGCCTGGAGATTTTGCTCGAAGTTATGACAAAGGCCCAACATCTAAGCGCCGAGAGGCGCTAACGAGTGCCCCAATTTCTATGTTCCAACATCATAGTGCTCTTGGTCGCGATGAAGCGCGAAAGATTCTTGGTTTAGATCCCACTCGGCCAGCAGTGCTGGTTCAACTCGGTACAGGTGAAGGCGACGTCAATGAAAAAATGACGGCGGCGTTAACTGGCTTGCTGGGGTGGAAGGATCTACAAGTTGTTCTCACTAAGAAACCAGTTGATAGCAATGGAAAAGATTTGGCGCCCGCTGGTTTAGATATAAAAGTTGCCCGATATTTTCCTTTAGCGCGCTTGCTTAAAGCTTTCGATGCCAGTATTTGCGCTGCTGGTTACAACGGTATTCATGAGCTGCTAGCAGCAGGAATTCCTACCGCCTTTGTCCCAAATATTCGCGGAACTGACGACCAAGAGATGCGGGCTAAATGGTGTGCAGACTTTGGTTATGCTCTCATGGCTGATCAATCGAATTTAGAAGATATTGAAAAAACTGTTCACAAGTTGCAATCTGATTCCCTTCGTCGCTCATTAAGTGTAGAATGCTTAAAACTTCCTCACGTATCTGGGGGCGCCGAAGTTGCGAAAATATTCTTAGAGATTGCAACTACACAGACTCCCAAAAAACGGGCTCGAACTTTTCATTATCTTTGGCTAAATTTGGTTCTGCATTTCAACCGTGGAAGCAGGCATCTGTTTTTTATTCTTTACCGCCAAGCAGCTCGCGTTTACCAAATCTTTAAGCCTTACACGCCACCGCCTTTAGTAGCGAGTATTCCTCCGGTTTTTAGTCACTCTCGAGATAGCGCAACATTGAGGGATTTAATAAAAGGCCAAGCGCGTTTTGAGCACCTCATTGATCAATCTTCTGCTAAATACAGAGAAAAACGCGAGCAGATTGCTAAAACTGCATACGGGTTTTCAATTGCCCAAGACTCTGGCGATCTCACCTAATACTTCTGGATTTGCAAGTGCACTTAAGTTTCTTACCTCTCGACCGTGAGCCAAGTCCCCAACTGCAATTTCTGACAATTTTCCGTTAAATGTTCGGGGTAAATCAGTCACAAAATAGATTTGTGAAGGAACATGTCTTGGTGAGCAATTCACGCGAATCTTTGATTTGATTGAATTCACTAACTCCTCGTCATTGGTTGCGTTCTCGGTTCTAACAGCAAGCAAAACAATACGTTCATCACCTTGCCATGGTTGACTAAACGCTAGGCAACCACTAACTCCAGAAAAATTATCAAGTGCGCTATAAATTTCACCCGTTCCAATTCGAACACCTCCAACATTCAATGTGGCATCAGAGCGGCCATGAATAATGATTCCGCCCTCCTTTGTCCATGATGCTTGATCTCCATGGCGCCAAATTCCCGGCCAGGTATCAAAATATGTTGCGTGAAAACGTTCGCCATCATGATCTCCCCATATTCCCAGTGGCACTGTGGGAAAAGGTTTTTTACAAACCAGTTCGCCCATAACTCCTGGTGCGCAACTCTTTCCTTCATTGCTCCATACATCCATTTCATTTCCAAGAATGGGTCCTTGCATCTGACCTGCAAACATTGGACGTAATGGGTTTGGTCCAACAAAGCAACCAACTAAATCTGTGCCTCCAGAAAATGGTGCGATCAATACGTTTCCACCCATTTCTTTAGCAATCCATTCTGCTGTTGAAACCGAAAGGGGCGAACCTGTAACCATGATCGAACGCAATTCAGGAAAACTTCCAAGACTTGCAGGAGTGAGATTCGATTCCTTAATAACATCTAGAAGCCGTGCCGATACACCCAGGTGAGTTAATTTCTCTTTTTGTGCAACGCGAAATAGAGCAAGAGCATCTGGATATGAAGGCGATCCATCGAATAAAACAAGTGATGCACCTGTTGCTAAAACTGAAATCTCCCAATTCCACATCATCCAACCCGTAGTTGTATAAAACATCACCCGATCTCCGGATCGAATGTCACAATGAAGTCCCTGTTCAACGTGGTGCTTAAGAAGTACTCCCCCTGACCGATGAATTAAACCTTTTGGCGCACCTGTTGTGCCTGATGTGAAAAGCACATATGCAGGGTGGTCAAATGAACGACGTTTGAAAGTGAGCGGTTCTACTGAGGGTTCAATTTCCGACCACTTGAGCATCGAAACGTCATAACTTTCGCTAGTTTCACCAACCAGAATCAATAGCTCTAACGATGGAAGGGCGGAAGCCACGGAGTGAATTAGTTCGTTTTTGTCAAAAACTTTGCCTTGCCATGTGTAAGAAGTTGCTGCAATAAGTACTTTCGGCTGTAGTTGACCAAATCTAGAGATAATCGCAGCATCACCAAACTCAGGTGATGCGCTGGCAATAAGTGCTCCTGATTCGAAGCCAGCGAGAGCAAATGTTAGAACTTCGATTCCCACTGGAAGAATTGAAACTATTCGATCACCCTCTACCACTGCATACTTTTTAAATAACGCCAGAAGATTACTTACACTTTGCATTAGCGCTTGACGTGAATATGTCACACTACTTTTAAGTTCTTCGATGGTCGTAACTTCAACCATTTTTGTGAGTAGATTTTCCGCCAAACTTAAAGTTGCATCTGGAAAGAATTCGGATTTAGGCAGAGTTGATGGAATAAATACGTTCTCACCTTTTTCACCGATGACGTTTGCGAAATCCCAAAGCTGAGCCCAAAATTGTTCCGGCTTTTCTACCGACCATCGATGAATATCGTCTAACCCTTTGTGAAACTTTGCAGTTTTTTCTAGAAATGCTTTTAATAATGGTGTTCCGGATTCCGGTGGTGACCAAATCAATGGTGCGTGGGTCATCTAGCCATCCAGCCATTATCAATGGCAAAACAAGATCCTGTAATCGAGTTAGAATGTGGTCCACAAAGATAAAGAGCCATTTCTGCAACTTCATTTGGCTCGATCAACCTTTTAATCGCCGCTGGTGCCAACATGATTTCATCGACCACTCGTTCGGCAGTGATGTTATGTATTTGTGCTTGATCTGTAATTTGTTTTTCAACTAAATTCGTTCGTACATATGCTGGTGCAATTGTGTTTGCAGTGACGCCATGGGGCCCACTTTCAAGACTTACCGCTTTATGTAACCCTTCCATACCGTGTTTGGCCATTGTGTAAACAGACTTAAAAGGAGAAGCAATGTGGCCATGAATACTAGATATGCCAATTATTCTCCCCCATTTCTTTTTATACATATGAGGCAATGCTTTATGAATCAAATAGAAAGGTGTACGAAGCATCAAATCCAGCATGAGGTCTGCCTTATCCATAGGAAAGTCCTCGACAGGTGAGACATGTTGAATTCCTGCATTATTAATTAAGATATCTACATCCAAATCATTTGGAAAGAATTTTTCTGGTGATGATAAGTCTGCAACTAGATATTTCACTCCGCGCTCTGCCGACAAATCCTTGAGGGATTGTTCATCCATATCTACTGCAAGGACGCTAGCCCCGGCTTGAGCAAATGCAATGGCGCAAGCTCTTCCGATTCCGGTACCAGCACCTGTAATCATCACCTTTTTACTTAGGAGTGATGATTGATCTTTGTGAACCATAAAGGCGAGTTTACTTACAGGTTTTCAGGAGTCAATGTTTTTAAATCAATTCCACTTGTGTAGTGAAGGCGACGTTCTGCCCTGCCGAAATAAATGTAGATCTTCCACCTTTAGACGCTCCAGTTAGTGCATCATCTGGATAGCACGAAGCTGGTTCTAATCCAGTTATTTCTGCTCTTTTGAAAAATGGAAACCTTGGTGAAAATCTTTCTTGCCAATACCAAAGAAATGGAAATATTTTCTTATCCCATGTGAGAAGCGCACCTGTCCCGCGTTCTTTGTCAACAATTTTCACCCAGCCTTCGTTTCCGCTATGTAGAAAAGCTAATCGTTCATAAGCGCTCTCGATTGGTGCACGCAAGTCAGGTCTACCTTTTCCAGACTCACTCCATAACATTGGCTCACCACCGTCTTCTTCAAAACCTTTTGGAAATGCCCATGTGCTCTTTTCTGGTGCATCAATACGAGCCTCTGTTGAACCTTGAAAAGCTATGTGTTCTACAATCACAATTTCTTGCACTACCTGTGTTGTGTTAGTGATTTGTGTGTGAACACGAAAAATTGCATTCTCGGAATCTATTTCGAGAATTCTTTGTACACGAAGAGAATCAAAAATAGTTACTTCTAGAGTCACTTGATCGTTGCTTTTTGAAACAATAGTCCAAGGAAGAATTGATGACTCTCCATGACAGGAATGGCGCTGACCTTCATGAACACATTCATTGCCGGCATTGGGTGTAAGAAATTGCCATCCACCGCGATAGCGCGAAAGCCAATGTGTTTCACTTTCATTTTCTGGGTATGCAACACTCATTGGTTCTGGTGCATCCCACTCATACCAAGCCAATACATTCGTTGTTGGGTCAAGCGAGCTGCCAATATGAGAAATAGTTCCGCCGTTAATTGGGTTAACAACCACGGTGATGTATTGATTTTCTAAACGTAATTCCACCCTATTTACTACCTACCCCAAGAGGTGTGAAGTGGCCGGCCTTCGGCATATCCGGCAGATGATTGAATTCCCACAATTGCACGCGCGTGGAATTCATGAAGATTGCTCGCACCAGCATATGTGCACGACGAGCGTAATCCAGCAATAATTTCATCCAATAAATCTTCAACTCCTGGGCGATCTGGATCTAAATACATCCGTGAGGTCGATATTCCCTCTTCGAATAGCGCTTTACGTGCGCGATCAAATGAATCTTCATTTGATGTGCGGGCAGCAACTGCTCGTGCTGAAGCCATACCGAAAGATTCCTTAAATAATCGCCCCGTTGAGTCACGGTGTAGATCACTTGGAGATTCAAAAGTTCCTGCAAACCAAGAGCCGATCATTACATGAGATGCGCCCGCCGCTAAAGCAAGTGCAACATCGCGAGGATGGCGTACTCCACCATCAGCCCACACTGCTTTATTGAGTTTCTTAGCCTCGATTGCGCACTCTAATACTGCAGAAAATTGCGGTCTACCAACTCCAGTTTGCATGCGAGTGGTGCACATAGCCCCAGGACCCACCCCCACTTTAACAATGTCCGCTCCTGCGTTGATCAAATCGTGAGTGCCACTTGCTGTTACAACATTTCCAGCAACAATTGGAACGCTCGGATTCAAAGCGCGAATTGCTTTCAGCGCATCAAGCATTTTTTGTTGATGACCATGTGCTGTATCAACAACGAGTAAGTCTGCTCCTGATTCAATGAGTGTTTGTGCTTTTCCCGCAACGTCTCCATTGATTCCAACTGCTGCAGCAATTCTGAGTTTTCCATTCTTATCAAGCGCCGGCGTGTAGAGAGTTGCGCGAAGTGCTCCTACGCGCGTCAGGATCCCAACTAATTCACCATTTTTGGAAATTACAGGTGCCAGTTTTCTACGTTGATCACTTAAGAATTTAAATGCTTGCTTTGGGTCGCAATCATCTGCAAGTGAAACTAAATCAGTTGTCATGACTCGGCTCACTTGGGCAAAGCGATCAACACCTTCACAATCATCTTCTGTAATAATTCCAATGGGTTTTCCGTTTTCCACAACAACGATTGCCCCATGGGCGCGTTTATTAAGAAGGCCCATTGCTTCAGCAATTGTTTGAGTTGGAGAAAGAGTTATTGGAGTGTCAAAAAAAGTATGGCGAGCTTTAACCCAAGAAATTACATCATGGACAATGGCATGGGGAATATCTTGAGGAATAACAGAAATTCCACCACGACGGGCAATGGTTTCAGCCATTCG
>CAMCYO010000006.1 GCA_945884695.1 Streptomyces griseus
AGTAAAGGAAATCCTGAAACATTCATAAAGATGAGGCAATTCGCAGTGGCTTTTAAGTCTAATAATAAAACAAATCTTTTAAGCTCAAAGGATTACTGGAGAGATTATCTATTGTCAGCAGATGTGACTTCCGTGAAACCTAACTCTGATAGTTGGGGTTGCGCCGCGTTTCAAAATACAGGTCTTTACGGAAATATCCTCCTCGCCACTGAGTATTTACATCAGCAGCTCGGAATTGCCGGAGTACTGGCCCTTTACCGTGATACAGGAACCATGGGTTGGGATAAGGCAATTGAAAAGGCATTGAAAAAATCAAAAGCTGCAATTTATGATGACATTGCTTCGTACATGCTGACGGAGTATCAAATCGCGGCTAAGCAAGACTGGGCACGACCTAATTGCTCAATGCAAGGCCGAGCACTTCTATGTGCCAGTGGTCCATGAACCAAGAGTTAAACATCATTGTTCTATTTAAAAAGTCGGACACTTATCCGATTTAGTGTGGGTTGTGAGGGACTCGAACTACATATCCTTCATAGGCCACATATGGATTCAATTGATCTTGATCCACAACCCATATTAGGGATGGGGTCTGACATTTACTAGATATTGAACAGATTTAGGATGAATTTGGGCGGGACTCGAACCCCGATAGTGGTTATGTAGATTGAGTGCTAGCACATCAGATCAGTCTTGACCGAGTCGGGACAGATGTTACTTTTTTGATATGAGGAAAACTTACTCAGGGCTAGTAATCGCAGCGTTACTTGCCACGTCTTCAATGCCTGCTGATGCTGCAACGATAAAGACTGGTTCACCTTGCAAGCAAATTGGTGTGAAAAAAGTAATTAGTGGCAAGACTTTCAATTGTGTTAAGTCCGGTAAAAAGAAAGTTTGGACTGCAACTCCAACAGCATCTGCAACCCCAACCCCGAGCCCAACAACATCGGCAACTCCAACCCCGAGCCCAACAGCATCTGCAACCCCAACCCCGAGCCCAACAACATCGGCAACTCCAACCCCGAGCCCAACAGCATCTGCAACTCCTACAGCAACCCCAACCCCGAGCCCAACGGCAGATCCTGCGAACTTTTTGATCGTTTCACCAGTCGACCCAAAAGCCATCAGTAAAATAAGTAAATTCAGAAGTTGCGTAGGCCATGATTACTCGCCTGGGTTCAGTGCAAAGTTACAAAATAGACCCTATGAAGGACTAGAGATAGCTCGCTCTATGAAGCACTACCTATTCCTTAAGGTTCCGTTTATTCCTTCAGGAAATGTCAAAGGATTTGCACCATTTGAAGGGACAGTAAGAATTCAGACCGAACAGTCTGGCAATGGAGCTCAAGTATTTGTCATGAACGATAGTGGTTGGACATTCGTGTTTTTCCACGGTGATCCACTAGTCCAAAACGGCGACAAAGTGAAAGCAGGAACTCCTGTTATTTCTTGGTGGTCTAAAAATCAAAGTGCATTTGCTGCTTCCACTGGTGGCAACGTTGAGAATAGTTCTGTAGATATTGCTCTAATTGACTTCACATCCAATAAATTTGAATCACCATTCTTGCATTTCAGTCCAGAGATACTTTCACAGTGGAAGTCCAGTGGTTTTGATAAAGATTCTCTGATTATTGGTAAGACTGCAAGAGACAGTAGCCCTTGTTCGGTTGGTGCCGATGGTGAGAGATTTTCAGGCCAGGCGGCATCCGATCAATATGTAGTGGCTGGTTCTTAAAGCAACAACTTAACTACTTATAGCTTTTAAGACGTTCCTGCCTTCATCATTCCAATTGTGGGTTGTGAGGGACTCGAACCCCCGACCCGGTGATTAAGAGTCACCTGCTCTACCAACTGAGCTAACAACCCGAGCTCATTCAAAGGGGGAAACCTCGAATGCCTGCAAACCCTATCAGCGCAAAGGCACCTTCGGAAATCGCAGAATGTTACTTTTCTATGCTCTTATAGTGCATCTCCACCGCGTTCTCCGGTGCGAACTCGGACAACTGTGTCTACTGGAGTCACCCATACTTTGCCATCACCAATGGATCCAGTGTTTGCAGTTGTGACAATTAAATCAACAATGCTTTCTGCATCAGCATCATTTGTAAGGATTTCAATGCGAACTTTTGGAATGAAGTCCACTGTGTATTCAGCGCCTCGGTAAATCTCTGTGTGTCCTTTTTGCCGACCAAATCCTCGAGTTTCAGAAACTGTCATACCCGCAATGCCTGCAGCTTGAAGTGCAACTTTGATTTCGTCAACTTTTGCAGGTTTGACGATTGCGGTAATGAGTTTCATTGATTTCTCGATTCTGTTGTTATAAATATTAGTAGCGGTTGGAGTTTCCAGTAATGTCATAAGCAGACTCAGCGTGGAATTTCGTATCTAGACCATTGAGTTCATCCTCGCGGAATACTCGGAAGCCAATTGTTTTTGAAATTGCCTGTGCAATGAGCCATGTGGCGCAGAAGGAAAAGAGCGCCACTACAACGATTGCAATCAATTGTTTGCCAAGGAGTGAGGCTTCACCATGCATCAAGAGTCCAAGACCACCTGCATCATTTGCAGTCTTTGTGGCAAGAAATCCGACGCCAAGCATTCCCAAGATTCCGCCAACTCCGTGCAATCCGACAATGTCTAATGAATCGTCATATCCCCATTTGTATTTCCTTGATACTGCATAGGCCCCGAGTGCTCCTGCGATGAGCCCAATGACAAGGGCACCCAGAGGGTTAACAAAACCGCAAGCAGGTGTGATGGCAACTGCGCCTGCAATTGCACCGGATGCAACACCGAGTGTTGTTGATTTACCGTCGCGACGTTTTTCAAAAATAATCCATGTCATTGATGCAGCAGCTGTTGCTATTTGAGTATTGATCATTGCCGTTGCTGCAAGGGATCCAGCAGAGAGTGCGCTACCTGCGTTGAATCCAAACCATCCAAACCAGAGCATTCCAGCGCCAAGTAGGACTAATGGCATGTTATGTGGTCGCATTGGGTCACGGCCAAATCCATCGCGCTTTCCTAATACGAGAGCTAGCGCAAGGGCTGCAGCTCCTGAATTTATTTCAACAACAGTTCCACCTGCAAAATCTAAGGCACCTAACTTGTCGATAATCCATCCGCCCGTTCCACCTTGGCCAGCAAACGCCCAATGTGCGACAGGGATGTAAACAAGTGTTATCCAAATACCAACAAAGAGAACCCAAGAGACGTACTTTGCGCGATCTGCAATTGTGCCCGAAAGAATTGCAACAGTGATGATGGCAAAGGTGAGTTGAAACATGGAAAAGGCGAGTGTGGGGATTTGGTGTCCTTGTGGCCCAACAACTTTGTTGAGCGTTCCTGCTAAACCAAGATGTTCAAAGCCACCGATCAGGCCGTTATGTGATTTTCCAAAGGCAAGTGAATAACCGTAGAGAACCCAGATAATTGTTGTCACGCCAATTGCAGCAAATGACATCATCATCATATTCAGTGCACTTTTTACCCGAACCATTCCGCCGTAGAACACTGCAAGACCTGGTGTCATGAAAAGAACGAGCGCTCCACTTGCAAGCACCCAGGCTGTATCTCCGCTGTTAATCACTTAGCTCTCCCTAAGTTTTAAAAATCGACGGATGAATTATCTATGTTTTGGGCCTGTGTAGCGAGCATATGAGGCGCGGATTTCGGCTTGAGCTTCCTCGCGCCCAACCCATGTTGCACCTTCAACGCTCTTGCCTGGCTCGAGGTCTTTATAGACTTCAAAAAAATGTTTAATTTCAAGGCGATCAAATTCGGGTACATCGGTGATTTCGCGCAAGTGCTCTTTACGAACATCTCCTGCAGGCACGCAGAGCAACTTGTCATCTCCGCCGGCTTCATCTGTCATGCGAAACATGCCAATAACTCTGCACTTCACGACGCACCCTGGAAAAGTTGGTTCATCAAGCATCACAAGTGCATCAAGTGGATCGCCATCTTGCCCAAGAGTGTCATCTACAAATCCGTAATCCCATGGATAGCGAGTGGATGTGAAGAGCATTCGATCGAGGCGAATCTTGCCAGTCTCATGATCTACTTCGTATTTATTGCGACTGCCCGCAGGAATTTCAACGATGACATCGAATGTCATATCCATAGGAGAATCTCCTTTAAGAAAGGGGAAGGCAAGTACGGAAAATAGTGGGGTGAGCGACGGGGCTCGAACCCGCGACATCTCGGACCACAACCGAGTGCTCTACCAGCTGAGCTACGCCCACCATGTGGCGCAAAGTCTACCTTCTACTTCTGCCCGCTTGCCTCTGTGTCATCTGAGGCGATAAATACGCTCTGGCGGTAATACGCCAACTCGGCGATGGAATCTTGGATATCTCCAAGGGCTCGGTGGTTACCTGTTTTTGCAGGGGCGTTGAAATATGCCTTCGGATACCAACGCCGAGCCAATTCTTTTATCGATGAGACATCGATGGTGCGATAGTGAAGGTAGTCATTGAGCCGTGGCATATCGCGTGCGATAAATGAGCGGTCAACGCTGACAGAGTTTCCAGCAAGTGGAGATTTACCAGCCACCGTTGATGACCTCTCTAGATAAGAAATGATGAGGGTCTCTGCTTCTGAGACAGTGATGCCGTTGGGGATTTCGGTGATTAACCCAGAGCTTGTGTGCATGGAGTGCACGTACTCATTCATGTGGGCTAGTTGATCTGGTGAGGCTTTGATAACTACATCCACGCCATCTCCAATAACGTTCAATTCTGAATCAGTGACCAAGACGGCAATCTCAACGAGGACGTCTTTCTCCAAGGAGAGGCCGGTCATCTCGCAATCGATCCAGATGAGGTGGGGGGAGTCATTTGCCATGGTGGAACCTTAGGTCTCTTGCCACTATGAAATCAAAAGAAGTGATTTCACCTCTCGTTCACCTTCCCGTAACCAAAGTTCCACGTAAATTCTGCGCTTTGAGACCACTATTCCACTGTGCCTCAGACATATATCCAGCCTTCTGCACCCGCGCCATCTTCGGCAATTCCACGTGAAATTACAACGGTGCCAAGATTTTCTGATCGTGTTTTTCGAGGAGTTGTAACAGCAGGTGGGTTATCGTCCCTAGCAATTTTAGGTTTGATTGCAATATTTTTAGGTTATCGAGGTTTTGAAGTATTAAAAGAAGAAGGATTTAATTTCATCACTTCATCTACTTGGGCAATTACTAACGATGATGCTGGTAACGTTGTTGAGAGTCATTTTGGACTTGCTGCAATGTTAGTCGGAACTATTTTATGCTCCATTATCGCAGTGGTGATTGCAGTTCCTATTTCAGTTTTCACTGCTCTATTTCTCAATTTCTACGCACCACTCTGGCTTAAAAGGATTCTTGTTTCAGTGATAGACATGATGGCTGCTTTCCCCTCAATTTTGTTTGGAATTTGGGGATTCCTTGTTCTCATGCCGAGTGCCGAATATTGGGCAAAGCTACTTAATCATTATTTGGGCTTCATTCCCTTCTTTCACGTTCCTGCTTACTACTTTACGCGCTCGCCATTTATTGCTGGCATTGTGCTGGCGATAATGATTATTCCAATCATTACCTCCGTATCTCGTGAAGTGTTTTCACAAACACCCTTAGATCGCATTCAGGCCGCATACGCACTCGGTGCAACTCGCTGGGGAATGATTCAAGCAGTTGTAATTCCTTATGGGCGCGGAGGAGTAGTTGGCGGTGCGATGCTGGGGTTAGGCCGGGCGATGGGCGAGACAGTGGCCGTCTACACTGTACTCAATATTGTTTATCAAGTTAACTGGCAAGCACTTTTTGGTGCTGGTGGAAACATTGCATCTATGATTATTTTGAAATTTGGCGATGCGAGTCCCTATGAAATTAAGGCCCTGATGGCTGCCGGCCTCATTCTCTTTCTCCTTACCCTGTTGGTAAATGCTGGTGCCGATTTAATTGTCAAGCGATTTGGTGGGAATAATCGATGACAACGGCCCTTGCCCCTGCGCCAACAAAACCAATGCCAACTAAACCTTGGAAAGCATCACCTAAAGACCGCCTATTAGACGTTGGTGTTTTCGCACTCGCCGCAGTTATTGATTACCTCATCGTTGCTGCAACACCGATGAAGGGCAAGCTTGCCTATGTTTTTCTCTTCGCCTTCGTATATGTCGTACTTACGGCTTTGCGCCAATTTATTGTGCGCGGGAGTGCATCTGCTAAAGATGCCTTTGTTAGTTCACTAGTTGCGTTCGGAGCTTTCATCACATTGCTTCCAATTTTTAGTATTGTGCTAACGGTTATTGTCAAGGGCTCCAAAGGTATTCATGTTGGTCTCTTTACTCATGATATGTCTATGGCAACACCAACTGATCCGCTTTCAAACGGTGGTTTGCTCCACGCCATTACCGGCACACTGACTTTGGTTGCGCTTGCTTTAATCATGAGCGTTCCTATTGGAATTTTAACCGCGCTTTATTTAACGGAAATTGAAGGCCGCTTCACTAAACCTATTCGATTCTTAGTTCAAGCAATGAGCGGTGTCCCATCGATTGTTGCCGGCTTATTTATTCTCTCTGCAGTTCTTTATCCGATTGCGAAAAATTATTCAGGCTTTATGGGTTCGTTAGCCCTTACTATTTTGATGATCCCAACAATTGCCCGGACCTCTGAAGAGGTACTTCGCTTGATCCCCAATGAACTTCGTGAAGCTGGTACTGCTCTTGGCGGTACTCAATGGCGCACGGTTGCCATGATTGTTTTGCCAGCTGCAAGAAGTGGCCTTGTAACGGCAATGATTCTTGGAGTTGCACGAATTGCCGGTGAAACTGCCCCAATCCTTCTGCTGACAGGGGGTGGAGATAAAGTAAATGGCAACGCATTTAATGGCCCCATCGGATCTTTGCCTTATTACATTTGGAAATCTTTTAATGCAGGATCTCCGGAATCAATCACACGGGCGTGGGCCGGCTTACTTGTTCTCCTCATTTTAGTTCTAGTCTTTTTCACCACCGCACGATTCTTAGGTAGCAGAAAGGTCGCAAAGTGACCGATTCAATGGAAAGCGAGAACAAAAAAATGGATACAACCATTACACCTTCCTCACTAGGAGCCGTTGCCAGTTCTGTGACAAGGAGAACGCCGGGCACGATGGCGATGGGTCGTGGGCTCGAAGCACGTGGAATCCATGCATGGTTTGGTAAGAATCATGTTCTCTCTGACATCACATTAGATTTTGCCGCTGGCACAGTAACTGCGCTCATTGGGCCATCCGGTTGCGGTAAATCAACGTTTATCAGAACTATGAATCGTATGCATGAATTTATTCCAACTGCTGCAATGGCTGGTGAAGTATTGCTCGATGGCCAAGATGTCTATTCACCAGGCACTGATGTAACAAAAATCCGTTTGCAAATAGGTATGGTTTTTCAAAAGCCAAACCCGTTTCCATCTATGACTATCGGGCAGAACGTACTTTCTGGCCTGAAATTGGCCCAACTCAAGGTTGCCAATAAAGATGACCTGATGGAGGAGTGTTTAGAAAGAGCCGGTCTCTGGAATGAAGTTAAAGATCGTCTCAATGCCCATGGTGGATCCTTATCTGGCGGCCAGCAACAGCGCTTATGTATTGCCCGAGCACTTGCTGTTAGGCCACAAGTGTTGTTAATGGATGAGCCATGTTCAGCTCTTGACCCAGGTTCTACCTTGCGTATCGAAGAGACAATTCGCCATCTATCAGATTCCATGACAATTATTATTGTCACTCACAACATGCAGCAAGCAGCGCGAGTCTCTGATTACACAGCATTTTTCCTATCTGATAACGGCCCTGGTCAAATGATTGAGTGTGCGCCTACAAGCGAGATTTTCTCTCGGCCAAGAGATAAGCGAACAGAGAACTACGTCACTGGTCGATTCGGATAATCAGCACCAACTGTTCACTTAACTGTTGGTTGTTGTTTAGTTGGTCATAAGTAAGGGTTCACCCTCAATCCATAGGTTTGAACTGTAAGAGTTCATTAAACCTATGAGGGGAAGTACATGAGAATTTCACGAATCGCGAAAGTGGCATCAATGGCGCTCGCGTTAGCAATAGTTGCATCAACTCCCGCATTCGCAACAGATCTATTGGGTTCTGGAGCATCTTTTCCAGCAAACTTAATCGAAGCTTGCAAAGCCGGTTTTGCAACATCTGGCTCAAATAATACTTATACATATGCATCTTCAAGTTCAGGGACAGGTCAAGCAAACTCGGATAAGTCAACTGGTGACTTCTGGATGTCAGATTCCCCTTACACGGCAGCCACACGCCGCACCACACTTGTTCACATTCCATTAGTAGCAGCACCAATTGCAATCTTGCACAATCTTCCTGGTAGCAAGACATTGCAGCTATCTGCGAGCACAATCGCCGGTATTTTCGGCGGAACAATCACCATGTGGAATGACCCAGCTATCGTTGCTGATAACAACAAGGTAACTAAGGCGGTTTATTACAAGAAGGATGCTGCTGGAAACCCTGCAAAGGATGCCAAGGGCAACTTAATTGTTTTAAAAACTGTTGAAGTAGCTCCTCACTACACGCTACCAAACAAGAAGATCACTGTTGTTTATCGCAATGACTCTTCAGGAACGGTGGATAATTTCACCAAGTATCTATCCGTAAGCGCTCCAACTGTTTGGACAAAGGCAAACAACAAAGTCTTTACAACTTCATTCCCAGGAAATATCAATGATAAAGCCAACATCGGTCGCATCGTTGGTCAAGGGTCATCAACTGGTGTTACTCAATTAGCGGGTAAGACCCCATACTCAGTTACTTTTGCTGAAGTCAGCTACGCGACTGCAAACAAGTTGAGAGTTGCAAAAATCATCAATCCTGCAGGAAGCTCTGTTGCACCTGACTCAGTTGGTGTTGGAGCATTCCTTGCAAGTGCAACTCAGGATGTAAACGGATTCCTTACTTATGATTTTGCAACCAAAGAAGCTGGTGCATACCCACTAGGTATTGTTTCTTACATGCTTGCAGATACTGCTTACACAGATAAGACCAAGGCAGCAGCTGTAAAAGATGTAGCGACATACATACTCAGCTCAAAATGTTCTGGCGACAAGGGAGCTGCACTTGGCTTCAGCGTTATCGATGGTGCTCTTAAGGCTAAGTCTTTGGCGCAAATCGCAAAGATTGGCTAAGTAAATAAAGTTCTAAAAGGCCCCTCCAAGGCTAGAGAAACGGTCGGCGAAAGCCGGCCGTTTCTTTTTTCTATTTATTTATTGAAATTCCAGAAGATTAGGTAAGAAAAAACTATGTGCGCCTGGCAGGAATCGAACCTGCGACAACCGGCTTAGAAGGCAGGTGCTCTATCCAACTGAGCTACAGGCGCTGGAGTGGCTTTGTCGATGCGTAGTCTACCCATCCGAGACGATAAGGTTTCCTCTTATGGCCGAGTTTATTTACACAATGAAGAAGACGCGCAAGGCGCATGGCGAGAAAGTAATTCTCGATGACGTCACTCTTGCGTTTTACCCGGGTGCAAAAATTGGTGTGGTTGGCCCCAATGGTGCAGGTAAATCTACTGTCTTGCAGATTATGGCCGGATTACAGCAACCTTCAAATGGTGAAGCATTTTTAACCCCCGGTTATACCGTGGGAATTTTATTGCAAGAGCCAACGCTTGATGAATCTAAAAATGTTTTGGAAAATGTGCAAGAGGGCGTTGCAGAAACTATGGCTTTGATGGCTCGCTTTAATGCTGTGAGCGAGGAAATGTCTAGCCCTGATGCAGATTACGACAAGTTGCTAGCCGAGATGGGAAACTTGCAAGAGCAGTTAGATCATAGAAATGCATGGGATCTAGATTCACAACTTGAGCAGGCAATGGACGCCCTTCGTTGCCCGCCACCGGATGCCGATGTCACTGTGCTTTCAGGTGGAGAGCGCAGGCGCGTAGCGCTCTGTAAATTACTTTTGCAACAGCCTGATTTATTATTGCTTGATGAGCCTACAAACCATTTGGATGCCGAGTCGGTGCAGTGGCTTGAGCAACATTTGAGTAAATACCCTGGCACAGTCGTTGCGATTACTCACGATAGGTACTTCTTGGATAACGTTGCCGACTGGATTCTCGAACTCGATCGCGGGCGTGCTTATCCATACGAGGGAAATTATTCTACGTATTTAGAGACAAAGTCCACCCGTTTAAAGATTGAAGGCCAGAAGGATGCCAAGCGGGTTAAGCGTTTAACGGAAGAACTCGAATGGGTTCGCCAAAACTCTAAAGGTCGCCAAGTAAAGTCAAAAGCACGTCTTGCTCGCTATGAAGAAATGGCGGCAGAGGCTGACAAGATGCGTAAGTTAGATTTTGAAGAAATTCAAATTCCACCAGGACCCCGCCTTGGAAATATTGTTGTTGAAGTTGAAAACTTATCTAAAGCTTTCGGCGATCGAGTTTTGGTAGATGATTTGTCATTTACTCTTCCACGTAACGGCATTGTTGGAGTTATCGGGCCAAACGGTGCGGGCAAGACAACGCTATTTAAAATGATTATGGACGTTGAGCAACCAGATTCTGGTTCTGTTAAAGTGGGAGAAACTGTAAAGATTGCTTACGTTGATCAGTCGCGTGCCGGCATTGACCCTAAGAAAACACTCTGGGAAGTTGTTTCCGATGGATTAGATTTCATGAAAGTTGGGCAAGTAGAAATGCCAAGCCGGGCATATGTTTCTGCATTTGGTTTCAAAGGCCCAGATCAACAGAAAATGGCTGGCGTACTTTCAGGTGGAGAACGCAATCGACTCAATCTTGCACTAACGCTCAAAATGGGCGGAAACCTTTTACTGCTTGATGAGCCAACGAACGATTTAGATGTTGAAACACTTGGCTCGCTAGAGAACGCACTGCTTGAGTTTCCAGGATGCGCCGTAGTGATTTCCCACGATCGCTGGTTCCTCGACCGCGTAGCCACGCATATATTGGCTTATGAGGGTGAATCAAAGTGGTTCTGGTTCGAAGGAAACTATGAGTCCTATGAAAAGAATAAGATTGAAAGACTTGGGGTAGATGCTGCAAGGCCTCACCGAGTTACATATAGAAAGTTGACCCGCTAATGAGACACCATAACTCGGTACATGTTCGTTGGGCAGACCTTGATGCCTTTGGTCATATCAATAATGCTGTCTATTTAACATATGTGCAAGAAGCACGTGCTGATATGACATGGTATTCGCGACAAGCGCGAGGTCTGACTCCGCTTTTTAAAGACATGGTTGTTGCTCGGGCGGAGTTAGATTTCGTTGAAGCGATTTATGTTGGTGGCGTCGAATTAGATGTTGCGATCTGGGTTGAGCGTATTGGGAATGCATCGTTTGTACTCTCATACGAGATGTCGCGCAATGGAGTACTTCATGCTCGTGCTAAAACTGTTCAAGTCGCTGTTTCTATGGAGACTTTTAAATCTCGACCTATAAACGAAGTAGAGCGTGAATTTTTAAATGAATACTTCGAAGAGACTCCTTTATCTAAATAATGAATCAAAAATCGCCAAGCCTAGAAAGAAGAATTCATCCGGGTTGGATTGCAGCCGCTGTCACATTTTTAACTCTTGTTGCTACAGCAGGATTTCGCTCAGCTCCATCTGTTTTAATCGTTCCCTTAGAGGAAGCATTTGGTTGGGGACGAGATCAGATCTCACTTGCAGTATCAGTCAATGTTTTACTCTTTGGTTTAACAGCCCCATTTGCTGCAGCCTTGATGGAAAAATTTGGAATTCGCAAAGTGGTCATGACAGCGCTCACAGTTGTGGGCTTAGGTGCAGCTGCAACTGTATTTATGACATCGCCTTGGCATCTGGTTGCGCTCTGGGGAGTGGTTGTTGGTATTGGCACTGGCTCGATGGCCCTTGTATTTGCAGCAACAATTGTTAATCGTTGGTTTGTTGAAAAGCGCGGAATAGTTATTGGTTTACTTACTGCAGCGACTGCAACTGGGCAGTTGATTTTTCTGCCTGGCTTGGCGACGTTGGCTATGGATCATGGTTGGAAGAGCGTCTCACTCACTGTTGCAGTGGGTGCATTTGTTATGGTGCCAATCATTTGGTTCTTCTTACGTGAAAAACCTTCAGACCTGGGGCTACTTCCTTATGGCGCACCATCTGATTGGCAACCACCTGTTAAGAGTGAAATGAGCGCTGGAAAGCTTGCGATTACAACTTTAAAGCAAGCAAGTAAAGTGAAAGATTTTTGGTATCTCACTGGCTCATTTTTTGTCTGTGGGCTATCAACAAGTGGGCTCATCGGTACTCATTTTATTCCAGCAGCGCACGACCACGGCATGATGGAAGTCGCGGCAGCAAGCTTGTTAGCTCTGGTAGGAGTTTTTGATGTTATCGGAACAATATTTTCAGGCTGGCTGACAGATCGCTACGACCCGAGAAAATTGCTCTTCTTCTATTACTTTTTCCGTGGAGTTTCACTATTTCTTCTGCCGTCCATTCTTTTCTCCACGATACATCCATCAACGTTGGTCTTTGTAATCTTCTACGGGCTTGATTGGGTAGCAACAGTTCCGCCAACCATCATGCTCTGTCGCATCGTATTAGGTCCAGATAGGGCCACCGTTGTTTATGGCTGGGTATTTGCAGCTCATCAAATTGGGGGATCAATTGCAGCAATTGGGGCGGCAGTTGCCAGAGTCAAATTTGGAGATTATGCGGCAGCTTTTTATGTAAGTGGTCTCATGTGCATTATTACTTCTTATTTTGTACTTCGCATTGCACGGGGAATAAAGACCGCGGATTTGAAACGATAAGAAATGACTGAAGCCCAGACTTTCTATGACCGAGTGGGCGGAACACTCTTCTTTGCTGATCTAGTTTCTCAGTTCTATGCTCGCGTATCTGTTGATCCTGTATTGGTACCTCTGTATCCAGACCAAGATTTCAAGCAAGCAGCACAGAGATTACAAATGTTTCTTGAGCAATATTGGGGAGGGCCTGGAACTTATTCTGAGACTAGAGGTCACCCACGTCTGCGTATGCGCCACGGCGGTTTTCATATTGATTCATCCGCCCGTGATGCCTGGTTATCGTGCATGAAGGGCGCAGTAGATGGCGTTGATATCTCTCAAGATCTCAAAGACGAATTGTGGAAGTACCTGTATTCAGCAGCAATACATCTGGTAAATCAACCCGATTGAGAGCGGTTACCAACTTTTAATATTTCACCGTTTCGCAAATACCAGAGCGTCCCAGCGGAATCGCGAACTGTTGTAATTCTAAGACCAACTTTTTCGACAGTTCCTGAAATATCTAGAACTTCAACTTTATCTCCAACTCCATATTGATCTTCGACCAGCATAAACAGACCTGATAAAACATCGCGCACAATTGTTTGCGCGCCAAGGCCTAGTGCAACTCCAATTACTCCAGCGGAAGCAATAAGGGGTCCTAGATTTAATCCAAACTCACCAAGAATCATTCCTAAAGTAATGACCCAGATAACTGCATTAAGTGTGCTTGCTAAAACAGTGCCTGTAGTTTTCGCGCGTTCTTTTTGACGTGCTGCCATGTTGCCAGGACCCGGAATCAAGTCAATGCTAGCTAGGCGATTCATAGATTTAGTAATTGCTCGTGAGCCAAGGCGCTGGGCAATCAGAGCAATAACAACAATGGTGATGATGTGCAGAGGCGAGCCACTAAACCAGTCCCAAATCCTGTTGGTTCGATCAGAAAAAGTAGATGTCTGGTACAAGGCCACAGAGTGAATTCGTGCGTACATAATGAGCCGACTCTAACTTAATCGTCTGTAAATGCGCCCACGGGGGCCAATTTTCGGGCAAGATATGCCAATCGGTGCGAGCCACGCACCTGATCGGAGCAGGTATGTCGGGCACTCTCGTCCTTAACGCAACTTACGAGCCGTTAGGTGTTGTCTCAGAGCGTCGCGCCTTAATTCTTGTTCTCAACTCACGAGCGACAATGATTGAAGACTCGGGCGTTGTTTTACATTTCACTGGTGGAGAAATTTCACTCCCGTCAGTTATCAAACTCAATCGCTATGTGCGGGTTCCTTACCGACATGCTGTTCCACTTTCTCGCAGAGCCCTTTTTGCTCGCGACGGTGGACGTTGCGTGTATTGCACAGCACCTGCAACATCTATTGATCATGTCGTTCCTCGTAGTCGAGGCGGAGGGCATACATGGGAAAATGTTGTCTCTGCATGCCACAAGTGCAATCACCTGAAAGCTGATAAGCCACTAAAAGATTTGGGTTGGAGATTGCGTTCTACTCCGCATGAACCTGTTGGTGCAGCATGGAGAGTTCTTGGAACAGGACGTGCGGATGCGCGCTGGGTACCTTACTTAGAGCCATTTGGAGTTAGTTCGGCAACTGCTTAACGTCCATCGCACGCTTGTGCATTGAGAGCACGAGCCATCGCATCTCTATTTTCTGCCATCACTCGACGCAAACCTGAAGGCGCATCTGCTCCAACTCCATTTAACCAATTCTGTGTTAGCTCAAGAGTGTGTTGTGTAGTGATGTACGTGGGATAAAGGCCTGCTGCCACGTTCTTTGCAATTTCATGTGATTGTGAATCCCAGACTTCGCGCACGATGTCGAAATATCGTGAGACGAATGGCGCTAGGAGATCTCTCTGTGTTGGACGCTGAATGCCCTGAATCGTTGAGAGTTGGATGTGATTGCTTAGATCATCTTTGATTACCGAATCAAAAGATTTGGATTTGACCGTTGCATCAGGCAGTGCAGCTCTTGCAAAGGAGGCGTAGCGTTGTCCGTTGGCAGTGTTATCGATGACCAGTTCTGCGTCGATATCGGCACTCGTTGCTAGCCCACGTTCAACTAAAGTATTGAGAAGATGCCAACGTAAATCGGCATCAATCGTCAAACCTTTAACTTCTCCATTGAGGGCGCGACGAACACGATTGGTCTGTTCTTTACTCACTGCTCGACTTGAAAATGCTCTTGCATATTGCAACTGTAGGTCGCTACCTGGTGCCGATGTAGTGAATAGCCCTTCAACGCCATCCGCCACAACTTTGCGCAATCGTGTGCGATTGGCCTCAGATGCAAAGAGTTCTACAGCTGTTTCCAATTGAATTAAGGTCATCGAAACAATTGCAACGTCGGATTCTCCAGCTAGGGCCTTGATGACCATTGGAACGTAGTCGCTGGCAGATAATTCGCCATCTCGTAACATGTCCCATGTTGCAGACCAACATAGCGCTCTGCTCAGTGGATCTTGAATGTCGCCCAGATGGTTTTTAAGAGTTGCTATTGAGCGCGCATCAAAGCGAATTTTGCCGTAAGAGAGATCGTGATCATTGAGCAATACCAAGTCAGCAATTTTCTCACCGGCCAATTGGGCAATTGCTGTTTTAGCTCCTGCAATATCTGCCTCGATGCTCTTGCGTCTCACCAATGCGCCTTCCTTGAGATCGTAAAGGCCTACAGCCATGCGGTGAGGGCGAAGTTCTTTCGAGCCTTCAGGCATACGTGGAACTTCTTGAAGAACTGAAATTGAAGCATAAGAATCTCCAGAAGTTTCAATATGCGCACGTAATGTATTTACGCCGGCTGTTTGCAACCAAGTCGAAACCCACGGCTTTAGATCGCGACCACTTGTAGCTTCTAATTCAACAAGTAGGTCATTGAGTGTTGTATTTCCCCAGGCGTGCTTGGCAAAGTATTGACGCAAGCCCTTAATGAATTGCTCTTTACCAACGTGGGAGACAAGTTGTTGTAGAACTGATGCTCCTTTAGCGTAAGTAATGCCATCGAAGTTATTTTTAACGGCTTCGAGGTCGTGCATATCGACAACAATTGGGTGAGTGGATGAGAGTTGATCTTGGCGATAAGCCCAGTTCTTGCGCTCTGCATTAAAGACTGTCCAAGAATTTGTAAATCGTGTTGCTTGTGCAAGTGTGAAATACGAAGCCCATTCTGCAAATGATTCATTGAGCCATAGGTCATCCCACCATGACATCGTTACCAAGTCGCCAAACCACATATGAGCCATTTCATGCAGAATCACATTGGCCCGCCAGTTGTAATTCTTATCGGTCACCTTGCTTCTAAAGACAAAGTAATCTTCGGCAAAAGTGACGCATCCAGCATTTTCCATCGCACCAGCATTAAATTCTGCAACTGCTAATTGGTCGTATTTATCAAAGGGATATGCCAATCCAAACTCTTTTTCATAGAAGGCAAATCCTTGTTTAGTAATCTTAAAAATCTCATCAGCATCCAAACTAGGAGCTAGTGATTTGCGGCAATAAAGCGAAAGAGGAACGTTTTTTTCTCCCACGTAGGTGTCATCAACCCGGTGATAAGGACCTGCTACCAATGCAGTGAGATAAGTTGGGAGAAGTGGTGTCGTTGTGAACACCCATTGCTTGGTGGAACCAGTTTCTGTAACTGAGGCGATTGGGTTATTAGAAATAACTTGCCAGTGAGCAGGAGCCTTTGCAGATATTGCAAAAGTAGCTTTGAGATCTGGCTGGTCAAAGCATGCAAAAGTTTTACGGGCATCTGCCACTTCGTGCTGGGAGTAAAGGTAAATCTCGTTATCGGCTGGGTCTACGAATCTATGCAGTCCTTCACCAGATTTTGAATAGATTGCATCGACAATGATGTGAAGCTCGTTCTGCGCTTCGATTGAAGGTAAGAAAATACTTTCGCCGTCGTAATTGCCGGTGTCTAGAGTCTTTCCGTTGAGAGTGGCTTTTACGATCTTTTTGCCAACTACATCGATAAATGTGGAGACACCTGGAGTAATTGCCTCAAAAACTATTTTTGTGGAGGAGGTAAATGTCTCAGTTCCGCTAGTGAGGTCTAGGTCAATTACGTAGCTCTTGACCTTAATCTGACGTGAGCGTTCATTGGCTTCTGAGCGAGTGAGATTTACTCCTGGCACTTTTTACCCCTTAAGGCTGGATTGTTGATGTTCTATCCAATCATGAAATGCTGTGTAGATGGAAAGCCCAACAATCAAGAGCTTCAAGCTACGTGGCACTCGTATTACTGCTGCCCAAATTGATGCTCGAGAAAGGTTATGGAGCCAATTCGGGGTTACCTATAACGCGAAACCTATCGATCTAACAAGACTCTTCCCCAACGTTGAAAAAGTTGTAATGGAGATTGGATTTGGGATGGGGGAGGCCACAGTTGAAATTTCTCGCAATTCTCCTGCAACGGCATTCCTGGCAAACGATGTGCATCAACCTGGTATTGGAAAACTGCTTTCACTTATTGAAGAAAACTCATTGAGCAATGTTCGAGTGATGGATGAAGATGCTCACTTAATTCTAACGACGATGATTGACAATGAATCCCTCGACGGAATCAACCTATTTTTCCCAGACCCTTGGCCGAAATCAAGACATCACAAAAGAAGAATTATTAATGCCGAATTTATCGCCCTAGCAGCATCAAGAATGAAGCAAGGTGGAGTTTTTAACATAGCTACCGATTGGGTTCCTTATGCACAATGGATTGCTGATGCATTTTCACAGTCCAATCAATTCTCTGGTGGAATAATCCCTCGGCCAGAATGGCGTCCATTGACGCGATTTGAAGGACAAGGATTGAGAAAAAACCATCGCGTAACGGATCTTGCTTACATCAAGAAATAAGTAGCTATTTTCCAGTTTCGAATGCGCTAATTTTATTAATGCGACGAATATGTCGCTCGTCCTTCGAAAATGGTGTGTTAATAAATGTATCCAGAATTTCAATACAAAGTTCTTGACTATGCATACGGCCACCGAGCGCAATGACATTTGCATTGTTGTGCTCTTTAGCTAATTTCGCAGTTTCAATAGACCAGCACAGCGCTGCACGTATTCCCTCAACTTTATTTGCAGCCATCTGTTCTCCGTTACCGGAGCCACCGAGAACAATGCCTAACGAGATCGCATCCTTTGCAGTTGCTTGCGCAGCAGGAATGCAAAAATCTGGGTAATCATCGAGCGCGTCATATTCGTGAGGACCATGATCTGTGACGTCATGGCCTTGTGATTTGAGGTGGGCAACAAGTGTGGCTTTAAGTTCGAGTCCTGCATGATCACTGCCAATATGAATGCGCATGCACGAAGTCTCTCATGAGGTTATTGCGATACAACGCAAAAACCCGCCACCAGATTGGTGACGGGCCCTTGCGGTTTTGTATTACGTAGTCGGAATGACTGGTGCTAGGCCACCCATCATTGGACCATGATCGCCATCCATATCGCCCATACAGCCACCCATGTGTCCACCTTTTGGACCACCAGTGCGATTGACCATTGCAGTGATTGAAGCAGTAACTGCTGCATCGATATCTGAACTCTTTTGAGCTACGAGTGCAGGCAATTAATAGGGCAAGCCTGAGGATGGCTGCGCTCAGACTTCGGGGATTCCTGATTGCCGGGTGAGGTGGGCATCATTCAGAATAAAGGTACGGAGACTGAATTTACAAGGAGTCTTCATGAAAAGTTGGAGTATTCAAGGAAAAATTTACATCGCAATTCTTGCCGTAATTCTAAATATTTCATTTGCCGATGTTTCATATTCTGCAAGCAAGAGCGTTAAACCACAATTGGCCGGACGGACTGCAACATCTGTGAGTAACACCATTCTCAATGGCATGACTTCGCCTAAATCAACACAAGGCATTAATGGGGATTTTTTTATTGATACAAAAGCACTCACCATTTATGGACCAAAAGCTAGTGGTCGGTGGCCCGTGGGAATTAGTTTGCGTGGCACGCAAGGTGTTGCCGGAACGACCGGTACTAGCGGATCTAATGGAACAGATGGTCGCAATGCGCAATCAGCTTCAGCTGTTGTTGGAGCACAAGGCGCAACGGGCGCTGCTGGAATTAAAGGTGAAGCAGGTGCCCAAGGTGCAACTGGTGCAACTGGAGGAGCAGGTATTGCAGGTGCTGCCGGAACTACGGGTGCCCAAGGTGTTGCAGGTGCCCAAGGTGTTGCAGGTGTTGCAGGTGCGCAAGGCTCCCCTGGAGCAACTGGAAATACTGGCGTACAAGGAAATATTGGCAATACAGGAAGCGCTGGCGCACAAGGATTAAAGGGCGAAACGGGAACTGCAGGCGCTGAAGGAAGTAAAGGTGAAACGGGAACAGTTGGTGCTGCTGGTCCGTCGAGTGCGCTTGATGGGGCTATCGCTTCATGGGTTCTTTCTACTGCAACTCCAGGGTCATGGAATGATTCAGCAGTATTAAGAACGCTTGCAGCAAATACCTCATATCGAGTTTCAATTATTGTTCACGGAACTTCAACGCAGGCTGATGGCTATTTTGGTTTTGAATTAATTGGTTGTGACTCTGCTTGCACGTCAAAGTACGACATCACAAATTCGTATGGAAAAGTGTTTATTTCCTCCACAACCGTTATTCGATACACCTTCTCAATCGAAGGAACGATAATTGTCGGTGGTTCTGGCGCATCAATAACAGTTAGGGCAATTGATGGGATGGGCGTTACGGGGACTAAACCCTTAACTTTAAGCGGCCGTGCAATTTTTCAAGTTGTCGGAGAAGTTACACAAACTTCGTAAAACTATGGAGCGGGTGACCGGGATCGAACCGGCATGGCCAGCTTGGAAGGCTGGGGCTCTACCATTGAGCTACACCCGCGAGGTTGTTACTGGGCCGAGTGGGCCTTGTAACAAGGGCTAACGGTATCGGGTCGGTACGAGAAGGGGAATTTCTCCTCTAGACTTCCAACTTACGCCGCGGGGCGTAGCGTAGTGGCTAGCGCGCCTGCTTTGGGAGCAGGAGACCGGAGGTTCGAATCCTCTCGCCCCGACCACAATATTTTAACTCTTCTTTATTACTGTTCAAAACCGACGATTACTTAGGTAGGAGCTCAACGTGAAAAGCACCGTCGAGACACTTTCCCCAACTCGCGTGCGATTGACTATCGATGTTGAGTTTGCAGAGATGAGCAATCACCTCAGTGATGCATATAAGAAGATTTCGACTCAAGTCAATATTCCAGGATTTCGCAAGGGCAAGGTTCCAGCAGCGATGATCGATCAACGCGTGGGACGTGGCACTGTTTTAGATGAGGCAATCAATTTAGCTCTACCAGATTTCTATGGTCAGGCAGCTCGTGAACACCAAGTTCTCGTCATTGGTCGTCCAGAAGTCGATATCAAAGAATTCGTGGACAACGAAAAATTATCATTCACAGTCGAAGTCAGTGTTCGACCAGAGGTTGCACTGCCTGATTTTTCAAAAATCACAATTAAAGTTGATGATGTTGAAGTTAAGGAAGCAGACATTGCTGAGCAAGTTGATGCACTTCGCGCTCGCTTTGGAACTCTCAATGTTGTCGAGCGAGCAATCGCAACAGGAGACTTTGCAACAATCGACCTCGTTGCCCGCATTGATGGTGCAGAAGTAGAAGGCGGAACAGCCTCTGGTATCTCTTACGAAGTTGGTTCAAACCGTATGGTTGATGGGCTTGATGATGCCCTTGCCGGATTAAAAGCAGGCGAGAGCAAGATTTTCCAAACACAACTCGTTGGAATGCAAGATGGCAAGAATGGTGATGTTGAAGTGTCGGTGCAAGCAGTTAAAGAGCGCGAACTTCCACCACTGGATGATGCTTTTGCAAAACTTGGTAGCGAGTTTGATACTTTGGCAGAATTGCGCGCAGACATTACAGAGCGTTTAACTCGATTGAAGCAGATGGAGCAAGGCGCACAAGCGAGAGATTTGCTTGTGGAGAAATTGCTTGCAGATATTGAAATCCCAGTTCCTGAAGAATTTGTCACAGCAGAGGTTAATGATCATCTACAAGGTGAGAGCCGTATGGAAGATTCTGATCACCGTGCAGAAGTTGAAGGACAAGTTCGTAGTTCTTTGAAATCAGATTTCTTGCTCGATGCTGTTGTTAAAGCCGAAGCTGTAGAAGTGACAGAAATTGAATTAACTGAATATCTCATTCGCACTTCCTCACGTTATGGAATGGGTCCTGAGCAATTTGCACAAGAACTTTCCAAGGCGGGGCAAATAAGCCAATTGGTCGCAGAGGTTGCGCGCGCCAAAGCGTTGGCATCGGTTTTGAGTCGAGTCAGTGTTGTTGATGCATCGGGTAAGAGCGTTGATCTTGAAGCCCTTCGCCCACAACCAGCAGTTGCAGCCGAATAATTCTGCGCTATTAGCGAACATCGCCAAAAATCACCTGACATTGACGCTCAATACTTAACTTCTCCCTAAATTAGGGAAGCATTTAGCGCGCCAGGTTGTTAGGGTCAATACAAGAAGTTTCATCTAGGAGGATTTCAGTGGATTTAATTAGCCCAAAAGGTGCCGAGATTATTTCTCGTGCGCAACAAACAGGTGGACTTGATGATCAGGTCTATAACCGTTTGCTGAAAGAACGCATCATCTTCCTTGGCTCCGTTGTAGAAGATTCAATGGCCAATGCAATCTGCGCGCAGATTTTGTTACTCGCTGCAGAGGATCCAGATAAAGACATATTCCTCTACATCAATTCACCTGGTGGCTCAGTCACTGCAGGTATGGCTATTTACGACACCATGCAATATGTCAATAACGATATTGCAACTGTCGGTATGGGACTTGCAGCATCTATGGGCCAGTTCTTGTTATGCGCAGGTGCATCAGGCAAGCGTTATGCCACCCCACATGCACGCATCATGATGCATCAACCTTCCAGTGGCATCGGTGGCACAGCTACTGATATCAAGATTCAAGCTGAACAAATTGGATTTACTAAAAAGAAGATGGCAGAACTTATTGCTATGCACACCGGCCAGAAGCTAGAAACCATTACTGCCGATTCAGATCGTGACCGTTGGTTTACTGCAGAAGAGGCAAAAGAGTATGGATTTGTTGATCATGTTGTTCAATCTGCAGTTCAAGTTTCAGGTCGTGGAGGCACAGCATGAGAAACGAATTCGATCGCATCAATGAAGCAACAAACCGCTACATCTTGCCTGTATTTGAAGAGCGCACTAGCTATGGCATGAAGCGCCTTGATCCCTACACCAAGTTATTCGAAGAGCGCATTATTTTCTTGGGCCAAGCAATCGATGACACTGTTGCCAACGATGTGATGGCGCAATTGCTTACTCTTGAATCAATGGATTCTGATCGTGACATCATGATTTATATCAATTCACCCGGAGGCTCATTTACGGCCCTGACTGCAATTTATGACACGATGCAATTTGTGCGACCAGATGTGAGCACTATTTGTTTGGGTCAGGCTGCATCTGCTGCTGCAGTATTACTTGCAGGAGGCGCAAAAGGAAAGCGCTATGCCCTTGAGCATTCACG
Source organism: Streptomyces griseus (assembly GCA_945884695.1). Lineage (GTDB taxonomy): Bacteria > Actinomycetota > Actinomycetes > Nanopelagicales > Nanopelagicaceae > QYPT01. The sequence continues at coordinate 22,310 of CAMCYO010000006.1, forward strand.
CATCTTGATTCACCAACCTTCAAGTGAAGGTGGGGGACAAGCCTCTGACATAGAGATTCAAGCGCGCGAAGTCATGCGCATGCGCACACTTCTAGAGGAATTAATCGCACGTCACTCAACTCGAACTACAGAACAAATTGCGCAAGACATCGAGCGAGACAAGATTCTCACTGCCCAAGAAGCGGTCGAGTACGGTCTTATCGATCAGGTTCTAGCTAGTCGAAAAGCCAAACCTGCCAAGTAATCTTCTTTGCAGTTAGCAATATCTGGCAGGAATTATTCTAAGAGCGAACGCACTTTGTGCTTATTAGAGCGCTCTGCCGTTGGCTTTCAATCTACCCTTAGCCATCGCCCTCTTCCCCAGGGCCAAAAGGAGTGTCATGACCCGCATCGGCGAAACTAGCGATTTGCTGAAGTGTTCCTTCTGTGGCAAAACCCAGAAGCAAGTTAAGAAACTTATTGCCGGTCCTGGCGTTTATATCTGCGATGAATGTATAGAGCTTTGTAATGAGATCATTGTTGAAGAACTTACTGAAGCCGGAACACTTGGACTTCAGGAACTTCCGAAACCTCATGAAATATTTGACTTTCTTAATCAATATGTCATCGGGCAAGATCGAGCAAAGAAATCACTTTCCGTTGCTGTTTACAATCATTACAAGAGAGTGCAAAGCGGAGAAGGTAAGCGCGAAGATGGTGTCGAACTTGCAAAGAGCAACATCTTGCTTTTGGGGCCAACAGGCTGTGGCAAAACTCTTCTAGCTCAAACTCTTGCACGCATGCTCAATGTTCCCTTCGCTATTGCCGATGCCACCGCATTGACAGAGGCTGGCTACGTTGGCGAAGATGTTGAAAATATTCTCCTTAAACTTTTACAAGCGGCAGAGTTTGATGTGAAGAAGGCTGAAACTGGAATTATTTATATCGATGAAATCGATAAAGTTGCTCGTAAATCTGAGAATCCATCAATCACCCGAGATGTTTCAGGTGAGGGTGTTCAGCAAGCACTTTTGAAAATTCTAGAAGGAACTGTGGCATCGGTTCCTCCTCAGGGTGGCCGTAAGCATCCACACCAAGAATTTATCCAAATTGATACAACGAACGTCTTATTCATTGTCGGTGGCGCATTTGCTGGCCTTGAAAAAATAATTGAAAGCCGTAAAGGTTCTGCAGGTGTTGGATTTAATGCAACTTTGCAGTCATCAGAGGATCGCGAAAAGGCCGATATCTTCGCCGATGTAATGCCAGAGGATTTATTAAAATTTGGAATGATCCCAGAGTTCATCGGTCGTCTTCCCATTGTGACAAGTGTTGAAAAACTCGATAAGCCTGCGCTCATGGAAATCTTGACAGAGCCAAAGAATGCGTTAGTTAGGCAATATGCAAAACTCTTTGACCTTGATGATGTAGAGCTTGAATTTGCTCCTGAATCCCTGGATGCAATTTCTGAACTCGCACTTAAGCGAGGCACTGGAGCACGCGGACTTAGGGCAATTATGGAGAGCGTCCTTTTATCTGTGATGTATGACGTGCCAAGTCGCACCGATGTCGCCAAAGTCATCGTTACTCCTGAATGTATCAATGACGGTGTACCTCCTACCTTTATTAAGCACACGGGCGATATTCCAAAGCGTGGACTTCGCCAACAGAAAGGTCCAGAAGAGAAGAGCGCGTAATCTAGACTCAGCACCATGAGAGAACTTCCATCGGCCTTTACGCCAGCCGAAATGGAGGCACCCCTCTACGAGAAATGGATTAAGGCTAGATATTTCCAAGCCGATGCAACTTCTAATAAACCTCCCTTTACGATAGTTATTCCGCCACCGAATGTCACAGGTAGTTTGCACATTGGCCATGCGCTAGATCACACCTTGCAAGACACATTGACGCGAATGAAACGCATGAAGGGTTTTGAAGCTCTCTGGTTACCCGGAATGGACCATGCAGGAATAGCAACGCAAAACGTTGTTGAAAAACAATTAGCATCCCAAGGTTTGTCTCGTCATGATTTAGGCAGAGAAGAATTTGTCAAAAAAGTTTGGAAATGGAAAGAAGAGTCCGGCGGAGCAATTTTGGGGCAGATGCGACGGTTGGGAGACGGTGTTGATTGGTCGCGTGAAAGTTTCACCATGGATGCGGGTTTATCGAGAGCAGTTCTTACAATATTTAAACGCCTCTACGAAAAAGGTTTGATTTATCGTGCAGAACGGATTATTAACTGGTGCCCTCGTTGTTTAACTGCCTTATCCGATATTGAAGTAGAGCATAAAGATATCGATGGAGAGTTTATTTCTATTCGATATGGCGAAGGTGATCTTCAAATAACAATTGCTACTACTCGTCCAGAAACAATGCTGGGTGATGGCGCGGTTGCAGTTAACCCAAATGATCCTAGATATGCGGACATGATTGGCAAAGAAGTTCTCTTGCCACTTGTGAACAGAATGATTCCGATTATTGCCGATGAGTTAGTGGATGCAGATTTTGGAACTGGTGCTGTGAAAGTCACTGCAGCACATGACCCAAATGACTTCGAAATGGCACAGCGCCATAACGTGCCGATGGTAAAGATTATGAATGAGCATGCAGTAATGGATGGCTCAGGTACTGAATTCGATGGAATGGATCGATTTGTTGCGCGTAAAGCAGTTATCGAGAAGTTGCGCTCTATGGGCCGAGTTGTTGCAGAAAAGCGTCCATATTCACATTCGGTCGGTCACTGTTCGCGTTGTGAAACCATTGTTGAACCCCGCTTGTCACTGCAGTGGTTTGTAAAGGTTGCACCACTTGCTAAAGCTGCAGGCGATGCTGTTCGCGATGGCCGTGTAAAGATAGAACCTCCAGAACTTGCACCTCGTTATTTCGACTGGGTCGATAACATGCACGACTGGTGTATCTCCAGGCAATTGTGGTGGGGACATCGCATTCCTGTTTGGTATGGACCAGATGGTGAAATAGTTGTAATGGGTCCTGATGAAGTAGCACCTGCTGGTTACACGCAAGATCCCGATGTGCTTGATACGTGGTTCTCATCTGCCCTCTGGCCATTTTCAACTTTAGGTTGGCCAGATAAGACACCAGACCTACAGAAGTTTTATCCAACAAGTGTTTTGGTTACTGGTTATGACATCTTGTTCTTCTGGGTTGCCCGCATGATGATTTTTGGATTGTTTGCAATGGATGGCGTGCCACCATTCAATGTCATTGCACTCCATGGCTTAGTTCGCGATAAATTTGGAAAGAAGATGAGCAAGAGCCGAGGCAACACCATTGATCCACTTGAGTTTATGGATAGGTATGGCGCAGATGCTCTTCGGTTTAGTTTGGCACGTGGTGCCAATCCCGGTACAGATCAAGCCCTTGCCGAAGAATGGGTTGCGGCATCTCGAAATTTCACTACTAAGTTATGGAACGCAACGCGCTTTGCCATGATGAACGGTGCAACAGTTGAAGGTGAACTTCCAAATTTTCAATCCCTAAGCGCAATAGATCGCTGGATATTGAGTCGCTTGAACGAGACTGTAACCCAAGCAGATGCGCTTTTCGAGGCGTTCGAATTTTCTAGAGCCTGTGAAATGATTTATCACTTCGCTTGGGATGATTTATGTGATTGGTACTTAGAGCTTTCCAAAGAGGCATTTGCAACCTCAGAGGCCAAAGATTCAAAACGAGTATTGGGTTTTGTTCTCGATCAACTGCTTCGCCTCATGCATCCTGTCATGCCATTTATCACTGAGGAGTTATGGGTTGCGTTAACGGGTGGAGAATCCTTAGTTGTAGCGCAATGGCCGGTTGCTCACCCAGAGCACAGCGATGCGCAAGGGGAGAAACTCATTCTTCAAGTTCAAGAGATTGTTACAGAGGTTCGTCGCTTTAGAAGTGACCAGGGAATCAAAACGAGTCAACGCATTCCTGCACGATTTGTGGCCCCTGCAACAATTGAACCGTATGAAAGCGCCATGAGGTTTGTATTGAAACTAGATTCAGAACCTGCAGGATTTACTCCAAATGCAACGGTTGAGATAGGCAAGATTAAAGTGGAATTAGATATGAGTGGAACCGTTGACCTCGTGGCAGAGCGAGCTCGCTTAACAAAAGATCTGGCAACTGCCCAGAAGGATTTAGCAACTGCTCAAGTCAAACTCACCAATGAAAACTTTATGGCAAAAGCGCCAGATGACGTTGTTGTCGAAATCAAAGAGCGTCTGGTTAAGACGCAAGCAGATATCGATCGAATTTCCTCTGCTCTAAAATCACTACCGCAACAATGACCAGTGCCGATGACCAAGCCCGACTTCTGGCAATAGAAGTTGCTCTGGAAACTCGTTGGCCAGAGAGAAAGATTGAACCAACCCTTGAGCGAATTTCTGCCTTAGTAGATATTTTAGGTTCGCCCCAACTCTCATTTCCAACAATTCATATTGCAGGAACGAATGGGAAAACTTCCACTGCGCGGATGATCGATTCTTTGTTATTTAATATCGGAATGCGAACAGGGCGCTATACGAGCCCTCACCTTGAAAGTTTTCTAGAGCGCATATCTATTAATGGATTGCCAATAGATTCCAAGGATTTCATTTATGCCTATAACGACATTGCTCTGTACTTAGAATTAATGGATAAGAAGTTCGATACTCCCATTTCTTACTTCGAAGCAATGACGGCAATAGGATTTGTAGCTTTTGCTGAATTTCCCGTAGATATTGGCATTATTGAAGCAGGAATGGGCGGAGAGTGGGATGCAACAAATGTGGTTGAAGCTGCAGTCTCAGTAATGACTCCTATTGGCTTTGATCATATGGATTATCTGGGCAATACCTTGACGCAAATTGCTAGAACTAAAGGCGGGATTATTAAAGAAGGCTCAAACGTTGTGCTGGCACAGCAAGAGCCAGAAGTTGCCGTCGAGCTGATGCGTCGTGTTGCCGAAGTTGGAGCAAAAGTTGCTCGTGAAGGTATCGAGTTTTCACTCACCTCGCGAAACGTTGCAGTTGGGGGACAGTTGATTACTGTCAAAGGTCTTGGGGGAGTGTATGAAGATATTTTCTTGCCACTTCATGGAAAGCACCAAGGAGAGAACGCCGCATCAGCCCTTGCAACAGTGGAATCCTTCTTCGGTGGCCAGGAGTTAGATCAAGAAGCAGTGCGCGCCGGATTTGCTCACGTTACTTCCCCTGGTCGTTGTGAAATTGTTCACCGAAATCCGACAATCATTCTGGATGCAGCGCACAATCCCCATGGCGCTAAAGCGCTAGCTCACACTTTGGAGAACGAATTTACCTTTGATGCCATTATTGGAGTGCTAGCAGTTTTTGCCGACAAGGAAGTCGAAGCTATCTTGAGAGAGTTGGAGCCAATAGTTAATACGCTCATCGTGACTGAAAGCATTTCTCCAAGGGCCCTTGCTGTTGGGGATCTTGCAAGATTGGCAATGAAGATTTTCGAACCGGATCGGGTGATCATTGAACCTCGCCTAGGAAGTGCGATTTCTTCAGCGATTGCCAGGGCAAAGAACGCCAACTCCTGCGAATCAATCGGAATTGTCGTTACAGGTTCGGTAACGACGGTAGGTCAGGGTCGAGCAATCATCAAAGGATTGGTGAGTGAATGAAAGTTCTAGGAGCATCAGTACTTGCAATGGAGAGTTTAGTTATGGGATTTGCACTTTTGCTTGCTGGCAAAAGTCATAGTTCATCTGTGATTATTTTTGGAGGGGTAGTAGCAATTTTATTTATGGCAGTTGCTGGGACTCTTCGGGGAAAATGGGCATGGATCGTGGGATCGATTTTGCAGTTGGTTTTATTTGCATATGGCTTTTTCGTCACCACGATGTTTTTTCTGGGACTCCTCTTTGGAGGCCTTTGGATTGCAGCCATAGTGGTGGGAAGAAAGGGTGAGGCCGCGCGTGCCTCCCTCCTTAAGGGCGGTGTTTCGAAGCCCCAATAGACCGATTACACTCTGGGGGTGAAGATGGAGAGAACCCTGGTACTCATCAAACCCGATGGCGTACGTCGCGCTTTAGTCGGCGAAGTAATTGCGCGCATAGAATCAAAAGGATATTCCATTGCTGGTGTGCGAATGCTCAATGCAGATCGTTCACTTCTTGAACGCCACTATGCAGAACATCAAGGAAAACCTTTTTACGAACCACTTCTTGAATTTATGTCATCTGGTCCCATCGTTGCAATCATCGCCGAAGGAAACCGCGTTATTGAAGGTTTTCGATCCCTTGCTGGAGCAACAGATCCAACTCTTGCAGCTCCTGGAACAATCCGTGGCGACTTAGCGCGTGATCAAGGAACAAAAGTTGTACAAAATATCGTTCATGGATCGGACTCAGTTGAGTCAGCAACGCGGGAGATAGCAATCTTCTTTCCGGAGGGAATGTAATGAGCAACAGAATGTCCTTTATAGGTCGCGATATGGCCGTTGACCTCGGCACTGCCAACACGCTTATTTATGTACGTGGACAGGGAATTGTTCTCAATGAGCCAAGCGTTGTTGCTGTGAACCAAGATACTGGTGGCATTCTTGCTGTTGGTCTTGAAGCCAAGAAGATGATTGGTCGTACTCCCGGAAACATTGTCGCAATTCGTCCACTTAAAGATGGTGTTATTGCAGATTTTGATACGACCGAGCGCATGTTGCGATACTTCATTCAGAAAGTTCACCGCCGTCGCTACTTGGCAAAACCACGCATTGTTGTCTGTGTGCCATCTGGTATTACAGGTGTCGAGCAGCGCGCTGTTAAAGATGCAGGCTACGCAGCAGGTGCTCGTAAGGTTTACATCATTGAAGAACCCATGGCTGCGGCAATTGGTGCTGGTCTTCCCATTCATGAACCAACTGGAAATATGGTTGTTGATATTGGTGGAGGAACAACAGAAGTTGCAGTGATTTCACTGGGCGGAATTGTGACCTCTCTTTCAATTCGTGTTGGTGGCGATGAACTAGATCAATCAATTATCAACTGGGTAAAACGCGAGTTCTCTCTACTTTTAGGCGAGCGCACCGCTGAAGAAATCAAAATGGCAATTGGCTCGGCTTATCCAATTCAAGGCGAGCCAGATGCCGAAATTCGTGGTCGTGACCTTGCAACTGGTCTTCCAAAGACAATTGTTGTCTCCGCTGCTGAGATTCGCAAAGCAATCGAAGAACCCGTCAATGCAATTATCAACGCTGTAAAGAGCACTCTTGATAAGACTCCACCCGAGCTAGCAAGTGATCTTATGGATCGCGGAATTGTTCTTACTGGGGGTGGCGCACTGTTGCGTGGTCTTGATGAGCGTTTGCGTCGCGAAACAGGAATGCCCATTCATGTTGCAGATCGTCCGTTGGATGCAGTTGTTGAAGGATCTGGCAAATGTATCGAAGAGTTTGAGGCTTTAGAGAAGGTCTTGATCTCCGAACCTCGCCGATAGGCTACTTCAATGCGATACGGCGGCGACAACAGAAGTCGTCTGTTACTCGTAATCTTAATTGTCACATCTTTATTTCTTATAACTCTGGATCTTCGAGGCGTTGCGGTTATGCAAGGCGCTCGCAATGGCGCTCAAATAATTCTCTCTCCGTTTCAGCGTGGAGCAAGTTTTGTTTTCACGCCAGTGGGCAATTTCTTTTCAGATATTGCCCACCTTGGAAGAACTCGTTCTCAACTTAAAGCCCTCGAAGATGAGAACACTAAGTTACGAGAGCGAATCTTCACTAACAAGAGTATTGATGTTGAAATTGGCCAATTGAAGTCAGTATTAAATCTTGCTGGAAAAGCTGGATACAAAGTTGTTAACGCCCGTGTAATCTCTCAAGGCTCGAGCACATCATTTACTCAGACAGTAATTATCGATGCTGGTACAAATATGAAAATTACTCGCGACATGACTGTAATTGCAGGTGAAGGGTTGGTCGGTGTAGTCAAAGAGGTATACCCAAGTACCTCGCTAGTCATGTTGGCTTCCGACCCTTCATTTCGCATTGGAATTCGAATGGCTGAGACTGAACAAATTGGGATACTTTCTGGACAGGGAACCAACCATGCAGTACTTCAGCTCTTAGATAGTCAGAGCAGTGTCAAGGTTGGCGATGTGTTGTTGGCGCGCGGAAGTGCCGGAGATAAACCCTTTGTGCCAGGTGTCCCTGTGGGTTACGTTACATATGTTGCTGATTCTGCTGGCGCAGTTTCAGCAAGGGCGGAAGTTCAATATTTTGTACATTTGAGTTCGCTGCGCATAGTTGCAGTTGTGGTGAAGGCCCCTGATGCAGATCCTCGAGATACTCTCATTCCGCCTAAGCCACTTCCAACGCCAGCCCCAACCGTAACGGTTTATGTAACTCCGTCTGCGTCCCCAAGTCCCACTGCTGAAAAGTAAAGCTGCATGCTCACTCGTCGGCTATTTCTCTCATCTTCTATCTTCCTTTTTCTTTTCATCCTCCAGGAATCTTTATTTAATCTAGTGAGGTTGCCGATCGGTGGATTTTCACTTTTCCTCATTTTTACAATGTGTTGGGCGGCGTTGAGTACACCTGAGGTTGGTGCTCTAACTGGATTTGGCGCAGGGTTGTTGTTGGATTTAGCACCTGCAAATGAGGGGCCGATTGGTCAATGGACGTTGATACTCATTGGTGTCGGTTATGGAATTGCATTTCTTCGTTATGGGGATGACAGTTTGCGAGGAAGCCCATTTAGTCTGGTCGTTCTTGTGGCTTCAGGAGTTGTTGTAACCCTTGGCGCTTACCTTGCATCAGGTGTACTGCTGGGATTAAACCTGGGTACTGGTTTTCAACTCACCAAAAATGTTTTAGGAAACGGAATTTGGACACTTGTTGTTGCACCATTTTTATTGCCGATAGTTTCTCGATTACACCGGACAATATTTGAAACTCGTGAAACTCTATGAACCAGAGATCGAGTTTAAGTTTGATTGTTGTTCAAGTATTTATTCTCTCCCTTATGGTTGCCTTATTCGGTCGCTTGTTTTATCTACAAGTCGGAGCCGGCCCAAAATATCGCGATGCAGCGTTGAGTATTCAGAGCCGAGATATAGTTAATCCAGCTACAAGAGGCATGATTGTTGATTCATCTGGAGTCCCTCTGGCACTTAATCGAGTGGGTCTTGCCGTAACAGTAGATAGAAGTGTGCTTGATGCCCAAGCAGATAAAGGCGGAGCTGTGCTGAGTCGCACTGCAAAGCTCCTAGACTTGAGTTACACAGATGTTTTTCGCCGCACTCGATTATGCGGGGAGTTAAGTAAAGGTAATCAACTTGGGTGCTGGACTGGAACGAGATATCAACCCATTCCCATCACTAAAGATGCTGATCCCGCAAAGGCACTGGCCATTGTTGAAAGAGCAGACCTCTTTCCAGGCATTGATGCGATGCCGGTAGCTGTTCGCAATTATCCAGGCGTTGATGGAGTAAATGCTGCTCATGAATTGGGTTATGTCGGACCGCTAACGGAAGCGGATTTATCTGGTGTTAATAAAAATAAATACTATCGAAGTGAAATGATCGGCAAGGCAGGACTTGAATACCAATATGACTCATACCTTCGTGGCAAACCAGGAATTCGAACTGTGATCGTTGATCGCAAAGAGGCCGTCACTCGGGAATCTCAAAATACCAAGTCCATACCGGGTGAGCACGTGGTAACAAGTTTAGACGTGCGGCTGCAGGCATCAACTGAAAGCGCACTGGCCGATGCAGTAATGCGTGCGCGCAGTATTGGGTATCGCGGAGATGCAGGTGCTGCAGTAGTTATGGATATTAAAACCGGACGAATATTAGCAATGGCTTCATATCCAACCTATGACCCAAATATTTGGGAAAAAGGGTTAACTGTTAAACAAGCCAAAGATATGTTTAGTGAATCAACCGGCGTCCCAGCACTTTCGCGTGTATTGCAAGGCTTGTATGCACCTGCTTCCACTTTCAAATCAGTTTCACTAGTGGCAGCAGCAAATGCTGGATATGACCTGCGAGGTACATATTCATGCCCTGCTCAAGTAACTGTTGGCGATAGAGATTTTCAGAATTTTGAAAGTAAAGCACAGGGAAGATTGACGATGAAGAAAGCCATCGCTATTTCTTGTGACACAATTTGGTATCAAATTGCCTACGACGAATGGGTACGAGATGGTGGGCTCTCACCTAAAAAGAACGCACATGATTACTTCTTTTCTGCTGCTCGCGGATTTCAAATTGCTCAAAAAACTGGCATCGACCTCCCATCAGAATCAAGCGGGCGCCTTGCAGATCGGCAGTGGAGAAAAGATTGGTATCTTGAAAATAAGGATTACTTCTGTAATTACCAAGCCAGAGCTAAGAAGAATCAACTTACCCCTTTCTTGATTGCGCTAGCAAAAGAAAATTGCATCGATGGTGACAAGATTCGCGGAGGAGATGCGGTGAATTTCTCCATTGGCCAGGGAGATACTGTCATTACCCCACTTAAGTTAACTCAGATGTATGCAGCAATTGCCAATGGGGGCAAAATTTGGCAGCCAACTATCGCCCAAGCAATTGTTAAGACAAATGGAACAATTGTTAAGAAATTTAAGCCAAGTGTCATAGGAAACCTCCCCGCTACGCCAGCAACTCTCTCCTTCTTGCGAGAAGCTCTAAGAGAAGTTGTTACAGGCGGTACTGCTGCCGGAGTTTTTAGTGGATTTCCAGTAGCCGTAAGTGGCAAAACAGGAACAGCTGAAGTTTTCGGCCTCAATACAAACGGAACAAAAAAAGATAACACATCGTGGTTTGCATCTTTTGGTCCAACTGAGAAACCCAGATACGCAGTTGTGATGATGGTGAGTCAGGGTGGTTTTGGTGCCTCAACGAGTGCTGTTGGTGTTCGAAAGATCTACCAAACTCTTTTTGGTGTGGTTGGATCTCAAGTAGATGCTACAAAAGCTTTATTTCCAAAAGGCCCACCGACCACTTTGCCTAGAATTTCGGCAACGACGAAAGTGAAGAAGTAATGAGTTTCAGACATTTCACAGGGCATCGCCGTAGAGCTCGACGTGCAATCATGGAAGGCTTTGATCCAATTCTTACAATTGCTGTTGGATTTCTGCTCATTATCGGAACGCTTTTGGTCTATGCGGCAACGCGTAGTTGGTACGGATCTCTGGGACTTGATCCGCAGTATTACTTAAAGCGCCATATCTTTAATATCTTGATAGGTGGCGTACTAGCATTTGGCACAACGCTTATTGATTACCGGCTACTGCGCGCTTATACGCCCATTGTTTGGGGCATTGGAGTTGTTGGCTTGATAGCAGTTCTTATACCTGGAATAGGTCTGGAAATTAATGGCGCGCGAGGCTGGATCTCTCTGCCTGGAGGATTCCAAGTTCAACCTGCAGAGCTAGCAAAGATTTCTATCATCATCGGTCTTTCAATGTTGTTATCCGAGCGTTTGCATGATCGAGACCAGCCAAGCTCAAGAGATGTTCTACAGGGTTTATTTATTGCGGCAATTCCCATTGTGTTGATTTTGGTGCAACCCGATATGGGCACAGTGTTGATCATTAGCGCATCGGTTGTAACGATTATTGCTGTATCAGGAGCGCCATCTCGTTGGGTTGTGGGCCTACTCGTTATAGCCCTCCTTGGTGGGTTCACTGTAGTCAAGGTCGGCGCAATTAATGATTATCAACTCAAAAGACTGCAATCCTTTGTTGATCCAACAGCTGATCCACAAAGTAGCGGATATCAGTTAAGGCAATCTCGAATTACAGTGGGTTCCGGAGGAATTATTGGTAAGGGGCTTTTCAACGGACCGCAAACAAATGGAAGATTTGTTCCAGAACAGCAGACAGATTTCATTTTTACAGTTGCTGGTGAAGAACTTGGTTTCTTAGGATGTGGCGCTATTTTACTTCTCTATCTCATTATTTTAATGAGAGGATTTAGAATTGCCCGGCGATCGCAGGACTCATTTGGACGCTTGGTATGTACCGGAGTTATTGCCTGGTTCGCATTTCAAGTATTTGAAAATATCGGTATGACTATGGGCTTGATGCCTATGACTGGTGTGCCATTGCCATTCATGTCCTATGGAGGTTCGAGTATGTTTGCCAACTTGATTGGGATTGGTCTTTTGCAGAATATTCACGCTCGTCAGAGAGGTTAATTAGCGCCCCTTTGGGTTTTAACCCCTCCATCTGCCATACTTACTCCAACGTCCAGCGCGGCTCGCGATCTCTTTGCGATAAATGCCTAGCGCGGACACACAGAATTGCTCGTTATCGAGCCAGAGCGCGTTTTTTACAGAACGCATAGAGGATTTGGTGCCATGGCTATTGAGCCAAAGTCGCCGCGCAAGCGTGCGGTGAAAAAAGTTACGAAAGCTCCCGTTGACCCTGCGTTGCAGAAAAGCGATGAACCGGATAAAAAAGCTTCAGCAAAAAAGAAGAGCGCTGCCGCCATTCCTGTTCCTATCTTTCAAGCCGCCACTGTGGATGCAAAACCTGCAAAAGCAGTTCGCGCAAAAGCCAACGCTAAAAGTGGCGAACCTGCCAAGACGGAATCTGAGCCTTCTTCAGAGGCCGATTCAACAGATTCGCGTGGGCGTCGACGCCGTCGTGGTGGACGTGGCCGTCATCGCTCTAGCGATACTCAAAGTTCTACCAATGCTGATGTTTCCACTACTGAAGAAGCCGAAGAAGATGGATCAAAGGGCGCAACGCACCGTCGTCGCCGCAGAAGGTCGGCATCCGATGGCGTAACACCAGGTGAGACTATTGAAGAAGATGGTGTAGTCACTGTTGTTAAAGTGCGCGAAAGTCGCCCAGTTCGTGAAGTACGTGAAAGACCTCGTAAAGAATCGCGCTCGCCCGTACGTAGAGGCCGAGAAAATCGTAGTGAATATCGCGAGCCATACCGCAAGCGCGGAACAATTATTACTGAAGGTGAATTCCTTGCTCGCCGAGAGAACGTTGACCGCGAGATGTTGGTTCGCCAAATCGGAGACCGTACTCAGATTGCAGTTATCGAAGATAAAGTCATGGTCGAGCATTACGTTAATCGACATAGCAATATCTCCTATGTAGGAAACGTCTATTTAGGCCGAGTACAGAACGTGCTTCCCAGCATGGAAGCAGCTTTTGTTGATATCGGAAAAGGCAGAAATGCCGTTCTCTATGCAGCTGAAGTCAATTGGGATGCAGCCGGAATTTCTGATTCACAACCACGTAAAATTGAGATGGTGTTAAAAACAGGACAACCCGTATTAGTGCAAGTTACAAAAGATCCCATCGGTCAAAAAGGTGCACGGCTAACAAGTCAGATTTCACTTCCTGGTCGATATTTAGTTTATGTTCCTGGCGGTGGAATGAGCGGTATTAGTCGCAGACTCCCAGAGCCAGAGCGCGCACGCCTTAAGACAGTTCTTAAGCCCATCGTTCCTGAAGAAGCCGGTGTCATTGTTAGAACTGCTGCAGAGGGCGCAAGTGATGTCGAAATTGAAGGAGATGTTGTACGACTGAAAGCGCAGTGGGAAGACATCGTCCAAAAATCAGAGAACCCAAATTTCCATGCTCCAGCACTTCTCTATGCAGAGCCTGATCTTGCAGTTCGAGTTATTCGCGATATCTTTAATGAAGATTTCCGCAAGCTCACGATTCAAGGAAGCCAAGCGTGGGAAGATATCCATGGATATTTGACCTTCATCGCGCCCGAGCTCACATCAAAGATTGAAAAGTGGACTGGGCTTGGTGACTTATTTGCCGATTACCGCGTAGATGAGCAACTCTCTAAAGCATTTGATCGCAAAGTGTATTTGCCATCTGGTGGTTCCCTTGTTATCGACCGTACCGAAGCCATGGTTGTCATTGATGTCAACACAGGAAAATTCATTGGCAAGGGCGGAAACCTTGAAGAAACAGTTACTAAGAATAACTTGGAAGCGGCCGAAGAGATTGCTCGTCAGCTACGCCTTCGAGATCTTGGTGGCATTGTCGTTATTGACTTTATTGATATGATTTTGGAATCAAACCGCGAACAAGTTTTACGTCGCCTTGTTGAATGTTTAGGGCGCGATCGCACCAAGCATCAAGTTGCCGAAGTGACTTCACTGGGATTAGTTCAAATGACACGAAAGCGCATTGGCCAAGGACTTATTGAAGCCTTCTCAACAACGTGTGATAGTTGCGCTGGACGTGGAATCCATATTCACACTGAACCTGTAAAAGTAAAACCAACTCCTGTATTTGCTGAAAATGATTCCAATAATTCTCACGAAGAATTGGAAAATTCTCACGAGATTTCCGAAGAGAGCAATCATGGAGATTTAGATTCAGATCCAATGGCTACTCATGTAGAGAGCAAAGAAGAGCCCACTAAGGGCCGAAAGCGTCGTCGAGCGGCCAGCAAAGGGGTCATCACGCCAGGTACCTGAGGGCAAAATCTCAGTTTGACCCAGGACCCCCTCATTGCCTACCCTTAGTCTTCGATTAGTGGTCGCTTTTACCGCTGACTGCAATAGAACTGGAGCACCAACGTGTATGCAATTGTGAAAGCTGGCGGGCGCCAAGAGAAGGTCGCCGTCGGAGACACGCTCACCGTCGATCGTATCGATGGAGCTGCTGGTTCAACCATTACTTTTTCTGCTCTTCTTGTCGTTGACGGAGCAAGCGTTACGACTGATCCAAAAGTTCTCTCTGGCGTAAAAGTTACCGCCGAAGTTCTTGATGAGACCAAAGGTAAGAAAATCCACATTTTGCGTTACAAAAACAAGACCGGTTACCGCCGTCGTCAAGGTTTTCGTTCACAAAATACCCGTGTAAAAATTACTGCCATCAACGGCGTCAAGTAAAACAAACTTCAAGGAGTTGAGAAATGGCAAGTAAAAAAGGTGTCTCCTCGACACGAAACGGTCGCGATTCCAATGCACAGTACCTCGGCATCAAGCGCTTCGGTGGTCAGGTAGTTAACAGCGGCGAAATTCTTGTTCGCCAACGTGGAACTCACTTTCACCCAGGTGCCAATGTTGGTCGTGGCAAAGATGACACACTTTTTGCTCTAGCTGCAGGTGCAGTTGAATTCGGACGCGCTCGCGGACGTCGCGTAGTTAATGTGGTTCCGGTCGGATAATTCGGTTCTCATAAAAGAGCGGGCCGTTAATGCGGACCCGCTTTTTTTATTCCATTCTTAAGTTTGCAAGGTAGATCGCTACAGAGAAGGGCAAGGTGAAGTTATGACTACATTCGTAGATCGCGTCACTCTCTTTGCCTCTGCCGGTAAAGGTGGCGACGGTTGTGTTTCGGTTAAACGCGAAAAATTTAAACCCCTCGGCGGACCAGATGGTGGCAATGGGGGTCGTGGCGGTGATATCACTTTAGTTGTAGATCAAAATGTCACAACACTTCTTGATTACCATCATTCCCCACATCGTAAAGCAACTTCAGGACGTGCCGGATATGGTGATCGTAAAGATGGTCCATCAGGTGAGGATTTAATTCTTACAGTTCCTAATGGCACCGTTGTTTATGACGCTGATGGAAATCAACTGGCAGATTTAGTTGGTAACGGCACTATTTTTATCGCTGCACAAGGTGGCTTTGGTGGGCTTGGCAATTTAGCACTTTCATCATCTAAACGACGCGCGCCAGGATTTGCACTCCTTGGAGAGCCAGGGGAGGAGCGCACATTAATTCTTGAATTAAAAAGCGTTGCCGATATAGCACTCGTTGGATATCCAAGCGCAGGAAAGTCATCCCTTATTGCAGCAATTTCAGCAGCCCGTCCAAAGATTGCTGACTATCCATTTACAACGCTAGTTCCAAATCTTGGCGTTGTGCAAGCAGGAGAAACTCGCTTTACCGTTGCAGATGTTCCCGGGCTAATACCTGGTGCAAGTCAGGGCAAGGGTCTAGGTCTTGAGTTCTTAAGGCATGTTGAGCGATGTGTTGCACTCGTGCATGTGCTTGATTGTGGAACACTTGAAACGGATCGAAATCCAGTGAGCGATTTGGAAATTATTGAATCAGAGTTAGCTCAATATGGTGGGCTTGAAAATCGTCCGCGTATGGTTGCACTTAACAAGATTGATTTACCAGATGGTCAAGCAATGGCTGTTATGGTTGAAGAAACTTTGCGTGATCTCGGTTACGAGGTTTATCAAGTTTCTGCCGCTTCCCGTGCAGGTCTTTCAGAGCTTACATATGCAATGGCAAGAATCATTCAAAAAACTCGTGCAGAGACTGCTGTTGAGGAGCGCACTCGTATTGTTCTTCGCCCAGTAGCAGTTGATGATTCTGGGTTCAATGTTGTAGCAAATACAGATGGCTCTTTCAGTGTTTCTGGTGCGAAAGTGATGCGCTGGGTTCGGCAAACAGATTTCAAAAATGCAGAAGCGATTGGCTATCTTGCAGATCGCATGGCGCAACTTGGAGTCGAGCGCGAACTCTTCCGAAAAGGGGCAGTATCAGGAGTTGAAGTGCGTGTAGGAGTTGGAGAGAGCGCGGTTGTATTTGATTGGGAGCCAACTATTGAAGCTGGGGCTGAGCTACTTGGTTCAGCACGCGGTGAGGATGCACGCTTCGACGGACCATGGCGCGGTTACACAAAGGTTCAAGATCAACTCAATGATGATGAGATTGCGGAACAATGGGAGTACAAAGTTGTTGATCCACGTACCCCTGCACTCAGTGCACAGATAGATGATGAGGAGGGCGAGCAGTGAGTAACCGCGAGGAGATTGCCAAAGCTAAGCGCATCGTCGTCAAGATTGGCTCATCTTCCCTTACTGGTTCTGCCGGTTCTTTCCTAGATGAAAAATCAGTGAACGCACTCGTTGATTTAGTTGTTGGTGCCAGAGATCGTGGCGCAGAGGTAGCAGTTGTTTCCTCGGGTGCAATTGCTGCAGGTTTAGCGCCACTTGGCCTTAAAGTTCGTCCAAAAGATTTAGCAACTCAACAAGCTGCAGCCTCGGTTGGGCAAGGGTTATTGATTCACCGCTATACCGAATCCCTGGCTCGTCATCATGTAACAGCTTCTCAGGTTCTACTCACCACTCAAGACATTGTTCGACGCGAGCATTACCAAAATGCTCAACGCACCATTGATAAGTTACTTTCACTCGGTGTTGTTCCGATTATTAACGAAAATGACAGCGTCGGCACGCAAGAGATTCGCTTCGGTGATAATGATCGACTAGCTGCCCTTGTTTCCATGCTCATCGGAGCAGATTTGCTCATACTTGTTTCAGATATTGACGCTCTCTACGACGCACCACCTTCAACACCAGGGGCTAAGCGGATTAGCAACGTCCACTCCTTAAAAGATATTGAAGAATCAACACTGGGTGGATCCGGATCATCCGGAGTGGGTAGCGGAGGAATGGTTACTAAGGTTGAAGCTGCACGAATTGCAACGGGTGCAGGTATTGCCACACTATTAACAACTCTTGCGCAAGCACCAGATGCGTTCGTTGGTAAAGACTTTGGAACCTATTTTCAAGCACAAAGTTCGAAAAACAATTCTCGAATGCTCTGGTTAGCACATGCCTCTACTCCACATGGTCGCTTGACACTTGATGATGGCGCAGTCACTGCAGTTTTGGAACGGGGAGTTTCACTTCTTCCAGCAGGTGTCACTTCAGTTGAGGGCGAGTTCAGTGCAGGAGATGCCGTTGAGCTAGCATCAAAGGCCGGCAAAGTGATTGCGCGCGGATTAATAGCATTTGATTCTGCTGAGATTCCACAAATGTTGGGCCGTTCTACCAAAGAGCTAGCAAAAGAATTAGGGCCAGAGTATGAGCGTGAACTTGTACACCGAGATGACTTAGTTCTTCTCTAGCGCCATATCGTGCAAGACCGAAGCAGTTAACTCTTCGAAGTTTCCATTATCGGTTGGCTCATCGCTGAGCTTCACAATGACAGTGTGAGAGCTTGGGTGAACAAAGATGTATTGGCCATGCAACCCCATCATCATCATGGAATCAGCGTATGGGTGCCAGAGTTGCGCGCTATAGCCCCATCCATGGTCCAGAGTCGTAACGGGATTTTCTAAACGTTTCATCCAGTTAGCGCTGATGACATTTGCAGTACCAATTTGACTAGCACCATTGTTGATAATCAACGAACCGATCCTTGCATAATCTCTGGCGGTTGCATTAAAGCAACAGAAAGTTTTCTCTAGACCTCCCACGTGGTCCACATTCCAATAAGCGCTATCTTCAGCCCCTGCTGGCTGCCAAACATTTTGGCTAAAGTAATTAGCAAGCCTCATACCCGTGACTTTTTTAATAATAAATCCAAGCATTTGCGTATCAATGCTTCGATATTCTGATTGGGTTCCGGGATCCCAACTCATCTTTCGGTTGTGTTCAAGGAAAAAGTTAAGATCAGTTGTTGCATACATCTGAGCAATAGCAACACCCCAACCAGAAGGACCACTTGGATAATCATCCACCACGCCAACACCTGCTTGCATATCGAGTAAGGATTGCACTGTTACGTTGTCAAAATTTGTTCCCGTTTTATATTCGGGGAAGAACTTTACGAAAGTATCGGTTTCTTTAATTTTTCCCTTCTCAATCAATTGGCCGATCATAAGAGAGGTCATTGTTTTTGCAAGTGAATACGATGGAAGTTGCGTATGCTGCGTGACTCCCTTTTTGTACCACTCGTATGTAATAACGCCATCTCGAATTACGAGAAATACATTCGATTTTGTTTTAGTTAAGAACTCATCAAAAGAAATCTCCTTGCCATCCCATTTCACTTGAGTGGGTATTACCTCTGTGCCCACGGCCCATGCTTTGGGCGATGTCGCTGGGGCAATAGTGTGCCAAGGCATGAGCGTTGGAGTTTTTGAAGCCGGTGCTAATCCCAGGCGAATTGCAGCGATGGGTTCTGGATAGTGAATAACTCGAGTAAAACTAAACAAGAATAAGTAGATGACAAGCAGGCTAATGACGGTATTTCTTAGGATCTTCATTAATGTTCGCACGGCGAAATAGTATCGCCAGATAGACTTTCACTCATGGATGCCAGCACTGCTCTGATCGCCGAACTTGCCGATAAGGCGCGTTTGGCTAGCAGAACTTTAACCACAGCCACAACTGCTGAACGCAAAGCCGCACTTTTATCGATTGCCAAAGAGTTAGAAAATAGCCTCAGTAAAATACTTGATGCAAACACAGAAGATATGAGCCGCGCTAAAGCAGAAGATATGCATCCACAAATGCAAGATCGCTTACTTCTAACGGCAGAGAGAATTTCCTCAATGGCCGATGGCGTTCGCCAGGTATCAGAACTTCCAGATCCGTTGGGCCGGGTCTTGCGTGAATCAACTCTGCCTAATGGGCTTCATCTCAAACAAGTCAGCGTTGCCTTTGGCGTTGTTGGAATGGTTTACGAAGCTCGTCCTAATGTGACCGTTGATGCTGCTGTTTTATTACTAATGTCAGGCAATACATCCTTGCTTCGTGGGTCCTCTTCTGCTTCATCTAGCAACAAAGTATTAGTTAACGTAATGAAAAGCGCTTTGGCTAAAACAAAAATTTCACCTGAAGTTATCCAACTGGTGCCATCAGAGGACCGTGAAAGTGTGCGTGCACTTTTACATGCACGTGGCAAAGTGGACTTAGTGATACCTAGAGGAAGCGCTGCATTAATCCGTATGGTTGTAGATGAGTCAACGGTTCCCACAATTGAGACCGGGGCTGGGGTGTGTCATGTTTATGTGGATGAATTTGCTGATTTAGATATTGCACTTCCCATCATTATTAACTCCAAGACGCACCGCCCAAGTGTGTGTAATGCTGCCGAGACGCTATTAGTGCATACGACGATTGCGGATACTTTCTTGCCCTTAGCCCTTAAAGCACTCGATGACGCTGACGTAATTTTGCATGTTGATACGAAAGTGCAAGAGATTGCAAAGTCCATAGGCATCAATACATCTTTGGCGACAAATGAGAATTGGTGCACCGAATACGGTATTTTAGAGATGAATGTAGGTGTAGTTGATAGCGTTGATTCTGCAATCGATCACATTGCCAAATTCGGCACTAATCACACAGAAGCCATCGTTACCCAATCTCAAGTCAATGCAGATCGGTTTATTGCACTCAGCGATTGCGCGGCCGTTATGGTCAATGCGTCGACAAGATTTACCGATGGAGAACAGATGGGCTTTGGCGCTGAAATAGGAATCTCCAATCAGAAATTACATGCACGTGGCCCAATGGGGCTAGAGGCAATGACTACGACCACATGGATAGTGACTGGAACGGGCCAAATTCGCCGTTAGCAATTTGATAGATAGACTGCGCACCTATGAGCTCCCTATCTCGCGCTGATGTAGCAAACCTTGCAAGGTTGGCTCGAATTGATATGACAGACCAAGAATTAGATTCACTTGCAACGGAAATGGATCTCATTCTCGGAGCGGTTGCTCGAGTGCAAGAAGTTGCAACACCTGACATTGCGCCAACATCACACCCATTGCCTCTTCGCAATGTCACACGTCCAGATGTTGTTGAGCCAAGCTTGTCTCCTGCAGATGCGCTTTCTGGTGCGCCTGCAAGTGAAGATCAGCGCTTTCGTGTTCCTCAAATTTTGGGGGAGGAAGCATGATTACCCGCTCTGCACATGAGATGTCTTCTGCAATGGTTTCGGGTGAAATTACTTCCCAGGAGTTAACCAAAGCTCACCTTGATCGTATTAGCGCAGTTGATAAAGAAGTACATGCATTTCTTCATGTTGACACAGAAGGTGCGATGTCTCAAGCGAAAGCAGTGGACGAAGCCCGAGCGCGTGGTGAAAAACTAGGACCCCTTGCAGGAGTTCCACTTGCGCTCAAAGATGTTCTCGTACAAAAAGGAATTCCAACAACCTGCGGTTCGAAAATACTTGAAGGTTGGCGCCCTCCATATGACGCAACTGTTGTTACGCGATTAAAGAACGCAGGCATAGTTATTTTAGGTAAAACAAATATGGATGAATTTGCAATGGGCTCATCTACTGAAAATTCTGCATACGGACCAACTCATAACCCGTGGGATCTCTCTCGTATTCCTGGTGGCTCCGGTGGTGGATCATCTGCCTCCCTTGCCGCGTTTCAAGCACCTCTCGCAATCGGTACAGATACTGGCGGCTCTATTCGCCAGCCTGCCGCGGTAACAGGAACTGTTGGAGTTAAACCAACATACGGTGGAGTTTCTCGCTACGGCCTTGTTGCATTTTCATCAAGCTTGGATCAAGCAGGTCCATGTGCTCGCACCGTGTTAGATGCTGCCCTTCTTCATGAAGTAATTGCCGGCCACGACCCAAAGGATGCAACAAGTATTGATTCACCTGTTCCACAAGTTGTTGCCGCTGCTCGTAGTGGCGATGTTAAAGGAATGAAGATTGGTGTTGTTAAGGAACTTAATGGCGATGGCTATCAAGCCGGAGTTCGTTCTCGTTTTGAAGAATCTCTTGAGCTTCTCGCAAAGGCAGGGGCGGAAATTGTTGAAGTGTCGTGCCCAAACTTTGAATACGCACTTGCCGCATACTATTTAATTGCCCCCAGTGAGTGCTCATCCAACTTAGCTCGCTTTGATGCAATGCGATATGGCTTGCGCGTTGGAGATAGCGATGGAGCCTCAGCAGAATCAGTCATGAATTTAACCCGCGAAGTGGGCTTCGGTCGCGAAGTGAAGCGCCGCATTATTCTTGGCACCTACGCTCTCTCTTCTGGTTATTTCGATGCGTATTACGGGAGCGCACAGAAAGTACGCACACTCATCATGCAAGATTTCACAAAAGCATTTACAAAAGCAGATGTCTTGGTATCTCCAACGTCGCCAACGACTGCATTTAAAATCGGCGAAAAAGCTAATGACCCACTTGCCATGTACCTCAATGACATTGCAACTATCCCCGTGAACATGGCCGGTATCGGTGGAATGAGCGTTCCTAGCGGTTTAGCGCCAGAGGATAATTTGCCCGTTGGTTTCCAAATCATGGCACCAGCTATGCAAGATCAAAGAATGTATTCAGTAGGTGCAAGCCTTGAAGCATCTTTGCTTTCGCAATGGGGTGCACCACTACTTTCAAAGATCCCAGCGTTGGCAGGTTCCAAATGAGTCTGACTTACGATGACGTTATAGCAAAGTATGAACCAGTACTTGGTCTTGAGGTACACGTTGAACTCAACACCAATTCAAAAATGTTCTGCTCATGCGCCACTGTCTTTGGGGGAGAGCCAAACACCCAGACATGTCCTGTCTGTTTAGGTATGCCAGGTGCCCTGCCTGTCGTGAATGAAAAGGCTATTGAGTCAACGATTCTTATTGGACTAGCTCTTAACTGTTCTATTGCTCCCTTTAGTCGTTTCTCACGTAAGAACTATTTCTATCCAGATATGCCAAAGAATTTCCAGATATCTCAATACGACGAGCCCATCTGCGTCAATGGTTACGTTGATGTTGAAATTGAAACAGATGGAGGACAGAAAACTTTCCGTGTTGAAATTGAGCGCGTACACATGGAAGAAGACACGGGTAAGTCATTACACGTTGGTGGTGCCACTGGTCGAATTCACGGCGCGGACTACTCACTACTTGATTACAACCGCGCTGGTATCCCTCTCGTTGAAATTGTTACAAAAATTGTTCCGGGCACTGGTCGTTATGCACCAGAAGTTGCAAAGGCATATGTTGCAGAACTTCGGGATATTTTGCGCTCACTTGGTGTGAGCGATGTACGTATGGAACAAGGCTCCCTTCGTTGCGATGCCAACGTTTCCTTGCGTTTGATTGGCGCAACAACCTTAGGTACTCGTAGCGAGACCAAAAACGTTAACTCTCTTCGCTCGGTAGAGCGTGCAGTACGAGGTGAAATGATTCGCCATGCAGAGCGCCTCAATAATGGAGAACGAGTAGTTCAAGAAACTCGTCACTTTCAAGAAGACACTGGTTTAACTCGTTCTGGTCGTTCCAAAGAACAAGCCGAGGACTACCGCTATTTCCCAGAACCCGATTTAGTTCCTGTTGCACCTGATGCACGGTGGATCGAGAAGTTGCGCGCGACGCTGCCTGAACAACCAACTCTGCGCCGCAAGCGCTTGCAAATCGAGTGGGCTGTTCCTGACAAAGAGATGAACGCGATGATTAACGCTGATGCGCTTGATATTGTCGAGGCCACAGTAAAATTTGGCGCAGATCCCACTCGTGCACGCGGTTGGTGGCTTGGCGAAATCTCGCGTATTGCTAATGAAAAGGCTGTAGCAGTTACGGAGTTAACAATTACGCCCAATGATGTTGCTCAGATTGTTGCACTCGTTGCACAAGGAGAGTTGACCGATAAATTGGCTCGCCAAGTTGTTGAAGGCGTCATTGCTGGTGAAGGGAACCCGCAACAAGTTATTGATGCACGTGGGTTAAAAGTTGTCTCCGATGAATCAGCACTGATGGCTGCAATTGAGCGCGCTATTGCAGCCCAACCTGAAACAGCGGAGAAGATTCGAAACGGTCACATTCCTGCAGCTGGTGCGTTAATCGGTGCAGTTATGAAAGATACAAAAGGTCAAGCAGATGCTGCGCGAGTTCGTGAATTACTGCTTGCACACTTAGGGCAACCAACTACTTAAGAGGTAACCGTAAAGCCTGAGAAGTAGAAGTCTCCACCAAATGCATTCTCAACATATATCGGACCACTTGTAGCGCCACCTTGGATCGTGGCAGATATCGATGTCGGACTGAGCCCTGTAAATGAAGCCATGTCTTCTCTATTAATTTGGACAACGGTGACACCGTTAAAACCAGTTCCTGAAATTGTAATCACCGTTCCCACTGGCCCTGATGCAAGAGAAATTCCACTGATGCTCGGGGCTGATCCTGCAACAACGCTCCAAGGTGTGCCACCGCCGGTAAGGACAATGGTGTGTGAACCAGCGTCACCGTAAGACTGTGTTGTGTAGGACAGATAAGTGTAGAAATTTATTGTCCCACTTGCTGTCGCAACTAGATAGTTTGTTGTTGCAGCTTTCGTTGCAGTAACAAGACATGTTCCGGCAGATGCCACAGAGAGAGTTGTGTTATCTGTTCCAGAAAGCGTGCAACTCGTTGCAGTTCCACCGCTATCAAGCGCAAATGACACTGTGCCAGTATCAGAACCCCCTGTTGTGTAGAGAGTGATTGTTGTGGGGTTAGCGCTAAAGACTGCCTGAAGTGAGGCAACACTCAGCGCGCCCTGTGATGCCTTATTAATTGTTAACGAACCTGCAACATATACAACAGCTTGGTAATTTGATGTTGAACCTGATCCTGTAAAAGTAACTGCAGAGGGAGTAATGGAATAGGTGCCTGCATTTGTTGGTTTGGTGGCCGATGGACCATAACCTGGTAAAGAAGAGACAGTCACGCTAAATGCTCGTATGGGCCAATAGGGAGTTGCTTGCCCCTTGTTTTGATTTCCGATTCCGGCGCCGGGAACCAAAGATGAAGCAATCCAATTGGCAGTTTCGGTGGAACCCGCGTAAAGATAATTTGCTTCATTGCCAACTAAACCAATAGTAGGCATGTTGTAATACATATAAATTTGTTCCCCGGAGGATGGTAAGAACCAGTCGGAGTAACCACCCAAAGTTAAATGGCTGGCTTCATAGCCCGCACCACCGGAGCAGTTATTGGAAATAATTGAGGTATTTGAAGCACCGGTGCCGACCGCACTTCCATTTGCAAAGATTTCTGTTGTGTAAGGAGCGCTGCCACCTTCGCACCAGTTATATTCCGTCTTATCAACGGGTGCAGGTGCAGCCTCCAAGTAAGTTCCTCCGGTACTAATGCCAGAGGCAACATCAATAACGGTATCGGAAACATAGAAAACTTTTCCACCCGCCGGTCCTGTATCTCCAACGATACATGGGCCACCTTGGGCACAAGTTGCAACAGTGGGTGCACTGTATGTGTATGTAACACCACTGATCGTATTAACCGGCGAGAGTCCAGTAGTTGTATATGTTGGAGTAAAAATTGCAGTGCTTCCGGTGTAGGTGAGAGTTGAAGGATTTCCCGCAGTAATAGTTAAAGTGTCGGCCTTGCTTACTGTGAGTGTGATTGAATATGTTGCATTTGCGCCTAGGGTGTCTGTTGCCGTTAAAGTTTCGTAATAGGTAGAAGCCGCTACGGTGTTGGAAACATTGAGAACTGCTTGATTTGCGGTCGTTGTATCGATTGTAATTCCCGCGTTACTCGTTCCCGTAAGAATAAATGTTTTAGTTCCCGTGCCTTGAGTCGCCGTGACAGTATCGGAGGCAGCTCGACCGTAGGTAGCAGAAAGAGTCTGGGTAGTTCCTGCTAAAGAGATCGCATCATTTTTAACAATTGAGTCGTCGGCACTACTTGGCGCGCTTTCTACATTTGATGCAGAATCTGTGGCTCGGGTATATATGTAATACGTCGTATTAGTAGCAGGAATTGTGCATGTAATCGTTCCAGAAGTTGCAGCTGAGGTGACACTTCCGCATAGCGATGGGCTAGTAAGTGCGGGGCTGGTGCTGTAATACGTGGCAACTGAGGTAATTGTTCCCGAATCTGAAGCAACATACCCCACAGAGACAGATGTTGTGTTGGTGTACAAGGCAGTTATCGTGCCAACAGATGTTGGTGCCACGGTATCTGTCGCAGTTTCAGTAAAAGTTATATTTGATACATACGTTGTTGAGGCCGTTAACGTATTACTTCCAGGACTTGGTCCCAAAGTCCAAGCAGGAGAGGTGGCAATTCCGCTGGTATTTGTATAAACAATTCCAGAGCTAGCCAAACTTCCGCCACCAGTTGCAATTGCAAATGTAACAGTGGCAGATTCGACAGCAACCCCACGATCATCTACAACTAAAACGGCAGGGGCTGTTGCAACTTGCGATGCTGGTGCTGCAGACTGATTATTTCCAGCGTTAACTGTAATAATAGAAGGTACATTTGCTCTTATTCCGTAGAGATCAGATAAATAAGCTTCCATTACTTTGACTTCTGGTGCCGTCAAGATGCGGTTATAGCTAATGACTGCAGCAATTTGAAATCTTGATGTTTCTAAGGGGTAAATTCCGCCATTAATGATTAAACCGTGCTCTACTGAATCAGCTGTGTTGGTGGTTGAGGTTGACGGTCCGGCGCTACTATAGGACTTATATACGCTCGAACGATATGTTGGACTTGCAACATCTGAGCTGAGAACCCATTGATTTTGGTGTCTGTCAACACTAGAGCTAGTTTTCCATCCATCGTGGTAAGCAACTCCAGAAAAACCAGCCCAGAAACCCGAAAGCCAGTTACCGACCTTAGAGGTAAAAATTCGAGATCGTCCAACGGAACTGTTAGTGGCACCATTGGAATAGTTTGTTGATGTTGCTGGGTTATACCTGGCTACAGAAAAAAAAGTATACGCTGCGGGAAGTGCGGCCATTCCGAAATCAATGGTGTCCGTTTTTACTCCCTCCACGGCCTCAAATGATTGAGTATTTCCAAAAGAATTCGCGCTGATACTGACTTTTGTTGGCGCACCCGCTGTTGCTGTGGCATCTCCAGATCCACCGGATGCGGAGTTAGTCCAAACTTTTGTTGATGCGTTGTAATTGTCTGCCGTGAAATTTGCGAGCAATCCGCTAGTGACGGGCAAAACGGCGGCCGAAGAAACTGGCACTGAGATCGTTAGCATTGCAACTAAAAGCACTGTGACAAGTGAGAATCGCTGAATCAATCTTTTCATCCTGTAAGAGCACTTTCGAGTGTCACTCCAGTTACATCTGACATAAGGGCAAGTGGATTTGTGAATGCCAGCGTATACACAGCTGTTGAAGACTTATATGACACATATTCATAAGCATCGAAGTAGCCGATGTTTGCGCCGTAACCATTAATAATTGTTAGCGCATTGGCCGGTGTTGTTGCCTTATTGCTATTGACGCTAACAAGTGCCCGGTCAACTGAGAGCGATCCAGAGTCAGTAAAAAGCGGTAGTGGGTTCGCGCTAGATGTGGAACGTAGCTGAATTTTGAGATTTTTACCTGCGCATTGTTTGGTGTCCAAGCCATAAAATTGGATGTTTTTAACTCGTGATTGATTGACATAGGGAGTGCCACCAATGCTTGTACCCGAGTACGTGGCAGCCGTTGGCGTGAGCTGGATTCCTATGAAAGTGTCGCAGGCAGTTATTTGAAAGATTCCTTGACCGAATTCAGTTGTGTTGTTTCCATTAAGCGAAATAGTTTGAGCCAAAACTGTGGAAAGTGCGACGTAAGCAAGAAGAGCGAGGCCCAGATACATCTTTACCGTAGGGCGAAAAGGCCTCTTCTCTGAGGCATCCTCATCATCTACCGGGTGCTTACGCAAGGTTTACTCCTTGGTTGATTGAAGTGGCAAGTCTACCTGAAGAGGAAAAGGCAAACGGGGCGCTGGAATAGCGCCCCGTTTGCTTTAACGACATTGCTTATTGCATTGCAACTGCATCCTCAGTTTCTACAACTGATTCTTTGCCGATGTTAATGAACAATGCAAGTACAACCGCGCCGATTGCAAGAAGGGCTGCGCTCACTGTGAAGGCGATAGTGAATCCGTGCGTTGCACTATAAAGATTCATTTTCTCACCAAGATCTGTGTGTGCAGTGGCATAACTTGCAGAAGCAGTCGCTGCGACGGTGTTAAGAAGCGCCGTACCAAGTGAGCCGCCGATTTGTTGGCTGGTATTGATTAATGCACTTGCCACACCTGCATCGCGATTACCCACACCATGAAGGGATGTTGTAGAAATGGGGATAAATACCAGTGCCATACCGCTACTCATAATTAAAAGGGCAGGAAGCACGTGAGCGACGTAAGAGGTGTCAGGTGTGATGCGAGTGAGTAACAAGAGCCCAATTGATCCCATAAGAAGCCCTGGAATCATGAGCGGCTTTGGTCCAATTTTAGGAAGCAGGTTGGATGCAATGCCGGCGAAAATAATGATGCCTGCCGTAAATGGTAAGAAGGCAAATCCTGATTTTAGAGGCGAATATCCAAGAACTGTCTGTAAATAAAGTCCTAAGAATAGGAACATGGAGAACAAACCAGCACCAACGATGAGAGAGCCCAAGTACGAACCGCCACGATTTCGCTCGAGGAGCACTCGCATTGGCAAGAGGGGGTTAGCAACTTTAAGTTCGATTCTTACAAATGCAAGAAGTAAGAAAAGAGCGACAACAAAAAATGCAAGGGTGGATGTATTTCCCCAGCCATTAGTAGCTGCGCGATTGAATCCATAAACAAGTGAGAAGAGTCCTGCGGTAGCAGTAATTACGCCAGGCATGTCATAACTATGGTCCCCACCAGATTTAGATTCTTTTACAACTAAAGTTGCCAAGATTGCGGCAATGATTGCGATGGGAACATTGACGCCAAGACACCAACGCCACGAGAAATACTCAGTGAGAAAACCACCAAGGATCAGACCTATTGCTGCGCCTCCACCTGAGATCGCGCCATAGACACCAAATGCTTTTGCGCGCTCTTTTGGCTCAGTAAATGTAACGCTCACAATAGATAAGGCAGCGGGTGCAAGGAGTGCACCGAACACGCCTTGAAGTGCGCGAGCTGCAAAGAGTAAGTGTTGAGTTGAAGCAATTCCACCTAGGGCTGATGCTCCGGCAAAACCTATGAGCCCAATGATGAATATTTTCTTACGACCTACGAAGTCACCGATTCGTCCACCCAAGAGTAGGAGGGATCCAAATGCCAAGGTGTATGCAGTAATGATCCATTGACGGTTTGCAATGCTGATGCCTAAATCTTTGGTGGCGCTCGGGATTGCAATGTTGACGATGGATGAATCCAGAACGACCATTAATTGCGCAATGGCGATTACCCCGAGGATGCGCCAACGGTTAGGGTCCAATCCTGGAATTGCTACTGATTTTGGCACGCGTTTATCCTCTTTCGTTTCGATTGGGCTGGGATGTATCTCGAGAATCTCGAATAGTGGGAGTTTACCCAGGCGTGGAGACAAGCGCCTGTTGAACGCCTTACGATTACCCCATGAGCACAATGAAGCCACGATCTGGACTTGTTACCGATGGAATGGAACGTGCGCCTGCGCGTGGAATGTTGCGCGCGGTGGGAATGGGCGATGAGGATTGGGTTAAACCACAAATCGGCATTGTCTCATCGTGGAATGAAATTACCCCCTGCAATTTGTCCCTTGCTCGCTTGGCAACGGCTTCTAAACAAGGCGTTATAGATGCTGGTGGATTTCCGATGCAGTTTGGAACCATCTCTGTCTCCGATGGAATTTCCATGGGCCATGAAGGAATGCACTTTTCATTAGTTTCTCGCGAAGTAATTGCAGACTCTGTCGAAACAGTTATGCAAGCAGAACGCTTTGATGGCATGGTCACATTTGCAGGGTGCGATAAATCATTGCCTGGAATGATGATGGCAGCAGCACGTATCGATGTTGCAAGTGTCTTTGTTTATGCAGGTTCGATTATGCCGGGCAATGTCGATGGTAAAGATGTCACGATTATTGATGCATTTGAAGCAGTAGGCGCATGTGCCCGCGGATTAATTTCACAAGAACAAGTAGATAAAATTGAGCGCGCGATTTGCCCCGGCGAAGGTGCATGTGGCGGTATGTATACAGCCAACACGATGGCAACTGTGGGGGAAGCAATTGGGCTTTCACTTCCAGGTTCGGCTGCACCTCCTGCAATTGATCGTCGCCGCGATGCATATTCTGTTAAATCAGGAGCAGCGGTTGTAGAACTGATTCGCCAAGGAATTACTACACGAGATATTTTGACCAAACGTGCATTTGAAAATGCCATTACTGCGGTCATGGCGCTGGGTGGTTCCACTAATGCCGTCCTGCACTTATTGGCTATTGCTCACGAAGCACGAGTGGATTTAACGCTCGATGATTTTCACCGTATCGGTTCGAAGGTGCCATTGCTTGGAGATCTCAAACCATTCGGTCGCTATGTCATGAGCGATATGGATAAAGTCGGCGGTATTCCTGTTGTACTTAAAGCGTTGCTCGATGCAGGTTTATTACACGGAGATTGCCTCACCGTTACTGGAAAGACAATGGCAGAGAACTTGGCTGAAATTGCACCCCCTGATCCAGATGGAGAAATTTTGCATGCAACTTCTAAGCCGCTCTCACTGGGTGGTGGATTAACAATTTTGGGTGGTTCCCTTGCACCAGATGGCGGAGTAACTAAAACTGCCGGTATTGGAGTAGATGTTTTTGAAGGTCCTGCACGTGTTTTCGAACGCGAACAACAAGCGATGGATGCCCTGACTGATGGACGAATTCAGCCAGGAGATGTTGTCGTTATTCGTTACGAAGGGCCAAAGGGTGGTCCTGGTATGCGCGAAATGTTAATGATTACTGGCGCAATAAAAGGCGCAGGGCTTGGTAAGTCAGTTTTACTTCTGACCGATGGACGTTTTTCTGGTGGAACAACTGGTTTATGTGTGGGACATATTGCACCTGAGGCAAGTGAAGGCGGACCTATTGCATTCGTGCGCGAAGGTGATCGGATTCGAATTAATACAGTGGAACGCACTTTAGATTTGTTAGTTGATGAGTCGGAATTAGCAAAGCGTCGCGTTGGATTTACCCCACTGCCACATAAATACACACGGGGCGTCCTAGCTAAATATGCCAAGTTAGTCGGATCTGCCTCAAAAGGCGCTGTCTGCGATTAACTTTTAAGGGTCAAGATCTGCCCAAATCGTGAGATTGCAATCTCAGGGGTTGACGGTTTTACGCTTACATTGGACAATAGGCCCATGAAGTCATCAGTAGTGATTCACGAGCGCGCGATCTAGCAACATCAGATCATGCGCCGCCCTCAGTTTCCACTGAGGGTTTTTGCATTAGATGGCCCAGAAAGATAATTGCCAATAATAAGGAAGGAGCAAGAGATGAGCGCAGAGATTAGTGGCGCAAGCTCTCTAGTTAAGTCACTAGAAGCTGCCGGCGTTGATGTCATGTTCGGCATTCCGGGTGGCGCAATCTTGCCTGCGTATGATCCAATTTATGATTCAAAGATTCGCCACATCTTGGTTCGCCACGAGCAAGGCGCAGGCCACGCAGCTACTGGTTACGCCCAAGCAACAGGGCGCACGGGTGTTTGCATTGCAACATCCGGACCAGGTGCTACCAACTTAGTTACACCCCTTGCCGATGCGCAAATGGATTCTGTGCCAATCGTTGCCATAACCGGACAAGTTCCATCCAATGCCATCGGAACCGATGCATTTCAAGAGGCCGATATCCGTGGCGTGACAATGCCTATTACAAAACATAACTTTCTTATTACCGATCCTAAAGATATTCCTCGTGCAATCGCAGAAGCCTTCCATATTGCAAGCACCGGTCGCCCTGGTCCAGTTCTAGTTGACATTGCAAAAGATGCCTTGCAGAAAATGACTACCTTTAATTATCCAAAGAATATTCAGCTAGCAGGTTATAAGCCACAGATAGAACCAGATGCACAAAATATTCGTGATGCAGCGGCATTGATAGCTCAGTCCTCCAAACCAGTTCTTTATGTTGGTGGGGGAGTTATTAAATCAAATGCATCAAAGGAGTTGATGCGACTTGCAGAACTCACTGGTGCACCCGTTGTCACAACTCTTATGGCACTTGGTTCTTTCCCGGATAGCCATCCTCAGCACCTGGGTATGCCCGGAATGCACGGCAGCGTTGCAGCAGTTACTGCCCTTCAAAAGGCTGATTTGCTCATTACTCTTGGCGCTCGCTTTGATGATCGCGTGACAGGAAAACTTTCTACCTTTGCAGTGAACGCCAAAATAATTCATGCAGATATCGATCCTGCCGAAATTGGCAAGAATCGTTTTGCAGATGTTGCAATTATCGGCGATGTCGGACGCACCATGAAAGCGCTGATTCCAGCCCTTCAGAGCGAGTTCAAAAAGAGTAAGCCCGACTTAGCGGCCTGGTGGAAGCAGATGGGTTCACTTCGCGCTACTTATCCAGTTGGGTACAACCATCCAGAAGATGGCACGGTTTCTCCGCAATATGTCATTGAAAGAATTAGTGCAATTTCTGGACCTGATTCAATTTACGTTGCAGGAGTTGGCCAACATCAAATGTGGGCAGCTCAATTTGTTAAATATGAAAAGCCACGCACGTGGTTGAACTCTGGTGGTTTAGGAACAATGGGTTACGCAGTTCCTGCGGCAATGGGCGCCAAAGTTGGGATGCCAGGCACAACTGTATGGGCTATTGATGGCGACGGATGTTTTCAAATGACCAACCAAGAGTTAGTTACCTGCGCTCTTAACAATATTCCAATTAAAGTTGCCATCATTAATAACGAAAGCCTTGGCATGGTTCGTCAATGGCAGACGATGTTCTATGACTCTCGCTATTCAAATACTTCACTTGATTCAAAGCGCATTCCAGATTTTGTAAAACTTGCTGATGCCATGGGATGTGCCGGTCTTCGATGTGACAAACGCGAAGATGTTGATGCGGTCATTAAGGAAGCAATGTCAATTAATGACCAACCCGTAGTTGTTGATTTCAGTGTTTTCCGTGATGCCATGGTGTGGCCAATGGTTGCTGCCGGAACATCAAATGATGAAATCATGATCGCGCGCGGACTAGCGCCCGATTGGGATTCGCAGGAGTTGTAATGAGCAAACATACCCTCGCAGTTCTCGTTGAAAACTCTCCCGGTGTATTGGCGCGTGTTGCCTCACTCTTTGCACGCCGTGGATACAACATTGATTCACTTGCTGTTGGACCAACTGAGAATTCTGAAATTTCACGTATGACAATTGTGCTCAACCTTCAAGGTCACGCACTCGATCAAGTGATGGCGCAGTTATATAAACTCGTAAATGTCATCGCAATTTCTGAAATGCCATCGTCCTCTACGGTCCATCGTGAACTCTTAATGTTAAAAATTGCACCAAGTGCAAAAAAGAACGAAGTATTAGATGTTGCCAAAAAATTTGGGGTCACCATTGTTGACGAGACCGATGGCGTTATGACCATGGAAGCTACGGGAGAGACAAGTCATCTTGAGGCTTTGCTCTTGGCTTTGACACCTTTTGGCATCAAAGAGCTGGTCCAATCAGGCTTGGTGGCACTCGAGCGTGGCACGGCGGCTCTCTCAGACCGTACCCTTAGCGCTCAAGGAATTTCTACAACTTATGTAATAGATGTACAAGGCGATTACCAAAACTAGGCAAGAAACTACACAAAGGAGAAGAACGTGGCAACGATGTATCACGAAGAGGATGCTGACCTATCCATTATTCAAGCTCGAAAGGTTGCTGTCATTGGATACGGCTCGCAGGGTCACGCACATGCGTTGAGTCTTCGTGATAGCGGTGTTGATGTCCGCGTTGGTTTAGCCGAAGGTTCTAAATCTCGCGCTAAAGCAGAAGCCGAAGGACTGCGCGTTGTCTCAGTTGCTGAAGCTGTTAAAGAAGCAACTGTCATCATGATTTTGGCACCAGACCCAGTTCAGCGTCACATCTACAAAGAATCCATTTTGCCAAACCTTAAAGATGGCGACGCAATTTTCTTTGGGCATGGATTTAATATCCGCTTTGGATATATCAAGCCAGGCACGAATGTAGATGTATGTATGGTTGCCCCCAAGGGTCCAGGACACTTGGTTCGTCGTGAGTTTACTGCAGGTCGCGGAGTTCCTGTCATTGTTGCTGTTGAGCAAGATGCAACAGGCAAGGCTTGGCCACTGACTCTTTCTTATGCAAAGGCAATTGGCGGATTGCGCGCTGGCGGAATCTTGACAACTTTCACAGAAGAAACAGAGACAGATCTTTTCGGAGAGCAATCAGTTCTTTGCGGTGGAGCAGCACAATTGGTTATGTACGGCTTCGAAGTTCTTACAGAAGCGGGCTACCAGCCAGAGGTTGCTTATTTTGAATGCTTACACGAACTCAAGCTCATTGTTGATTTGATGTACGAAGGTGGAATCGCAAAGCAACGTTGGTCAGTCTCTGACACAGCAGAGTACGGCGATTATGTTTCTGGCCCACGCGTTATTGATCCACGCGTTAAAGAGAACATGAAGGCAGTTCTTGCTGATGTTCAAAGTGGAGCCTTTGCTAAGCGCTTCATCGATGACCAAGATGCAGGAGCGCCTGAATTCAAGGCTTTCCGTGCAAAGGGCGAGACACACCCAATTGAGGCTGTTGGTCGCAACCTTCGCAAGATGATGTCATGGGTAAAAGATTCAAAGGATGATTACAAGGAAGGTACAGCTGCGCGTGGCTAAACCTGTCGTACTTATTGCTGAGGAACTCAGCCCGGCAACACTTGAAGCGCTCGGTCCAGATTTCGAAGTCCGTCATTGCGATGGAGCAAATCGTACTGAACTCTTACAAGCACTTGCCCTCGGTGTAGATGCTGTCTTGATTCGCTCTGCGACAAAGATGGACGCCGAAGCAATAGGTGCGGCAAAAGGTTTAAAAGTTATTGCACGTGCTGGTGTGGGGCTAGACAATGTCGAGATTCCTGCAGCAACTGCTGCAGGAGTAATGGTTGTTAATGCGCCAACATCAAACATTGTTAGCGCTGCAGAACTTGCAATTTCTTTGTTACTGGCGTCGGCACGATTTATTTCTCCAGCACACGAAGCTCTTCGCAATGGCAAATGGGCACGTTCCAAATACACAGGTGCTGAACTATTTGAAAAAACTCTTGGCATCGTCGGTTTTGGTCGCATCGGTCAACTCGTTGCACATCGCATGCAGGCATTTGGCATGGATGTCATTGCCTATGATCCATATTTGCAACCAGCACGCGCAGCTCAACTTGGCGTTCGCTTAGTCGAGCTAGATGAACTTCTTAAGGTCAGTGATTTCATCACCATTCATTTACCTAAAACTAAAGAGACTGCAAATCTCATTGGCGTAGAGGCCCTTAAGAAAGTCAAACCTGCAGTTCGCATCATTAATGCAGCTCGTGGTGGCGTACTCGATGAGAGCGCACTTTACGATGCAATCAAAGAAGGACGTGTTGCAGGTGCAGGCCTGGATGTATTCTCGACAGAGCCTTGCACTGATTCACCACTATTTACTTTGGACCAAGTTGTTGCGACCCCACATTTGGGTGCATCAACGGATGAAGCACAAGAGCGCGCAGGAATCGCAGTTGCAGTTTCTGTACGAAAGGCTCTCGCTGGTGAGCTAGTGCCAGATGCGGTCAACGTTAAAGGTGGTCTTATTCATGAAGATGTGCGCCCAGCACTGGCTCTTGTTGAAAAACTTGCAGGAGTACTTGCTGGTTTAGCAGGAGAATTACCTGTGAGCATTGATGTAGAAGTATATGGTGAAATTGCTGAACATGATTGCTCAGTTCTTGCAACCAGTGCACTCCGTGGAGCACTTGCAATATCTGGAGCCGAGGATGTCACCTACGTTAACGCGCCAAACCTTGCACATGAGCGAGGTTTGAGTTCAACGGTAACAACTGACCCAATTTCTCCAGATCATCGAAACGTTCTCACTCTTAATGCGGCGCTCTCAACGGGTGTAAAGATTTCTATTAGCGGAACTCTGATGGGTATACGACAAGTGCAGAAGATTGTTGCTATTGATGATTACGATCTTGATTTAGTTCCAACAGATAATCTTCTCTTCTTGCGTTATGCCGATCGTCCAGGAGTAGTTGGAACAGTTGGCAACGCACTTGGAAAAGCACAGGTCAATATTGCTGGTATGCAGGTTGCGCGCGACCATGCAGGGGGAGCCGCGTTGATGGTTATTACCGTTGACTCGCCCGTACCAGCAGAAGTACTTAGCTCACTCGCACAACAAACAGGTGCCGATTTGGCACGTTCGGTTAACTTAGGCGGATAGGGATCTACATGTCAGAGAAAACGATCAAACTCGGAGTTATTGCTGGCGACGGAATCGGACCAGAAGTTGTTGCTGAAGGTATTAAAGTTCTCGATATTGTTGCCAAGAAATACGGAGCTAACTTCGTTAAAACTCCCTTTGATCTTGGAGCTAAGCAATGGCATCGCACAGGAGAAGTTTTACCTGAGGCAGTTAAAGCTGAATTAGCAAAGAGCGATGTACTCCTACTTGGCGCAGTTGGAGATCCAAGTGTTCCTAGCGGAATCCTTGAGCGCGGATTGCTTTTGAAGTTGCGATTTATTTTTGATCAGTATGTGAACTTGCGTCCAGGTCGTCTCTATCCAGGTGT
This sequence comes from Streptomyces griseus, assembly GCA_945884695.1. Taxonomy (GTDB): domain Bacteria; phylum Actinomycetota; class Actinomycetes; order Nanopelagicales; family Nanopelagicaceae; genus QYPT01. Next base: position 58,491 of record CAMCYO010000006.1, read on the forward strand.
TAAGTCACCCCTTGCCGGTATTGATTCACTTGATTTTCTTGTTATTCGCGAAGGAACTGAAGGTCCATATGCAGGCGCTGGCGGAATCTTGGCAGAGGGCACCGATGCTGAAATTGCAACGGATGTAAGTATTAATACCCGCCGCGGGGCAGAGCGCACAATTCGTGATGCATTTGATCGCGCAATGTTGCGTCCTCGCAAGAAGGTCACACTTGTTCATAAAAACAACGTGCTTACTTTTTCAGGCTCACTCTGGACTCGCACATTCGAAAAGGTTGCAAAAGATTATCCATCCATTGAAACCGATTACCTGCATGTTGACGCCGCTGCAATGTTTTTCGTCAATAATCCAGGTCGCTTCGATGTTGTTGTAACAGATAATCTTTTTGGAGATATCATCACCGATATCTCTGCAGCAATTTGCGGAGGAATTGGCCTTGCAGCATCTGGAAACATCAATCCAACTCGCAAATTCCCTTCCATGTTTGAACCTGTTCATGGTTCAGCTCCCGATATTGCTGGTAAAGGAATTGCAGATCCAACAGCAACAATTCTTTCAATCGGCATGATGTTTGATCACCTAGGTTATCCAGAAGCTGCTAAAGAGATTGAAAGCGCAGTTGCTAAGGATCTTCTTAATCGTGGAAGCGCTAAACGCTCAACGATTGAAATAGGTAATGCAATTGCTGGAACTTTGAAAGGTTAACCATGTCCATCAAACTCACTCTTTCAACGCACGCAGTTGCGGAAAAGGAGCGCGCCGAAAAAGTTGCAAACCCTGGATTTGGTAAGTACTACACAGATCACATGGTTGTTGCTGAGTGGACTGAGGCTGACGGATGGGGACAGGCAGAGTTAAAAGCATATGCACCAATTTCTTTAGATCCCGCTGCAATGGTTTTTCATTACGGACAAGAAATATTTGAGGGCCTTAAGGCTTATCGCCAACCCGATGGATCTATTGCACTCTTTAGACCAGAAGCCAATGCTGCGCGCTTTGCAAGAAGTGCGCACCGTATAGCTCTGCCAGAAATGCCTGAACAATTATTTCTCGACACCGTGCACGCTCTTGTAAAGCAAGATGCGGGCTGGGTACCAGACAAGATTGGTGAATCTTTATATCTTCGACCATTTATGTTTGCAACTGAAGTGGGGTTAGGTGTTCGACCTTCAAATCGCGCGCTCTACATGTTGATTGCAACCCCTGCTGCTCAATACTTCAACCCAGCCAATGCAGTTGCTGTATGGATTTCAACTGAATATGTTCGCGCAGCACAAGGTGGAACGGGTGAAGCAAAGTGTGGCGGGAACTACGCAGCATCTTTGATCGCGCAAAAAGCCGCCGCAAAAGAGGGCTGTGATCAAGTTGTATGGATAGATGCAAAAGAGCGCAAGTGGGTTGAAGAGATGGGTGGAATGAATCTATATTTTGTGAAGGGTTCAGGAAACGACATCACTGTTGTGACACCAAAACTAACTGGCACGTTATTGCCTGGTATTACACGTGATTCAATCTTGAGCGTTGCAAAAGATCTTGGGTATAAAGTTCAGGAGACAATGATTAGCGTTGATGACTGGAAAAATGGTGTTCAAAGTGGCGAGATCTCCGAAATTTTTGCATGCGGAACCGCTGCTGTCGTTTCACCAGTTGGAATGGCAAAGAGCGCCATGGGAACATGGGTAACTGGAGATGGAAAGCCAGGACCCATCACAATGAAAATTCGCGAAACTCTCCTTGGAATTCAACACGGCACAATTGCCGATACACATAACTGGATGAAGAAAGTCCTGTAATGCCCGTCTCGGATGCTTTCCACATCTATGACACCACATTGCGAGATGGTGCACAGCAAGAGGGTTTAAATCTTTCTGTCCACGATAAATTGATAATCGCTCGTCACCTCGATGATTTAGGCGTTGGTTTTATTGAAGGTGGTTGGCCCGGAGCTAATCCAAAAGATACTGAGTTCTTTGCTCGAGCTCGTACTGAACTTAAATTAAAATATGCAACCTTTGTCGCCTTTGGTGCTACACGCAGGCCAGGTGTAAAGGCTGCCGATGATGAACTCTTTGGCGCACTCCGCGATTCTGGTGCCTCTGCGGTAACCGTTGTAGCAAAGGCATATGACCGCCATGTTGATTTAGCGTTGCGCACAACACTTGATGAAAATTTAGCGATGATCGCTGATTCAATTAAACATTTGCGCGCAGAAGGTCAGAGAGTATTTCTTGATGCTGAGCACTTCTTTGATGGATATCGCTCTAATCGTGCCTACGCACTTGAAGTAGTTCGTGTTGCAGCAGAGGCTGGAGCAGATGTCATTGCTCTTTGCGACACTAATGGTGGGATGTTGCCTGATGAACTCTCACAAGTTGTTCACGATGTATTAGGTGCAAGTTCTGCCAGGCTCGGAATTCATTGCCACAACGACACCGGATGTGCTGTTGCAAATTCAATGGCAGCAATTGCTGCGGGTGTCACTCATGTGCAGGGCACACTCAATGGCTATGGAGAGCGCACAGGAAATGCAGACCTTGTCACTATTATTGCTAACTTGCAATTAAAAAAGCACCAACAAGTTCTGCCAGATGGATTACTGCCTGAAGCATTCCGAATTGCACATGCAGTTGCAGAGGTAACAAACGTTGCACCTAGTGCGCGCCAGCCATATGTTGGGGTTTCAGCATTTGCTCATAAAGCAGGGCTCCATGCCAGTGCAATTAAAGTTGACCCCTCCCTATATCAACATGAAGATCCTGAATCGGTCGGCAACGATATGCGCATGCTTGTTTCAGATATGGCAGGACGTGCATCTGTTGAATTGAAATCGGCTGAACTAGGTGTTGATCTAGGCGGAGACCGTGCACTGATTGGTCGGGTAGTTGATCGCGTTAAAGAGATGGAAGCACGTGGATTTACTTTTGAAGCAGCCGATGCCACTTTCGAACTCTTACTTCGTGAAGAGATGACCGGTAAACGTCCTCAATTTTTCACTATTGAACATTGGCTTACCACTGTTGAAAAATCAGCTGATCAGAGCATTACAACTAAAGCTGAAGTAACAATTACTGCACAAGGTAAAAAGATTTCTTGCAATGGTCAAGGAAACGGACCCGTTAACGCATTCGATAACGCGCTTCGTTCTGGCTTAAAACAATTCTATCCAGAGTTAGAAATTCTAGAACTCACTGATTACAAGGTTCGAATCCTTGAAGGTCGCTTAGGAACTGGAGCGGTAACGCGCGTATTGGTTGAAACAAGTGATGGACATGGTGAATGGAGCACCATTGGCGTGCATGAAAACGTTATTGCAGCCTCAGCGATGGCGCTAGAGGATGCGCTTACCTTCGGCCTCATCCGACAAGGCAGGACCTCCGAGTAACCTAGGTACATGTCTAACTCTGAATTCGCAGAAGTTATTGACGCATTTGAAAAGAATTTACGAACTGAACGTCATCTCTCCGATCACACAATCCGTGCCTACCTTGGTGATCTTGAGAGTTTGACGGCACATTTGGGCGCTCTAGGTATTACCGATATTTCGAAATTAGAACTTTCTCACATTCGTTCATGGCTTGCCAATATGCAAGTAAAAGGTGGAGCTCGCACTTCATTATCTCGCAGAGCAGTATCTATACGGTTATTTACAAAATGGGCGAAGAAAAAGGGATATACAGAAACTGATGTTGGAGTGCAATTAGTAACGCCAAAACCACACCGCACGCTTCCTGAAGTATTAGATATTCCTAGTGCAACTCTTGCAATGGACGCTCTTGCACTTCGCGTTAGTGAAGAAGAAGATTCACCCATGTCGCTACGAGATTGTGCGATGGTTGAAGTTCTTTATGCAAGCGGAGCACGTGTCAGTGAACTCTGTGGTCTGGATTTCGATTCTATTGATTACGAACGCCAAACAATTCGCGTATTGGGTAAAGGCAATAAAGAACGGACAATCCCGATCGGCAATCCAGCAATGAAAGCTTTAAATGCGTGGGTCAAAGATGGACGCCCACATGTTGCAACAAATATTTCCACCAACGCTGTTTTTTTGGGAGCACGAGGAAAGAGAATCGATCAACGCACTGTTCGGACCGTTGTCTATGAAGCGTTATCTGCTTTAGAAGGATTCGAACGTATGGGTCCACATGCACTTCGACATTCTGCCGCGACACATTTATTAGAGGGCGGTGCCGATTTGCGAACAGTGCAAGAGATATTAGGACATGCATCACTTGCAACTACTCAGATTTATACTCACGTTTCAACTCAAAGACTTCAACAAGCCTTCAAACAAGCCCATCCACGCGCATAGAGCTGGCTTTTCTGGTGGATTTTGCACCACATTTCCTCGGGTAGTATTTGCCCTGCACCACAACCCATGTAAAAGTGAGATTGCGGTGACTTCACGCACTTAGCAAGAGCCATTTCGGTCCAGGCAACTGGTCGGCGTTTAAGTGCTAGAGGGCCAACAAAAGTTGGTCCATTAACCGAGAGCTAACTTCGCAAGAAGTTGGCAAGAAGGAGTGTGCCGCCATGGCGGTTGTAACAATGCGAGAACTTCTCGACAGCGGAGTCCACTTTGGACACCAGACTCGTCGATGGAATCCAAAAATGAAGCGCTTTATTTTTGCTGAGCGCAATGGTATTTACATTATCGATATCCAACAATCACTGGGGCTCATCGATAGCGCCTATGAATTTGTGAAAGATGTTGTTGCCAAAGGTGGACACGTCTTGTTCGTCGGAACAAAGAAGCAAGCACAAGAGCCAATCATTCAACAATCAGCACGCGTAGGAATGCCATACGTAACTGAGCGCTGGCTCGGTGGAATGCTCACAAACTTCCCAACTGTCTACAAGCGTATTCAACGCCTCAAGGAACTTGAAGCGCTAGAAAATGCCAATGATCAGTTGCTAACGAAGAAAGAACTTCTTGTCCTTCGTCGCGAACGCGAAAAATTGAACAAGAACCTCAATGGAATTCGTAACATGACCAAGTTGCCAAGTGCAATTTGGGTAGTGGATACAAAGAAAGAGCATTTAGCAGTTGCTGAAGCTAAAAAGCTCGGAATCCCAGTTATTGCAATCTTGGACACAAACTGTGATCCAGATGAAGTTGATTTCAAGATTCCTGGTAACGATGATGCGATTCGTTCTATTGGATTGCTTACTCGTGTTATCACTGATGCAATTGTTGCAGGCTTACAAGCACGTGCTGCCAATGTGAAGGAAGAAGTCAAGCCTGTTGAAAACGTTGTTGCAGCCGGAGAACCACTTGCGGACTGGGAGAAAGAAATTCTTGACGGTACAACTCCAGCATCACCTGCAGTGGAGGCATAAGTTGAAGTATTCGGCCGAAGATGTAAAGAAGCTCCGTGAAGCAACTGCAGCAGGAATGCTCGATTGCAAAAAGGCGCTCGATGAAGCAGAAGGTGATTTCGACAAAGCGGTAGAAATCATTCGCGTTAAGGGCTTGAAGGGCGTCACCAAGCGTGAAGGCCGTACAACTTCTAACGGCCTGGTTATTGCAAAAGTTCAAGAGAACTTAGGCGTCATGCTCGAACTCAATTGCGAGACAGACTTCGTTGCAAAAGGTGAGCGCTTTCAGGCACTTGCTGACGAACTTCTTGAGCACTTGATGAAAGCGAAGCCTTCTGATGTTAAGGCTTTCTTGGCCTCCGAAATTAAACCTGGACGTAAAGTCCAAGATGCAGTTGATGAAGGGAATGCAACCCTTGGCGAGAAAATTGAAGTTCGCCGTGTTGCAGTCCTTGATGGTTCACCTGTTGGTCTTTATCTCCACCGCACAAGCCCAGATCTTCCACCGCAGGTGGGAGTTCTTGTCCAAATCACAAAGGACGCTCTTGGCGTTGGTAAAGATATCGCTCAACATATTGCAGCTTTTGCGCCATCTTATGTACATCGCGATGATGTACCGGCCGACGTGATTGAAAATGAACGTCGCGTTGCAGAAGAAACTGCCCGCAATGAAGGCAAGCCAGAAGCTTCCCTTGCCAAGATTGTTGAAGGTCGTGTTACTGGGTTCGTTAAGGAAGTTAGCTTGATTGAGCAAGCTTTCGCAAAGGATGCCAAGAAGACGGTTAAGCAGATTCTCGATGAAGCCGGAAGTGCCGTAAAGGCCTTCCATCGCTTCCGCGTGGGTCAGTAAAACATTCAAAAAGAGCCCTTAAACTCTTAGTAGAAAGCGAAAGGAGCACTTGTGCCAGGTAGTAGAGGTAAATACGGCAGAGTGCTCCTTAAACTTTCTGGAGAAGTTTTTGGTGGCGAAAAAGGAATCGGTGTTGATCCCGATGTCGTTCAAGATGTTGCAGAACAAATTTCAGATGTTGTTCGCTCTGGAGTCCAAGTTGCAGTTGTTGTCGGAGGCGGAAACTATTTCCGTGGCGCAGAGTTACAACAACTAGGCATGGATAGAGCCCGTGCTGACTACATGGGCATGCTCGGCACGGTAATGAATTGTTTAGCGCTACAAGATTTCCTTGAGAAATTAAACGTTGATACTCGCGTACAAACTGCCATCACAATGGGTCAAGTTGCAGAACCGTATATTCCACGTCGGGCTATTCGCCATCTTGAAAAAGGCAGAGTCGTAATTTTCGGAGCAGGCGCGGGCATGCCATTTTTTACAACAGATACAGTTGCAGCCCAACGAGCACTTGAAATTGGATCAGAAGCGCTATTGCTGGCAAAGAGCGGTGTTGATGGAGTTTATTCAGCAGATCCAAAGACGGATCCTAAAGCCGTCAAATACGACACGATTTCCTACGACGAGGTTTTATCTAAATCACTCGCAGTGGCCGATGCTGCAGCATTTAGCCTCTGTCGGGAAAATAATTTACCAATCGTTGTTTTTGATCTTATGGTTAAAGGAAATATTGCAAGAGCCGTACGTGGTGAAGTTATAGGAACACTCGTTGCCTAATAACGCAGTTCAATTGAAAAATTAAAGGAGCCCGACGTGAGCGATGTAGCAGGCACCCTAAAGGACGCCACAACAAAAATGGATAAAGCGCTGGAAGTTGCAAAAGAAGATTTTGCGAGCATCCGCACTGGTCGCGCTCACCCTTCACTTTTCAATAAAGTAATGGTCGATTATTACGGAACTTTTACCCCACTTTCGCAGTTAGCTTCGATTCAGGTACCAGAAGCGCGTATGGCAATCGTTTCTCCTTTCGATAAAGGAGCAATGGCATCGATTGAAAAGGCAATTCGCGAATCAGATCTTGGAGTAAACCCAGGAAATGATGGTGTTGTTATTCGCGTCAATTTTCCGCAACTCACTGAGGAGCGTCGCAAGGAATACATCAAAGTTGTCCGCACAAAGGCAGAGGATGCCAAGATTTCCCTTCGCAATATTCGTCGCCATGCAAAAGAGACTATTGAAAAGTTGGAAAAGGATGGCGATATTGGTAAAGATGATTTAACACGTGGAGAAAAGGATTTAGAGAAGTTGACAGGTGATCATGTTTCGAAAATTGATGATCTCTTGAAACATAAGGAGGTCGAACTTCTCGAAGTTTGAGAGTTCTTCACCGGATTATGGATGACTTTCACGCAATCAACGAAGAGATAAACCGTCGCGCTGGACGTAAGTTCATCCCATCAATTGTTGTCGGCCTATCTCTTGTCGCACTTGTTTGGTTCGCCCTGGCATTTCGCAGAGAAGTTTTTGTACTCCTTGTGGCTATTGCTGTCGCATTAGGTGTTCGCGAGATTACGCGAGCTTTTAGCTCGGCAGGAGTTTTTGTATCCCCTCGTGCACTTGTCATAGCCACATGTGGGCTCTGTTTTGCCTCATGGCAAGGAGGAGTAGCTGCATTGGCCGTTGCTACAGCAATCTTTTTCCCAATCTTGTTGATCGATGTATTGCGTCGAGGGCCTGAGGGTTTTGTAAAGAACGCAACGGCGACAACCCTTTCACTTATTTATCTTCCATTTCTTGCCGGGTTTTTGATTCTTCTTGCGCGTCCCCACGATGGCTTACATCAAGTGATGACCTTTGTGATTCTTGTTGGGTGTAATGACACTTTTGGTTACTTAGTTGGAGTTCTTATCGGGCGTCATCCATTAGTTCCCAAAATCAGTCCCAAGAAAACGTGGGAAGGTTTAGCCGGCTCAGTGATCTTTACAATTGTTGGCGGATCCTTTTCTTTCCATTATTTACTTCATATTCATTGGTGGTTGGGTGCATTAGCCGGAATCATGATTGTTTTTACCGCCACAAGTGGCGATCTCATTGAGAGTGCAATGAAACGTGATTTTTCACTGAAGGATATGGGAACGCTTTTACCAGGACACGGGGGAGCCCTCGATCGCCTTGATTCAGTTCTCTTATCTGCACCTGCCATGTGGTTAGCACTTGAACTTGTTAAGCGATATTTATGACCCGCCCTGATCAGTCAAGTGAGTTGACGTTAGTTTTTGATGAACCAGTTCAGAAAAAGAAACCACCGCGACATTTAGCAGATTTTTCACCCGAGGAGCGCCGAGCATTTGCTCAGGAATTAGGTTTGCCTGCTTTTCGCGCAAATCAAGTTGCTAATCATTACTTCACACACCTTTCTACAGATCCACAAATGTGGAGCGATATTCCAGCAGATAAGCGCCAAGAGTTTGCAGATAAATTCACTCCACAATTAATTGAGAGTGTTCGTTCTGTCACCTGCGATGCAGGAATGACCCGAAAAGATCTATGGCGCTTGCACGATGGTGTCTTAGTAGAAAGCGTTCTCATGCGTTACACCGATCGAACAACGGTCTGTATTTCCTCCCAAGCTGGGTGTGGAATGAATTGCCCATTTTGTGCAACGGGACAAGCAGGGCTGACTCGCAATCTGACAGCAGGAGAAATTACTGAGCAGATCGTTGCAGCGGCAAGAGCCTGCGCTTACGGTGAATTGCCAGGTGGACCCACACGCTTATCAAATATAGTTTTTATGGGCATGGGCGAACCCATGGCCAACTTCAACGCAGTAATGCGCACACTTCGCAATATCACTGACCCAATTCCGGATGGCTTAGGAATTAGTGCACGTTCTGTAACAGTTTCAACTGTTGGCTTAGTTAATGGAATAGAAAAATTAATGGCTGAGGGCTTACCGGTCACACTGGCAGTTTCACTTCACACCCCAGATGACGAACTTCGAGACACCCTTGTTCCTATCAATTCCCGGTGGAAAGTAAAGGAAGTACTCATCGCAGCCGACGCCTATGAGCAAAAGACTGGGCGTCGGTACTCCATTGAATACGCGCTGATTCGTGACATTAACGATCAGACGTGGCGTGCAGATTTGTTGGGTCGGCTTCTTAAAAATCGCAATGCTCACGTTAACTTGATTCCACTTAATCCAACGCCTGGGTCTAAATGGACTGCCTCACGACCCGAAGATGAAGCTGAGTTTGTGAGGATTTTGGAGAGTTACGGAGTTCCAACGACTGTACGAGATACACGTGGTCGAGAAATTGATGGAGCTTGTGGTCAACTAGCGGCAGCAGAAACTTAGTAATTTAGCCCACAACGAAAAGGAGCGGTAATGATTCTAGAAATAGCATCGGTTGATATCCAAAGCGATAAGCATGCAGAGTTCGAGGTGGCCATTAAGCACGCAGTGGATACTATTTTAATTAAGGCAAAGGGCTTTATTAGCTTTGAACTTCAACACGGAATCGAAAAAGCAGAGAGAATTACACTCCTTATTCGTTGGGAAACTTTAGATGACCATATGGTTGCATTCAGGCAATCCGATCAATATACAAAGTGGCGCGAGATTATTGAGCCTTACTTTGCAAGTACTCCACAGGTAGATCACTGGAGAGAAATATTTACTGCTTAGTTGCTGCTTTTTCTCGAGCCAGATAAACCAGCCCGCAAGAAATTATTGCTATTCCATAGATTGATCGGAGGTTAAGGCTCTCATGCAGAACAAGGGCCGCTAAAACCGTCGCCGTTGCGGGTTCTGCCAGGATAAGCGTTGATGCCGTACTTGCTTGCACAGATACCAAACCAAAGGCATAAGCCAAGTAAGCAAGGGCGGTGGGCACCAATCCAAGCCATATGAGCATTTCAATACCATGAGCTGAGATAAGTGGTGCAAAATCCCCAACAAAAATAAATGGCAACCCTAATATGCTCGCAAGAAGAATAATTTTGGTCATCGCCTCAGGAATCCCGACACCAGATGTGAGCGCGCTCTTACTTGCAACTGCAAAGAGTGAATAAGAGGCACCTGCGCCAAGGGCTAAGAGAAATCCGGTGAGATTGAATTGAGAAAAACCCTTTGCGCTACTGAGCACTGCTATACCGCAGGTTGTAACACTCGTTGCAAGAAACCAGCGTTTACTTGCCCTCTCGCCTTTTAAAATAAATGCAATTATTCCCGTGAGCGCCGGCGCAGATCCGAGCGCAGTTACCGTACCAATTGTTACTCCTGTGCTTTTCACGGCAGAAAAAAATGTAAGTTGATAGAGGGTAAAACCTATAGAGGCCAGCCACAGATCCTTTTTAGCTATCGGTATTGCAGTTTTGGCAGTAAAGCGAGTGATAATCCATAAAAAAAGTGCGCCAAAGATAAGGCGTCCACTTCCGACGGCAAGTGGTGATAGTCCATCAGGACCTAAAGCTTGAGCGGTGCCTGTTGTCCCAAAGAAGATACCAGCAAGAATGAGTGCGCCGTATCGATTTCCCAACTGACTAACCGACTACCCATGTTGCAATGTAATCAGGAATGGGAATCCCTGGCCGTAAGTTATCTGCAGGGATTGGTTCTCCATAAGAAGTTTTTATAGGCAAGATACCTGCCCAAATATCAGATTCCAAATCACCATCTTTATCTTTTGGTTGTCCATTGGAAACTTTCACACTGATCTCCTTCAGTGGAAATGCAACTATCGATGTGGCGCTAACTTCTTGTTCTGTTGATTGGCGAAGTTGCGTTAGACGTTGTGGAAATAAATGCTCAGTGAGCGCTTCTAATGCCGGTCGTTTTTCATCTTCGCTGATCATTCGAGCACTACCTAGTGCCATGAGTGATTGATAATGCATGGAGGATTCGAAGGAAGATCTAGCTACAACTAGGCCTTCAATGTGGGTAATGGTCACACAAGCTGGGGTTCCATCCATCAAAGCTTTAAATAGTCGAGATGCGTTAGAACCGTGTAGAAGCAGTTCATCTTTATATGGAGCACAGGCAACAGGCAGTGCAAAGGGCTGTCCATCAACGGCTATAGCAACGTGGGCAACAAGTGCTCTTGCAATAATCGATTGTGCAACATCTGGATCATGGTTTTGTTTATGAGGTGATCTATGTACTTCAGTGCGTTCACTCATCATGTGCCCATCATACGCGCAAGGCCTTTTGCAACAATGCTTGGCCTAGATCTGTTTTGTTCTTCCCAATCAGCAAGACCTGATAAAGCGATTGCCGAATTAACTCCGAGCCATCTCAACGGTTCGATTTCCCACTTGGGGGATTGCCATTGAACAAATGGAAGTCGAGTTCGCTCACTCTCTGAATCTGTGATTAATTCCGTTAGCGTTAGTGCTGCTAAGTATGAAAGTGTCACACCGTCGCCTGCATATCCTCCAAGTTCGGCATAGGATCCGTTAAAGCGCACAAAAGGTGACCAATCTCGAGTTATGCCAACTGCGCCACCCCATGCATGTGTGAATTCAAATTTTTTTACAATGGGAAACCAGCTGGTAGACATTGTGCGCAAATGTTCATGAATCTTTTTATGGCGCTCACTTGATAGATTTCTTTTAGAACCCCATGTATAAGGGGCTCCTCTTCCACCTATGGCAAGTCTGTTATCGGGTGTGCGCTGGCCATATGTGACTAAATGGTTTGCTTCTGCGAACGTTTCATTTTTGGCTATCCCGATCTCATCAAAGACATCTTGGGGCAGCGGCTGGGTTGCAACCATAAGTGAGTAGATCGGAATCATCTCTCGAGTTCTTTGTCTATATGCCTCGGTTGCTCGGATAACAATTTTTGTATCAACTTTCTTTCCACCCACTTCTACTGATTTATCTGGGCAAATAAGGGCTGGCGTATCTTCAAATATTGATACTCCGCGCCGGGCCAAGGATTGCGCAAGCCCAATGACAAGTTCGGCAGGATTAATTCGCGCGCAATTAGGAGTGAATGTGGCACCAATTGCCCCTGTCATGTTGATACGGGCTTTAGTTTCATTAGCGGTCAACAGGTGAGTATCTTCATCGCAATCGCGCGAAATGCGTGCAAGTTGACTCTCATGTCGGGCTATAACAAGTGAGCCACCTTTGGAAAACCCACAATCAAAGTTTTCTTTTTTTACAAATTCACCAATGGCATCAATGGAATTTCGAAGTTGTAAATGCAATTGTGCAATCTGCGATGGTGATGAGTGTTGAGCGAGGGCTTCATTGCTGCGTGGGTAGAGTGCTGACATCCATCCACCATTGCGACCACTTGCACCCGAACCAATACCAGATGCCTCAACGATTGCAATGGTGAGCGATGGGTCAGCGTTGAGTAAATGGTGTGCGCTCCACAGACCGCTAAAGCCAGCGCCAACAATGACAACATCCCATCGCCGATCCAGAGACCCTGGGAAAAATGTGGGTCTATCGACCAGCGTCCACCAAAGACTCATCAGAGAATGATGGATGCCGCTTCAGTGAGCACGGTACGCAAAATTGATTCAATCTCATCGAAATGAGATTGATCGCAAATCAGTGGTGGTGCAATTTGAATTACTGGGTCTCCACGATCATCTGCTCGACAGTAGAGGCCATTATCGAAAAGGGCCTTGGATAAGAATCCTCGGAGCAACTTCTCACTTTCGTCAGCGCTAAAAGTTTCACGAGTTACCTTATTTTTGACCATCTCGATACCCCAGAAGTAACCGGCACCGCGAATATCTCCGACGATTGGCAACTCATAGAGTTTTTCCAGAGTTGTTTTAAGTGCCATCTCATTCTTTCGGACATTTTCATTGATGCCTTCGCGTTCGAAAATGTCTAGGTTGGCTAGAGCAACTGCAGCTCCAGCTGGGTGACCACCAAATGTAAATCCGTGAAGAAAAGTGTTAGTTCCTTTGCGGAATGGCTCATACAACCGATCATTTGCAATCATGGCACCCATTGGGAAATAACCAGAGGTCATTCCTTTACCGCAAGTAATAATGTCTGGCACGATGCCATATTTTGTTGAGGCAAAGTATTCGCCCAGGCGACCAAAGGCATTGATAGTTTCATCGCAGACCATCATGACGTCGTATTGATCGCAAATTTGGCGAACGCGTTGTAAATAGCCCGGTGGAGGTGGGAAACATCCACCAGAGTTTTGTACTGGTTCAAGAAAGACTGCAGCAACAGTATCTGCGCCTTCAAATAAAATTGCTTCTTCAATGCGGTTAGCAGCCCATTGTCCAAATTCCTCAACAGAATCACGGTGATTGAGAGGTGCACGATAGAAGTTGGTATTGGGAACTTTATGGTGGCCTGCAATAAGAGGTTCAAAGAACTGCTTAGCTGCAGGAATACCGGTGATAGAAAGGGCGCCTTGCGTTGTGCCGTGATAAGCAACGTGGCGACTAATGATTTTATGTTTCATTGGCTTGCCAGTGAGTTTGAAGTATTGCTTAATAAGTTTGGCAGCAGTTTCAACCGCTTCACCGCCAGAGGCCGAGAAGAAAACGTGGTTAAGATCTCCGGGAGTTAAACTTGTTAGTCGTTCTGCTAATTCGATAGCGCGAGGATGCGCGTATGACCAAATTGGAAAATAGGCTAAGTCTTTAACTTGCTTGGCGTAAGCATCAGCTAACTCTTCCCGGCCATGTCCAACTTGAACAGTGAATAACGATGAAATGCCATCAAAATAGCGCTTGCCTCGGTCATCGTAGATGTATGCGCCTTCACCTTTGACAATGATGGGTATTGAACCGCCGTTCTCGTATGCGCCCATTCGCGAAAAGTGCATCCATAGATGCTCCTTAGCTCGGTTAGACCAATTTGATTCCAGATCTGATTCAAAGAATTGAACATTGTCGAAAGTACTCGTCGTAGCCATTTGTTAGGTTCCCCAGTTATAAAGCTGCTTGCGCAACTTAAGATAGATAAAGCTTTCGGTGCTGCGTACTTGCGGGATCGCACGTATGCGTTGAAGCAGTTCGAGTAGATGTTCATCGTCGTTACAGATCACTTCGGCCATCACATCAAATCCACCTGATGTAACGAGCACGTAGTCCACCTCTTTGTAGTGCGAGAGCTGGTCTGCAACTGCGGTGAGATCTCCTTCGACCTTGATACCAACCATCGCCATGCGGTATGAACCAACGGTGAGCGGATCAGTCACGGCCACGACCTGCATGACTCCGGAGCCAATGAGCTTGGCAATGCGTTGGCGCACTGCTGCCTCAGAGAGCCCCACAGCAAGACCGATAGCTGCATAAGGCTTTCGCCCATCGATCTGCAACTGCTCGATGATGGCCCGTGAGGTGTCATCGAGAACCGGCTTTTCTTTGCGAGTCACGGGGGTAACTCTCTCGTACCTTTGAGGGAAAAGCAAAGGAATCCGCAGTTTTTGTGGCATTTGACTACGATATCCGTACTCAAGGGGGCAAAAATCGGCTAAATTCGTAGAAAAAGGGCTTTCGCCCCAACCGTTCTAGGCGTACTCTCGCCCCCAACGCATACAAGGGAGAGCATTCGTGGAGCAGTTACTCAATTTCATCAACGGCGCATCAGTTCCAAGTAGTTCAGGAAAGACCAGCGATCTGATTAATCCATCCACTGGCGAGGTTTATGCCAAGGCCCCTGTCTCCAACAGCGCAGATGTAGATCAGGCAATGAAGTCAGCTTCAGATGCATTTGTTGGATGGCGTGATTCAACACCGAGTGAGCGCCAAAGAGCCCTTCTAAAAATTGCAGATGCCCTTGAATCTCGTGCTGAAGAAATTGTTGCTATAGAAAGTCGCAATACTGGTAAGCCATTAGCGATAACTATGTCTGAAGAAATCCCACCGATGATCGATCAAATTCGATTCTTTGCAGGGGCTGCACGAAATCTTGAAGGCAAGTCGGCCGGTGAATATATGCACGGCATGACATCAATTATTCGTCGCGAACCTATCGGAGTATGTGCGCAAGTGACTCCTTGGAATTATCCCATGATGATGGCAGTCTGGAAATGGGCACCTGCCATTGCTGCAGGAAATACTGTTGTTCTAAAGCCCAGTGATACAACACCTGCATCAACTGTCTTTATGGCACAAGTAATGTCAGAATTTTTGCCAATTGGAGTATTTAACGTTCTCTGCGGAGAGCGCGACACTGGTCGGGCCCTTGTAGAACATACAACTCCTGCAATGGTTTCTATCACTGGATCAGTTCGAGCAGGTATGGAAGTTGCAGGCTCTGCAGCCAAGCAAATAAAGAGAGTGCACTTAGAACTCGGCGGTAAAGCGCCAGTAGTTGTCTTTGATGATGCAAACCTTGAATCTGCTGCCGAAGGTATTGCTATTGCAGGGTTTTTCAATGCAGGCCAAGATTGCACTGCTGCAACTCGTGTTCTCGTGCAAGCTGGTGTTTATGATCAAATGGTCGCACTCCTGACAGATCAAGCTAAAAACAGCATTGCAATCGGTATGCCGCACGAGGATGTACTTGTTGGCCCAGTCAACAATGCCAACCAACTCTCTCGCGTAAGCGGGTTCCTTGATCGAGCGCCATCGCATGCTCGAGTAATGGCTGGCGGAAAAGCGCTCGCCCGTCCAGGATTTTTCTTCCCTCCAACCATCGTTGCTGACCTGAAGCAAGATGATGAAATGATCCAGAATGAAATCTTTGGCCCTGTTATTACAATCCAGAAATTCACCACAGAGGATGAGGCGATTGCCATGGCAAATGGCGTCGATTATGGTCTGGCATCAAGTGTCTGGACGCGCGACCATGGCCGTGCGATGCGCTTGGCTAGGGCATTTGATTTTGGATGCGTCTGGATCAACACTCATATACCTGTCGTTGCAGAAATGCCACATGGCGGATTCAAGAAATCGGGCTATGGCAAAGACCTCTCAGGCTATGGCTTTGAGGACTACACCAGAATCAAGCATGTCATGACAAATCTCAACGCCTAAAAGCGTGACGAATTGCTCCCTCAGGGCATAAACTCGCTCGCATTACTACCCAGACCTACTCATCGAATGAAGGCCAGATAACTTTCCACAATGATCACCACCACGACAAGGAGCTGTAATGCCTAAGAAAGAAAATCTATCTCCCGAAACACACGCCCTTATTAAGGCACAAATTTCACGTCGTGGATTGATTGCCGGCGCTGGTGGCATTGGAGCAGTTGGCCTTCTTGCAGCATGCGGTACCAAGTCATCGGACTCTGTTAAATCTGCTGTTGATGTTTCTGACACAGAGAAACTAGCACGTTGGGCAAACTGGACTCTCTATTTGGATTATGACTCAGATACAAATAAGTATCCAACTCTTGATGCGCTACGCGCCTCATCAGGTTTGGAGATCACATATAAAGAAGATGTCGACGATAACAATACTTTCTACGGCAAAGTAGCTGGCCAACTTAAACTCGGAAAAGATATTGGGTATGACATTGTCACTCTCACTGACTGGATGGCAGGTCGTTGGATTCGCCTGGGATACACGCAGGCAATTGACGAAGCAAATGTTCCCAATAAGGCCAACATCCTTCCAGCGCTGGCGAATGTGGGCTTTGATCCAGGTCGCACTAACTCCTTAACATGGCAAACAGGTTTTGCTGGTTTTGGTTGGAATAAGGAGAAGTTGCCCAAGGGTGTTCGCACATTGGATGATCTTTTCGCCCCAGCAAATAAGGGACGTATTGAAGTTCTGTCAGAAATGCGCGACACCATGGGAATCATCATGCAGTACCAGGGTGTTGATATTTCTGGTGAATTCACAGAAGATCAATTTATGAACGCAATTGATTTCTTAGAAGAGAAGATTTCAGATGGCTTTATCCGTCAAGTAAAGGGCAACTCCTATAAGGAGGATCTCATTTCAGGCGATGCTATTGCTGTTATTGGCTGGTCTGGCGATGTATTCCAGCTTGCTACTGAAAATGAGGGTAAGTTTGAATTTGCAGTTCCAGAAAGTGGTGGAACTCTATGGAGTGACAACATGATGATTCCATCAACGTCTACCCATAAGAAGAATGCAGAAACAGTTATGAATCATTACTACGATCCTGCAGTTGCGGCTCAAGTTGCGGCATACGTTAACTACGTCTGCCCAGTACAAGGTGCGCAAGCTGAGATGGAAAAAATTGATCCAGTACTTGCAGCAAGCCCATTTATTTTTCCTGATGATGCTGCACTTTCTAAAGTGAAGGTTTTTGCGGGCCTATCTCCTGCAGATGAGACTAAATATCAATCAGCTTTCCAAAAAGCCACAGGTAACTAGTGGTCGATGTAGCGGCCTCGACTAAAGGAGATCTCAAACTTTCGAACTTAACGAAAGCATTCGGGGATTTCAAAGCGGTAGATGATCTTTCATTGGTTATTCCTGAAGGATCGTTTTTTGCTCTCCTTGGCCCCTCAGGGTGTGGCAAGACGACAACGCTTCGTATGATCGCAGGGCTAGAGGAGCCGACCTCTGGAAAGATTGCTATTGGAAATACAGATATTACCTATGCAAAACCATATTCGCGCCCGGTCAATACTGTTTTTCAAAACTACGCGCTCTTTCCACATTTAACGATTTTTGAAAACGTTGCATTTGGTCTGCGTCGTCGTGGAATAAAAGATGTCACAGAAGCTGTCACCAAGGTTTTAGCACTTGTTGAATTGGGACACTTAGCTCAAAGAAAACCAGTGCAACTCTCTGGTGGACAGCAGCAGCGTATTGCAGTGGCCCGAGCCATTGTTAATCGCCCGGCTCTTTTACTTCTCGATGAACCACTCGGCGCACTGGATCTTAAATTGCGTCGCCAGATGCAGATAGAACTTAAGTGGATTCAAACAGAAGTAGGCCTAACTTTCGTTCACGTTACTCATGATCAAGAAGAAGCTATGACTATGGCAGACACCATTGCGGTGATGAACGAAGGACGTATCGAGCAGATGGGCACTCCCGTTGAGCTCTATGAATCACCGAAAACAGTCTTTGTTGCTAACTTCCTTGGCCAATCAAACTTAGTAAAAGGAACAGTGATCGGAAATGACGGTAGCGATCTTCAAGTATCTGTTCATGGAAATAAAATCAACGTCCCGGCATCTCGTAACTTTGCCAAGGATAATTCAGAAAAATCTGTTTTAATTGGAATTCGTCCAGAGAAAATATCAATCGAGCATGCAGAACCGAATTCACTTGGCGGGGGAGTCATTACCGATATCTCATTCGTGGGTGTCAGTACGCAATTCCAAATCCAAATGCCATGGGGACAAGAGCTTTCAGTCTTCGAACAAAATGATGGCGGAGCCTCGCATCTTCAAAAGGGTGACACCGTCACACTTTCCTGGAAACCAAGTTTCACATTCGCACTCGATGGCACCTCAGACGTCGACGCCGGTACGTCAGTAAATCCAGACGAGCTGTAATGGCTCATGTGACAGTGGCTGCTAAGCGGTCCAACATTGTTCGCGGTATCAAACGTCCGAGTACGCCATACTTACTATTACTTCCGGGTTTGGCTTGGCTAGCTTTTTTCTTTATCTTTCCCCTTATTAACTTAGCGGGCACAAGTACTCAAACACCCACTGATAGTGGTGAAATTGGCTCCTATATCCAAACATTTAGATTTGCCAACTACATTGACGCAATATCAGGTGCTCGTGATCAGTTTGCTCGCTCTATTGTTTATGCACTCATTGCTACCCTCCTGGCTTTGGCAATTTCATACCCACTTGCGTATGCAATCGCATTTAAGTCGGGCAAATGGAAGAACTTGTTATTAGTTCTAGTGGTGGCGCCATTTTTTACATCGTTTTTATTGCGTACCATTGCCTGGAAGCAAATTCTTGGTAACGAAGGCCCTGTTGTTACAGTATTGAGGTGGCTACATCTACTTTCACCACAAACTGGTTTAACCGCTAGCGCCTTTGCTGTGGTGACAGGTATGACTTATAACTTCTTGCCCTTTATGACTTTGCCCCTCTATGCAAGCCTTGAGCGCATTGACCCTCGCACATTAGAAGCAGCAGGGGATCTATACGCCAATGCAATCACAACATTTAGAAAAGTGACTTTCCCGCTATCACTTCCAGGAGTTGTGGCAGGAACGCTTCTGACATTCATTCCAGCAGCAGGTGATTACATCAACGCCACACTTCTTGGCAATCCAAAGACAAAGATGATTGGAAATGTCATTGAATCTCGCTTCTTTGAAATTGTTGATTACCCAACAGCTGCCGCTCTTTCATTCCTATTAATGGCGGCGATCTTAATTCTTGTTATGGTTTATGTGCGCCGAGCTGGTACGGACGAACTCGTATGAAGCGCTGGCTATCTAAGAACCTCATCAAGATTTATGCTTTCTTGGCATTTGTTTACTTATTTATCCCTATTGCTTACACGATGGCCTTTTCCTTTAATGATGCAGGAAAAAGTAATTTAACCTGGCGTGGCTTCACACTTAACAATTGGAAGAATCCATGTGGCGCACCGGATGTATGCACCGCGCTGGGTAACTCACTCAAGATTGGTTTTATTGCCACGCTCTTGGCCACAATTTTGGGCACCATGATTGCTTTTGCACTGGGTCGCCATAGATTTAGAGGTCGTTCCACTGTTAATTTGTTGATTTTCCTACCGATGGCTACACCTGAAATTGTTTTAGGCGCATCCCTTTTGGCAATGTTTCTTAACTTAGGTATTAACCCAGGCTTTTGGCCAACGGTTATCGCCCACGTCATGTTCTGTATTTCATTCGTTGTTGTGACAGTCAAAGCCCGTATTGCGAGCTTGGACCCCAAGTTAGAAGAAGCGGCTATGGATCTCTATGCCAGTGAAGTGGAAACTTTTAGAAAAGTTACTCTTCCACTTGTTATGCCAGGAATTTTTGGTGCAGCTCTTTTGGCATTTTCGCTCTCCTTTGATGATTTCATCATTACTAACTTCAACTCAGGAACGTTGACAACTTTTCCTAAGTTTGTCTATATCTCCTCGGCACGCGGTATCCCTGCTCAAGCGAACGTGATCGGCTCGCTCATGTTTATTCTTGCATTAGCGATTGTTTTAACGAGCCAATTCGTGTCAACTAGAAAGAAACGCGTTTAGTCGCTATATTGGCAACAACGAAAGTGCAAAATTAAATCGAAGGGTTTAACACTTTTGGGTAGGACTCCGGAGGACCCGGGCCCGCTTTTCATAGATGTAAGGGGTGAGTCCGGCGATACGCCGGCTACGCGATGGCCACCATCGACCCTACCGTCCTTACCCATTTGGCTCATCTTCAACCACTTCTTTATTGGCTTGATGCTGACCCATTAGAACCGCAATCTCATTCGGCACTTATCGGAGATATCACTGCAGATTTATGCATTGTCGGTGCCGGCTATACAGGTTTGTGGACTGCGCTGCTAGCAAAAGAGCGCGATCCCAATCGCGAAGTTGTCATCATTGAACAACGTGAAACTGGTGCTGGCGCATCAGGACGCAACGGAGGATTTTGTAGCACCTCGCTGACTCATGGATTTGTAAACGGCTACAGCAGATTTCGCGATGAGATGGAAACGATTGAGCGCCTTGGCCGTGAGAATTTAGATGCAATTGAAGAAACGATTAAGCGGTACAACATTGATTGCGATTGGGAGAGAACAGGTGAACTTCGCGTAGCTGTTGCTCCATGGCAACTCGATGGCATGAAAGATGAGGCTGAACTTCGTAATCGCTACGGAGACCATGTTGAGTTTCTGGAAAAAGATGAAATACAAAGAAGAGTGAAATCTCCGATTTATGAAGGCGCACTGTTCGACCATGATGGCACCGCCCTTGTTGATCCTGCAAGGTTAGTCTGGGGCTTGGAGAAAGCATGTCTTTCACTGGGGGTAAAGATTTACGAGAACTCCAAAGTGGAATGGTTGCAATATCAAGGCGAGAGCGTTATTGCCCACAGCCCTTACGGAACAATTACTGCCAAGAAAGTTGCCCTTGCTACAAATGTCTTTAAATCACTCGTTCGCAGTGCACGTAAATATGTCATTCCTGTCTATGACTATCAATTAGTTACCGAGCCTTTAACACCAGAACAACGCGAAAGCATTGGCTGGGCCAATAGAGAAGGAATTTCTGATGCTGGCAATCAATTCCATTACTACCGCTTGACCAATGATGGATGCATTCTTTGGGGTGGCTATGAAGCTATTTACAATTTCAGAGGCAAAGTACGTTTGGAATATGAATTCAGTCCAGAGACGTATGCAACTCTTGCTTCAAATTTCTTGAAAACTTTTCCTCAACTTAACGGTATTTCCTTCACCCATGGATGGGGCGGGGCAATCGATACATGCACGCGCTTTGCACCGTTTTGGGGCACTTCCCATCAGGGGCGCATTGCTTATGTCATGGGTTACACCGGCTTAGGTGTTGGCACGACAAGATTTGGTGCAGCAACCATGTTGGATTTACTTGACGGAATTGAGACTGAGCGAACGCAACTTAAAATGGTTCGCAAGAAACCAATTCCTTTTCCACCTGAACCATTTCGCTATATTTTCATTCGTATTACGCAATGGTCTATTAACCAAGCAGATAAACACAGTGGCAAGCGCAATTTTTGGCTTCGAGCACTTGATAAGTTGGGTTTGGGCTTCGATTCTTAATCGGCAATAGGTTATCCTCGATACATGTCCAACATCGGCAATATGTATGGCCCTCACTTCACCTTTTTAGGAGTGCCGGCATGCGATCTCGATATTCCAGCAACCTATAAAGATGCAGATGTCATCATTGTTGGCGCACCTATTGATAGCGGAACATCACACAGATCTGGTGCAAAATTTGGGCCGCAAGCAATAAGAGGCGGAGACTATTTACCTCACGATGGAGAGCGTCCACATTTAGCTTTGCGCGTTGATGGGTTAAAAGAACTTAACGTTGTCGATGCAGGAGATTTATTGATGCCCGGAGGAGATTTGATTGCCTCCCTTGAAGTTTTGACACAAGCAACGGAAAGGATTTCGCGCGCAGGAAAAATTCCAATTATTCTCGGTGGCGATCACTCCGTTGCATCAGCAGATGTTGCAGGTATCGCACGACATCGAGGAGCCGGAAAAATTTCAATGATTCATTTCGATGCCCACGCTGACACGGGAGAATCACAATTTGGTGCACTCGTTGGCCACGGAACTCCTATGCGTCGCCTCATTGAATCTGGCGCAGTTCGGGGTGATCGCTTCTTGCAACTTGGCCTTCGTGGTTATTGGCCAGAGGATGCAACTCTTAATTGGATGCGCGATCAAAATATGCGCTCTTATGAAATGACAGAAATTCATCATCGTGGAATGAGCGCCGTATTAGATGAATCATTTGCTCGCCTTACAGATGGATGCGATGGAGTATTTCTCTCAGTCGATATTGATGTTGTTGACCCAGGTATGGCGCCAGGCACAGGAACTCCAGAGCCAGGTGGAATGACAAGTCGCGAACTTCTCGAAGCTGTGCGTCGTATCTGTTTAGAACTACCAATCGTGGGTCTAGATA
Source organism: Streptomyces griseus (assembly GCA_945884695.1). Classification (GTDB taxonomy): domain Bacteria; phylum Actinomycetota; class Actinomycetes; order Nanopelagicales; family Nanopelagicaceae; genus QYPT01. The sequence continues at coordinate 81,185 of CAMCYO010000006.1, forward strand.
TTGTTGAAGTAGCCCCTGCCTATGACAGCGCGGATATCACGGCCATTTTGGCTAACAGAGTTGTCCTTGAAGCAATTAGTGCAATTGCAAAACGTAAAAAAGGTGGAAAGTACTCACCCGTTCAAAATCTCTTAGATCGGTAGTTAAGAACTAACAGATCCAAGCCCTTGATCCAAAATATCTAAAGCTTCGCGCAATAGATTTTCAGGCATGACAAGTGGTGGAAGTAAGCGAATGACATTTCCGTAAGTACCGGCAGAGAGTATGAGAACGCCTTTGCCTTGGCAGAATTTAATAATTGCACCAAGTGCCTGAGGGTTTGGTTCTAGCGTTCCGGGCATAACCAATTCAATGGCCTGCATTGCACCACGTCCACGAACCTCGCCAATGATGGAGTATTTCTTAGCCATGGCATGAAGTGCGCTAGACATAATTGCGCCAATTTCTTCTGCTCGAGCGCATAGATTTTCTTCTTCAATTGTTGCAATGGCACCCATCGCGGCAGCACATGCAATGGGGGAGCCACCGTAAGTGCCACCAAGTCCGCCAGCATGGACAGAATCCATAATTTCAGCTCGCCCTGTGACGCCAGCAAGTGGTAGCCCACCTGCAATTCCTTTTGCTGTTGCAATGAGATCAGGAATTACACCTTCATGCTCTGATGCAAACATCTGTCCGGTGCGCGCAAAACCAGTTTGAACTTCATCTGCAATAAAGACAATGCCATTTTCTGTTGCGTACTTTGATAAACCAGGAAGGAAGCCTTTTGGCGGAACAATAAATCCGCCTTCTCCTTGAATTGGCTCGATAACAATTGCGGCAATGTTCTTTCCGCCCAGTTCTTTCTCCATTTTATGGATGACAAGATCTAAAGCCTGCTCTGCGCATGCATGTGCGCCCCCTGGCCAACGAAGCGGGTATGCCATGGGCATGCGATACACCTCGGGAGCAAATGGACCAAAACCTTCTTTGTATGGCATGTTCTTTGCTGTCATAGACATCGTTAAGTTCGTGCGCCCGTGATATCCGTGTTCGAAAACAACTACGGCTTGGCGCTTGGTGTAACTACGCGCAATCTTGACTGCATTCTCTAACGCTTCTGCACCAGAATTAAGCAATATTGATTTCTTTTTATGTTTTCCTGGAGTTAAACGATTGAGAGCTTCACATACTTCGATATAGCCTAAATATGGAACAACCATAAAACAGGTATGTGTAAAAGCTTCAACTTGCGCTCTCACATTTGCAACAACTCGATCTGCGCTATTTCCTACATTAACAACTGCAATTCCTGCGCCCATATCAATAATGGAATTGCCATCAACATCAATGATGATTCCGCCCCCTGCACAATCAACAATTACAGGCATTGCCATACCTAGGGCAGATGAGACCGCCTCTGCGCGCCGGGTGAGAATTGCTTGAGATTTAGGACCAGGGATAGCGGTTACGAGGTTTCGAACCTGTGGGATCTTTGTCATAGTCAGATGCTACTCCTGCCAAAAGTACCCATATGTCGGCGCAACCTGAGAAGATATGCGCATGCAATTCCTTGGAATTCTCGCCTTCATTATCGCGCTCCTGCTTTCGGTCATGATTCATGAGTTTGGCCATTACCTCACAGCACGCAGGTTTGGCATGAAAGTCAGTGAGTTTTTCTTGGGGTTTGGCAAAAAATTATGGTCCACACAAAAAGGTGAGACCGAGTTTGGTCTCAAAGCCATCCCAGCCGGTGGTTATTGCAGAATTGAAGGAATGGTTCCCTCGGACACCATGCCACTGGGCCAAGAGGGTCGAGCCTTTTATCGGGCGAGCAGTGGAAAGAAACTTATTGTTTTAGGTGCAGGATCATTCCTTCATTTTGTTATCGGATTCGTTCTCTTATTTGCACTCTTTTTTGGAGTTGGCACAACTCAAGTTACCTCAACCATTGGTCAAATCAGTCCTTGCGTTCCCCCCATGACGGGGGATCAAAAATGTAAACCAAGCTCACTTGCATCTCCTGCCAAAGTTTCCGGCTTGCTACCAGGTGACACCATAGTTTCTATTAATGGTAAACGAATCACTAAATGGATTGATGGAGTAGAAATAATTCGCTCATCTGCCGGTAAAGAAATAATTTTGGGCATTGATCGCTCAACTAAAGTACAAGGCGTCAACCCACAAGCGGATCCTGATTTGGAAATTGCAGTAACCCCACAGGCTCGTGTCTTTGAAGGTAAAACCTATGGCTTTGTTGGAATCATTAATCAGATAGAAACGGTCAGAAGCAATCCCCTTGATTCACTCAATCAAGCAACAACGACAACAGGCAAATTTATTAGTGCATCTGTTAAATCATTAATCAGTTTGCCGTCAAAAGTTCCAGAGCTCTGGTCACAAACTGTCGGTGGAAAGCCACGAGATCCCGAAGGGTTGGTAGGAGTTGTTGGAGTTGCTCGTGTTTCTGGACAAGCTGCAGGAAGTAGCAACCTTTCTGCATCGGAGCGCATTGCAACATTTCTTATAATTATTGCAAGCCTCAATATATTTGTTGGCTTATTTAACTTACTTCCCATTTTGCCACTCGATGGTGGACATATGGCTGTTGCGATTGCAGATGAAGTGCGCGCATTTTTCGCACGTCTTCGAGGAAGAGGACGTCCACCCGCAATTGATGTAAGCGTATTAACCCCGATCACGATGGTTGTATTTGTTCTCCTTGCTGGGCTGACACTTGTCCTTCTTTTCGCAGATATCGTTAACCCCGTAAACCTCAATCTTTAAAAGATGAACTAACTCTGGTATTAGGGCAGAATAACCACATGGTTGATTTAGGAATTCCCAAAGCACCTCCGCCCACTCTGGTACCTCGTCGTAAAACGCGCCAGATGCAGGTTGGAAAAGTTGGGGTTGGTAGCGATTCACCAGTCAGCGTTCAATCGATGTGCACAACGCTTACATCAGATGTCGACGCAACCTTGCAACAAATTGCTGAACTCACCGCTTCGGGATGCCAGATAGTTCGTGTGGCTGTCCCAAGTCAAGATGATGCCGACGCTCTTTCTCAGATTGCTAAAAAATCGCAAATTCCAGTCATTGCAGATATTCACTTTCAACCAAAATACATTTTCGCAGCAATTGATGCTGGATGCGCAGCAGTGCGAGTAAATCCCGGAAACATTAAACAATTTGACGACAAAGTTAAAGAAGTAGCAAAAGCTGCAGGAGATGCTGGAGTACCTATTCGCATTGGAGTCAATGCAGGCTCGTTAGATCCTCGTTTGCTTGCAAAATACGGAAAAGCAACGCCTGAAGCACTTGTTGAATCTGCGCTATGGGAGTGCTCATTATTTGAAGAGCACGGATTTTCTAACATTAAAATATCTGTTAAGCATCACGATCCAGTCACTATGGTGAGCGCATATCGATTACTTGCCCAAAAGTGCGATTACCCATTGCATCTAGGCGTAACTGAAGCTGGCCCAATTTTTCAAGGAACTATCAAATCTGCAACAGCATTTGGAATTTTATTAGCAGAGGGTATTGGCGACACTATTCGCGTCTCACTCTCTGCTCCACCTGTTGAAGAAATCAAAGTTGGAATTTCAATTCTTGAATCTCTCAACTTGCGTCAGAGAAAGCTCGAGATAGTTTCTTGCCCATCATGTGGTCGTGCACAAGTTGATGTTTATACGCTGGCTGAAAAAGTTCAAGCAGGGTTGCAAGGCATGACCGTTCCATTGCGCGTTGCAGTTATGGGGTGCGTAGTTAATGGTCCCGGAGAAGCGCGTGAGGCAGATCTAGGCGTGGCCTCTGGCAATGGCAAAGGTCAGATATTTGTAAAGGGTGAAGTCATAAAAACAGTTCCTGAATCTCAAATCGTTGAGACGTTGATTGAAGAAGCAATGCGACTTGCCGAGGAGATGGAACGCGCAGGTGTTGCCTCAGGAGCACCATCTGTTGAGGTCAGCTAGCTCTCACTTCACGCGTAAGGCCAATGCATTCGGGTAGGCTCACATTTATGTTGAGAATGTCCACGCTCTTCTTGCGTACTTTGCGCGACGATCCTGCCGATGCTGAAGTTGCAAGCCATCGTCTCCTTGTGCGTGCTGGTTACATTCGCAGAATCGCAGCTGGTATCTATTCGTGGCTGCCATTGGGGTATCTCACTTTTCGAAACGTTGAGCGTGTTGTGAGAGAAGAGATGGATGCAGCAGGATTTCAAGAAGTTCATTTTCCTGCACTTCTGCCCCGCGAGCCATACGAGCAGACCCAACGCTGGAATGAATATGGCCCTGATCTTTTTCGGTTGAAAGATCGCAAAGGAGCTGATTACTTATTGGGCCCAACACATGAGGAGATGTTTACCCTGATGGTGAAGGGCGAGTACTCCTCTTATAAAGATCTACCGCTTTCGTTGTATCAGATTCAAACTAAATATAGAGACGAACCTCGTCCACGGAGTGGAATTATTCGCGGGCGCGAATTTGTCATGAAAGATTCGTACTCATTTGATTTAACAGATGAAGGTCTTATCGCCTCCTACAACAAGCACCGTGCTGCTTACATTAAAACCTTCGATCGACTTGGCCTTAAATACAACATTGTTAGCGCAGTATCTGGAGCCATGGGTGGTTCTGGCTCTGAGGAATTCTTAGCACCATGTGAAACTGGAGAAGATACCTATGTACTCTGCGAAAAATGTGGGTATGCAGCGAACGTAGAGGCTATGAAAACTGTTGTAGTTCCAGTGGATTCGAAAGGCGTTAGCGCACTTGAGGAAATTGATACTCCAAACACTCCAACTATTGATTCACTTGTTGAAGTTCTCAACGCCAAGTACGGCGGCGGATTTACTGGTGCAGATACTCTTAAAAATGTTCTGCTCGTCGCCGATGGAAAAACTATCTGTGTCCTAGTGCCAGGAGACCGCGAAGTTGACTTAAAGCGCCTACAAGCAAATCTTTCAGGCGTGCAAGAATTGCGACTTTTCGAAGATGAAGATTTCGCAAAAAATCCACATCTTGTTAAAGGTTATGTGGGACCACAAGCCGCAGCCAAACATTCGCTCCCACTTTATGCAGACCCCCGCATTGCTCCAGGCACGCATTGGGTGACGGGTGCTAATAAGAAAAATGTTCATGCACGCAACGTCGTTAACGGTCGCGACTTTGAAGTTGAGTCATACATTGATTGCGCCGAAGTTTGTGCCGGCGATACGTGTCCTAAGTGTTCAAACCCTGTCATTATTGATCGTGCAATTGAGATTGGCCATATATTTCAACTTGGTCGCAAATATGCCCAAGCCCTAGATCTCACAGTTCTCGATAGCGATGGCAAGAGCCAAGTTGTCATTATGGGATCTTATGGAATTGGCGTCTCGCGAGCAGTTGCTGCAATTGCCGAGCAATCACATGACGAAATTGGATTGTGCTGGCCACAAGAGATTGCTCCAGCACAAGTTCACATAGTGGCAACCGGCAAAGATGATCTCCCTTTTGATGCAGCAGAGAAATTGGCGCTGGCATGTGAGAATTCAGGACTACGTGTCATGCTCGATGATCGCCGAGATGCAAGCCCTGGTGTTAAATTTAAAGACGCTGAGCTCATCGGAAATCCGATTATTGTCATAGTTGGCAAAGCTCTTGCCGATGGAAAAGTTGAAATCCGTCTCCGAAAGTCAGGGGAGCGCACCGAAGTTCTTCTCGCAGATGCAGTCAGTGCAGTAACTAAGCTACTCGTGTAAATACTCCACTCATGCATTTTTTCGGAGATATAGCTTTCACAACACTTGCATTGATGGTATTTGCTGCGCTCTGTGCAGGTTTTATAGATGCAATCGCAGGTGGCGGTGGATTAATTCAATTACCAGCCATGCTCATCGGACTGCCTAATTCACCAACGGTACAAGTGCTGGGAACAAATAAACTCTCCTCCATTTTCGGCACTTCAGTTGCTGCGCATCTTTATCGGAGAAATATCAAGCCAGATTTTCGAATAACCCTTGCTATGGCATTTCCTGCCTTCTTAGGTTCGATGTTGGGAGCACAACTTGCCTCTTATATTCCCACGCAAGGGCTACGTCCTTTAGTTTTCGCTCTCTTAGTAGGAGTTGCAATATTTACCTGGTTTAAACCAGATCTTGGAGCAATTGAGTCTTTGCGACATAGTGCTAAAAAAAGTCGCATCATCGCCAGCATCGCCGGTGCTGGACTTGGTTTTTACGATGGCATCTTTGGTCCGGGTACTGGCACCTTTTTCATATTGGCTCTTGTGGCACTTGTAGGATTTGATTTCCTCACCGCGTCATCCATTGCCAAGGTGACAAACGTGGCAACCAATGTGGGAGCAATTTTGATTTTTGGACTCCATGGAGTGGTTTTATGGAAAGTTGGGATGGTTATGGGAGCCGCAAATATTCTCGGCGCCATCGTGGGAGCCAAAACTGCAATTGCTGGTGGCGCCACATTAGTACGTAAAGTCTTTCTCTTCGTCACCATCGTACTTATTTTCAAAGTTGGCGTGGATACCATTTCTCATTGGTAGCAAGGTTTCTATTGGAGTAAATCTGGGTTATGATTTGGCCTACAACTTCATAGAAAGATTTAGAAATGTCACTTATAACAAGTATTGAACAAGCTCTCACCCCAGTGGTGATTGAGGCCGGATTTTTTCTGGAAGAAGTTACTCTCACAAGTGCTGGAAATCGTCGCCTTGTTACATGCGTGGTTGATGGAGAGAAAAGTTTAAATATGGATGATGTAACTTCCATTTCGCGTGAAATTTCAAACCTTTTAGAAGAGGCGCCTTTTATGGGCGAAACTGCATTCACGCTCGAAGTTACATCCCCTGGAGTAGATCGCCCCTTAACTTTGCCGAGGCATTGGCGCAAAAATGCAACTCGCTTAGTTCGAGTTACCTTAACTAATGGAGAGGTAATAACAGGTCGAATTACCACTAGCGATGAAAATGTAGTCACACTTGTCATCGAGGCAAAAGTATTAAAAGAAGTGAGCGTCGCATTTGTTGATGTAAAGAAGGCAATCGTTGAGATTGAATTTAATCGCAAAGGCGATGGTGCCTAATGCATGTAGATATTAAATTATTAACCTCGCTCACTATTGAACGAGAGATCCCCTTAGATCGATTGATTATTGCCATCGAAACTGCGGTACTGACCGCCTATTCACAGACCGAGGGTGCAAAGCGCCATGCTGGAGCACGCCTTGATCGCGAAACTGGAGAGATCAAGATTGTTGTTCCAATCTTTGGTGAAGATGGAGAAAAGTGCGGTGAAGAAATTGATGAACCTGAAGGTTTCACACGTATAGCGACATCAACTGCCCGTCAGATCATTAAGCAAAAGATGCGCGAGACAAATGATGCTGAAATTGTTACAGAATTCACCGCATCCGTAGGAGATGTCGTTTCAGGAGTAGTTCAACAAGGACGCGATCCACGAATGGTTTACGTGAACTTAGGCAGAGTAGAAGGAAAAGTTCCACATCAGGAGCAAGTCCCAGGTGAAAACTTTGCTCATGGCGAAAGAATTAAATGTTTTGTGATCGACGTCAAACAAGGCTTAAAAGGCCCCGAAGTTACACTTTCACGGAGCCATCCAGCACTTGTTAAACAACTTTTTGCTTTAGAAGTTCCAGAAATCACAGATCGAATCGTTGAGATTATGGCTATAGCACGTGAAGCAGGACACCGCACAAAGATTGCCGTGCGTACACATCGTGCGGGTGTTTCACCAAAGGGTTCACTCATCGGACCAATGGGGGCGCGTGCCCGCGCAGTGATGGATGAACTTCATGGAGAAAAGATTGACATTGTTGATTGGTCTGAAGATCCTGCAATATTTGTAGGTCATGCACTTGCACCAGCGCGCGTTGAAAAAGTTGAAATCATTGATTTAGCCACGCGTTCAGCAAAAGTTACGGTTCCTGACTTTCAACTTTCGTTAGCAATTGGTAAGGATGGTCAAAATGCCAGACTTGCTGCACGCCTTACCGGCTGGCGCATTGACATTCATTCCGATGCTTTGCCACCCTCAGCACCGGTTGAATAAGCGCGTTTTTAGCATTTCAGGGGCCCTGCAGGTAAGGTTAGCCTCGTTGAATTTGAGCGATCGGCTGTTATGAACCCCGTACGGAGTTGCATTAGCTGTCGAAAACGCGAAAATCCATCGGTGCTACTTCGAGTGGTTTGTCATGACGGAAGTATTCTTCCTGATCCAAGCCATCGCGCCCCAGGTCGGGGAGCATGGGTACATCCTCAATGTGCAACAGTGGCGATTGAACGTAGAGCATTTAGTCGGGCATTTGGGCTAATTTCTACCGATAATCGTGAATTGATTGCTTACATTGAAAGTTTGAACTCTAAGTACTAGTTCCACACCAACTACGAAATGGATGCGAAAGATATGAAACTCAAATGAGCTTGTACAGATCATGAGGTTAGACAACTAAGGCTCGCATCTAAGCCCAATCATAAGATTGGAAAGCGCGGGCCAAGACAGGAGAACTGTGTCAAAGGTCCGCGTACATGAGTTAGCAAAACAACTCGGTATGGAGAGCAAGGTCGTACTTGCAAAACTCCAAGATATGGGCGAATTCGTCCGATCTGCATCATCAACAGTAGAAGCACCCGTTGTTGCAAAGCTTCTTGCTCAATATCCAGATGCGAAACCAGTTGAAGAGAAGAAACCAGCAAAGAAAGCTGCTGCCAAGAAAGCTGCGGCAAAGCCAGCAAAGCAAACACTTACTCCTGAAGCAGCCGTTGAACTATTAGCTGAAATCTCACCAGAATTAGCACAACAAGCAACTGCGCAAAAAGCCGCGGCAGATGCTCGTCCTGTTACACCTGCAACGCCACCACCTTCTGCGCCGTTAAGTGCAAGCGCGCCACGTCCATCAACACCAGCGCCACGTCCTGGAAATAATCCATTTGGTGCACCACGTCCACCTGCACCACGTGCAGGAAATAATCCCTTTTCAGTAAGTGGAACGCCACGTCCACCACAACGTCCAACAGGTCCAACAGGTCCAACAGGTCCAACAGGTGCACCAGGTTCTGGTACAGGTGGACCACGTGCGGGAATGTCTGGTCCGCGCCCAGGTTCTGTTCGTCCAGGTTTTGCAGCACGTCCACCATCATCTCGACCACCACAAAGTGGAACAGGTGGAACAGGTGGAACAGGTGGAACAGGTGGAAATTACCCACCGCGTTCAGGTGGACCAGGAACATCTCCTTCATCTAGTCCTTATCGCACACCATCATCAGGTGCGCCAGGTTCTGCACCGGGTGCACCAGGTGCAGGTCGCCCAGGTGGTGGTCGTCCGCAACGTGGAAGTACTGGCGGTGCATTTGGAAAGAATGCGAGTAAGAGCAGTAAGAGAAAACCAAAGAGTAGAAAAGCGCTGCGTGATGAGTTCGACAATATGCAAGCACCACAATTGGGTGGAGCAGTTGTACCTCACGGAGATGGAAAAACTGCGGTTCGTATGCGCCGGGGTGCATCTCTTGCAGATTTTGCCGAAAAGATTAATGCCGATCCTGCTTCATTAGTTGCTGCGCTATTTCACTTAGGTGAGATGGTTACCGCTACTCAATCAGTTGATGAAGATACTTTCGCTCTGCTTGGTGCTGAATTGGGTTATCTCATCCAGATCGTTAGCCCAGAGGATGAAGATCGCGAACTCCTTCAAACATTCGATATCAATTTAGATGAAGAACTAGCATCCCTAGATCCATCGATGCTTGTTACTCGACCTCCGGTTGTAACCGTTATGGGTCACGTTGATCATGGTAAGACTCGTATGCTCGATGCGATTCGCCAAACTGAAGTTGTTAAATCAGAAGCGGGTGGAATCACTCAGCACATCGGTGCCTACCAAATTCATCACTCCCACGATGGCGTGGATCGTGCAATCACATTCATTGATACTCCGGGCCACGAAGCATTTACCGCTATGCGTGCTCGTGGTGCCAAAGTCACCGATATCGCAGTTCTCGTTGTTGCAGCTGATGACGGAGTTATGCCTCAAACAATTGAAGCGTTAAATCACGCACAAGCTGCCGATGTTCCAATTGTTGTCGCCGTAAACAAGATTGATAAAGAGGGCGCAAATCCAGATAAGGTCCGCCAGCAATTAACCGAGTACAACTTGATCGCTGAGGAGTACGGCGGAGACACAATCTTTGTAAATGTTTCAGCAAAATCTGGCGAAGGAATCAGTTCATTAATTGATTCGATTCTGCTGACCGCCGATGCTGCCATTGATTTGCAAGCAGTTGCAGATGATGAGGCTCGTGGTGTTGCAATTGAAGCCCACCTCGACCGTGGTCGTGGTCCAGTTGCGACAGTGCTCGTTCAGCGTGGAACTCTTAACGTTGGCGATGCAATTGTGGCCGGTGGCTCTTTTGGTCGCGTTCGCGCAATGCTTGATGAGCATGGCGACAATGTCGAAACTGCTGGGCCATCTCGCCCAGTGCAAGTTCTTGGATTTACATCTGTGCCAAGTGCAGGAGATACATTCTTGGTAGCAAGTGATGACAGAACTGCTCGACAGATTGCTGAAAAGCGCCAAGCAGCAGAACGTAATGCTCAACTTGCGAAGGCTCGCAAGAAAGTTTCTCTTGAAGACTTCATGGAACAATCCAAAATCTCAACACTTAACCTCATCCTTAAAGGTGACGTTAGTGGTTCTGTTGAAGCCCTTGAGGATGCACTCTTGCAACTTGATGTTGGAGCAGAAGTTGACCTTCGAGTTATTCACCGTGGCGTTGGCGCAATTACCAAAAGTGATATCACTCTGGCGTCTGCCTCAACGGCTGTGGTTATTGGCTTTAATGTTAAACCAGAACCTCAGACTGCAATCTTTGCCGATCAAGAAGGTGTTGAAGTTCGCTTCTACTCCGTTATCTATCAAGCAATCGAAGAGATCGAACTATCCCTTAAAGGACTTCTCAAACCAGAGTTTGAAGAAGCAATTCTTGGAAATGCTGAGATTCGAGAAATCTTCAAATCCAGTAAGTTCGGAATCATTGCCGGCTCGATCGTTCTCGATGGAATCATTCGACGCAATTCCAATGCTCGATTACTTCGAGGTGGAGAAATTGTCGTTGATAACGTCACAGTCGAATCCCTTAAGCGTTTCAAAGATGACGCAACTGAAGTCCGTGAAGGATTTGAGTGCGGTATTGGAATTGGGTCATTCAAAGATGTACAAATCGGTGACACAGTCCAAGTCTTTGAGATGCGTGAGAAGAAGCGCGTTTAACAATGAGCCAATCTCATCGTTCACAAAAAGTTGCAGATCGAATTAAAGTTGTTGTGGCCGGACTTCTCGAGGGGAAAATCAAAGATCCTCGCCTGGGATTCGTCACAATTACTGACACAAGAGTTACAGGCGACTTGCAACATGCCTCAGTTTTTTACACAGTACTTGGCGATGAAGCACAACGTGAAGCTACTGCTCAAGCACTCAATAGCGCCAAAGGCGTTATTCGCTCAGCCGTTGGCAGAGATTTAGGCACACGTATTACTCCTTCGATTGAATTCTTTCCTGATGGTCTTCCAGAGAGTGCACTAGCACTTGAATCCTTGTTAGAAACGGTTCATCAAAGAGATGCTGAAGTTATTGCGCTACGAGCAAACGCAACTTATGCAGGCGAAGCCGATCCATATAAAGCTCCACGAGAAATAGTTGATGAGCAACCAGATAAGTGACGGATTTCTCGTTGTAGATAAAGATGGTGGCATGACTAGCCATGATGTTGTGGCAATTGCCAGGCGTTCACTCGGAACGCGAAAAGTTGGACATGCGGGAACTCTTGATCCAATGGCAACCGGAGTTCTCGTACTTGGATTTGGAAACGGAACTCGTCTATTGCAATACATAACTGATGGAGATAAATCTTATTCGGCCACCGTAATTCTTGGTTCGAGCACTGTTACAGATGATGCAGAAGGAGAAGTTCTATCTAGTGCTACACCTGAAAAATTGGCAAGCGCTAGGGATGAAGATATAAAGAGAGAATTAGCAAAAATGTTTGGCACGATTTTACAACGTCCAAGTTCAGTTTCTGCTGTAAAAGTTGACGGTGAACGAGCGCATGCACGAGTGCGCGCAGGTGAAAAATTTGAATTGCCAGCACGCGAAATTTTAATCTCGCAGCTGGATGTTATTGAAATTAGACGCGAAGAAGATCGAATTTGTGTAGATATAGAAGTTACCTGCTCAGCAGGTACTTTCATCCGGGCCATTGCAAGAGATTGTGGCGATGCACTCGGCGTAGGCGGGCATTTAAGTGCACTACGTCGCACCAGAGTTGCATCTTTTACTTTGGAAAATGCAGTGTCTATCAATAATCTTAAGAGCGGAGAATTTAGCGTTTTTAGCATTGCAAGCGTTGCGATGAAAACCTTTCCTTTCCGAAGTGTGGCAGAGGATGAAGCCATTGAACTTTCCTTTGGCCGTGCACTTTCAGAGAGCCCCAGCAATGAAGTAACAGCTGCTATCTCTCATGGCGAACTTTTAGCGTTATTGAAAAATGAAGATGATCGCGCTAGGCCAATCGCTGTTTTCGCGGCCAAGAATTAAAGGTGTCACACTATGCCTATGAATAGGATGCAATGGCGCGGAGAGCAGATTGTCGGCGCTACTGTGGCTATTGGTATTTTCGACGGAGTGCACCTTGGACACCAAGAAATCCTCAAGCGAGCAGAAGAAGTGAGCAATGGCCAAGGCGTTATCGCCCTCACTTTCGATCCTCACCCTATGCAATTCTTTGCTCCCGACAAGGCCCCAACGATGTTGGTTTCCGTTGAGCGACGTGTTGATTTACTGAAGGAGCACGGTGCCGATGCTGTAATAGTCTGTGAATTCGATAGCGAATTTGCAAAGAAATCTCCTGAAGAATTTGTATCTGAAGTTCTAGTTAAGTACTTAAAAATATCAGGCGTTGTAGTTGGGAAAAACTTTTCCTACGGTCATAAAGCATCTGGGCGAGTGGCTGATCTGATTGCCTCGGGTAAAACACATGGATTTGTTGCAGAGGAAGTTGCCTTAGCGCAAGTAAATAACGCAGTTGTCTCCTCCACGCGCATTCGCTCAGCTGTGGCGCAAGGTGATGTTGAGTTGGCAAGAACCCTGCTCTCACGACCACATCGCTTGCAAGGAATCGTTGTCCACGGAGAAAAACGCGGAAGAGAAATTGGTTATCCCACTGCGAATTTGGGTTATTCCACTGCATCTAACTCTGTTCCAGCAGATGGTATTTATGCAGGATGGTTAGAAGTAGGAAAGCAACGTTGGCCATCTGCAATTTCAATTGGAACAAATCCAACTTTTGCGGGAGAGAGATCACGACAAGTTGAGGCTTATGCCTTAGATCAAACGGATTTAGATTTATATGATCAAAGTGCAGTGATTGATTTTGGTTGGAGATTGCGAGATACACTCAAATTTGATGGTTTGCCACCCTTATTGGAGCAGATGAAAAAGGACTGCGATCAAGCGCGAATATTGACCCAATAGCCTTCGATTTCACTTCACCCCGTATGCGCTGGTAACCTACGGTGTCCAATCGAGACAGCGAGTTTCCGTGAGGCAAACCGGAAACCCTCGTAAACAGTAGAAGGAGCAGAAAAGAATGGCATTAACACCAGAGGCAAAAAAGGAAATTATTGCTAAGTACGGTTCTTCACCTACTGATACGGGAAGTCCTGAAGCTCAGGTCGCTTTGCTCTCCAAGCGCATTGAAGAAATCACAGAACATTTGAAAACCAATAAGCATGATCACCACAATCGTCGTGGCTTGCTCCTTTTGGTAGGACAACGTCGACGTATTCTTCAATACCTCGCAAAGACAAACATCGAACGTTATAGAGCGATCATCGAAAAACTCGGTATTCGCCGTTAATTAGAACGATCAACCGGGAGCGATGGTCCTCGGTAGTGGTTTACGGAAACTGCGTAACAATGCAGAGTCCCGTGGGCTTCGATCGAAGATTCATTAGGTCTCTCGAGTTGATCGAGAACAGGAGCGACCCATGGAGGGTCAAGAAATTTCGTCTGCCGTTGCAATCATTGATAACGGAAAATTCGGAAAAAGAGAAATACGTTTTGAAACAGGGCGTCTAGCACGTCAAGCAGGAGGAAGTACCGCTGTCTATTTAGATGACGAAACAATGCTTCTTTCAGCGACAACAGTTTCTAAGCAACCAAAAGATCAATTCGACTTCTTTCCACTTACTGTGGACGTCGAAGAGCGCATGTATGCAATTGGAAAGATTCCAGGTTCGTTCTTCCGTCGCGAAGGCCGCCCAACTGAGGATGCAATTCTTACATGTCGTTTAATTGATCGCCCTTTGCGTCCATCCTTTGTTAAGGGTCTTCGCAATGAGGTTCAAGTTGTTGTCACTGTTATGGCACTCAATCCAGATCATATGTATGACGTTGTTGCAATTAACGCAGCTTCTATGTCAACACAACTTGCAGGTTTACCATTTTCTGGCCCAATCGGTGGAGTTCGTGTTGCACTGATTTCTGGTCAATGGGTTGCATTCCCTAACCATTCGCAGTTAGAAGAAGCTGTATTCGACATGGTCGTTGCAGGTCGCGTTAGTGGTGACGATGTTGCAATCATGATGGTTGAAGCAGAAGCGACTTCGCGCACAATCGAACTCATCAAGGGTGGAGCACCAACTCCGACTGAGGAAGTTGTTGCACAAGGCCTTGATGCATCAAAGCCATTTATTCGTGCGCTATGTGAAGCACAAGCAAAGGTGGCCAAGAGCGCCGCTAAACCAACTGGCGAATTCCCAATCTTCTTGGATTACCAAGATGATGTTTTCGCAGCAGTTTCTGATGCAGTGAGTAAGGACCTTGCAAAGGCCCTAACAATTGCTGGTAAGCAAGAGCGCGAAACTGAAACAGATCGCCTTAGTGCATCTGTTAAAGAATCACTTGCTCCAAAATTTGAAGGTCGTGAGAAGGAAATTCCTGCAGCGCTACGTTCTCTGACTAAGAAATTAGTCCGTCAACGTGTATTGCGCGACAAGATCCGTATCGATGGTCGCGGACTTCGCGATATTCGACCTCTTTCTGCTGAGGTAGAAGTTGTGCCACGCGTGCATGGTTCAGCAATTTTCGAACGTGGAGAAACTCAGATTTTGGGTATCACTACTTTGAATATGCTCAAGATGGAGCAACAGCTCGATACGCTCAATCCTGAAAACCATAAGCGTTATATGCACAATTACAATTTCCCACCATATTCAACGGGTGAAACTGGTCGCGTAGGAACTCCTAAGCGTCGCGAAATTGGACATGGAGCACTTGCAGAGCGGGCTCTTATTCCAGTACTTCCCACTCGTGAAGAATTTCCTTACGCAATTCGTCAAGTCTCTGAAGCACTTGGATCCAATGGATCAACATCTATGGGATCAGTTTGCGCTTCAACACTTGCTCTCTTCAATGCTGGTGTGCCACTGCGTGCTCCAGTTGCGGGAATTGCAATGGGATTAATTTCAGATGATGTTGATGGCAAAGTTGAATATGTTGCCTTGACCGATATTTTGGGAGCAGAAGATGCTTTCGGAGATATGGACTTTAAGGTTGCAGGAACACGCGATTTCGTGACTGCACTTCAACTTGATACCAAATTAGATGGAATTCCTGCATCAGTTCTTGCAGGCGCACTTCATCAAGCAAAGGAAGCCCGTTTAGCAATTCTAGATGTCATGGCAGAAGCCATTGATTCTCCAGATGAGATGAGCCCATTTGCTCCTCGTATTATTTCGATCAAGATCCCAGTGGATCAGATTGGTGCAGTTATCGGACCTAAGGGAAAGATCATCAACCAGATTCAAGATGAAACTGGCGCTGAAATTTCAATCGAGGACGATGGCACGATTTACATTGGCGCAACAGATGGGCCAAAGGCAGAAGCTGCTCGCGCTCAAATCAACGCCATTGCAAATCCACAGATGCCAGAAGTTGGAGAGCGTTACTTAGGTACCGTTGTAAAACTTGCAGCATTTGGTGCATTTATTTCACTCCTTCCAGGAAAAGATGGCTTGCTCCACGTCTCGCAAATTCGCAAGATGCATGGCGGAAAGCGCATTGAAAATCTTGAAGAGGTAATGAAAGTGGGAGATAAGATCCAAGTGGAGATCGGCGAGATCGATCCAAAGGGCAAACTTTCCCTTGTTCCTGTTCTTGAAGACGCACCGGCATCTGAGTAAGTAACAGACGTTGAGCGTTCGACGCACAGTTCTATCTAGTGGCCTGCGTATCGTTACGGAGGAAGTCTCCTCGGTACGTAGCGCCGCGATAGGAATTTGGGTCAATGTTGGTTCTCGTGATGAAACCCCGGCAGTTGCTGGGGCTTCTCACTTTCTAGAGCATTTACTTTTCAAAGGAACTCCTCGCCGAACTGCGCTAGAAATTTCATCATCCATCGAATCTGTTGGTGGTGAGATGAATGCATTCACAAGCAAGGAGTACACCTGCTTCTATGCCCGCGTGATCGATACTGATTTACCTATGGCCGTTGATGTTGTCTGTGATTTGATTACATCATCATTGGTAACTGCCTCCGATGTTGATGCAGAGCGAAAAGTTGTATTGGAAGAAATTGCAATGCGCGATGATGACCCCAGTGATTTAGTCCATGACCTTTTTTCTGATACCTATTACGGGGACATTCCCATTGGGCGCTCTATCCTTGGAAGCGTCCAATCTATAAATGACATGTCCCGAAACGCCGTTTTTAATTACTACAAGAAGCGCTACTTGCCTCAAGATTTAGTAGTTGCCGTTGCTGGAAATATTAAGCACAAGAAGGTTGTCGAGATAGTTCAAAAAGCTCTCTCGCGCGATGGTTTCTTGAACGTTTCTGGAACTCCTCAAGTTCGCCCCAACACAATAGTAAAAACAAGATCTCAACAATCTGTTGGTTTGATTCATCGAAAGACCGAGCAGGCTCATATGTTTTATGGGTTAGAAGGTGTTGCACGAAACGATGATCGTCGCTTCACGATGGGAATACTTTCAGCAGCACTTGGTGGCGGAATGTCGTCGCGACTCTTTCAGGAGATTCGTGAAAAGCGTGGCCTTGCATATTCGGTCTACTCATTTGCTCAGCAATTTGCTGGTACTGGAGTTCTTGGATTTTATGCAGGTTCGCACCCGTCAAAGGCCCTTGAAGTGGTTGAAATTATTCGAGAAGTTTTGGCAGATGTTGCTGAGAATGGAATGACAAGTGCGGAAATTACTCGAGCAAAGGGCGCGGTCAGAGGTTCTCTGGTACTGAGCCAAGAGGATTCAGGTTCACGTATGAGTCGTATTGGTAAGAGTGAGATCGTTTATGGCGAAATTATGAGCTTTGACGAGATTCTTAATGAGATTTCCAGCGTAACTCCAGAGGCAGTCCGTAAAGTCGCTAGCGAGTTTTTGCTCCAAAGACCTACGCTTGCACTTGTGGGTCCATTTACTCAAACTAAGAAGTTCGAGAAAGTGTTGGAGGCATAGATGAGCATTAACGTTGGCGTGCTTGGTGCTAAAGGACGCATGGGCGCAGAAGTTGTTAAGGCCATATCAGAATCCAAAGATTTAACCCTGAGCGCACAACTTGATCTAGGTGATTCATTAGATTTGCTTATTTCCACAAAAACTTCAGTTGTCGTAGATTTCACAACACCTGATGCCGTTATGAATAACCTCACATTCTTAATCGAAAATGGAATTCATGCCGTAGTTGGTACTACTGGTTTTGATGATGCACGAGTTGCCAAGGTTAAGGATTTACTTGCAAAGCATCCAAAAGTCGGAGTTCTCATAGCACCGAATTTCGCACTAGGCGCAGTCCTTATGATGGAGTTCTCAAAGCAAGCTGCCCGGTATTTTGAGTCTGCTGAAATTATTGAACTTCACCATCCCGATAAAGTCGATGCCCCAAGTGGAACAGCGGCTCGAACGGCCGAACTCATGTCTCAATCTCGCGAGGAGGCAAAGCGGACAAAGATGCCCGATGCCACCAATAAATCTTTAGCTGGCGCGCGCGGGGCCACTGTTGGCCACGTTCCAATTCACTCTATCCGTTTGCGTGGATTAGTTGCACACCAAGAGGTTTTATTTGGCGGACTAGGTGAAACGCTTTCTATTCGTCACGATTCACTCGATCGCGTTGGTTTCATGCCAGGAGTATTACTTGGCGTACGTGAAGTTGCATCTCATTCAGGTCTAACTTTTGGGCTTGAAAATTTCCTCAACCTCTAAGGAGTATGGACATGTCTCAAGAAATCATCATGTATTCGGCCGATTGGTGTGGAGATTGTCGACGCTCTAAAAGGCTTATGGATTCATTAAATGTTAAATACATAATCATCGATGTCGAAGCAGATGTCAGCGCTTCAGATAAAGTGATTGAAATCAATGGGGGAGTTCGTTCAATTCCAGTAATAATGTTCCCTGATGGAACTCATATGACTGAACCTTCAGATAATGACCTAAAAGCAAAGCTAGAAGCGCTAAAGATTATTTAGCACTTATAGCTCTCTACTTCTTCTCGGTCATGCGTGAGTTTATGCGATACTTCTTGATGTAATCCTGATCTAACTCCCACCCAAGTCCTGGGCGATCATTGAGTTGAATGCGACCATCTTTAAGTTTTGGTCGGTTGGCAATGATGTTGTGCCAAATCGGATCACGCTTTGGATGGAAGTATTCAAGATAGGTCCCGTGAGGAATGGATGCTAGCAAGTGAGCAGCAACTTGAGCCTCTTCATGGTGAGCCATCTTTACATCGTAAACAGTTGCCATGCCAGCAACTTTGCGCCATTCAGTTGGCCCACCTGACCATGATGAATCAAAGTTACAGAAATCAATAGAACCTTGTTCCATCAAATCACGACACCCTGCTGCAGAGAACTCGCTCTGTCCGGCGCACACAGCAACTCCACCAGCGAAGCGAACATCGCGCATACCACGGCGATCATTTTGCCATTGGCAAGGCTCTTCAAACCAGAGCAGATTGTCATCGGCTACAAGGTGTGAGAAACGAATTGCCTCAGCTGGCGTGTAACCTTGGTTAGCATCGACTGCGATACGGAAAGTTTCTCCGCCAACTTTGCGAGCTTCCTTAAAGCGTTTTGCATCTTCATCAGGAGTCATGCCGCCGATTTTGAATTTCATTCCTGCAAATTCTTCTTTGAGAAGATATTCAACTTCTTCTTTAATGGTCAGGTCACTTCCGTAGTAGCCACCAATTGTTATAACGGGAACGCTTGAGCGGTAACCGCCCCATAACTTCCATAGTGGTACATCAAGGGAGCGAGCAAAGAGATCCCAGAGCGTTACATCTAGGGATGCGCATGCGACAAGGCCTAAACGACGATCGCGCAAGATATTCCATGTTGCAGGACGGGCTAGCTCCCAGCAGAGTTCAATAGCTGAAGCATCTTGGCCCAAAAGGACAGGTGCAATTTCGTCATGGATGATTCCATCAATTTCTTCTAGTCCAGCATCTTCATCTCCGGCATAGGCCTCACCGACGAGCCCACTAGCTGTATGAACGCGGGTAATAATCGTGGAGCGATGAGTCATCTTGTAGTGACTGCCTCGGTAGGTACGCTCAAGTGGCACGCGAATCTGCTCAGTCTCTATACCCGTGATCGTTAAATCCATCTTCGCCATCTCTTCCTACCTCTGCGCTCGTAATTTTACTGGAAATGTGCCAAAATTCTGGAATCGGTTCCATTCTACGACATATCTAATTGTTGTCAAGAACAGGGGTACAGGCGCTATGGAAGAGGAAACATTTACCGGCAACATCACCATTCGTGATGTTGCTGCTCGGGCAGGAGTTGCCCTATCAAGTGTTTCTCGTGTGATGTCAGGTCATCCAGATGTATCACCGGCTATGCGCGCTCGCGTTGAAGAAGCAGTTGAAGCACTTGGATACGAACCAGATTTATTGGCGCAATCTTTGCGTAGCGGAAGCACACGAACTATTGGATTTATCATTCGCGATATTTCAAATCCACTTTATGCGCTGATTGCGCGAGCATGTGAACAAGAGCTACGGCGCCATGGGTATTCCATGATCTTAATGAATTCTGATGGGAGTATCGAAACTGAATCAAAAAATCTTTTACTGCTACGTCGACGCCGGGTTGATGGAGTAATCGCATCCTTAGTTGCAGAAGATTCGCCATCGGTGAAGAAAACAATTATCTCATTACGAGCCCCAATGGTTTTACTTGATCGCGAAGTTAAAGGCTTGCAAGCAAGTGCTGTTATTACAGATCACCTTGATGGGGTCTACAAGGCAACAAAACACTTATTAGATTTAGGGCACACGAGAATAAGTTTTATTACCGGGGCTGAAAATGTCTATACAACTCGCAATCGAATCCGCGGATTTAGGCAGGCTTTTGCCGATGCAGGGAAAGATATTGATGAAACGTTACTTGCCCTAGGCAGTTTTGATTCGGAATATGCATTTGTCCACACGCGAACTTTGATGACAAGAAAGATGCGTCCGACTGCGTTAATTGCAGGAGGAATTGGCTCAACATCTGGCTCTTTGCATGCGCTCAGCGAATTGGGTATCAAAATCGGAGAAGATTTAGCATTTGTCGCACTAGACGAGTGGCCCTTATTTGATGTTTTCTCACCGCGAATTTCTTCTGTCTATAGAGATGCAAAGGCAATGGGTGCAGAAGCAGCTCACCTTATGCTGGAGGTCCTCAAGGGGAAACCACAAAGAGAATCTGTCATGGAAACTAAATTTACTGCCCGCTTTAGTTCAGAGGGCGGTTTGTGAAGTGTCTGCAGGTGATGACCTTTTAGTAAAACTAAGCCAGCCGGTTAAAATTCCGGCCAACTTAAATCGCCTAGAACTCTTACTTAATGATTACTTAGCTTCTTTGATTGATGGAAATGTGCTTGACGAGCGAGGTCTTGCTCAAGACGGCTCTATTGGGTTCGGCGCTTATTTATCGATGCTAGCCAGTAGTAAAGATCGCGATGATGTTGATTGGACGCTGGGCGCGCACTTTGGTGCAATTGTTTGGTCAACAATATTTCCCTTGTGTATGAAAAATCCGGCGCTGCGTAAGAACGCAATTCATGCAGCCTTTAGTGGATATCAAGCAGGGGCATCAATTGGAAAATTTCTCGGTGTGTCCCATCGCATGAAATGGCATGTGACTGCAACTGCAGGAGCCATTGCTTCAGCAAGTGCTGCATCGGTGATGCTTGGTTTAACACCAGCCCAACATCAGAACTCACTGCGTTTGGCAATTACCAATATGGCAGGAAGTGCGAAAGCCCCACGCGAGCGAGAAGGTGCAGCAGCGTTTAATCGCGCAGCAGCAACAACACTTGGGCTAGTTTCTGCAATGTCGGATGCTCGATCAATAGATGAACTCTGGGACGAATCACGCGGAGTTCTAGAACTTTATTCCGCTACTGGGGAAGATGCGATTGTTTCTGACGGTGTTGCAACAGCAAGCATCAGACCCTTTGCAACAAATGGATTTTCGCAGGCGGCAGTTTTAGCTACTTCGAGGTTATCTGCTAGATCACAAGGTGAATTAAAATCCATTGAAGTACATATTGCGCAAGGCATTGCACCCATACTTGATGGAAGCCGAGGTGGAAGTTGGTGGACACTTAAATCTGCCGTTGCATCTGCTTGGGTATCTAAGGATCCAACCCAACTATCACTTTCTCCAGAAATTGAAAAGCTTGTAACAGTGGTAGCAAGTGATATTGGAATGGGCGCTGCAAAAATTGTCGCAAAGACTTCACAAGGAGAAGATTCTTACGAACAGCTATCACCACCGGGTGTGGCACTTGATTTGCCAGAGGAGCAAGCATGGGCTCGCGCAAAATGGAGTGCAATGGCAGGGTCTAGAACTGAAGAGATTTCACACATAGCTAAAGATTTTGTGAGCAACAAACCAAATGAAAAATTGTGGAAACTCATTGACGAAATTGTGAAATCAGCCCACTAATTCCTTACGCAAGAAACCAATGGCTTGAACTGCGACTTCTTTCTCAGTAAGTCCTGTGAAGACATTAGAAAGTTCTACAACTATTGGGTCTGTGAAACCATGTGATTTGAGAATCTGTAGGCATTTGCCTGGGTTGGCGTCCCCTGTTCCGTATAGAACTGTTGGCCACCAGCCTGTAGGTTCTTCATGCCCAGGCATTTTTCTTACATCTTTAACTTGCACCATAAATATCTTCTTAACATCAACATCTTGTAATACAAGGACTGGATCATCGCCAACTCGAATGGAGTTGCCGAAATCGAAACACATACCAAGACGAGGGCTATTAAAGCTTTCAATAAATTTCATGAGAGTTCTTACGGGAAAATCGGCATGATTCTCAATTGCGATACGCATGTTGTACTCGGTGGCGACCTCAAGGATTTTTAAGATGAGGGGCGTAAGTAAAGGGAATCGCTCTTTGGGAGCAGTTGCATAGTTCCAGTGATTTCCCAAGACGATGCGCATCTGTTCCAAACCAAGAGAGTGTGAAAGATGGAGAAAATCCAGTACGTTTTCTAAGGCCTCTGGTTTTTTTCCGCCATCAAATCCATTTGGATGTCCCCACGTGAAAGCGATTTCTCGGGTTGAATCTTTCGCTAACCATTGGCTTAACTCTTTTTCTAGTCCTGGATCTTTTGGCTTGAGGTAGCACGTCTCTAGGGTGACTACTTTGACCTTATTACTGTCTGCAAATTGTAAGAACTCTGTGATGGTCCACTGTTCTTCACTTGCGACTTCCCACTTAGTAGTTTCCCCAAAGAAGCGATGAAAACTGTAGGTGTCAATGCCGATTTTCATCGGGAGAGCCAACCACCATCAACCGGCAAGATGACGCCATGTAAATAATCAGAGGCAGGAGATGCTAAGAAAAGTGCTGGTCCAACTAGGTCACTTGGCTCACCCCAACGTCCACTTGTCAGACGAGCTAAAACACCTTTTGCTCGCTCAGGATCTTGCCACACGTGTTTATTAAGTTTTGTTTTGATGTAACCAGGAGCAATCGCGTTGACGTTCACGCCGTGTGGTGCCCATTCGTTTGAAAGTGCTTTTGTTAATTGACCAACTCCACCTTTGCTGGCGGCATAACTTGATGCATTGAGCCCGCCTTGAAAAGTGAGCATGCTTGCAATGGTGATTATTTTGCCTCGCTTGCGTGCAATCATTTCTGGCGCAACCGCTTGAGCAATTCGGAAAGTTGCCGTGAGGTTTACTTGTATTTGCGTGTTCCAGGAATCAAGGGTTGTGTCCAGCGCAGGTCCTGGAAAAACATTGCCGTGTGCCAAAATTGCGATATCAATCGCACCGAGTCTGGCCCGTGCGTCAGATACAGACTTAAGAACCGAACTATCTTCATTGAGATCGCATGTGACAAAGGAAAGGTTTTCTTTAAATTCTGGAAATTGAGCTCGAGTTGCTTCAATGGTCTCATCCGAACGCGCAGCTACGCATACTTTCGCTCCAGCGTTTAGGAACCCACCGACCAAGCCAGTTCCGATACCGCCAGTACCACCGGTAATAAACACTCGAGTGCCTTCGATCCCAAATAATTGCGATTGAGATGTCATCTACTTCACTCCTCTATTGATACGTGGATTCTGGCTATATGAATTGGAACCCTAACATTTGATTGAAAGTTAGGGTAGCCTTTTACAAAACTCGATTTTGATTTTGGACACACTTAATGCAAAGGGGAAGTTTATGTGGCGAAACGATAGTGGGCTAGGTGGTAAGAGCGTTGTTGTAACAGGTGCAGCAGGTGGCATTGGTCGCTCGGTAGTCAAGGCATTTGCCGAAGCTGGATCACACGTCTTATTGGTAGACATTCCAGGAGCCCCTCTCAATGACATCATCGCAACACTTCCGGGAACTGGGCATAAAGGATTAGAGATTGATTTATCAGTACTGTCTAATCAAGCAGGTATTTTTGAAATGGCACAGAAGATGGCACCGATGGCAGCACTGGCACATTGCGCCGCGGTATTGCGTCGGCGTGCAACAGTTGATGAGGTCACTGAAGATGATTGGGATTTCCAGATTGATACAAATCTCAAAGGAACATTTTTCTTAAACCGTGCAGCACGTGATTCATTTAAAGCTGCAGGAACAAAAGGCTCTATCGTCAATTTCACTTCACAAGGTTGGTGGACAGGTGGTTTTGGCGGATCGGTTGCCTATGCTGCAAGTAAAGGCGGAGTTGTTTCTTTAACAAAAGGATTTGCTCGTTCATTTGCTACAGAAGGAATTCGCGTTAATGCAGTTTCCCCTGGTGGAGTTGATACTCCGATGATGACAGGAAACCAAACTCCAGAGGCATTGGCAGGATTTGTTTCAATGATTCCTATTGGACGTCTGGCAACTCCTGATGAGTTGGCAGGGGGAGTTGTTTTCCTAGCCTCTGATGCTGCAAGTTATATAACAGGAACCGTCATGAACATTTCCGGCGGACAATTAATGTATTGATTTATCCTTCTAGGTGGGGGGCGGCAAACCGAATGGGTGGCCGCTCACCATCAAAGCGAAGTGGAAGTCCTGGAATTTGTTCAACCTTTGTTGTTGAATCAGGGTAATTAAGCAAGATTCCCATTGCTTGTGCTTGTGGGTCGTTACGCAAATCTTCTGGCAATGAAACTCGATCTGCAGGCACTCCTCCGCCACCTAGTACTTGGGCCCAGTGCACCGCATCATTTGTTGAAAGCGCCTTTTCTATCTCACCTTTGAGTGCAGATGCATGTGCAACGCGGTCAGTATTTGTTGCAAATCGCGCATCAGTGAGCAAATCTTTTCGATTTATTAACGAACACAATTTGGAAAAAATATTGTCATTGCCAACGCCGATACATAACGTGCCAGCCGATGTTGTAAAAAGTCCGTAGGGAGAAAAAGCAGGGTGTCCTGCTCCAGATCGAACAGAGGCTTTGCCGGTGAGCTGGTTTGCAGATAGGTGATAACTCACCCAGAGCGCACCTGTTTCAAAGAGGGATGTTTCTACAACACTTCCTTCGCCAGTCCTATCGCGTTTTACAAGGGCTGCGAGTACTCCAATTGCAAGCCACATTCCGCCACCAATATCTAAAACTGAAACTCCGGCACGAACAGGATTTCCATCAGGTTCTCCTGTGACATGCATGATTCCGGTACGTGCTTGCACTGTTGCGTCATAACCTGGAGCTGCCGCGTCCGGCCCTTCAATTCCATACGAGGAGAGATTTCCAAAAATCAGTCGTGGCCTTTTTGCCCGCAATTCTTGAGATGTCAGATTGAGGGCCTGCAATCTCTCTGGAAGGAAATTAGTTAAAAAAACATCGCAGCCATCAAGCATCTCATCCAACTTTGCGCGACCTTGCTTTGACTTGAGGTCGATACTTACAGCACTTTTATTTCGGTTGACCACATGAAAATAAGCTGAGCGATCACCATCGATTGGGGCCATGGCACGTGCTGGGTCGCCACTGGGGGTTTCAATTTTTATTACTTCAGCGCCAAGATCTGCCAAGACCGCTCCACTAAATGGACCTGCAATATTTGAAGTGGCATCCAAGACCTTGACGCCGAAGAGAGGCAAATGGGCTGGAGGTGTCTTAGATGACATAACTGGCTCTTGACTTGATTGCGCTCACGCCAATATCCTAGCAACGATTCCAGCCAGCGGGTAGACCGCGCGCATGGGGGAGAAATAAAGGGAGTGACATGGGTACAACAACACCAATGAGATTTAGGCAGGCAATTGTTAGCGCCCTTGCCGATGAAATGCGCGCTGATTCAACTGTCATGTTATTTGGTGAAGACGTGGCTGAAGCTGAAGGTCCATTTAAAACTTCAGAAGGTTTACTCACCGAATTTGGCCCACTGCGAATACGCGACACTCCGATTTCTGAAATGGGATTTACTGGCGCAGCAGTTGGCGCAGCCATTATGGGAATGAAGCCAGTTGTTGAAATTATGTTTATGGAATTTCTTGGAGTAGCCCTTGATCAACTCGTAACAGAAGCTGCAAAAATGCGCTACCTCAGTAACGGCAAACTTTCAGTGCCGATGGTTGTGCGCGCCTCTGTAGGTTCAGGTCTTGGCTTCGGTTGCCAACATTCACAAACTCTTGAAAACTGGGTTGCAGCAACTCCTGGTTTGAAAGTTGTATGTCCAAGTGATGCTCAAGCTGCGTACTCATTGATGCGCGCTTCGATTCAAGATCCAGATCCTGTCATGATTCTTGAACC
>CAMCYO010000007.1 GCA_945884695.1 Streptomyces griseus
AGAGGAAAAACTCTTCGTCGTCTTGCTGGTGATGATGCAGAAGTTAATGAAGAGTGGAATTGCGATAAAGGCCGTTGGGCATTTAAGTATGTAACAGCGCTAGACCGAATCAAAAATCCATTAGTCCGTGACGCGACAGGTGAATTGCGTGAAGCTTCATGGCCAGAAGCAATTGCAGTGGCCGCAATGGGTCTAAAGAATGCACGTGCTGGAGTTTTAGTTGGTGGACGAGCAACTGTTGAGGATGCTTACGGATACAGCAAATTTGCTCGAGTGGCTTTAAGTACAAACGATATAGATTTTCGCTCGCGCGTTTCTAGCGATGAAGAACGAGAGTTCCTTGCCTCTCATGTTGTCGGAATTCCAACCACTTACCGAGACATTGATCGTGCCGATCATGTACTGCTGGTAGGTTTTGAACCAGAAGAAGAATCACCAATTGTTTTCTTACGCATTTTAAAGCATGTTAAGAAGCGCTCACTTAAGGTGAGTGCAGTCGCAACTAAACTTTCAATTGGTAACGAAAAATTGAAAGCTACCTTTATTTCTGTAGCACCAGGTAGCGAAGCTGAAGCAATTACAAAAATTGAGTTGACTTCTAAATCGGTAATTCTTGTAGGAGAACGGGCATGTGAAAGCACTGGCATGCTTTCAGCCGTTGTTGCACTTGCTGATCGCTCTAGCGCAAAAATTGGTTGGATTCCTCGACGAGCTGGAGAGTGCGGTGCGATAGCAACCGGAGCAATCGGAAATCTATTGCCAGGTGGCCGACCGGTATCTGATCCAGCAGCTCGTGTGGATGTTGCAACAGCATGGGGTGTTGATTCACTTC
The DNA here is from genome assembly GCA_945884695.1 of Streptomyces griseus. Taxonomy (GTDB): domain Bacteria; phylum Actinomycetota; class Actinomycetes; order Nanopelagicales; family Nanopelagicaceae; genus QYPT01. Next base: position 833 of record CAMCYO010000007.1, read on the forward strand.
CTTCAAGTGCCGGAATGAGCACTGATCAAATATTCGCCTCCGCAAAATCTGGTCAACTTGATGCACTTGTCGTTGGTGGCGTTGATCCTCACGATGGTTCCTTAAGTGGCGATGCGCTTGCTGCTTTAGATCGCGCTTTCGTTGTCAGTTTTGAAATCCGTCCAAGTGCGGTAACTGCTCGCGCAAATGTGGTTTTTCCAGTTGCTGCTGTTACCGAAAAATCTGGTTCATTCATGAACTGGGAAGGTCGCGCACGTTTATTTGAAGCAGCAGTTGAAGGATCTTTGCATCGAAGCGACGTTCGAATTCTTTCAATGTTGGCCGATGCAATGGGTAAATCAATTTCACTTAATTCAGTAAAATCTGCATCTAAAGAACTGGGATCCCTTGCTAAATGGGATGGCGCTCGCGCCAAATTTACTCCATCAAACTCCAAGAGCATTTCAATTGGTAGTGACGAAGCAATCCTTACTTCATGGCGACGTTTGCTTGATGACGGTTCGCTACAAGAAGGCGAAGTTAATTTGGCTGGTACTGCCCGAAAGAGCGTTGTGGTCATTTCACCTAATCGTGCAAGTGCACTTGGTGTAGTTGATGGAGAGAGCGTTAAAGTTTCTAATTCACAAGGTTCTATCGTTCTCCCAGTTCTCGTTGAAAATATTCACAATGATGCAGTGTGGTTGCCTCGTAAATCAAGCGGTGCTCATCTTTTGGAAACACTTGGTAGCGCAAGTGGCACGCTAGTAAAAGTTGGGAAGGCATAATGAAAACAGCAGAACTCATTGGCCACGATCCAGGTTGGCTAATACTTGTCAAAGGCGTACTTGTATTCGTTATTTGTGTTCTTGCAACTTTGATATGTATTTGGGCAGAACGACGCCTCGTAGCCCGCATGCAACAGCGCATTGGTCCAAACCGGGTTGGTCCTTTTGGCTTAGTGCAATCTTTAGCCGATGGAGTAAAACTTGCCCTTAAAGAGGATTTAATTCCAGCTGCCGCTGACGTAGTTGTATTCGTACTTGCTCCGATTATCAGTGCTACTACCTGTTTTATGGCTTTTGCAGTTATGCCAATGACGGGAGAAGTGAATCTCTTTGGACATAAGACTGCGATGCAATTAACTGACATTCCAGTAGGCGTTTTATATGTACTCGCAATTGCCTCTGTTGGTGTTTATGGAATTGTTTTAGCGGGTTGGTCATCTGGATCGACATACCCACTATTAGGTGGACTGCGTTCCAGTGCACAAGTGATCTCCTACGAAATTGCTATGGGCCTTTCACTTGTTGCTGTATTTATTTATGCAGGGTCCATGTCTACTTCTGACATCGTCGCGGCACAGCAAAAATGGTGGTACGCCGTAGTTCTCTTCCCATCCTTTGTTATTTTTGTAATTTCTATGGTTGGAGAAACTAACCGTGCGCCATTTGATTTAGCAGAAGCAGAAGGTGAGCTCGTTGGTGGCTTCCATACAGAGTATTCGTCATTGAAGTTTGCACTCTTCTTTCTGGCTGAATATGTCAATATTGTCGGAGTATCTGCTCTAGCTACAACACTCTTCCTTGGCGGATATCACGCACTTCCAGGCTTAACTTTCACAGAACAATGGTTAGGCGGTTGGTTCACAATCGTTTGGTTCTTAGGAAAGATTTCACTTTTCTTCTTTATCTTTGTTTGGCTCCGTGGAACTTTGCCAAGAATGAGATACGACCAATTCATGAAATTTGGTTGGAAAGTTCTCATTCCAGTGAGTTTGTTCTGGATTATGGTTGTTTCTACACTTCGAGTTCTGTCATTGCGAGGCGCATCACGAATTACAGTCCTTGCGGCTTCATTTGTAATTATTGCTCTCGTACTAGTTATTAACCTCGCTTACGAAGCCTCGAAGAAGAAGGCAAAGAGAACTTACATCGAACCATCTGCCCCTACATTTGCAGTTCCTCAGATCCCATCAAAAGTAACGGAGGAGCAACGTGGCTGAAAATCATGATCATCCGGTCGAGTCATTCCGACGCGACTTAGGACTCGAAGCTGTTCAATCAACTCCTGTAAAAAATGATGGACCAGCAAGTTTTGGCAACCAATTAAAGGGATTCTGGGTCACTTTTATTACGATGTTTAAAAAAGTTAACACAGTTCAGTACCCAGAAGAATTAGAAGGCACCGCACCTCGCTTTCATGGTCGCCACCAGCTCAACCGATATGAAGATGGACTTGAGAAATGCATCGGGTGCGAACTTTGTGCTTGGGCATGTCCAGCTGATGCAATTTATGTGGAAGGCGCAGAGAACACAGAAGAGAACAGAATGTCTCCCGGGGAGCGCTACGGCAAGGTATATCAAATCAATTATTTGCGTTGCGTTTTCTGTGGTTTATGTATTGAAGCTTGTCCGACCCGTGCACTAACAATGACAAATGAGTTTGAATTAGCAGACGAGTCGCGCGCGAGCTTGATTTACGAAAAGCAAGATCTTCTCGCGCCTCTTCGTCAAGGAATGTTGATGCCACCTCATCCAATGTATCCAGATATGGACGACAGTAATTACTACAAGGGTGACGTGCTTGGCGCTCACCCGTCACAGGAAAAACCATGATGCAGCAAGTGATAGATATGGGTCGCACTCAAACCCCAGAGGCTGTTTTGTTTTGGGTACTTGGCCCGCTTGCAGTTTTATCGGCGTTGACGATGCTTATGGTAAAAAAAGCTGTGCATTCGGCAATTTTGCTTGCGTGGATAATGATTTCACTCGCAATTTTCTACATTGCCCAAGATGCAGCATTTCTTGGCATAGTCCAAGTTGTTGTATATACCGGGGCAGTAATGATGCTCTTCTTATTTATTCTTATGTTAGTTGGTGTTGAATCTTCAGAATCATTAACTGAAACGATTAAAGGACTTCGCCCAATCGCGATTGTTGCAGCTCTTGGTCTTGGTGGATTGCTGGTTTCACTCATCGGACATGCAACTATTGGTCGCAGCTTTGTTGGGCTTACCGATGCTAATTCCAGTGGAAATGTTCAAGCACTGGCTGGGCTCTTATTTTCCAAATATGTCTGGGCATTTGAAGTCGTTTCAGCGCTACTCATTACTGCAGCACTTGGAGCAATGGTTTTAGCTCATAACCACCGACTTATTCAACGCCCAACACAACGCGATCTTGCAACCGCTCGTTTTCGTGGAACTTCATTGGCTAAAGCTGCAGGTCTTCCTGGACCAGGTGTTTATGCATTACACAACGCAGTTGATGTGCCTGCGCTATTGCCAGATGGAAGTGCTGCCGAGGCGTCAATTTCTGCAACTTTGAAAGCCCGTGGTGATGTTATTGATTCTCGTCCGTTCCAACTTGGTGCTAGCGAAAGCGAGGAGAAGTAATGAATCCAGCAAACTACCTTTACATTTCTGCGCTTCTTTTCACTATTGGAGCCGTAGGCGTTGTAGTTCGCCGAAATGCAATTGTAGTTTTCATGTGCGTTGAATTAATGCTTAACGCATGTAACTTGGCATTCGTAACTTTTGCTCGAATCAATGGAAATCTTGATGGCCAAGTAGTGGCATTTTTTACGATGGTTGTCGCAGCGTGCGAGGTAGTTGTCGGGTTAGCAATTATCGTTACGATTTATCGCTCACGTCGATCAGCATCAGTTGATGATGCTAGTTTGTTGAAACGCTGATATCGTGACAAATAATTCACTGGTCTATCTCATCGCCTTACCTCTCCTTGGAGCTGCAGTTCTATTATTGGCGGGCCGTCGCTCTGATCGATGGGGACATATTTTTGGAACTTTGATGTCGGCTGGTTCATTCGCTGTAGGGGTCTCCCTCTTTATACAAATGCTTGGAAATTCAGATGGCGAACGTGCGATGACGCAGAAACTCTTTAATTGGATCTCGGTAGGTTCATTCCAGGTAGATGCTGGGCTACTACTTGATCAACTCTCTATCTGTTTCGTTCTGCTTATTACTGGCGTGGGTACATTGATTCACGTTTATTCCATCGCTTATATGTCGCATGACTTAGACCGCAGACGCTTTTTTGCTTATTTAAACTTCTTTATTGCAGCAATGCTTCTTCTGGTTCTTGGCGATTCTTATCTCAATCTTTATGTTGGTTGGGAAGGTGTTGGCCTTGCTTCATATTTGCTCATTGGTTTTTGGAATCAAAAACCAACGTATGCCACTGCAGCAAAGAAGGCTTTCGTAGCTAACCGCGTTGGCGATATGGGACTCTCCATTGCGATCATGATTGCATTTGCAACTCTAGGAACTGTCTCTTTTGAGGGTGTTAAAGAGCATGCCAGCCATGCATCAACCGGAGCGCTCACGGCTATTGGAATTATGTTGCTCGTTGCAGCAACAGGAAAATCAGCACAGTTCCCATTACAAGCTTGGCTTGGGGATGCGATGGCTGGACCAACTCCAGTTTCAGCCCTCATTCATGCGGCAACAATGGTTACGGCTGGAGTTTATTTAATAACTAGGTCAAATTTTATTTTCGATTTAGCACCTAACGCGCAATTGGCAGTTGCAGTTATTGGAGTAATAACGCTTCTCTTTGGTGCCATTATTGGTATGGCAAAAGATGACATTAAGAAAGCTTTGGCCGCCTCCACGATGTCTCAAATTGGCTATATGGTCTTAGGTGCTGGCCTTGGTCCAGCTGGTTATGCCTTTGCAATCATGCATTTACTAACACACGGATTCTTCAAAGCTGGAATGTTCTTGGGTGCAGGTTCAGTCATGCACGGCATGAACGATGAAGTTAACATGCGTCGTTATGGCGGCTTACGTAAGTTCATGCCGATTACCTTTGCAACATTTGGTCTTGGATATTTAGCAATCATCGGAGTTCCACCCTTTGCCGGTTTCTACTCGAAAGATAAAATTATCGAAGTTGCCTTTAATGCTGGCGGAATAAAAGGAATAACTCTTGGTTCTGCAGCACTTCTTGGTGCCATGATTACCGCCTTCTATATGACTCGCGTTGTAATCCTTACTTTCGCCGGAAGCAAGCGATGGGATGACAAAGCCCACCCTCATGAATCACCATTTCTCATGTGGGCCCCAATGGTTTTGCTTGCTCTTGGTTCTGTCGCATCAGGATTTTTCTTCAGTCGCGGAGATTCATTAAAGAATTGGCTGGAACCAGTTGTTGGTGGCCATTCAATGCATGAGGCAGAACTTCTAAGTCCTGCTGTTGTATCTGTTTTAGCTCTGGTTCTCGTTGCCCTTGGAGTTGGATTTGCGATCATCAAATATCTTCTCAATGAGGTGCCACAAGTTGCCCCAACAGAAGTCAGCGTCTTTACAAAAATTGCCCGACGTGACCTACTCCAAGATGACTTTAACGAAGTAGTCTTTATGCGTCCTGGCCAATCGATAACTCGTGGCTTGCAAACTACAGATACAACTTTGATCGATGGTGCAGTCCGTGGAATTGGACGCATTGCAATAGGAGCAGGAAACATTTTACGAACAACCCAAACCGGATTTGTTCGAAGTTATGCGATGTGGATTCTGGCCGGCGCTATTGCGTTAGTTGCCACGATTTGGGTGGTGACGCTATGAACATGCTGACTTCTCTTTTGCTCCTGCCTCTTATCGGTGCTCTGTTAATTTCTGCGCTACCAACAGCTAAAACTCTTATGGCAAAACAGATGACACTTGCAACAACACTTCTTGTTGCAGTAGGTGTGATTGTGATGGCGATTAGGTTTGATCGAGGTCAAACTGATTTACAATTTGTTGAGACGCATTCTTGGATTCCAACTTTTGGAATTAATTATTCAGTTGGTGTCGATGGCGTTGCTCTTGTATTGATTCTACTTTCCGTCTTGCTCGCGCCAATTGTCGTGCTTTCAGGGTGGAATGAATCCAGCGGTGGTCGATGGAGTGCAAAGACGTTCTATATTCTAATTTTGGTTCTAGAGACCATGATTATTGGAGTCTTTAGCGCAAATGATTTGTTCCTCTTTTATGTCTTCTTTGAAGCAATGCTCATTCCCGTCTATTTCCTTATTGGGGGATATGGCACCGGGCAACGAAATGCCGCGGCAGTGAAGTTTCTTATCTATTCACTCTTTGGTGGATTGCTCATGCTCGCCTCAATAATTGGGCTCTATGTTCTATCTGGCGAACAAGGTGGGCATACATTTAATATCAATTCTCTCTCTCAACTTCAGATGAGTTCAACCACTCAGAACTTGCTCTTCCTTGGATTCTTTATTGCTTTTGCAATCAAAGCTCCACTCTGGCCGCTTCATACATGGTTGCCAGATGCTGCGCAATCTGCGACTCCAGGAACATCAGTTCTGCTCTTGGGTATATTGGATAAAGTCGGAACTTTCGGAATGATCCGCTACTGCCTAACGTTATTCCCTGATGCTTCTAAAACATTCACACCTCTGATTTTAGTTCTAGCGGTCATTTCAATTATCTACGGCGCATTTCTTGCCATCGGCCAAAAAGATTTGAAGCGACTCATTGCATTTACCTCTATTTCACACTTCGGTTTTATCACCATGGGAATTTTCGCAATGACTTCGCAAGGCCTCTCAGGTGCAACCTTGTATATGTTTAATCACGGTTTCTCCACTGCAGCACTCTTTATTGTCGGCGGATGGATGATGTCTCGTCGAGGATCATCAAAGATTTCAGACTTTGGAGGCCTCCAAAGAGTCACTCCAGTAATGGCATGGACATTCTTTTTCGCTGGCATGTCGAGTTTGGCGTTGCCAGGTCTATCAAGTTTTGTGAGTGAATTCTTAGTCTTAGTGGGTACGTACACTCGCTATCCAGTTGCCGCAATTATTGGAACTTTTGGAATCGTCCTTGCTGCTTTGTATATTTTAATTCCAGTACAGCGCGCTCTCCACGGACCGACAATGCCTGGTAATGAAGCGCTTTCTGACCTCAACTTGCGAGAAAAAATTGCAATAGCACCAGTGATTGCTCTCATTATTGGCCTTGGTTTCTATCCAGCACCACTTCTTAACATTATTAACCCGGCATCGACACACATCATAACGCAAGCTGGATTTACCGACCCACTTGCTCAAATCGATCCAAAGGCTGGTAAGTAAATGTCTGACTTTATTCTCCCAAATCTTTCTTACTCTCAACTATCACCAATTTTGGTTGTTCTTGGCGGGGCAATTATTGGAGTCTTAATCGAGGCATTTTTATCTTACAAAGTCCGACCTATCGCACAGTTATGCATAACTTTCGGTTCGTTAATCCTTGCTCTGATTCAACTCTGGCGCATTCGCCACGAGAGTTCGTTGTCGGCCGCTATGGGCTCAGTTGCAATAGATGGAGCCACTGTATTAATGCAAGGCTCTATTTTGTTGATTTCAATACTTGCCGTTGCGCTGATTGCAGATAACGAACATTTCACGGTACTTGCAGCAGCTGTACCTGGTTCACCGGAAGAGCGTGATTCACTTCAAAGTGGCGAGAAATTGACAGAAGTTTTCCCACTGACACTCTTTGCCGTTGCTGGAATGCTCTTGTTCCCCGCATCAAATGACTTAATTACCTTATTTGTTGCCCTTGAAATGCTTTCTTTGCCGTTGTATTTAATGGCAGGTCTTTCTCGTCGTCGCAGACTTATGTCACAGGAAGCGGCACTTAAATATTTCTTGCTTGGGGCTTTCTCATCCGCCTTCTTCCTCTTTGGAGCTGCCTATCTTTATGGGTATTCAGGTTCAGTTTCACTTGCTGGAATTCGTTCGGCAGTAGTGGGTGGAAGCGGTAACGACGTCTTCTTGCTGATGGGGATCGCATTCCTATCAGTAGGACTGTTATTTAAAGTTGGTGCAGTTCCATTTCATGCATGGACACCAGATGTTTATCAAGGAGCACCCACTCCGATAACTGCATTTATGGCAGCAGTTACAAAAATTGCAGCATTTGGTGCAATGTTAAGAATTTTCTACACAGCACTTGCAAATGCCAACTGGGATTGGCGTCCAATGATGTCAATCATTGCAATCATCACGATGCTTTTTGGTTCTGTTGTCGCTATTGCTCAGCGAGATGTCAAGCGCATGTTGGCTTATTCATCAATTGCACACGCAGGTTTCTTGTTAGCTGGTGTTATTGCTCTCAACAAAAATGGTCTTGACGCTTCAATCTTTTATTTATTTGCATACGGCGTTGCCACTGTTGGCGCATTTGGAGTTGTCACTTTAGTACGAGACTCATCTGGTGAAGTCACAGATTTAAATAAATGGGCTGGTCTTGCAAAGCGCTCACCATTTGCTGCCACCCTCTTTGCCGGTTTCTTGTTGGCCTTTGCAGGAATTCCTTTGACCAGTGGATTTATTGGAAAATTCTCCATATTTTCTGCCGCCTACGAAAGTGGAAATAAGGCAATTGTTATCGTTGGAGTTCTATCAAGCGCTATCGCCGCATACTTCTATATGCGCGTAATTGTTGTGATGTTCTTTAAAGATGCAGCAGATGATGGAACTAGCGTGATTATTCCTTCCATTTTGACTCGCTCTACCCTCATAATTACCTCTGTGATCACAGTCTTTTTGGGTGTCTATCCAGCTCCACTTCTTAACTTTATTAATTCCCTCGCGACCTTTATTCGCTAATGTCCGGGTTTGGTATACCGGATATTTCCGGTGAACTTGAGGCCGATTTAACTAGTGGAATGCTCAAAGTTGAACAACTTCTTAATTCTCATATTGAGGGCGACTACCCTTTAGTAGAGGAAACTTCACACCATTTAGTTGCAGCTGGTGGAAAGAGATTACGACCACTTCTTACTCTCATTACTTCTCACCTAGGCGATCCAACAAGGCACGGAGTAATTCCTGCAGCCGTTGTCTGTGAACTTACACATTTGGCAACTTTGTATCACGATGACGTTATGGATGAAGCACCTCTTCGTCGCGGAGTTAAAAGCGCCAATGCTAGATGGGGAAATACTGTTGCAATTTTGACTGGCGATTATCTTTTCGCCAAAGCATCAGATTTGTTAGCAGACCTTGGACCCGAAGCCGTTAGATTGCAAGCGCGAACTTTTGAGCGATTAGTTATTGGTCAAATTATGGAAACACAGGGGCCACAAAAAGGTGAAGATGCCATTGAGCATTACCTCCAAGTAGTCAGAGATAAAACCGGTTCATTAATTGCAACAAGTGCCAGATTCGGCGCAATGTTGTCAGGGGCAAACTCTCATATTGTTGAAACGGTGACAACTTTTGGTGAGCAGATGGGGATTGCATTTCAATTGGCCGATGACGTCATTGATGTCGCCAGTGATTCGGAACTTTCTGGAAAAACTCCTGGAACAGACTTGCGAGAAGGCGTTCCTACATTGGTGACCCTTAACGTTCTTAAATCAAAAGCCCGTGGTGATAGCGATTTGCGAAAGCTTTTAAAGGCCCCCATAAGCTCTGAAAGGGTCGTAAAGCAAGTGCTACGAGCCCTCCGTAAGCATCCAGCACTCGATGAATCACGAGCGCAACTATTTGAAGTGGCCCAAAAAGCTCGTCAAGCCCTAGGGCCCCTACCTATGTGCGATGCCACCGGTGCCCTGTTCTCACTATGTGACACCGTGGTCGAACGCTCACACTGAAGCGTAAAAAATGCATCTCAACTGGCACTATCGTTCCACTACGATTCTTTAAACATCAACTCGGTAGATGGGATCTCGATGTCGGGCCAATTAATTTATCCGTTTTCATTCGGTGATCGCAGTCAATCTGATTTATTAGGTGGCAAAGGCGCGAACTTGGCTGAGATGGTGCGCATCGGACTACCGGTTCCCCCAGGATTTACAATTACAACAGAGGCGTGCCGTGAGTTTCTTTCAACAGGAGATATTCCTAAAGGACTTAAAGGTGAAATTGAAAGTTCGCTTAAAGATTTAGAAAAAAGTTTAGATAAAGAATTCGGCAATCCCAAGAAACCTCTTTTGGTTTCAGTTCGTTCGGGTGCGAAATTCTCTATGCCGGGAATGATGGAAACAGTTCTCAACGTAGGTATGACACCAGAAGTTGCAGAGCAGATGGCAGTGCAGACAGGTAACCCTAAATTTGCCTGGGATTCTTATCGCCGATTCATTGATATGTACGGACGTATTGTTTGCGATGTACCACCAGCAGACTTCCATAAAATCGAAAGTCGCGTGCTGGCAACGTTTAATGTATCAAGCATTCAAGAGTTAGATGTCGAAGGACTTAAAGCGCTAGCGGATGGATATAAGAAAGAGATTGAAGCTCTAACAGGTAAAACTTTTCCAGTAGACCCACGCGAGCATTTGATGAAATCTGTTGAAGCGGTATTCCATTCATGGAACTCAGAGCGCGCACAACTTTATCGTCGTCGTGAGCGCATTCCTTCTGATTTAGGAACTGCTGTAAATATTCAATCAATGGTTTTTGGAAACCTTAGTGACGATTCAGGAACTGGTGTTGCTTTTACGCGCGATCCTGCAACGGGTGAACAAGGCAGTTATGGTGATTATCTTGAGCGTGCGCAAGGCGAGGATGTTGTAGCTGGTATTAGAAACACAATGTCATTAGCCGAATTCAATGAGAAAGCCCCGAAGGTCTATGCCGAACTCGATCGAATGATGACTTTGCTAGAAGACCACTACCGCGACCTTTGCGATATCGAATTCACAGTTGAAAAAGGTAAGTTATGGATTCTTCAAACTCGTGTAGGAAAGCGCACGGCAGAGGCGGCTTTTAGAATCGCAACCCAGTTGGTGGACGAAGGCAAAATCACGATGGATGAAGCACTTGTTCGCACATCGGGAGATCAATTAGTTCAACTCATGTTCCCTCAGTTTGATCTTGCCGGTTCTATAAAGCCAATTGCTACAGGCATTCCAGCATCACCTGGTGCAGCCGTTGGTGAAGTTGTATTTGATTCTCGTCGAGCATTTGATTTGGCTCGCGGTGGGAAAAAAGTCATTCTCGTTCGTCGCGAAACAAGTCCTGATGATCTTGTAGGCATGGTCGCCTCTGAAGGTATTTTGACTAGTCGTGGTGGCAAAACTTCTCACGCAGCAGTTGTAGCTCGAGGAATGGGTAAGACTGCAGTCTGTGGAACCGATGCCATCTCTGTTGATGAGCGCGCATCTTTATTTACTGTCGGAAGTCTTACTATTTATGAGGGTGAAACAATTTCCATCGATGGTACAACTGGAAATGTTTACCAGGGCACAATTCCTGTTATTGCATCGCCTGTAACGTCATATCTTGAAGGTCGCCTTGCCGCTTCTAGTGATGAAGCATCACCGGTTGTAAAAGCGGTAGATCGCATTCTTTGTTATGCAGATTCCATTCGCACACTTAAGGTTCGTACCAATGCCGATACGCCAGAGGATGCAGTACGGGCGCGCATTCTTGGAGCAGAAGGTGTTGGACTATGTCGCACAGAACATATGTTCCTTGGACCTCGACGCGCATTTGTTGAACGACTTGTTCTTGCTGAGAATGAAGATGTACAACGCGGAGTTATTGCCGAAATGGAACCACTACAACGTGGAGATTTCGTCGGCATCATGATGGCGATGTCTGGCTTGCCAGTGACAATTCGCTTACTTGATCCACCACTTCACGAATTCTTACCACCACTTGCCAAACTCAGCGCAGAAATGGCGCGCGCAGAAGCACTTGGCGAAGAAATTCCAGCACGCGATGCAGCCATATTTGCAGCAGTAAATCGATTGCATGAATCCAACCCAATGTTGGGTCTTCGAGGTGTGCGCCTCGGAATCTTGATTCCAGAGCTCTACAAAATGCAGGTTCGTGCACTTGTTCACGCGTATCTAGAAGTTCGCAAACTTGGCCATGATCCAAAACCAGAGGTAATGATTCCACTGGTTTCAACTCAACGAGAACTGTTGTATTTGCGTGAGACGCTAGAAGAAGAAATTAAACTTACTTTCGCATCGACTGGTCATAGCATTGATATTCCAATCGGCACAATGATCGAAACACCGCGCGCTGCAATAACTGCAGGACGCATGGGTCATTACGCAGACTTTTTCTCATTTGGAACAAATGACCTCACACAATTAACGTGGGCATTTAGTCGTGACGATGTCGAATCTACTTTTTTACCTCGTTATTTGGATCTAGAACTATTGCCATTCAATCCATTTGAATCACTGGATCAGGCAGGTGTTGGAATTCTTGTTCGAACCGCTGTAGAACAAGCACGTGGATTACGTCCTGATTTCAAACTTGGAGTTTGTGGTGAACACGGTGGCGATCCACGCAGTATTCACTTCTTCCATGAACTTGGACTTGATTACGTTTCTTGTTCGCCATTCCGCGTTCCTGTAGCACGCCTTGAAGCAGGGCGCGCTCTGGTATTAAACAGCGCTAGTGGAAGCTCGGTTTGATTTAACTAGATCACTTCCGAGAAAGACCAGTGCTACCCAGATAAAGCAAAATCCGACGATCTTGCCTTTCGGCATGGGTTCATGATTAATTACAGTTCCAACCAAGAACATAATTGTTGGAGTGAGGTATTGAAGAAGCCCTGAAATTGTCAGTGGTAAGCGAATCATTGCCTCATTGAATAACAGTAGGGGCACGACAGTCATCAAACCAGCGCCAACTAAGAGAATTGTGTAAAGAAGATGATGCCCCAACTGCGCCCTACCTTGTGATTCCAACATAATCATGAAAACCAGGCTTGGCAATAGCGCGATGGTAGTTTCAATAGAAATTCCCTCTAGCGGGGGATAATTCAATGATTTTTTAAGCAAGCTATATGCGCCCCAAGAAATGGCTAATGCCAGTGCGATCCAGGGCAATGAGCCGTATTCGAAAGTCAAAACCAAGACGCCGATGAAAGCAAGAAGCACTGCAACCCACTGCAATTTGTGCATTTTCTCTCTCAAGATAATTACCCCAAAAGCAACACTTACTAGTGGAGTGATGTAATAACCCAAAGATGCTTCAACAACTTTATTCACGCTGACAGACCATATATAAACAGTCCAGTTAATTGTGAGCAACCCAGAAGTCAGAGCAAGAATTGCGATGTTGCGGGGCTGACGAAAAACTGCAAAAGTTTTCCGCAGATTCTTTTGAAGTCCAAGAATGAGAATGCATAGGACAAGTGACCAAATACCTCGGTTTGCAACGATTTCAAAAGATGAAGCGTTTTCTAGAAAATCCCAATAAACAGGCAGCAGGCCCCAAATAATGCATGTAGTAACACCAAAAATCAGACCTTTAGTTTGAGAGGCTTTGTTAGTAATTCAAGGTCACCGGTAATTCGTAAATTGCACTGCGAATTCCCATTTAGCATCTTTAATCATAGCTATAGCCGCTTGTAAGTCATCTCGGCTTTTACTCGTAACACGTAATTCATCGCCTTGAATCTGAGTCTTAATTGATTTAGGACCCTCATCACGTAAAAACTTTGCAACTTTTTTGGCATTTTCTGTTGAGATGCCCTCTTTAAGCGGGCACGAAATTTTGTAAATCTTTCCACTCAGTGCAGGTTCTGCAGGATCAATATGCTTAAGAGAAACACCACGTTTCACTAACTTATCTTTAAAAACATCCAGAGTTGCTTTGGCACGCTCTTCTGTTCCGGCTTCGATCGAAATCTTTTCACCTTCAAGTTCTAGTTTGGCCCCCGTATTTTTGAAATCAAATCGAGTATCAATTTCACGGATTGCTTGATTAACCGCGTTATCTAATTCCATTCGGTCGATCTTGGAAACCACGTCAAAACTACTATCTGATGCCATTTCTTCGGCCCTCTTTCGCGCGATAAAAGGCGGTATTTGCGCCTACCTGCCTACGGTATCCTTTCACCTCGCAAGTTCCATAATTGCCGCAAGTTCTGTTCGACCCAGGCGGGTTGCCCGAGCGGCCAATGGGAGGGGACTGTAAATCCCCCGGCTCTGCCTTCGAAGGTTCAAATCCTTCACCCGCCACCAATAGTTGTTCCAGTCTTGGGTTTTGGCGGAACATATAGCCTTTTCCACTAGCGTCGCCTAAAGAACTGCGAAAGGTTATTAGCCATGAGCTCCATCGAAAAAGATGTCAATTGGAAAACACTCTTTAGCGGTGATCCAAAAAATGGATGGATGCACTCTGGAATTGGAATCTTTAGCGACGGGCATATAGTTTTTGAATCCCCTGGTGGGCGCGCATTTATTGTTTTGAATCCCGAAGATGGAACCTATAAGAAAGTCGAAGTCGATGCCGCTGTTCTACATGGCATAACTGTTCTTCAGAACTCCGATGAAGATTCTTTCTGGATTTGCGATCCAGGTGCTAATACTCCAGCGCAATTACTACTTGTCAATCGCAAAGGTAAAATACTTCGAAAAATTCTAAGACCCAACACCACTGAAGGTGATGTTGTGACATGGAAGCCAACAACTCTTGCAGTTGTTGCAGTAGAAGGACCTTATAAGGGAGATATCTGGATCGGGGATGGCTACGGAGAAAGTTTAGTTCACCGCATTCGTCCCGATGGAAGTTCCCAAACTTTTGACGGATCGACAACGTCTATGGTTTTCAATTGCCCTCACGGAATTGCAATCGATACTCGTGGGCCTGAACCTCTTGTAGCAATCGCTGACCGACGAAATAAGCGGATGGTTTTTTTCACACTTGATGGAGAATATGTTAAATCAGTCAGCTCTGATTCCATGATTGGTCCATCATCAATTGCAATTCGCAACGATCTTCTTATTGTCACTGACCTTTATGGTGCAATGCTTTCTATAGATCTTGAAGGTAAAGTTGAGATTCTCGTACCCAGCATTAAACCCGAACGCGGTGAAGGTTGGCCGAATCAAATAATAGATGGCGAGACCGTGGCTCCCGATGTGCGTGATGGGGCAGTCAATAGCCCACACGGAGTTTGCGTTGCTCCAAATGGAACTGTGTTCTTTACAGAGTGGTATTTCGGAGGCCGAGTAGTTCGTATTTATTAAATAACCCCTACTCGGGCTCTCCTAGTTGTAAACCCTTATTTCTCTACCACCCAGGTGTCGCCACTTTCAAGAAGTGTTTTCAGATCTCCTGCACCTTGTTTGGCAATGATGTCGGCAATCTGATTATTGACTTGTGAGCCGTATTCAGAGCGTTCAACATCGCGGAAAACTCCAACAGGAACATGGTCTAAGGCCGATGCTGACAATCGTGATAGCGCAAATGCATAAGAGGGATCTGCATTATGTGCATCATGAATGACAAGTTGGTCTTCAGACACTGAGGAAAGCTCGACAACTTTGAGCGATGCTCCTTCATGAATGAGACCGTGAGTGTCAGATTTAATTGGTTGCCCATGGACCATCTGTAAAAGCGCAGCGCCTTTACTAGTTGAGTCCT
Source organism: Streptomyces griseus (assembly GCA_945884695.1). Taxonomy (GTDB): domain Bacteria; phylum Actinomycetota; class Actinomycetes; order Nanopelagicales; family Nanopelagicaceae; genus QYPT01. Next base: position 16,166 of record CAMCYO010000007.1, read on the forward strand.
TCACTGAATCGAATGCTCCATCATTGAAGATTGGGCAATTTTGGAAGATTTCGATAAGAGCAGAACCTTTGTGTGCAGATGCTTGACGCAAGACATCCGTGAAATGTTTGCGATCACTATCTACGGTTCGAGCAACAAAAGATGCTTCAGCTCCAAGTGCTAGAGAGATTGGATTAAATGGAGCATCCAATGAACCTAGGGGAGTGGATTTTGTAATCTTTCCTTGCTCACTTGTTGGCGAATATTGGCCTTTAGTTAAACCGTAAATACGGTTGTTAAAGAGCAATATTTTGAGGTTGACATTGCGACGCAAAGAATGAATCAAGTGGTTTCCGCCAATTGAAAGTGCATCGCCATCACCTGTAACGACAAAGACAGTTAAGTCTGGTCGGGAAATTGCTAAACCTGAAGCAATTGTTGGGGCACGTCCATGAATCGAATGCATTCCAAATGTCTCAAGGTAGTAAGGAAATCGAGATGAACAACCAATTCCCGAAACAAAGACGATGTTCTCGCGAGGAACACCCATTTCGGGCAGGTATGCCTGCATCGTTGAAAGGATGGAGTAATCGCCACAACCAGGGCACCATCTGACTTCTTGGTCTGAAGTAAAGTCCTTCTTAGTAAGCGTTAAATCAGACATGAAGCACCTTCATAACTGCCTCCATCATTTCTGCGGTAGTAAACGGTAATCCACGGACTTGATTGAATCCGATGACATCTTTGAGGAATTCAGACCGGAGCAACATTGCCAACTGGCCCAAGTTCATCTCGGGCACAATCACTTTGGGATATTTCTTAAGAACTTCACCAAGATTTTTAGGGAATGGATTGAGATGGCGAAGGTGTGTTTGTGCAACAACTTCGCCATTTCCACGCAATTGCTCAATTGCCGCCGAAATTGGCCCAAATGTTGAGCCCCATCCAAGAACAAGTACTTCGGCATCTCCGGATGGATCATCGACAACTAAATCAGGAACTTCAATGCCCTTCACTTTTGCAGCTCGTGTTCGAACCATGAAGTCATGATTGTTTGGGTCGTAGGAAATTGCACCTGTTTTGTCAGCCTTTTCAAGACCGCCAATCCGGTGTTCGATTCCTTTTGTTCCTGGAATCGCCCAAGGACGGGCAAGAGTTTTTGGATCACGTAAGTATGGTTGGAAATTCTCTTGTGACTTAGCAAATTCAACGTGCAAATCTGGAAGCGAATCAACTTCAGGAATTTTCCACGGTTCAGAACCATTGGCTATGTAACCATCGGAAAGAACAATTACCGGTACGCGATAAGTCGTTGCGATACGAACGGCTTCGATTGCCATGTCAAAACAGTCACTTGCGTGTGAAGGGGCTAAGACCGCAACAGGTGATTCTCCGTTTCGGCCAAACATCACTTGCAATAAATCTGATTGCTCCGTTTTGGTTGGCAAACCTGTTGAGGGACCACCTCGTTGAACATCGATGATAACGAGAGGAAGTTCCAACATGACGCCAAGGCCAATCATTTCACTTTTGAGTGCGATACCTGGGCCAGATGTTGTTGTAACACCAAGGGCTCCACCATAGGAAGCTCCTAGCGCTGATCCCACCGCGGCAATTTCATCTTCTGCTTGAAATGTGATTACGCCAAACTTTTTATGTTTGGAAAGTTCATGCAAGATGTCCGAAGCGGGAGTAATGGGATATGAACCAAGAAATAATTTCAGTCCACTTCGCTGCGAGGCGGCAATTAAGCCATATGCCATTGCAGTATTACCGCTGATGTTTCTGTATTTACCTGCAGGCATTGTGGCTTTTGCAATCTCATATGAGACCGCAAAATCTTCTGTCGTCTCGCCATAATTCCAACCAGTCTTGTATGCCAACAAGTTAGCGGCAAGAATCTCAGGCTTTTTTGAGAATTTGGCAGTGAGAAAATTCTCTGTCGCCTCAGTTGGGCGGTGATACATCCAGGTCAGTAAACCCAGAGCGAACATATTTTTTGAGCGCTCTGCCTCTTTGCGAGAAAGCGTTAGTTGGCTAAGGGCAGCAACGGTCAGTGAGGTCAACCCAACAGCATGAACTTTATAACTATCGAGGGATCCATCTTCTAATGGATTCGTCACGTACCCAACCTTTTCAAGATTGCGGGTGGTGAATTCATCTTTGTCTACGATAATTGTTGCTCCACGTGGCAACTCTTTAATATTTGCTTTGAGAGCTGCTGGGTTCATTGCAACCAACACATCAGGTGCATCTCCTGGTGTCATCACGTGGTGATCTGCAAAGTGCAATTGGAAAGATGAGACTCCTAGAAGTGTTCCTTGAGGGGCTCGAATCTCTGCGGGATAATTGGGTAACGTCGAAAGGTCATTACCTAAACTGGCAGTGTCCATAGTGAAGCGATCACCGGTCAGTTGCATTCCATCGCCACTATCGCCTGCGAAACGAATTGTGACTTGATCTAACTGGATTACTGGTTTACCCATGACTCCACCTTGCTCCCTGCCTCGTTGTTGCTATGTTGTGTAAGAAAATCAATTACATCAAGTGCGCTCCAGCCATTGGGAAAACGCTTGAGAAGCTCGATTACACCTGTTAAATCTGATCCCAACGTCACTAATGGCAGTTCTTGGTAACCGTCACCACGCAAATTCCCTAAATCGATATTGGCCATAAGCCCATTGCATAAACACTTACGTCCTAACGCATCTTTTTCTTCTCCACCTTTGCGAATGTAAACATGCGTTGGCTCAGCAGAACACCGGTATCCCAGCGCCCCAGGTACGCGTTCGAATGGAACTCGTAGGTATCCGAGGTCGCAAAGTCGTGGTCTTAGCGCGTAAGTGGCACTTTCTGAAATTGTGTTGTTAATTGTTACTACTTTGAATGGAAATCCTGTGGGGGATGCAAATGGATCTGTGCGCACTACGAGAGTTTTCTCTTTTAGTTGCACTAAAACCTCTTGGCGTAAATCCGGAGCTAACCCAGTTTCTTTCGCTAAAGAAAAAAGCGTGCCCACTTGAATACCAATCGCTCCAAGTGCTTTAGCGGACTCTAAGAGTTGAGGGGTCGAATAGCCTCCAGCCAACCAGAAAGGGAGTCCTATTTTTGCAACCTTTTCAATATCAGGTTCATCTTTGGGTCCGAAAATTGGCTGGCCATCATCATCCAAAATCATGGCTCCACGAGGAGGTGCGTTATGTCCACCAGCATTAAATCCTTCAATGATGAAACCGTCAGGTTTTGTTATCTCATCTTTTGCAAGGTAAGCAGCAAGAACATGTGCGGAAATGATTGCAAGAAATTTAGGTCTCTTTAAATTTGGTAATTGCAATCCACTGAAAGTCTTGGGAAAGAATGTTGTCTTATATGGATTTGTTGCTCCTTCTACCGTAACTTTCAAGGAGGCGGGTTTGTGCTCTGCTAAATCATTAAGAAGAGCTGGAATTTCTGCGGGGATGCCCGCGCCCATCAATACAAAATCCACTCCAGCCAACATTGCACCATACGCAGCACTAGGTGTTCCCATCTGAATCTTTTCGAGATAGTTAATTCCAATGAGTCCATCGTGTCCTTCTTTAGCCAACCAAACTTCCGCAAAATTAGCTATAACGATCAACTCCAATGCATGCGTGCTTGGATTGATAGTAATTTTTGGAGTTGATTTATAAGGCTCATCGGGGTCGCGGCCTTCAGGTTGAAAATATAAATCTAGTACTCGTTTTGCAATGGTCTGATTTGGAAATGCAGCGAGTGCGCGCCTAAGGTCTCCGCTTTCATCACCGTTTTGTAGACGCCTTGCGAATACAGCATCGATTGCAGTTCCGGAAACAACGCCTAGTTGTCCACTTTGTGAAACAGCGCGGGCCAATTGCCACGATGAAATTGCGATACCCATGCCACCTTGAATTATCTGTGGCAGGCTATTTTTACTCTCCATATGAGCAGGTTATCGGCAGAGAGATTGCGAGTTAAGAGAAAAATGGCGTTACAGACTTACATCACATTTCAATGAGGGGTAGCCCCTGTAAGCATTGGTTCGTGTTCCAGAAGTGCCCATTCATCGTCGGTAAATAGACGTGACCTAATTAAAAACCTAAAACCTTCTGGAGCCTCAAGTGAAAAACCGCCACCTCGGCCAGCAACAACATCAATTGTTAAATGTGTGTGCTTCCAATATTCAAATTGTGCCAACGAGATCCAAACCTTAATTGGTTCGGGGATTTCTTCCACTATAAGTTCTCCCAAGAAAACATCAGATCCACCTACGCGAAATTCACCAGCTAAATAACACATCGGAGATGATCCATCACAACAGCCACCTGATTGATGAAACATGAGTGGTCCATGTATTGCATACAGTTTTCTCAATAGAACGCATGCTTCCTCGGTGACATCTACACGAGAAGGAAAATTCATGGTTTCATCCTACTCCGGACACGAAAACACGGAGGCCGTTGCTTCACGCGACAACCTCCGTGTATCCGATTAGTGGTTAAAAGAATCCAAGCTTCTTCGGAGAGTAAGAAACCAATAAATTCTTTGTCTGCTGATAATGATCGAGCATCATCTTGTGAGTCTCGCGCCCAATACCTGAAGACTTATAACCACCAAAAGCGGCGTGTGCTGCGTAGTCGTGATAGCAATTCGTCCAAACTCTTCCTGCTTGAATTGCTCGACCTGCACGGTAGCCAGTGTTCATGTCTCGTGTCCAGACACCAGCGCCTAGACCGTAGAGTGTGTCATTTGCGATTTTCATCGCTTCATCGAAGCCATCAAATCGCGTAACAGAAACAACGGGTCCAAAGATTTCTTCTTGAAAGATTCGCATCGAATTCTTTCCTTCGAAAATCGTTGGAGCCATGTAGTAACCACCGGAGAGATCTCCGCCAAGATCTACTCTCTCGCCACCAGTGACAAGGCGCGCACCCTCGGCTTTGCCAATATCAATGTAGGAGAGAATCTTTTCTAGTTGGTCATTACTTGATTGGGCACCAATCATTGTGTCTGTATCAAGGGGATTTCCTTGCTTAACTGCCTTGGTACGTACAGTGGCATCGGCTAAGAACTTGTCGTAGATCGAGGTTTCAATCAAGGCACGGGATGGACATGTGCAAACTTCACCTTGATTGAGGGCAAACATTGTGAAGCCCTCGAGTGCTTTGTCGTAGAAATCGTCATTGGCTTCAGCTACATCTTTGAAGAAGATATTTGGGCTCTTGCCACCGAGTTCGAGCGTGACAGGAATGATGTTTTCTGCAGCGTATTGCATGATTAAACGGCCCGTTGTTGTCTCACCCGTGAATGCAACTTTTGCAATTCTGCGTGAGGAGGCAAGTGGCTTACCAGCTTCAACACCGAATCCATTGATGATGTTGAGAACACCAGGCGGAAGCAAATCTTTGATGAGATCCATCAAGAAGTGAATCGAAACTGGAGTCTGCTCTGCAGGTTTTAGAACCACACAGTTACCCGCAGCAAGTGCCGGTGCCAATTTCCAGACTGCCATCAAGATCGGGAAATTCCACGGAATAATTTGCGCAACAACCCCAAGTGGCTCGTGATAATGATAAGCAACTGTGTCGTCATTGATTTCACTCAGCGCGCCTTCTTGAGCACGTATACAACCTGCGAAATAGCGGAAGTGATCGATAGCAAGTGGCATATCTGCAGCCATAGTTTCACGTACGGGTTTTCCGTTCTCCCAGGTTTCTGCAACTGCTAACGCTTCAAGATTTGCCTCCATACGATCTGCAATCTTGAGCAAGATATTGGAGCGTTCAGTGACGGATGTTTTGCCCCATGCACCTGCAGCAGCGTGCGCAGCATCGAGTGCTAACTCGACGTCGGCAGCATTACCTCTCGCAACTTCACAAAAAACCTTGCCATTAACAGGACTGATGTTTTCGAAGTACTGTCCTGAACTAGGCTTTACAAATGCGCCATTGATCCAATGGTCATAACGTGATTTGAAAACGGCAATGCTTCCTGGTTGTCCAGGAGCAACAAATACTTTCCCCATTTTTTCTCCTTATTAGGTTTATGCACGATGGCGTGAACCCTGTTGCCCAGAACGCTATGCCTGTCCTCTTTCATGACCTAGAACTTTTCTGAGTGGCAACCCTAAATACGAGCCCTAACTAGCTCATTTGACAGATACCCCTAGGGGTATGCTAACCTCACGTCTGTAAGCATTTATTGGGGGTAAACCATGGCAAAGAAGGCAACTGAGCATGTGCTCTCAGATCCGACGCAATTGGATGCGCTCAGCAAAAGACTTAAAAGAGCCCATGGGCAATTGGGTGCAGTTGTACGCATGCTTGAAGAGGGACGAACCTGCGAAGAAATCGTCGTTCAGATGGCAGCAGTTGGCAAGGCCATCAATACCGCTGCCTTTACTTTGATAGCTGCAAACCTTAAAGAGTGCATCAAAGATGATGAAGAAAATGGTCCTGCAGTTACTGAAAAGCTACAAAAACTTTTTCTTTCCCTAGCGTAAAGGAATAACAATGAAGATACGTAGTATTGCACGTTCGGCGCTTTTAGTTTCCGCCACTCTATTGTTGAGTGGATGTTCATCTACAGGAGGAGCAATTACAGATATGAACGCATTAGAATTTTCTGCAAAAACTCAAGAGGCCGGTGTTGTGGTGCTGGATGTTCGGACAAGAGATGAGTTTAATCAAGGCCACATTACAGGTGCGATAAATATTGATGTTGAGACTGACACTTTTGAAAACGAAGTTTCAAAGTTAGATAAAAACGCGACCTATGCGGTCTATTGTCGAAGTGGACGTCGATCACTCCTTGCAGTTGACGCAATGGCCGGATTCGGATTCAAGACAATGTTCAATTTAAAAAACGGCATAATTGACTGGCAAGCACAAGGATTACCGGTGGTGAATTCTTAATGAAAATTGTTATTGTTGGCGGTGTCGCTGGTGGTATGTCCGCCGCAACTCGCTTGCGCCGGCTAAATGAAAATGCAGAGATTATTGTGTTGGAGAAAAGTGGACATGTTTCTTATGCAAACTGCGGTTTACCATATTTTGTTGGTGGAGTTATAGAAGACGAGTCTTCACTTTTTCTTCAAACACCCGCATCTCTTCACGCAAGGTTCAAATTGGATGTGCGTGTCTTAACGCAAGCACTGTCCATAAATAGCGCGACAAAGTTTATAAAGACGCAAAATGTGGTTACTGGTGAAACCTCTGAAATCAGATATGACAAGCTAATACTCAGCCCCGGTGCTTCTCCAATAGTTCCCGCACTTCCCGGCGTGGAAAACGCCCTCACTCTGCGAACCGTTGAAGATGTTGAGCGAATTGTTGCCGAAGTTAATCAACGACCAAAGAATGCAGTTGTTATTGGTGGAGGCTTCATTGGTGTTGAAATCGCTGAAAACCTCATTCATAGAGGAATCTCAACCGCAATCATCGAGGCCACCCCGCAGCTATTAGCGCCGTTGGATCCTGAGATGGCAACTTTTGTTGCTGACGAGATGCAAAGTAATGGGGTGCAGGTAATTCTTGGAGATAGCGTTGCGTCGATTACTAAAGAATCAGTCACTCTTTCCAGTGGGGCAACGCTTCCAAGTGATTTAGTAATTATGGCAATTGGAGTACGACCAGATATTGAGTTAGCGAAGAGTGCGGGTGTCACAATTGGGACTCGCGGAGGAATTGCCGTAAATGAATTCAACCAAACAAGTAACTTTGATATTTATGCAGTGGGCGATGCTGCTGAGAAGTTAGATTCAATAGACCAAAGTGCCACTCTTGTTCCATTGGCTAACCTAGCAAACCGTCATGGTAGAACTGTTGCAGATCACATTAACGGACTATCTATTCGTTCAATTTCCACGATTGGGACTGCCATTGTTAAGGTTTTTGATCTAATGATTGCAACTACAGGTTGGAACGAGAAACGCCTTATTGCCCAGAAGCGCGCATACCAAGCAATTCATACGCACCCAGGTTCGCATGCTGGTTATTACCCAGGTGCTCAAACTATGGCTCTCAAGATTTTGTTAGACCCCGTTACAGGTGAAATCTTTGGTGCGCAAGGAATTGGTAAAGATGGAGTCGATAAGCGCATTGATGTGATTGCTACGGCAATGCGCGGAGGGCTTACAGGCCCCCAACTTGCCGACTTGGAATTAGCTTACGCACCACCATTTGGCTCGGCGAAAGATCCTGTAAATATGCTTGGTTATATTGCAGAGAATTTGATTTCGAAATTGACTGGCAATGTCCAGTGGCATGAAGTGCTGGCGTACCAGGAAAAGGGCTATGAAATGGTGGACGTGCGGAATGCGTCAGAGTTTGCTCGGGGGACCATACCGGGTTCAATCAATATTCCCTTAGATGAGTTGCGGGAAAGATTAAGTGAAATATCAACCAAGCGAGTTGTTGTTAATTGCCAGGTTGGTCTTCGCGGTCATACCGCAGCGTTATTGCTAAAAGAATATGGATTCACAGCTCTTAATCTTGACGGTGGCTATCAAACCTGGAGCCATTCTCCAGCGATGGCTACTTACGCTTCAGCAAACTAATCAAACACCATAGAAAAGGATGAAAACATGTGTAGCAAAGTAACGTGTAGAAAATGCGGGAAGCCTACGTGGTCAGGATGTGGCGAGCACATAGAGCAAGCACTTCAAGGGGTTCCTAAGAGTCAACGGTGTTCGTGTGATAAAAACGCAAAGTCTGAAAGCTCTGGTGGCAATTTCTTTACTCGCCTACTTGGCGGAAAGTAGAAAACTACCTCTTCTTTTTCTTAGCATCGAAAAAAACATACCAACCATAAAGCGCACTCACAATGAGGTATGGCGCAGTGCCGGCAAGAGATGCAATGAAGTCGAGCCCAACGCGAGATGGGTGTAATCCATCGATGGCAACAATTGCAATCGCGATAAAGCCAGCAAATGCGAGTGGCGGAGTAACAACTGCAACGTAGGCAGTGCCCTTGCGTCCTAAGTAATTACCGCCAAAGGTTGCCAAACAAATCGCTAACCCAGTGAGTATTCCTACGCCATGGCGAAAAACTAATTCAATCAGTGAGAAGAATGAGATAAATAGTGATTGTAAAACTACAACGCCAGGTTTAGTAAGACCAGCAGTAGAGAGCTTGATCAGTGGCTTTTGAGCAGTAGGAATTGTCATTACTCTTCCTCATCTTCTTCAACATCAATAATCTCATCGGGCGCGTCCAGTGCCAAATTACTCTTTAAACTCCGAACGTTTTCTGAAACTTCAGGAAATCCTTTAAGAGGAGCACCAGAAACACCAAGGTTCATAATTTTCTTAGCAGGGCTTAAAACAGTGCTCTCAGCCGTTGGGATCATCTCGTTATACGCCTTAAGGGTGCTCTTGAGGCGATCTCCAACTGTGACAATTTTTGAGTGAAGTGAGGCCACGTTTTTCAAGAATGTGCCAGCCAACTCTTGAATTTCTGTAGCACTTTCTGCAAGGCGATTTCGGCTGAAGATATACCCAACTGTGCGAAGCAGAGCCATCATTGTTGTCGGTGTAGCAATGGTGACGCCTTTAGAAAATGCTTTTTCAAGTAGGCGTGAATCAACCCGAAGCGCTTCAGTAAGTATGGACTCAAATGGAGCGAAGAGGACTACAAAATTTGGTGAAGAATCTTTATCTGCATATCCACGCTTAGCTAGGGCATCGACATGTTTGAGCAGATCTTTAGCATGTTCCACAATTAACTCTTCACGACGGTCGGCATCTTTCTCTTCGAATGCATCCAAGATTCGCTCAAAAGGAAATTTTGAATCTATGAACAAAACGCTAGAACCAGGCAATGAGATTGAAACGTCAGGGATACCAATTTTCTCATCGTTATCGGAGATAGATTTTTGCCGTGTGAAATGTTCACCTTCAATAAGACCGGCATTTTCAAGGAGTTGTTCGAGTTGTGCTTCGCCGAATTTTCCGCGAGTTTGTGAACTTGAGAGCGCGCCAGCAATTTTTGTCGTTTCATCAAGGAGTGATTTATTTGTTACAGCCATGTGTGTTAAATCTTTACGAATGTCTTGCTCTGCAGCGATACGGCTACGGTCTGCCTCTCGTGCTTGAGAGGCTAGAGTTTCAACAGATTTCTTCATCGCCTCAAGCTCGGCAGTGACCCGTGTTGTCTCACTCTGGGCACTTTGCATTGTGGCAATCTGTTTTTCCAGCGTTGTAATAGAACCTTTTGCAGCAATAAGTTGCGCTTGTGCTCCTGCACTTCGAACACGTGCAACGAGAAAGCCGATAAGCGCTCCAACAATGAGGCAAATCACGCCTATAGATATGGTCATAGGCCTATCGTGGCAGGAACCACTGACAAAGCGCCGTAGGCTCTACTCCTTGTGAGCCTCTCTATTGGAATCGTCGGAATGCCTAACGTGGGTAAATCCACCCTTTTTAACGCTCTGACTAAGAACAATGTTCTAGCGGCCAACTACCCCTTTGCCACGATTGAACCTAACGTGGGCGTTGTCGGAGTCCCAGATCCGCGCCTGGCAGTTCTTGCAAAGATTTTCAGATCCCAAACTATCTTGCCAGCCGTTGTTTCCTTTGTTGATATTGCTGGAATTGTTAAAGGTGCATCAGAGGGTGCAGGCCTTGGTAATAAATTCTTGGCCAATATCCGAGAAACCGATGCAATTTGCCAAGTAATTCGAGTTTTCAACGATGGCGATGTTGTTCACGTAGAAGGGCGAGTTGATCCTGCAAGTGATATGGAAATTATTAACACCGAATTAGCGCTCGCAGATTTACAAACTATTGAAAAGGCTCTGCCTCGCATCGAAAAAGAAGCGCGCACTAATAAGGAGCGTCAACCAGTACTCGATGCCGTTAAAGAGGCTGAGAAAGTTCTCAATGAAGGAAAGCCTCTATCTAGTAGCAAAGTCGATCTTGAATTAGTTGCAGAACTTCACTTATTGACCGCCAAACCGTTCCTTTATGTTTTTAATGTTGATGCAGCAGAGTTAAATGATAAGGAGCTACGTGCCAAGTTGGCGGCCCTTGTTGAACCGGCTGAGGCAATTTTTCTTGATGCAAAAACAGAAGCAGAACTTGCAGAACTCAGCGATGAAGATGCGCTCGAACTCCTTGAATCAATCGGCTTAACTGAACCTGGCCTTGCAACTCTTGCACATGTTGGATTTAGAACTTTAGGTTTGCAAACGTACTTAACAGCTGGTCCTAAAGAGGCTCGTGCTTGGACTATCCATGTAGGAGACACTGCGCCAATGGCAGCTGGTGTTATTCATACTGATTTTCAAAAAGGTTTTATTAAGGCAGAAGTTGTTTCCTACGATGATTTAGTTGCAACAGGATCTATGACTGAAGCAAAGGCGCACGGAAAGGTGCGTATGGAAGGCAAGGAGTACATCATGCACGATGGCGACGTTGTTGAATTTAGGTTCAACGTTTAAAGCTTTATGCCCCGGTGTAGTACTTAGCGACAACAGCGAGTGATTTATCCAAGATTTCCAAGCCCTTTCTAGCATCGGCTTCTGAAATATTGCATGGTGGCGCCATATGAATACGGTTAAAGTTATTAAAAGGCATCAAGCCATTTTTCTTACATTCTGCAACTAATTCATTCATTGCCGGGCTTGTTCCACCGTAAGCAGCAAGGGGTTCGCGAGTCGCGCGATCGGTGACCATGTCGATTCCCCAGAAGACACCATTTCCACGGATATCGCCGATCACCTTATGTTTCTTAGCCAATTCACGAAGCCCTGGCCCCAAAATAGTTTTGCCAATGTGGGCGGCGTTCTCGACCATTTTTTCATCTTTCATCGCATCTACTGTTGCAACTGCAGTTGCACACGCAAGAGGGTGACCAGAATAGGTAAGCCCGCCAGGGAAAACACGATCATCGAAAGTTTTAGCAATTGTTTCTGAAATAACAACTCCACCAAGTGGAACGTAGCCTGAAGTAATTCCTTTTGCGAAAACAATAAGATCTGGTAATGAATTGCAGTGTTGGAATGCAAACCATTTACCTGTGCGACCAAAACCTGCCATGACTTCATCTGCGATCCACATGATTTCGTACTTGTCGCAAAGTGCGCGCAATCCATCAAGATATCCAGGTGGAGGTGTTAACACACCTGCAGTACCAGGAACAGATTCGATAATAATCGCAGCAATAGTTTTTGGACCTTCAAAAATAATTGTTTGCTCTAAATGTTCAAGTGCACGTTTGCACTCTTGTGCTTCATCGGTTGCCCAGAATGCAGAGCGATAAAGATATGGCCCCCAGAAATGTACGTGGCCTGTTGCAAATTCATTGGGGAATCTACGTGGGTCACCTGTTGCATTAATAGATGCACCAGTATTGCCATGGTAGGAGCGGTATGTTGAAAGGACTTTGCTCTTACCCGTATGAATTCGAGCCATACGAATTGCATTTTCTACTGCATCGGCTCCAGCAGTGGTGAAGAAAACCTTATTAAATTTTGATCCGGCTAAGTCAACAATGCGCTTAGCTGCTTCATTTCGGGCATCATTTGCGTGCTGTGGCGCAACCGTTGTAAGTACGGCAGCTTGCTCTTGAATAGCTTTAACAACTTTCGGATGTTGGTGTCCGATATTTGTAAAGACAAGTTGGCATGAAAAATCTAAATATGTATTGCCGTCATAATCCCAAAAATAAGAACCTTGAGCACCAGCAATTGTCATTGGTTTAATTTGTGCTTGAGCAGACCATGAGTGAAATACATGCGCCCGATCAGCTGCATACACTTGTGCGCCTTTTTCTGGATTAGCTTTTGGCTCTGTCATGACCGCTCCTCAATTTTTCACAATTTTATCAATCAATTCTGGTGCCAATCTAATCATTACTTGCGCCTAAAAAACACACGATTTAAGAGTCGATGCCCCTTGATGCTACCCTTCACCGCTGCGTTGATAGATATAACGAGCGCAATCGAGAAGAGCTGAGGGTCAATGTCCAAGTTATCAACCGCGCACCTGGCAGGTTTGCCAATTAAAAAGCGCGAGGACTTACGTAACGTTGCGATTATCGCTCACGTTGACCACGGCAAGACCACTCTTGTTGATGCCATGTTGTGGCAATCAGGGGCGTTTGCTGCATATAAGAAGCAGGGCGAGGGCCAAGAGCGCATGATGGATTCAATGGACCTGGAGCGCGAAAAAGGAATTACCATTCTTGCAAAGAACACTGCGGTGAAGCGCGGAAACACCATCGTCAACATTATTGACACTCCGGGCCACGCCGATTTTGGTGGCGAAGTAGAGCGTGGCCTAGAAATGGTAGATGGCGTTATTTTATTAGTAGACGCATCCGAAGGACCATTGCCACAAACACGGTTCGTATTGCGCAAAGCGTTACAAAAGAATTTGCCGGTAATTTTGCTTATTAACAAAGTAGATCGTCCAGATTCACGTATTGCAGAAGTTGTTGACGAGACGTATGAACTCTTTTTAGATCTTGATGCCAATGAAGAACAAATCGAATTCCCAGTTGTTTATGCTTCTGCAAAAGCAGGCCGTGCTTCCCTCACACGTCCAGCCGATGGTGGAATGCCAGAGGAAGAAAACTTAGATATTTTGTTCGATACGATTTTCTCTGCAATTCCGGCTCCTGTTTATCACGAAGGTGCACCACTTCAAGCTCACGTTACAAACCTTGACTCCTCACCATTTTTAGGACGCCTTGCACTGTGTCGCGTTCGTGAAGGTGTCATTAAAAAGGGGCAAATGGTCACATGGATGAAGACCGATGGCACAACGGAAAAAGTTAAAGTTGCTGAACTACTCATTACTGAAGCCCTAGATCGCGTACCTGCCTTAGAGGCGCATCCAGGAGACATCATTGCTGTTGCAGGTATTGAAACTATTACCTTGGGTGAAACGCTTGCCGACATCGAAAATCCTGTTGCACTACCGCTGATTATTGTTGATGAACCATCAATTTCTATGACTATCGGTATTAATACATCTCCACTTGCTGGAAAGAGTGGCTCTAAATTAACTGCGCGCCAAGTGAAGAGTCGTTTAGATACAGAGCTCGTAGGTAACGTTTCACTGCGCGTTCTCAATACCGATCGTCCAGATACATGGGAAGTACAAGGCCGAGGCGAACTTCAGTTGGCTGTTTTAGTCGAGATCATGAAGCGCGAAGGATTTGAACTCACTGTTGGTAAGCCACAAGTTGTTATCAAGAAAATCGATGGAAAAATTCACGAGCCAATGGAATCTTTAACTATTGATGCGCCCGAAGAATATCTTGGGGTGCTTACACAATTGATGGCACTTCGTAAGGGCCGTATGGAGCAAATGGTCAATCACGGTACTGGTTGGATCCGTCTTGATTATCGAGTTCCATCTCGTGGATTAATTGGTTTCCGTACTGAATTTCTTACAGAAACTCGCGGAACAGGTTTACTTCACCACGTTTTTGATGGTTACGAAGCATGGCACGGAGATATCCGCACACGTGCAACTGGTTCATTGGTTTCAGATCGCATGGGCTCTGTAACTTCCTATGCACTCTATGGAACCCAAGATCGTGGAAGTATTTTCGTTGAGCCTGGCGATGAAGTGTATGAAGGTATGGTTATTGGCGAGAATTCACGTTCAGAAGATATGGACGTTAACTGCGTTCGTGAAAAGAAGTTAACCAATATGCGCGCATCGGGTACTGATGAATCAGAGCGTTTGATTCCGCCAAAGAAGCTCAATATGGAGGGCGCACTGGAGTTTTGCCGCGAGGACGAATGCGTCGAAGTCACTCCAGCCGTTGTCCGTATCCGTAAAGTGATCCTCAACGGGGACGAACGCGCTCGCCTAACCTCACGCGCCAAGAAAGCCAATCAGTAGTCATTTACGCGCATTGTCGGCTTGCTCGGGTTAGATGGGCATGTGAGCAAAGAAAGTTCGGTCTTAATAGGTGAGTTAGTTCGCCGTCCACTGCCACATAAAAAACTTACTTTCACGCCAGAACAAGAGAGCGTTATTGCACATCGCAACTCTCCACTTGTAGTTCTGGGTGGCCCTGGAACAGGTAAAACCACTCTTCTTGTTGAATCAGCACTATCTCGTATTACCGATGGTCAAGATCCAAATTCAATTTTATTATTAACGTACGGGCGAGAGCGAGCATCCGAACTTCGCGACGCAGTAGCGCTACGAACAAGTGCAATCATGCACGAACCACTTGCACGAACTTTTCATTCGCTTGCATATTCGATTTTAAAAATGAAATCACATATCGATGCCCCAGAACCAATTCTCATGTCTGGCCCTGAGCAAGAATATTTCATTACACAACTTCTTGAAGGAGATATTGCAAGTAGCAAAAAATATTGGCCAACAGATTTAGAAAAGGCTCTGACCACTCACGGTTTTGCTCGTGAACTCCGTGATTTAATTTTACGCGCATCCGAGCGAGGTTTATCTCCACAAGATTTGGCAACGAGCAGTACAGAGTTTAATGAGCCATATTGGAAAGCAGCTAGTCAATTTTGGGAACAATATCTAGATGTAATGGCTTTGCAATCTGAATCAGCGGGGGATGCAAAACTGAGAATTGACCCTAGCCAAATCGTTATTGAAGCTTATCGACACCTCAAAGCCAATCCAGAAATTTCTGCACAGTTACGTGCTCGATTTACAACTATTTTAGTTGATGAGTACCAAGAGAGTGATCCAGCACAACGCAAACTCCTACGCGAACTTGCAGGTTCTGATCTAGTTTTATGTGCAGATGGCGATAGTGCAGTGGGGCGTTTTCGAGGAGCAGATCCAGATCAACTTCACTTGGAACTTGATCACTATTTAGAAACAGGCAAGGAAATTACCTTAAAGAAGTGTTTTCGAAGTATGACAGAACCAGTTGTTGTCGGACGTTTTCGCTCACAAAGTGAAGAAGCGCAATTTATTGCCTATCAATTTAGATATGCCCACTTGATACATGGAACACCATGGAGCGAAATGGCGGTAATTTTGCGCACTCCTGGTGCGCAAGCATTAGCCCTGAGACGTGCATTTTCGCAAGCCTCCATTCCCGTTTCGACTCAGAGTCAAGCCTTATCTGGCAATCCAGCTATCGCACCCTTTTTATTGTTAGCTGAAATTGCTACCGGGTCCAAGGAATTAAGCGTTCAAAATTGTGAACGCTTACTGCTGAGTGAATTTGGTGGAGCAGATTCTGTTTCGCTTCGGCGTATGCGCCGGGCCCTTCTTGCTTCGCGTCAAGAAGATGATCTTCGTCCAGGGTCAGTAATGTTGCGCGATGCCATTGACAAAGGTGATATTGCGATTGAAGGCGCACAGCCACTGATCCATATTCACCAATTACTTCAAAGTGCGCGAAAAATACTGCGAAAAAAAAATACACAAGCTGAAGATTTGTTATGGGAAATCTGGAGCAAAGCGCTCACCAGTGATGGCATTGCGCTCAGTGAGAGTTGGCGAAACCAAGCCCTACGTGGTGGCTCTAGAGGCGCTGCTGCTGATCGCGATCTTGATGCAATCATGCAACTTTTTGAAGAAGCACGCAGATTTGCAGAGCGCTTCCCATATTCCAAGGCACAAAATTTTATCTCTCAAATTTCACATGAAGATATTCTCGGCGATGCCATTACTGCTAAAGGTCAAAGACCAGATGTTGTTGAGATTCTGACGGTCCACGCATCCAAAGGCCGAGAGTGGCAAATCGTTGCAGTTGCAGGTTTACAAGAAGGTGTATGGCCAAATTTGCGTCAGCGTGGATCACTATTAGGAAGTGAGCGCTTAGTAGAGCGCATGAGGTACGGCGCTCTTGCACGCGCAGAACTCGATGCCTTAGCTGCTAATGGTCTGGCCCAAGATGAAAGGCGGCTACTACATGTGGCACTTACTCGCCCTAAATCTACGTTAATCGTTACCGCCGTTCAAAAAGATGAGGAAGAACCATCATTATTTTTTGAAGAAATTTCTACCAATGTTTTAGGTGACTGGAGCGATGAACCAGAGATGACGCAAGTTCCACGTCCAATTACTCCATCAGCACTGGTTGCAACGTTGCGAGATCAACTACATGCAAAAGAGGCAGAGATATCTGCATCACTTTTAAAACGTTTAGCAAACGAGGGGCTGTTAGAGGCAGATATTCAATCGTGGTCTGGTGTTCTTGCGTTGAGCACCATTGCACCAGTTGTTGCACCAGATGCACAGATATCCGTTTCTCCAAGTAGTGCAGAGAGTTTTACAGAATGCGGAGTTAAGTGGTTCCTTGAAAAAAATGGCGGTACAAACGGTGACAGCACCGCACAAGTATTGGGCTCTGCTATTCATGCATTTGCTGCACGTATGAAAGAGGAGCCTGGCCTAACAGAGACAGATCTAGTTGCAAATTTGAGTGATGCCTGGAAATTGATTGATCCAAATACTGGATGGGTGAGTGCATCACAGTTAACTCGCGCAGTTGAGATGCTTCATAAGTTTGTTACTTATCACAATCAAGCCTTGCACAGACGTGCAATTGTTGGCGTTGAAGTTGATTTCGACATTGAAATTGGACGGGCTAGAATTCGTGGAAGTGTCGACCGGCTAGAAGTTGGCGCTGACGGTGCTCTTTACATTGTGGATTTCAAAACCGGATCCCATATCATTACAAAAGAAAAAGCTCGTGAAAATAAGCAAATGTTGGCCTATCAACTCGCTGTTACCGAAGGTGGGTTTGCAGATAAACACGAGAGCAGGTCTAGCGCAGGAGCTGAATTAGTTTATTTAGCCTCAAAAACAGTTGGCGCATCACTTCGGAATCAGCCTCCAATTGGCGCACACATTGAGGAATTTAAAGAAGAGATTCAAGGGATTGCAGAAGGCATGGGTGCACATCAATTCTTGGCATCAATTAACGATCGTTGCAAGAATTGCGCTGTGCGTAGCGCATGTCCGATTCAAAGCGATGGTCGGATGGTGATGGAATGAGTTCGCAGATTCGTTACTCACCATTAGACATTGCCAAAGCACTCAGCACTGTTGATAGCAAGATGCGAATTCCAACTGCAGAACAGTCTGCGATTATTTCCGCACCGCTTGAGCCTGCAGTTGTTATAGCTGGGGCGGGTTCTGGAAAGACAGAAACCATGAGTGCCCGCGTACTCTACTTAGTTGCCAATGGCTTAGTCGCACCTGATGAAATTTTAGGTTTAACCTTTACTCGCAAATCCGCAGGTGAACTTGGAATTCGAATCAGAGGACGCTTGCGACAATTGCGCGCCAGCGGACTTTTGCCAAAGAGTTCATCAGTGGATGCACATATAATGACATATCACTCCTACGCAGGACGTCTATTAGGTGAGCATTCGATTCGTTATGGTATTGATGCGAGTGAAGAACCATTGGGGGATGCCGCAATTTGGCAGATGGCATCTGAGTTAGTCCGAAATTGGCCCGATGACGATTTTAGATCACAAAGTGCGCTCAGTACGGTAATCAAAGATGTTATTGGTCTAACCCGCCTTATACAAGAGCACCAAGTTAGTGCTGAAGAGATTATTGCTCATTCGCAACCAGTTCTTGAAAAAATTGAATCTATGGGAGTGAAATCTAACGAGACTGTTCGCACTGTACATAAAGTTTTATCTCAAAGAATTGCAATTCTTCCTATGGTCGACGCATTTACACAGAGACGACAGAAAGATGGATCACTTTCATTTGATGATCAAATGTCACTCGCAGCTAAAATCTGTGAGGAATTTCCGGAAGTTTCTCAGATTGAAAAATCACGATTCAAAATTGTTCTGCTAGATGAATATCAAGATACTTCTCAATCTCAAGTTCGCATGCTTTCATCACTATTCGGTGCCGGGCACCCAGTCATGGCAGTTGGAGATCCATGCCAAGCCATCTACACCTGGCGCGGAGCATCTGCAGGCACTATTGGCTCATTTGACTCAAGCTTTCCAAAAGTTTCAGGACAAAAAGGTCCCAAACTCTATTCACTCTCAACAACTTTTAGAAATGATCAAGTAATTCTAGAAGTAGCAAATGCTATTTCCGAACAGGTGCGCGAAAGTATTCCAGTTGATGTTGCAGCCCTTGTTGCTCGAGATGGTGCTGGGGCAGGAAATCTGGCCTGTGGAATCTTTGAATCCATAGAGGCAGAAGCAATAGCAATTGCAGAATATTTCACTCCGCTCTGGTTTAGTGCAGAAAGAGAGAAAACGCCAGAAAATATGCGCACATCATTTGCTGTACTTGTTCGTAAACGTTCTCAAATTGCTGAGATTGAAATAGCACTTCGCAAAGCAAAAATTCCTGTCGAAGTATTAGGAGTCGGCGGACTCATTCATGTCGCCGAAGTAGCCG
The DNA here is from genome assembly GCA_945884695.1 of Streptomyces griseus. Lineage (GTDB taxonomy): Bacteria > Actinomycetota > Actinomycetes > Nanopelagicales > Nanopelagicaceae > QYPT01. The sequence goes on from CAMCYO010000007.1 coordinate 35,482, forward strand.
ATGTCATTTCTCTTCTACGAGTAGTTACCGATCCCGAAGCAGGTGCTTCACTCATGCGACACCTAGTAGGTCCAAGAATTAATTTAGGTGCTGCTGATATTTCTGCTCTGGGTCGATACTCCCGAAATCGCTCAGATCAATCTCATGAAAACTCTCAAGGCAAAATTGCCAAAATTGTTGCAGGTAATCCAATGCAAGAAGAAGCTGATGATCAATTCATGGGAAGCCTCATTGATGCTCTCGATGAAATTAATGGCGCCGATAAGAGCACATTCTCATCGGTTGGCTATTCACGGCTGACAAATTTTGCCTCTGATTTACGTCGTTTACGTTCACGTGCAGGTGGTTCACTTGTTGATCTTATTTCTGAAATTGAGAACTACCTATTTTTAGATCTCGAAGTAGCACTTCGCGACGGTGTTCAAAATGGACGTCGCCACCTTGATCGATTCATAGATGAGGCAGCGAAATTTTCCAGAAGTGGCGGAACAATTTCAGAATTTCTTACCTGGCTCGATGTTGCTACATCTGAAGAAGGTGGCCTTAAATCTGGCTCACCAGAAGTAAGGCGAGACGTAGTCCAAATTCTTACAATTCACACGGCAAAAGGCGCCGAATGGGATGTAGTTGCAGTTCCAGGATTGGCAGAGGGAACATTTCCTAGCTCTGGTAATAAAGAAAAAGACAATTGGCTCACCAACGAAAAGCACATTCCATTCGCACTGCGTGGGGATTCGCGCGAGCTCCCAACTTTCTCCATTGATAATTGCGAGTCCAATACCGAGATAAAGAAAGTACTCGATGGATTTTCTAAAGTTTGCGATGACTTAAAAATTGTCGAAGAGATTCGACTGGGCTATGTCGCAGTCACGCGTGCCCGTACGCATCTGCTCTGCACAACTTCTTATTGGAGAGATGGATCTAAGTCAGTACAACCAAGTGCTCTCTATGAAAGCGTTGCACGAATTGCCCTTACAAACGGTGGAACGATGCTCTCAGATTTTGAAACTACGGATCCAGATGCGCAAAATCCTCGACTTGAAAATCCATTAACAGGTATGTGGCCACGTGATCCATTAGGTGAGCGACGAGATGCATTTGATGCAGAAATTGAATTAGTTCGTTCTAGCCAACCACATGACCTGGGGCAAGATTTGAATCCAATAATTGCATCTTGGGTTCGCGATGCCAGCGCCCTCATTGGGGAATTAGCACGCAAGAAAGTTACTGCTCAAGTATTGCTTCCACCACGTTTATCAGTGTCGACTCTAGTTGCCTTGCGCGAAAATCCTCAAGAATTAGCGTTGGCAATAAGACGCCCCATGCCACGGCCCCAGGATGAATATTCGCGGCGAGGTACTGTTTTTCACTTATGGGTTGAGAAATATTTTGGGCAAGCAACGCTATTCGACGATGAAGATTTCGATACGTTAGATCAACTTGAGCCTGACCAAACTTTGGAGGACTTAAAAGTGAAATGGTTAGAAAGCCCGTGGGCAACTCGCCAGCCTTATGCAGTAGAAGTACCTTTCGAAACTGTTATCGCTGGGGTATTAGTACGTGGCCGAATTGACGCCATTTATAAAGATGGAGATGCATTTGAAGTTATAGATTGGAAAACGGGTTCCAAAAAATTGGGTGAGTCCTCGACAATTCAATTAGCTATTTACCGCCTAGCGTGGGCAAAACTTCAAGGGATTGACCTTTCATTGGTAAAAGCTGCTTTTCATTATGTTCCAATAGGAGTAACCGATGGCCCAGCCAACCTTCTCGACGAGTCCGGGCTCACCGCTCTGTTAGAAAAGTATTAATTTCCACCGTTAACGGTAGATGATCGCTAATTCCACAGTGTTGAGTTTGAACATGAATAACATCCTCACTGGCCACAGACTGAGAGAGAATGTAATCAAGTTGCGTTTTTGGAGACCAACTCGGGAAAGTTTTTTGTCTAGCCAACGAATTCCAAAATGGAGTGCGCGCAGGTAATCCACCCAACATATTGAGATCTCCCATCAGGATGATCTTGGATTTATCTTTGACAGGTAATTGCTTAATCCACCTTTTAATCTTTGCCAATTGAAATGAGTTAATGATGGGAATAAATGAAAGATGCGTATTAACAACGAGCCATCCATTTTCTAAAACGGCAGCAATTGCAGAACGAGGGTGGTCGCGAATATAAGTTCTTTTCAATTTTCCATCAGTTGGAATAAAAAGCAATAAACCAAAAGGCGAGCCATGAAGTTCAAGACGGTGCCATGAAAGAACAGGGATTTTAGAAACTAAACCAATCCCGTAACCTGGCCTTTTTGGAGCAGATGTGTTCGTAACCAATTTTTCATCTTCACTTATTTGCTTACTCCAGGTGGATTCAGTTGCACCTACCAGCGAAGGAACAAATGCCCAATACTTTGCACCGAGGAGTAAGGCGATGATTTCTACTTGGTTTTCATTACGTGATCGCTCTTGTAAGTAGTCCACCTCCTGGAGCGCCAATACATCGCTGCCCAATTCGGCAATGGTTTTGGCTAAAACACCCGATGGCAAGGGGTTGGATGAGGGCGGAATGACCATTCCATGCAAGAAATTCCACGAGGTGATGCGCACCGTCCCATGCTAGTAGTCTCGCCCATCATGAGCGCGCCAGAGGCAAATACCGGATATCTTCGCAATTTAGTTCTTGCTCGAAATGCAATTGACCGTGCAAGTGAACTTCGAACAGATCCCTCCAAGCTTGATGTTTTATGGAGCAGAGCAAAGATTTTGATCGTTTTCTCTGAAAAATTGTCCGCTACGGATTCTGAATTAATTTATTTTACTTCGGACCAAATCTCAGAGCCAGGTGAGCGTTACTTCTTGGGCATAGATCAAGAAAATGGCCAAAGTTATTTTGCATTTCACGTGAAAACTTTTGATGAAGATCAACTTCGCTCACTTCGACAAGTTGCAGCAAATCTAAATGACCGCGAAGCAGGGCTAGCGGTCCATGCAATTGCACTTTCTAATTGGCACAACTCTCATCCGCATTGCGCTAGATGCGGAGCGCCCACTCGCGCCGGCTTGGGAGGTGCAGTGCGTATCTGTACTATCGATGAAAGTGAGCATTATCCAAGGACTGACCCAGCTGTAATTGTCTTAATCAAAGATTTAGATGATCGCATTCTGCTTGGCCATCAACCCGTTTGGCCAGAGAATAGATATTCAACATTTGCAGGGTTCGTTGAACCTGGAGAGTCTTTCGAACAATGTGTTGTTCGCGAAGTTGCAGAAGAATCTGGCGTGAAGGTGCACACGGTTAAATATCTTGGTTCACAACCATGGCCTTTCCCGGCATCAATCATGGTGGCATTTGAAGCAATTACTTCAGAACCAAAAGATGCCAAGCCAGATGGCCAAGAAATTACAGATGTTAAATGGTTTTCACGCGATGAGTTTCAAGCATCGGTTCTTAATGGCACGCTAATTTTGCCTCCACGTATAAGTGTTGCTCGCCGAATGGTGGAATATTGGTTTGGGGGAGAAATCGAATCTGGCGAGAGCTGGAGGCCATGACCGAAGCCAATGAAGTTCGTGCCGATGAAATTCTTGCAGCACTAGATGATGAGCAACGCGAAGTAGCACTTGCTGTACGCGGGCCAGTCTGCGTTATCGCGGGTGCAGGTACTGGAAAGACTCGAGCAATCACTCATCGCATTGCCTATGCATCTGCAATTGGTGTTATGAATCCACAAAAAGTTCTTGCTTTAACTTTTACCGCTCGTGCTGCGGGCGAAATGCGAACAAGGTTACGGGCTCTGGGTGTTCCAAGCGTGGCTGCTCGAACGATTCACTCTGCCGCTCTCAAGCAACTTCTTTACTTTTGGCCAGGTGTATTTGGTGGCAGGACTCCCAATTTATTAACTACTAAAACTGGATTTATCACTGAAGCAATAGATCGCGCTGGTCTAACTGGAGCCCTTGCAAGTACATCGCGAGAATTACTGCGCGATATTGCATCTGAAATTGAATGGGCAAAAGTGTCCATGATTGCGCCATCAGATTACATCGAAGAGGCGAAAGGTCGCTCTGAGCGAAACCGCATTAGCTCTGGGCAAATCGCTCAAGTTTTTGATGCTTATCAAACACTGATGAAACAAGAGCACACCATCGATTTTGAAGACGTTTTATTGCTAACAACTGCCATGTTAGAACAAGAGCGCGAAGTACGTGAGCGAGTTCATGATCAATATCGATATTTCACAGTTGATGAATATCAGGATATTTCGCCTTTACAGCAACGTTTGATTAATGCCTGGCTTGGAAACCGCCAAGAGATTTGCGTTGTGGGCGATCCAGCGCAAACAATTTATTCATTTGCTGGGGCAACACCAGTTTTCCTTAACAGTTTTACAAAGCGATTCCCTGAGGCGCAAGTAATTCGCTTAACTACTGGCTATCGCTCAACTCCAGAAATTATTTCTACTGCAAATAGCATATTGCGAAGCGGTGAGATGGGTCAGGAAATCGTTGCACTTAATGCCCATGGAGAACGGCCAGTGGTTACAGAATATAAAGATGAAGCAAGTGAAGTTGCTGGAGTAATTTCAGAGATTAAGAAATTGACGTCCCAAGGTATTCCAGCCTCAGATATTGCAGTACTGGCACGAACGAATTCGCAACTAAGCTCATTAGCGAAAGCATGCATTGCAGAAGGCATCGCATATCAATTGCGAGATAACGAGCGATTCTTTGATAGAATCGATGTTCGTGATTTTCTCAAAGGCATTCGTCAAGCATCTGTTATCCCGGCAGAGGGCGTGTATTGGCTTGATGAATTACGAGCGCTATCTCAGCCATTTATAACAAGTGCAATCACTGATGGTGTTACTGCTTTATTGCATTTGGCTCGCGAATTGGATGCAGACTCATCTTTTTCGCCTAAATCACTTCGGGCATATTTGCGCGAATTAGAAGATCGAGCCGAGCAAAATAATCCACCGGTCATGCCCGTAACTACCCTTGCAACATTGCATGCAGCAAAGGGTCTTGAATGGGAGCAAGTGTTTTTAATAGGCGTTAATGAAGGAACCCTGCCAACACATGACGCAGTTGCTGATGAGGAACGCAGGTTGTTCTATGTGGGTGTTACACGTGCAAAGCGCCATTTAGCATTGAGCTATAGGCAAAATCCAAGCCGATTCCTGCGTGAGGCGGGGTTACTGGTCAGTTAGGTTTATCGATTTGCATAAGTGATGTCTCGTGCTTTACCCTTAACCACTGCACAATCACACGATGGTGCATAAACGAATGAGAAAGGTAGTGATGAAAATGCAGTTGTTTACGCATACTTCAGGCTCTTCACTTCCTGCTGCAACTTTTCATTCACATTCATATAAAGCCACAGCCAACCGTGCCTCAAAGCGCACTGCTTGGTATCCCGCATTTAGCGAGATGGCCTGTTGGAGTACCATCGGTTAACACCGAAAAGGACCCCAAGGGCCACGAATCCACAAGGATTCGGGCCCTTTTTCTTTTCTCCGAATACAAAGAGTTAAAACAAAACTGGGAAACCAGTAGAAGGAAGGTGAGAACTATGAGCGTTCTCTTCAGCGAACTATTAATTCCTGGCTGGGCCGAGGATGGAAGTAAGACTGGACTAGGCGATGTCACCGGCGCTTACGGATCCGACATTGCTTTTAATTTGCCATGCCACACCGCTGATCCTGAGCTCTTCTTTTCGGAGAAATCCAATGAAATTGATGTAGCCAAGTCACTCTGTGGTGCGTGTCCAGTCCGTCAGCAATGTTTGGATGCTGCACTCTCTCGCCAAGAACCATGTGGAGTTTGGGGCGGGGAACTCTTCGAAGATGGCGTAGTTATTGCACGCAAGCGCACTGTGGGACGTCCACGGTTAGAACCCGCTGCAGTTATTACCGAGATTGAAGAAGTAGTTCCTGCACTAGAGATCTCTGTGGTGGCAGTTGAAAGTAAAGAAGAAAGCGACGCAGCTTAACGAGCGGGGGAGATTTCCGGGAACCACGAAAGTGCTTCATCTCGGAAATTTCCCTCTGCTTCTAACTGGCAGAAAATTCCCGTGGTGCCCAAAGTAACGCGATGAATCAAAACATATTCGGCAGGCAAGTTGAGTTGAAATCCAATTTTAGCTGTGGGATTTCGAGGATCGCCGACTCGCGCACTTTGATCGCGTAGCCATTCGCGAGAATATTTAAAGGTTTCGGTACGTAATGGCTCAACTAATGGAACTAGATAATCAAGTACTAATTGTGGATCCACATCTACCTCACTCAAGATGAAGCCATCTTTCTTGAAACCCTCGTATAGACCAAGTGCATCATCATCGAGTGCGTGTTTTAGTAAATTCTTCATAGGCTCAGGAAAACCATCGGGCAAACGGTTACAAGCGCCAAAATCTAGAACACCCAGGCGTCCATCATCGAGTAAGCGAAAATTTCCAGGATGCGGGTCTGCATGTAGCAAGCCTGCTCGATCAGGTGATGTGAAATGAAAGCGCGCCAACTTCATGCCCGCGTTATTTCTCTGCTCGCGCGTTCCGCCAGAAATGATTTTCGAAAGCGGTGTGCCATCCATCCACTCACTGACTAAGACACGATCAGAGACCATGACAACTTTAGGAATGGCGATATCTGGATCATTGTCATAAACGCGAGCATAAGTTTCCTGGGCTTGAGCTTCATATCGATAATCAACTTCTTCAATAATTCTGGCACGCAATTCTTCAAGGAGTGGTTTCATATCAAGGCCTGGCATGAAAAGAGCAAATATTTTGGCAAAGCGTTGAATTTGATTGAGGTCAGAAATTAATGCCTCTGCCGCACCTGGGTATTGAATTTTGACGGCAACTGCTCTGCCGTCCTTCCATGTACCACGGTGTACCTGACCGATAGATGCCGAAGCGGTGGGATTGTCATCAAAGAAAGCAAAATGATCGCGCCAATCTTCACCCAACTCTTTTGCTAAAACTTTATGCACAACACGCACGGGAAGTGGTGGCGCAGACTCTTGTAGCTTTACGAGAGTTTCACGATATGGCTTTGCGATTTCTTCTGGCAAAGCTGCTTCAAATACTGATAGCGCTTGACCAAATTTCATAGCCCCGCCTTTGAGTTCGCCCAAGACTTTAAATACTTGCTCTGCTGTTTTTTCTTGAATTTGCGCAAAAACCATATTTCCAGATTGCCCAACTAACTGGCGACCGAAACCAATTGCACTTCTACCTGCAAGTCCTAATGGGATAGAGACCATTTTCGCAGTGCGAGCGGTACCACCGCGCGGAATATCATTTTCTGCAATGGGGCGCTTTGAAGGCATGGGCTAATTCTGAGGCACTCAACTCGATAGTGCTCAGCGAAAATTGATTACCAATTACATCCACACGCAGGATGTTGTGAAAAGTTCCTGTGTTCTGTATTACAAGGAGAGTGGTAATTGATATGCGCCATCGATCCGATGAGAGTGGATTGCCCCGTATCAATAAATCGAAGCAATTCAAGGGCCACTGTCCCAGCCACACTATGAGCCACCGCAACGGGCGTTTCTAGAGATTGCGCAAATGCACGTTGCCACTCAATTTCTCTCCAAATCAAATCTCCTTCTTCGCGAGTTATTCGAACACATCTAAGGCATGGACCACTGCCAGGAATTACTAGAGGTCCAATATTTATAGAAGCGCCATCTGGATCTTCAATGATTAGATGTGGAATTCCTTGACTCATCCACTCTTGTAATTGATCGGCAGGTACTTTGCCTAATACCACTCGAAGCGAACGTGTGGGTAAAATTTCCTCATTCTTGCTAATTTTTTGTGGCAGTGGGAATAGTGAAAGTTCTCGAGAAAGTTCTTCTGCCCGTGCATTTAGCGATAAGCCAATATCACTGGCACGAAAATAACCAGCGCAAATATCTTGAGTCTCAATCCTCACGTGGCTTGAATGCAATGTTGTGTGTGAAACACCGCTACTGAGCATTATGCCAAATAGCAGGGAAGCTATGCGATTGTCGCCAATGATCTGCAAGTCGATATCTCTGCGGGATCCAATATGTGAAACTCCACCATCTCGCACATCTTTTAACCACGTTGTAAAGGAAAGTTCAGGAATAAGTTTGCTTTGGATTTGTAAGTAAGCGCCATCGAAAGCTAAATCATTTTGGTGCGTTGCTCCATTCCTTGAGTGTGAGTGAAATCGAGAATGAATCTCTAATGTACTTGAGTGAGTGTCAACGAGATGTTCTTTATCTAACTGACTAATAACTTCCTCCACTTGCTTAATATCAACTGCGAGCAGAGCGCTGATCTCGCTATTTGTCTGCAAACCATTGAGGTGATTGACAATCTCTCGCGCTCTTGGCGAGTGCAACTCGATTCCAAACTCTGCGCTACCTACGAAAATGGCTTCGCCTTTAGTGAGAACTCGAACGCCAACTTTAAGTCGAGGCTTGCTGGATTCTGAGTGTGAAGATGAAATCGTTGATTCATGCGCTAGCTCCATAGTTTTTCTCATGGGTGAAGAGTCACCTTTGGTGACTGCCGAAGTTTTACCAGCGCACAGAGTTGCCAGAATGGCGGCTAATAATCGACCAAGGGTAAGCATTGCCTGACTTATCGAATTCTTTGGGTTCGATGAAGGGCTGATAAATATTGACCATAGGCAAAGAAAAACTGACGCCCTCGAAGAGAGGACGTCAGTTGTAATTCTTACTGTGGCTTTACTGGGCCTTACCAAGAATTCGATTGAGCTTGGTATTACAGACCGAGCAGATGCCCTGCGCCATGCGACGACCAGATTCTGAGACCTTTACGGTTCCCTCGAAATCACGCTTGGCTTTGCACTTAACGCAGTAAGCGTCACCCTTATATGTCTCCGTCATTTTCTCCTCCAATCGACGCCAGCGTTTTCAGGGAGAGCTTCCCTCAAATGCGCGAGCGTGCAACCGCCACGATACCCCTGCTCACGCTCAAATTGGCTCTATTGCCAGGGTAAGTGCAAAACTTTTTGAGCGTGTCTAGGCGCGAATGCAGGCGTACAGGCCCCTAAGCCCCATCTGGGGGTATCAGAGCATCTTCTGCTGCCTCATAGCCATCCAGGTACGCCTGGGCTCTTTGATGGTCGGGGTAACGATCCACATAAGAGGTGAATTCCTGGCCATGGTCGCCATATCGCAAGTGGATAGCCTCATGGAAGAGAAGAAAATCTAAAACATAGGCCGGTGCTTTAGCTAGGCGGTCAGAGATGCGGATCGAGCCGTCAACGCTGGTACATGAGCCCCACCGTTGATTCATATGCGCTCGCCAGAGCACACTCGTTGGTCGCTCGGTGATTTCAGGGGCGAATTGAGTCAGAAGCGAGTCCACACGGCAGGCAAGAGTTGATTCATCAAATGTTCTGGCGTTCTCCTGAGCCCTGATCTTGGCAACCATTTCTGGGACAATTTCTCGCTCATCTGCTCTGCTTAATCGGGCAGGAATTGAAACAACTATGCGACCACCTTGTCTATAGGCGGCAATATTTCGTTTTCGCCTCTTTGATCGAATAACAATGATCTCATCGCTCTCTAATCCAGGTAATTGTTGGGCGATTCCAACACCACTTTCATCAAGGGTTCTCTCAACTCTTACTTCAGTCTTTGAGGTATGAGGTATCTCATTTGACTCATTCACAGTGTAAAAATAGCGTAAATAGTTGCTCCGACAGTGCGACATTTAGTTGATTCTCGGCGATTCATCACATAAGTTTCGGTTACGAAGTCCTCGGATAACCGTTCTCTATCTGCAAGGGGAAGGCAGATAAAGAATGTGCGCCCGAGGGCTTCGCTTTTTTATCGACTGACTTTGGCCCAGAGCAGAAAGCTTCAAGCGAGCCTATTTGCCCAATGTTGAAAGGTCATCAGGAATTTCGATACTTCGTAAATAGCCTGCAGGGTCGGTGAGTTCGTCTTGGGTTGGAAGAATTCCACTCCATACATGATCGCGCGTTTGAATATCTTTTAACCTTCGAAGCTCTGACCAGAAAGTGCTGGCCTCGCGAGACATGCGAGGTGAGACTTCTAAACCAAATAAAGATGCAAAGAGTTGTTGAGTGGGAGAAGAAGTTGCCCGGCGACGGCGCAAGGTTTCTCGCAATGAATTAAGTGCCGGTAGGCGATCACCTGAGGCCAGAGTTACTACATCATCGGCCCAACCATCAATGAGAGCTAGCGCTGTTTCTAGTTTTGCCAGAGCGCTTCTCTGTTCAACACTTTCATCCGGCGTAAAGAGACCTTGATTGAGTGCGATGGTGAAACTCTCAGGATTGCTTGGATCAATTGCACCAGATTCAAAAGCTTCTTGGGCTTGGCTCTGTATTTGTTGAACATTGATGTGAATGCCATTTCCATATTCACCAATAGCCCCACGTAGATAATCGATAAGCCAGGGATTGTTATCAAATAGCCGTGCTACGGCCCCTTCACGAAGTGCGTGAAATATACGTACTTGCGAGAGGTCGACTCCGATGTCAGCTCCCCACTCCTCAATATTTTCTGGCAAGAGTCCAGGACGTGATGGATGTACTAAAGGCAATCCGACATCATGCAAACCAGTAACGCCAGTTGCAAGCGCGCCAATACTTTGCCCCAGTTGCGTTGCGAGCAGAGTGCCAATAAATGTTCGCAACATTCCAGCAATTGCCGCTATAGGAGGTGCGCCTTCAGGTAATTCTTGTTGATCGACCACACTACCCATGGCCTTGGTCAAGCCTGATGCAAGTGGTTCGACTGTGAGTTGCCATCCAGCGATGGTGGCATCAACCCAATCTGCTCGGGTGTAAATATTTTTTCCATCGGATGAATGTGCAAAATTTGCCGGAAATAGTGTGGCTTCGTTTAGCCACGTATCTGCAATGGCCATTGCTTCTTGAATTTCGTTAAGATCCTTACTTCCGACGGGATGGAAGCCACGAGCGGTCACAAACTTCTTTGCAATCTCGCGAGCAATATTTTCCGGCAGAGTCAGCTCGGATGCGCCGCTATTAAATTGGTCTAAGAAACCTGCTGGAGTAATTCCCAATTGAGCAAAAGCTGCTTCAATATTTTTCTTCATCTCTTCAGGATCTTCTGATCCACTAAATGGAGAGAACCCAAATGGTGCCATTGCGATACCTCCTCGACACGAACCCTACCTCTTGTATCTATAACCATTGAGATGATGACTTTCTTCCCGAGGGACTACTCTGGGAACATGTCCAATGCATTCGCGGCTTTAATTTGGTGGGTGGTTCCGCTCACTGCAGTAATTTGCGCTCTGGGATACGTCATCTGGGTTACAAAGTTTCAAGCAAAGTTTGAAAATGAGACCACGCGATCTATGGGGCAATTCCAACGATTCCAAAGTACCCTCCGAAATCGTGCAGAATTAGATGCCAAGGCGGCAATCGAAAAAGAAAAAACAGAACCAAGCGCTTAACCCGCTTATAATTTTCTCATGCGCTTTTCCGCACTTCCTAGAACTGGATTAGTACTCGTTTCCTTTTTTCTACTTGCAGCTTTTTTTGCTCCCTTGCCCTATGCAGTGATTCAACCCGGAGACGGAACAGATGTGCTCAAAAAGGTAATAAATATCAAGGGTGCAGAGGTATTTCCCAGCACAGGGAAATTACTTGTCATGTCAGTTTTAGTGAGTAGCCCAGGTGCTCCGGTCTTTTCAGGCGATGTCATCAGCTCATGGATGGATGCAGATTCAATTGTTTTGCCACGGGAATATATTTATCCTCCAAGGATTAAAGCATCCACATTGAAAGCACAAAGTGATGCTGATATGAAAATCTCACAAGCATCGGCAGTGGCATCTGCTTTTGAATACTTAGGGCTTACCCCTTCAAAAGCACCAAAAGTTTCGATCGCACTTGAAAATACTGGTGGGCCGAGCGGTGGATTAGTTTTTGCATTGGGAATAATTGAAAAACTCACTCGAGATGATTTACTCAAGGGAAGAGTTGTTGCTGGTACAGGCACTATTGATGGACATGGGAATATTGGGGCAATCGGTGGAATAAATGAAAAAATTACCGTAGCTCTACGTTCCGGAGCGAGCATTTTTTTCGCTCCCATGGAAAATTGTGATGAGATATACAACACCCCTACCAACGTGAAAATCTATGGAGTTTCAACGCTCAAAGAGGCGGTGTTGGTGCTCCACAATGGAAAGCCCCCGCGCTCATATTGCGCTTGGCACGCCAATCAGTAATCTTGCCCCATGAGTTTTAATAGCCAACCAAAGTTGCCCAATCCTCGTAGTCCATTTCTGATCACCGTTGTAGTAATTGCGGTGGCCCTGGTGGGACTTGTCTCACTCAGCGGTTTTTACGCAGATTGGCTCTGGTTCAGCTCAGTAGATTTCACTTCTGTTTGGAAAACAATACTGTCAACAAAGGCAGTGCTCTTCGTTGCCTTTGGTCTTGTGACTTCAACGATTATTTTGCTCAACGTCATTATCGCCTTTAAGCGACGCCCACTTTATGTTCCAATGAATATTGAGGCCGATAATCTTGAACGCTATCGCGCACAAGTTGAACCAATTCGTAAATTTGTACTTACGGGGCTCGCGTTGGTTCTTTTCTATTTTTCTGGTTCTGCCGGATCACTACTATGGAGTTCATGGTTGATGTTCGGCAACGCAACTTCGTTTGGAGTTAAAGACCCCCAATTCGGAATGGATATCTCTTTCTTTGCATTTAAGTTGCCGTTTTATCAATCTATACTTGAGTGGGCAATCTCAACGGTAATAATTTCACTCATTGCTTCCATAGTCGTCCATTACCTGTATGGAGGAATACGTTTACAAGTTCGTGAAGATCGCACTACGGTTTCTGCACGAGTACAACTTTCCGTTTTACTAGGAATAATTGTTCTACTTAAGGCAGCGGCATATTGGTTTGATCGTTATCACTTAGCATTAAATGATGGAAAACTTCTCACTGGCCTTACCTATACAGATGTCAATGCAGTCCTACCAGCGAAAGCAATTCTTGCCGGTATTGCAGTCATTTGCTCTCTGCTATTTTTTGCAAATATTATTCGACGTTCTTGGGTCTTGCCTTCGGCTGGAATTGCACTCCTTGTTATCTCTTCTGTCCTAATTGCCGGTGTATATCCAGGAGTGATTCAACAATTCCAAGTAAAGCCAAGCGAGTCCTCTAAGGAAGCGCCTTTTATTCAAAAAAATATTGATGCAACTCGCGCTGCGTATGGTTTAACAGGTGTAAAGGTCAACGACTATCAAGCAACAATTTCAACTTCAGCGGGGCAACTTTCTAAAGATGCGCCAACAATTTCAAACATTCGCTTGATGGACCCCAATGTTATTTCTTCAACTTTCCGTCAACTTCAGCAGATTAAGCCGTATTACACATTCCCAGCATCCCTAGATATCGACCGGTATAAAGTAAACGGCATTGAAAGAGATGTTGTCGTTGCAGTGCGCGAACTCAATATTGCAGGAAACCCAAGTCGTAACTGGATTAACGATCACCTGGTTTACACGCACGGATTTGGATTTGTTGCCGCTCTTGGAAATGCGCGAGATGCTGATGGAAAACCATCATTCATCGTTGGTGACCTACCTCCAACTAAGGGCCTTGGAACATTTGAGCCACGTGTGTACTTCGGTGAGAATGTTCCTGATTATTCAATCATTGGTGGAAAGACGGCAAATGCACCAGTTGAATTTGATTATCCAGATGATGCATCGTCAAATGGACAGAAGAATGTTACTTACACCGGTAAGGGTGGCGTCCCAATGGGATCACTCTTTAATCGCCTTGTATTTGCAATCAAATATCAAGAACAACGCATTGTCTTATCGAGCCTTATCAATGCTAATTCAAAGATCTTGTTCGAACGCAACCCTCGCGAGCGGGTTGCAAAAGTTGCGCCATGGCTCACTCTTGATGGCGATCCATATCCAGCACTTGTTGATGGAAAAATTATCTGGATCATCGATGGATACACCACAAGTGCGGGTTATCCATATTCAAAGAAGACAACTCTTTCTAGTGCCACATCGGACGCATTAACGACTAATTCGGCATCAATTACTGCGCAGTCAAATGCTTCTATTAACTACATACGTAACTCGGTAAAGGCCACTGTTGACGCCTATGACGGCACAGTTACTTTGTATCAATGGGACACAAAAGATCCAGTACTTGCCACATGGGCCAAGGCTTTTCCCAACACAATCAAGCCCAAGAAAGATATTTCGGCTTCTTTGCTTGAACATATCCGCTATCCAGAAGATCTATTCCGTGTGCAAAGAGAAATTTTGAGCGCTTACCATGTTCAAACTGCAAGTGCGTTTTATGGCGGACAAGATTTTTGGCGCGTACCACGTGACCCATCAACATTTGGTGCAAACGCAGCTGCGCAACCACCGTATTACCTATCACTCCAAATGCCAGGTGCCACTAAGTCATCATTTTCATTAACAACGCCATTTGTTCCTCGTGGTGGGCGTGAAAACTTATCGGCATTTGCGGTTGTCAATTCTGAACCAGGACCTGACTACGGCCAGATTACCGTTCTGCAATTACCCCGAAGCACAAACATTGCTGGACCTTCACAAGTGGCTTCAAACTTTGAAGCAAAACCAGAGGTAGCTAATTCACTTTCCTTATTGCGCCAAGGTGGTTCTGATGTAGTACTTGGCAACCTATTGACACTTCCTGTTGGCGGCGGACTTCTTTATGTGCAACCCGTTTATGTAAGAGCTACTGCAAATACTGCTTCGTATCCATTGCTGCAAAAAGTTCTTGTTTCATTCGGTGATCAAATCGGATATGACGACAACTTAAAGGGTGCACTTGATCAAGTCTTTGGTGGAAATTCCGGAACAACTGCAACAGGTGGGGTTTCGACTTCAACTGCGACAACGGGAACCAAAACTGCAGATTTGGCATCTGCACTTCAAAGTGCAAAGCAAGCGATTATTGATGGACAAGCAGCACTTGCAAAAGGTGACTTCACTGCATTTGGCCGCGCACAAGATCGTTTGAAGTCAGCTGTTAACGCTGCGATTGCAGCCCAAGCACGTAAGTAATTTCTTACGATTTGATAGATGCATGGTTGGCATCTACTATTGCGCTTACCGACGCGGGGTGGAGCAGCTCGGTAGCTCGCTGGGCTCATAACCCAGAGGTCGTAGGTTCAAATCCTGCCCCCGCTACTTAGTAAGTATTGAAAACGAAAAGCTATTTAATTCGTAGCGAATTCGCGACGACAAACAAACTCGAAAGAGCCATCGCGCCAGCTGCATACATGGGGCTCAATAGGCCCAGCGCTGCAATAGGTAGCCCAGCAACATTGTATGCAAAAGCCCACGCAAGATTTCCCCGAATAACGCGAAGAGTTTTCTTTGATAACCAAAGTGCATCTATTACTCCATGGAGATCAGGCTTCATGAGAGTTATATCGGCAGCAGCAATGGCAGTGTCCGTACCGGTTCCCATTGCAATACTTAAGTCAGAAGTTGCAAGACCAGCAGCATCATTAATTCCATCGCCCACCATCAATACCTTGTGACCTTGACCCTGGAGTAATTTAACGTGATTAACTTTGTCCTGAGGAAGTGCTCCTGCAACAACATGGTCTGGTGCAATTCCAACGTGCAACGCAACTGCAAGGCAGACTTCGACACTATCACCTGAAACCAACCAAGGCTCAATACCGAGTTCTTTAAACTTACGAATAGTTTGTTCTGCATCGGCTTTAATGCGATCACCAACAGCAAATACCGCAACTGCAACACCATCCCAAGCAAGTACTGCAACGGTGTGGCCCTGACTCTGTGCATGGGAAATTGCATCTGCAATGCGTGGATGAAATGGAGTACTGCTATGAGCCACGGCGATAGGTGAACCCACTAGTACAACGGGTGAATTCGTTCCCAAATTCACTCGTCCCGCTGCTCCTGCACCAGGTGTTACAGAGAATTCAGTGACCGTTGTTGGTTTGATTCCTTGGCTACTAATAAAACTAGCAACAGCACCTGCAACAGGATGATCTGTTTGGGATTCAATTGATAGAGCCGATGAGAGGATAATAGGTTCGCGCAAAAGCTCTGAATATTTGGAACCAAGAGGTGCTCCTGCTTCAACCACAATGGTGGCGTTTTGAACTGACATTGTTCCGTCAGTGAGTGTTCCAGTTTTATCAAGGATGACTGAATCGACTTTTCGCGCCAGTTCTAAAACTCGAGGTTGTGCAATAACGATGCCACGTTGGGCTCCTCGTCCTGAGGCAACTAAGAGTGCAACGGGAGTTGCTAATCCAAGCGCGCATGGGCAAGCGATAACTAATACTGCAATGGCAGATGAAATCGAAAGTGTCAGAGAGTGCTCGGTATATCTCCATGCGAAGAAAGTTCCGATTGCAAGGAGAGTAACAATTGGAACAAATACTGCTGCAATGCGATCGGCTAAACGTTGAATAGGCGCCTTCGTTCCTTGAGCGCTAATTACCATTGCAGTTATGCGAGCTAATTCAGTATCAGAACCGATACGAGTTGCTCGAATTACCAGGCGACCATTTCGGTTAAGAGATGAGCCAATTACCAGTGAACCAACTGCGACATCAATCGGCATGGATTCACCCGTCAGCATGGAATTATCAACTGCACTTGCTCCTGAAATTACGATTCCATCCGTTGCAATACGCTCGCCAGGTTTTGCAATGAATTCATCGCCAACCTCTAAATGGGCAATTGGGATTAAGACAATTTCTCCATTGCGGAGTACAGATACCTCTTTAGTCCCAAGTGCCAATAGCGTTGATAGCGCACTACTTGCACGCTTCTTTGCGCGGGATTCTAAGAATCGGCCAGCGATAACAAAAGTTATAACCGTTGCAGAAACTTCAGCATAAACATCTCCGGCGCCAGCGCTGTTTGCATAGATTGACCAACCAAATGCACTCAATGAGCCTAAAGTAATAAGTGTGTCCATCGTTGGGTGGGCAATGTTTCGAATGGCTGCTCGATGTATAGGTAGTGCAATAAATAGAACAACTGGCGCGCTAAGTCCAATTATCAACCAAGAACTTGCTGAATATAAAGGGTGTGCAAGATTAAAATTATCGAGTTGTCCCAAGATCCAAGCGTCAATTAAATGGTGCCAACTCATATTCATTGAAATAGCTAGGACGGGTGCTGTAAAAAAAACTGACATAAAGAGCGCCCAAGCTGATTTCTTACTGTGTAATGCCACCTGGCTTGTATCGGAAATCTCGCGCGCCGTGTACCCCGCGGATTTGATTGCGCCGATGAGTTCCTTAGAGTTCATTTCTGCTGGAACCATGACATGTGCTGTTTCTGTTGCAAAATTTACTGTCGCTGTTACGCCGGGTAATTCGTTCAAAGCTCTTTCGATAGATGCAACACAAGAGGAACAAGTCATGCCTTCTATTCGTAGTGTAAGTGGCTCTAGAGCGCTGGAATTATTTCCCATTGAGAAGTTTCACCACCTTTTCATGAAGTAATCCATTAGTAGAAAGTCCACTTCGGTGGTGTGGACCTATCTCTCCCGTAATTGCTCCAAAGGCTCCGCCGGCTTCACGAACAATCACATCGAGGGCAGCCATATCCCAAAGTGCTAATGAAGGTTCTGCTGCGATATCTATCGCGCCTTCGGCAACAAGCACATGTGACCAAAAATCACCTAGCCCGCGTGAGCGCCAACATGAATCTACGAGTGAAGTAAAAGCGGGGCGTTTTTCATTCCAGCCTACAAAATCCGAATAAGCAATAGATGCATCTTTAATTTCGGAAACTTTTGATACGTGAATTTTTCTTTTTGCGCCACCATTGAATGAAACAAAAGCGCCAAGTCCTTTACCTGCGTGCCAGCGGCGTGAAAGAGCGGGGGCACTTGCTACTCCAACAACTACTTCTCCATTTTCAACTAGCGCAATAAGAGTGGCCCAAGTTGGTACACCTCTCATGAAGTTCTTCGTGCCATCTATTGGATCGACAACCCAATAGCGATTTTTTCCTTCTGCGTTATCACCGAATTCTTCGCCTACGAGTCCATCATTTGCTCTCTTATCTGAGAGAATTTTCCTTATTGCAGTCTCGGTAGCACGATCAGCATCAGTTACGGGAGTGTTATCGGGCTTGGTGGTTATAACTAAATCTTCTGCCAGATAGCGCGCAGTTGTTATGAGGTCTGCAGCATCTGCAAGAACTAGCGCAAGAGCTAGATCTTCTGAATACTTGTTAGCTTCCATTTGATTCCAAGCCTAGTCCAGCTTGATATCTAGCAAACTGCGAAGACTTTGGATTCGAGCTTGTCGTTTGGGATTTATAACACCTTTTGGCGCTGACCATTGCTCGAGGGCACAGTTCATTTCATTGTGAGAGCAGTTGGGCATACATTGAGCAATCACATCTTTAAGGTCACCGAAGGAGGCGATAATCCGATTCGGGTCAATATGTGCAAGTCCAAATGCACGAATACCTGGGGTATCAATAATCCAACCATCGCTAAGTTTGAGATGTGGAGAAAGCGGAAGCGCAATTGCACTCGATGATGTGTGACGGCCTCGTCCGGTTACTTCATTAACTTCACCAATAACCCTTTGAGCATGCGGAAGTAGCGCATTAATAAGTGTCGATTTACCAACACCTGAATGCCCAACTAGCACTGAAATTTTTCCTGCTAAAAGTGAATGCAATTGTGTTAAGGATGCGCCTTTGTGTGTAGTTAAGACTTGAATATCCAAATTCTTATATTCATCTAGAAATATCGGCGGTTCATTCAGATCTGTCTTTGTCACCAAGATAATTGGTGTGATCGCTTCACTGAAGGCACTGACTAGAAAGCGATCGATAAGACCTCTACGTGGTTCAGGATTTGCGGATGCAACAACAATGACCAACTGATCAATATTGGCAACGATTATACGTTCAACTTTTGCATCATCATCAACAGTTCGAGTCAAAGAATTCTTACGTTCTTGAACAGAAACTATTCGTGCAAGCGTTCCAACAGTTCCCGAGGCATCACCAACAATTGAAACATTGTCGCCGACGACAACTGATTTTGGTCCTAATTCACGGGCTCTCATCGCCGTCACAATCACACCTGCATCTGTTATGCATGTAGTTCGACCACGATCTACAGTTGTAACAAGTGCGGTTATGGCATCTGCATGGCTAGGACGGTCTTTACTTCTAGGACGCGTACTTCTGGGTGGGCGAACTTTGACATCAGATTCATCAAATTGGCGCGCCATCATCACAAACTTATTTTCCAACCAATGAAGTCCATAGTGCATCAAAGCCTGGCAGAGTCTTGGCAGTTGTTGCAATATTTTCAATACGCACGCCGGGGGTAACAAGCCCAAGTACAGCCCCTGTTGTTGCAAGGCGATGATCGTCATAGGTTTTGAAATCTCCACCATGAAGTGGCGCAGGAGTGATATGTAAAGCACCTTCGTCTTGAGTTACGTTGCCCCCGAGCGCATTGATCTCGCGAGTGAGTGCTTCAAGTCGGTCTGTCTCATGCAATCTCAAGTGTGCAATTCCACGCAAGTGTGATGGGGAATCAGCAAGTGCACAAAGGGCCGCGATAGCTGGCGTTAATTCACCAACATCATGAAGATCAATATCGATACCATGAATTTTTCCGGTGCCGGTAATTGTTAGGCCGCGTGCACCCAAAACTACTGTTGCACCCATGTCGGCCAAGATTGTCTTGAGTTGGTCTCCAGGTTGCGTTGTTACTACGGGCCAATCTGAAATCGTGACACTTCCACCGCAGGCCATTGCGATCGATAAAAAAGGCGCTGCATTTGATAGGTCGGGTTCAATCACCATTGTTTGTCCGTGCAATTTTGAAGGAAGCACTTTCCACGTATTCTTTTCGGGATTTACTTCAACTTCTGCTCCAAAATCTTTGAGCATGGCAACTGTCATATCAATATGAGGCATAGAAGGTAGCGCGCTACCAATATGTCGAACAGTAATTCCTTTGCTTGTCCGCGGAGCTATTAACAAAAGTGCTGAGAGAAATTGACTTGATGCGGAGGCATCAATTTCAATCTCTCCGCCATCAATTTTTCCTTTTCCATGGATAACTAACGGAAGTGAGAATTTATTCTGGTGATCGATTTCCACACCCAATTCTTCAAGTGCATGGATTACTGGAGCTAAAGGGCGCTCATAAGAACGAGCATCGCCGTCGAATGAAATGGCTCCTTGTGCAAGTGATGCAACAGGTGGAAGAAAACGCATTACTGTGCCAGCATTTCCAACATCAACTAAGGCAGGCCCAAGTAGAGGATTGGGATTTATATTCCATTGAACATTTGCAAGTTCATTCTCCTCAGTGATTTGAATTCCCATTGCATTGAGGCCGCTTTTCATCAACGTTGTATCACGAGAGATAAGCGGGCGAATGAGAGTTGAGGCAGTTGTTGCTAAGGCGCTAAGCACTAAAGCGCGATTGGTCACCGATTTAGATCCCGGAATAACGACAGTTGCCTGAATTGGCAATTGTCCGCGAACAGGCGCAGGCCAAAGTTCTACCTGTTCGGAGGAATTACCTGACATAGCCTCAGCCTACCGTTGCTCTTGTACTGCATGTCGCTCAAAATACTTCTAGGCTCTTGCCTATGTGTGGAAGATTTGCGCAATCGAAGTCAATGGCCGAACTCGTAGAAGAGTTTGGCATTACCGGGACAACCCCAAATTCACCACTGCCCGCAAATTGGAATATTGCGCCAACTCTTGAAATATATATGGTGAGGCAAACGCCAGTAAATGTAATTGAATTAACTAGCGCTTCATGGGGGTTGATTGGACACTGGCATAAAGAAGATGCATCCGCGCGGGCGTCGCAGTCTCACACAATTAATGCTCGTCGAGAATCAATTTTTGAAAAACCCACATTTCGAGATTCTTTTCGAAAATCACGTTGTTTGATTCCCGCCGATGGATACTACGAATGGGCAACGGCCGACGGATCGCACAAACCCAAACAACCTTTTTATATTTCTAGAGAAGATAAGAAGTCATTATCATTGGCCGGAATTTGGAGTCAATGGAAATCGCCAACAGGAAAAATTGTTCAAAGCACTGCAATCATTACGCGCGAAGCAGTTGGATCCCTAGAGTCAATACACCATCGCATGCCTGTGTTGATGCCAGAAGAGAGTTGGCAAGAGTGGCTCGACCCAAGCGAACGAGATATCCAGAGACTTATCTCTCTAATGGAATTCACAAATCCTGATGCTGGTTTAATCGCGCACCCAGTCTCAACGGGGGTAAATAAAGTTGTAAATAATGGAGTCGCAATGACCGAACCAATCGCCCTCGGTGAGCAAGAAACCCTCTTCTAGGGGTAACCTTAAGAGCGATGACAACCACCGACTTAGTTCATGAGAGCACGCAAGAACGCACAGCGCGTTTCGAGCGAGATGCTTTAGTTTTCACCGATCAGCTTTATTCAGCTGCTATGCGCTACACCAAGAATCCCCATGATGCTAAAGATTTAGTTCAGGACACATATCTCAAAGCATTCGCATCGTTTCATCAATTTGAACCAGGAACCAATCTCAAAGCTTGGCTATATCGCGTTCTCACAACGACTTTTATTAATTCTTACCGTAAAGCTCAACGTCAACCACTTCTTGCACATAACGAAATTGAAGATTGGCAATTAGCTGAGTCTGCATCACACACGAGTGATCAAGGAAAATCTGCTGAAGTCGAAGCCCTTGAGAATTTGCCCGATAGTGATGTTAAGAAAGCACTCCAAGAAATCCCAGAAGAATTTAGGATTGCCGTTTATTTGGCCGACGTTGAGGGTTTCTCATATAAGGAAATTGCAGAAATTGTTGGAGTACCCACCGGAACTGTTATGTCGCGATTGCATCGTGGACGCAAGGCACTTCGTATTTTGTTAACCGATTACGCAAGAGAACGCGGATACGGAAAGGGGGAGAGTTCATGAACTCTGCACAGACATCCCCAGTAAATTGCATTGAGGTACTCAATGCGGTTATTTTACTTATCGATGGCGAGATCGAGGAAACATCCCAGGTTCAAGCAATTGAAAATCATATTCAAGCTTGTTTACCATGTCGTTCTGAAATTAATCATGAAAAGCGCATGCATTTGATGCTTCACGAAATGTTGACACGATCATGTTGCGAGAAAGCACCTCAAGAGCTTCATGAAGAGCTAGCTCAGAAAATTTCTGCGCAGCGCAACTCTTTGGCAGAAGTAATAACCGAGATAACGATGACCGAGATTTCAATACAAATTGATGAGTACGGGCAGATAGAGCACCGGGAGATAACTATCGAAAGTACTCAGGAGTACCGCCTTCCTCGAGAAGAGTAACTATGGAGCGAGAAAACGAACTTGTTGGAGCGGTCGGTTTGTCCGTGATGACAATTCGACCAGGCGATACATCTTTGGCAATTGGTATCGGTGACTTACCCATTGTGGCATCTTCATACTTTGTTAATCTGATGGAGAGCGCTTCAGTTGCAGCTATCAGTGAATTTCTTGAGGCGGGAGAGACAACTCGGTTATTGAGAATTGAGCTTGATGCCATTGAAGCCGTGGGAATTGGAACTGAGATTCGTGCAACTGCAAAGTGTTCGGCAGTAAACGGACGCGAGTTAATATTTGAGTGTGATATTTATGATGGAGAAAGGCACATTGCACACGCCCTTATGAAAAGAGCGGCAGTGGAACGAGTGACTTTCCTCGCTCGCACCGCCGCGCAGAGTTTTACTTCTGCAAAACCTTTAAACTAGTGGTACTTATTTCTTAGTAGCCCAAAAGATTTCAGCTATTTCATCAATTTTAACCAATAGCTTCTCAGCCACTGCAACATCATTTGTCCCTTTAGTTCCAGCAGCGCCAGCAAGTTTGGTGGCTTCATTGAACAAACCGTGTAGCTGTGGATGTGCTTCGAAATGATTTGGCTTGAAGTAGTCAGTCCACAGAACCCAAAGATGCTCTTTAACCATGTTGGACCGCTCTTCTTTGATTGCAACAGCACGTGCCTTAAAATCAGAATCTGCGCTTGCTTGGTATTTTTCCATGCATGCTTTTACAGATTGGGCTTCAATTTTTGCTTGTGCTGGATCATAAACGCCACATGGCAGATCGCAGTGGGCGTGAACTGTAATTTTTGGGGTAAACATATTCTCTCCTCGAGGGCTAGATGCAAGATGTCTTGTTAGATGTGAGACTACCGCTCGTGAGCAAATTTGGCAGGTTGGGTCGGGTGGTTGTTGCTGGCCCATCGATGGAGCCCGCCTTTATGGATGGGGATTGGTTGCTTGTTCTATGGGGCGCTAGAGCGCGTATTTCCGACGCCGTGGTGATTGAACGTGAAGTTCAACCTGGAGTTTTCCTCGTTAAGCGCATAATCAAAATTGAAGATGGAAAATATTGGGTCGAAGGAGATAACAAAGTTCACAGTAACGATTCACGCAAATGGGGCAGCATTAACGGGAAAGAAATTCTAGCCCGAGTGATTTTTCGAATTCGAAAGGGCGCTAGCGAGTGAAAGCTTCCATAAGTAGAGCTTTTTCTTCTTCTTCGTGCACGTAATGGTTGCCGGTTGCAGGACTTGCAGTTGCACGGCGTGAAACTGGTCGTAATGTACGACCACCAAAGATTTCTAAGGTGTTAATTGCGATGAATGGCCATGGACCTTGATTTGCTGGCTCATCTTGTACCCAAAGTAGGTTTGCTTTTGGATGCTTGTTGGCTTCCTCTGTAAGTTCTTTTGCAGGCAGTGGATAGAACTGTTCAACTCTGACAATGGCGGTACTTTCTTCGCCAAGGCGAGCACGTTCTGCGAGCAAGTCGTAGTAAAGACGACCTGAACAGAAAATAACTCGGGAAGCATTAGTCACAGTGTTATCAGGAATCACTGGTTGGAAAGTTCCTTGAGTGAAATCTGAAAGAGCAGATGAGGCGGCCCGAAGTCGCAACATTGATTTTGGCGTGAAGACTATGAGTGGACGTTGTGCTGGATTCTTTGTGTGCCAGCGCAGTAAGTGGAAATAAGAGGCAGGCGTAGAAGGTTGTGCAACCGTCATATTTTGCTCTGCGCAGAGAGCTAAGTATCTTTCAATGCGAGCAGATGAGTGATCAGGACCTTGGCCTTCATACCCATGAGGTAACAAAAGAACGAGTCCAGAGCGCTGGCCCCATTTCTGTAACGATGATGAAATAAATTCATCAACAATTGTTTGTGCGCCATTCCCAAAATCACCAAACTGACCTTCCCATAAGACAAGTGCTTCAGGGCGTGCCACCGAATAGCCGTATTCAAAGCCCATGGCAGCATATTCAGAGAGAAGTGAATCTAGGACAAAGAATTGGTTTGCATCGGAGATCAATGAACGCAAAGGTGTCCACTCACTTCCGTTCTCCTTATCAATTATTACTGCGTGACGGTTACTAAATGTTCCGCGCCGAGAATCTTGTCCAGCTAGTCGGATTGGTTTTCCATCTAGGAGTATCGAACCAAAAGCCAGGGCTTCTCCTGTTGACCAATCGATTGTGGCGTTATCCAGCATTTCTACGCGCTTTGCTAACTGAGGTAATAGTTTTGGATGAACCGTAAATCCTTCTGGAGTAGAAATTTGAGTTTGAATAATTGCGCGAGCAGTTGCTTCATCAATACTTGTATCTACTGATGCCGGAGCGAGTGCTTCAGGAATTACTGTAAGAAGTGTGTTCTCTGCTTCCAAATTATGTACAGCAGCGAATACGCCTTCAAGTTGCGCATGATAATCACGCGCGACTTCTTCAGCTTCTGCGACAGTAATATCTTTTCGTCCAATAAGTGCCTCTGTATAAAGAGTACGGGTTGAACTTTTTGCATCAATCAATTTATACATCATTGGTTGAGTAAAACTTGGTTCATCACCTTCATTATGACCACGACGTCGATAACAAATCATGTCGATGACTACGTCCTTATTAAATTTTAGACGATATTGATAAGCCAAGTGAGCAACGCGAACACATGCTTCTGGATCATCTCCATTAACGTGAAACACTGGAGCTTGAATCATTTTTGCAACATCGGTTGCATATGTAGATGAACGAGCAGAATGAGGAGAGGTGGTAAATCCAACTTGATTATTAATGATCACATGAACTGTGCCGCCTGTACGATAGCCAGGTAGTTGAGAGAGGTTAAGAGTTTCTGCAACAACTCCTTGGCCAGCAAAGGCTGCATCTCCATGTACCAGAATCGGCAGAACTGAATACAAATTTCGAACATTTTCCACATCTTGCTTGGCTCGAACAATGCCTTCAAGGACTGGGTTTACTGCCTCAAGATGAGATGGGTTGGCAGCTAAATAAATTTTTGTACTAGCGCCAGATTCGGCGATAAAAGTTCCTTCAGTTCCAAGGTGGTATTTAACATCTCCTGAACCTTGTACCGAGTTTGGTGCGTAGTGGCCTTCGAATTCTTGGAAGATCTGACCGTAGGATTTGCCTGCAATATTTGCCAAAACATTAAGTCTTCCACGGTGTGACATCGCAAGACAAACTTCTTGGATTCCCGAATCTGCAGCGGCAGAAATCACTGCATCCAAAAGTGGAATAACAGTTTCTCCACCTTCAAGTGAAAAGCGTTTTTGACCAACAAATTTAGTTTGAAGGAATGCTTCAAATGCTTCTGCGCTGTTTAGCTTTCGAAGAATACGAAGTTGTTCTTCTCTTGGAACTTTAGGAATGGCAATTTCAAGATGATCCTGCATCCATTGGCGCTCTTTTGGATCTTGCATATACATATATTCGATACCAACTGAGCGGCAATACGAATCACGTAAAGTCCCAAGAATTTCGCGCAACTTCATAAATTGCTTGCCACCTATGCCGCCAGTTGCAAATTCACGGTCTAAATCCCAAAGCGTTAAGCCGTGAGTGACGATATCCAAATCAGGATGTGACCTTTGTTTGTACTCAAGGGGATCAATATCTGCCAACAAGTGCCCATTGGTTCGGTAGGCATGTATTAATTGTTGCACGCGAGCAGTTTTATCAATTTCAGCATCATGCACAAATTCAATATCGACGACCCATCGAATTGGCTCATAAGGGATATGTACGGATGCAAATATTTCCTCATAAAAATTTTCTTCCCCAAGCATGAGATCATGGATTCTGCGTAGGAAATCTCCAGATTGCGCACCTTGTATAACGCGGTGGTCGTAAGTGCTAGTAAGAGTTACAACTTTACTGATTGCAAGACGAGCCAAAGTTTCTTCGCTTGCTCCATGGAATTCTGCTGGGTAATCCATTGCACCAACACCGAGAATCATGGCTTGGCCAGTCACAAGTCGAGGAACTGAGTGCACCGTTCCAATAGTTCCGGGATTAGTCAATGACACTGTTGTACCCGCGTAATCCTCGACTGTTAAGGTGCCATTTCGAGCCTTATGCACTGTCTCTTCATATGCTTTCCAAAACTGTGCAAAATCTAATCCTTCGCAACCCTTAATTGATGGCACAAGTAGTTGGCGAGTTCCATCAGGCTTACTTAAATCAATGGCAATTCCAAGGTTTATATGTTCAGGATGACCAACTGCAGGTTTCCCGTCCAAAGTCGTATAAAAAGAATTCATCTCAGGCATGGCACGCATGGCTTTGATCATTGCGTAGGAGATTAAATGCGTAAAGGAAATCTTTCCTCCACGAGTGCGTTTAAGATGATTATTGATAACAATTCGATTATCAATAAGTAGTTTTGCTGGAATTACACGCACGCTTGTTGCAGTTGGAACACTTAATGAGGCTTCCATACTTTGAACGACTCGAGCAGAAACTCCACGTAAAGGTTCAACACCTGCAGCAGATGGAGTAATTAATACTAGAGCTGGAATATTTATTGGATCTGCTGGCGTCGGGTTTACCTGTGCAGGCGCATTAGGTTGTTGAACCTGTACTACTGCTACAGGAGTTTCAACTGATTTCTTTGGCTGTGCAGATTTAGGAATCGGTGGAGTGCCAGATCGTGGGGTCGAAGTAGTTAGCGGTGATCTTGGATTTTTCATTTCAGCAAACAAAGCGATCCACGCGCTATCAACGGAGGATGGATCTTGCAGATAGCGCTCATGCATTTCGTCAACGAGCCACTCATTTGCACCAAATTGATCCTTAAATGAAGAATCACCTTGTGCTGGTGGCGTGAAATTATCTGCCGACAATTGCGCTCTCCCTTTGACTTCGTACCACAGCGATGTGGATGAAGCTCACTAAGCCTACCGACTTGCCTCTAGCGGACAGAAGCCAAAAAAGGGATTTTTCCCGGCGAGATTGAACACATTTGACGCGCAAACCAGGGCCGATACCTTGGCAGAGGCTATTTGCGGTAAATGGCGATTGAAATTGCGATGTATTGCGAGACCCATGCCGCAATCACAAAAATATGGAAAAGCTCGTGGAACCCAAAGTAACGAGCATTTTTTCCAGGAAATTTGAGTGCGTAAAAGATTGCACCAACTGAATAGAAGAGTCCGCCAATGAGGATTGGAATCAAAATCCAAAGCCCCCCTGCACGATATAAGGCTGGAGTGTAAATAACAGCAACCCATCCGAGAATTAAGTAATTGGCAACATATAACCAACGAGGCGCCGTAAGCCAGAAAACACGGACAGCTACGCCAATGATTGCACCAACCCAAACAACGGAAAGAAGAATTGTTCTGTCACGACCCTCTAACAGAGCAACAGCGAAAGGTGTGTATGAGCCGGCAATGAGTAAATTGATATTTGCGTGATCTAACCGCCGCCAAATTTTTTTTCGCGAAGGCGACCAGGGCACTCTATGGTAAATAGCAGAAACGCTAAATAAGGCAATCGCGGTGAGCGAATACAAAGCTACTGCAAATTTCAAAGAGTTCTGACTAAGAATAAATAAGACTAGGGATGCAATAAAGACAACTGGTGTCGCACCAAGATGAAACCAGCCCCGCAATTTTGGAGGCACAACTACAAGGGGTTCAATTTTTGCCTTCATAACTTCAAACTCTACGCCTCAAATCAATAAAATAGGTCACCGCGCTGGCGCGGTGACCTATTTTGACCCTGGGTCAAAATTATTTAGATGCTTGGAACCCGACCTCGAGATCTGCCTTGATGTCGTTTATATTTTCAAGGCCAAGACTCAGTCGTACAAGTCCCGGAGTAACTCCAGCATCAAGTTGCTCTTGTGCACTTAGTTGTGAGTGAGTAGTTGATGCAGGATGAATCACAAGTGAGCGCACATCACCAATATTGGCGACGTGGCTAAAGAGTTTGAGGGATTCAACGAATTTCTTGCCCGCTTCGATGCCTCCTTTGAGTTCGAATGTCACGATTGCACCAGAACCCTTTGGTGCATATTTCTTGGCGAGGGCGTTCCAAGGCGATGAAGGCAAAGTAGCGTAATTAACCTTTGCAACATCCTTGTGAGCTTCAAGCCAAGTTGCGACAGCCTTAGCATTTTCAAGATGTCTTTCCATTCGCAAACTTAAAGTTTCGAGCCCTTGCGCTAGTAGCCATGCATTGAAAGGACTTACTGCGGCCCCAATGTCTCGAAGCAATTGCAAGCGAATTTTGAAAATGTATGACAAGTTAGCGCCAAAAGCACTTCCAACTCCCAGTGCTTGAGCGTAAACCAATCCATGGTAGCTCGGATCTGGTTCATTGAAATTCTTAAAGCGTTCAGGATATTTTGCATAATCAAATTTACCTGAATCAATAATTGCACCAACGACAGCGTTTCCATGCCCAGATAAGAACTTAGTTGCCGAATGGATTACCACATCGGCTCCATGCTCAATCGGACGTATTACAAAAGGAGTTGCAACAGTGTTATCAACTATGAGCGGAACTCCAATTTCATGGGCAACTTTAGAAACCCCTTGAATATCCAAAATATCATTTTTTGGATTAGCAATTGTTTCACCAAAGAATGCCTTTGTATTTGGCCGAACCGCTTTACGCCATGATTCAAGATCATTTGGATCTTCAACAAAAGTAACTTCGATTCCAAATTTTGGAAGGGTGTAGTGGAAAAGATTGTAAGTGCCACCGTAGAGGCTAGGGCTCGAAACAATATGATCTCCTGCTTCAGCAACGTTCATTACTGAGTAAGATGTCGCGGCAGAACCGGAAGCGACCAAAAGCGAAGCAACGCCACCTTCAAGAGCAGAGAGTCTTTGCTCGACTGCATCTTGCGTTGGATTCATGATACGTGTGTAGATATTTCCAAGCTCTGCTAAAGCAAAGAGATTTGCTGCATGCTCTGTATCGCGAAATTGGTAAGCAGTAGTTTGATAAAGCGGAAGTGCTCGTGCACCTGTTGTTGGATCAGGAACTTGTCCTGCATGAATTTGTAGCGTTTCAAAAGACCATTCTGCTGACATTTATCTGCTCTCAATCTGCTTCGCCCGGTTGGATTGCAGAGATTAGCAAGACCTACCCAATAGTTCTAACGAGGGTTTCGTATTTGCGAACTATCCGCACCTAGGCGCACTTCCCACCCAGCAAAGCAGAAGGTGTCCAGACTTCTAGTGTTGTTCACGGCCTAGCCACCCAATGAAGTTAGATTTACACCATATAACCCAGATATTGGAAAGGTCGCAAATGAAGCCACACGTATTTTTTGCCGAATTAATAGGAACAATGGTCTTGAGTGCATCGATCCTTGGCTCAGGAATGATGGCAACGGGCATCACTGACAATGGTGGCGTCCAGTTAATCATCGTCATGTTAGGAACGGTCTTAGCTTTAGGCCTTCTTATCGCAACTCTCGGGCCAATCAGCGGAGCACATTTCAATCCCGCCGTTTCACTCATCTCTTTTTTGACTAAGGAAATCAAAGCAGGAGTTGCTGCGCTGATGGTTCTCACCCAAATAATTGGAGCAATCTTCGGAGCAATCATTGCAAACCTCATGTACGGACACTCACCCCTAGAAAGTGCCTCCCATGAGCGAACAGGCTCGGCTCTATTTTTTAGTGAAATCATTGCAACTGCAGGTTTACTTTTTGTCATTCTTGCAATGTCCAATGTTGGTAAAGGCAATGGCCTCTTCTGGGCAGTACCGGCCTGGATTGGTTCTGCATATTTCTTTACATCATCGACAACTTTCGCAAACCCTGCAGTAACTTTCGCGCGCTCCTTCAGCGATAGCTATGCAGGAATTGCATTCAGTTCGGTTGGGCTATTTGTCATAGCTCAACTCATTGGCGCACTAGTTGGACTGGGTGCCTCAAAATTGGTACTTAAGAAGTAGCGACATTGAAAACTATACTTTTTGTTTGCGTGCATAATGCAGGTCGTTCACAAATGGCGGCCGGTTTTATGCGCACTCTCGGTGCAGGAAAAGTTGAAGTACTTTCAGCAGGTTCTGCTCCAAAAGATTCGATAAACGCAATTGCCGTAGAGGCGATGGCCGAAGTGGGAATTGATATTGCGCACAACGTTCCGAAGATTTTGACTCCAGAATCTGTACAGAGTTCTGATGTAGTCATCACCATGGGTTGTGGTGATGCATGTCCCTTTTATCCGGGTAAGCGGTATGAAGACTGGGTACTTGAAGATCCGGCAGGCCAAGGTATTGAAAAAGTGCGAGTAATTAGAGATGAGATTAAACGTAGAGTTGAAGAGTTGCTTTTAGAGATAGCGTAATTTAACTTATTTTTTTCTATGTGCGGGAGGCGGGACTTGAACCCGCACGTCCGAAGACACAGGTTCCTAAGACCTGCGTGTCTGCCATTTCACCACTCCCGCGAGAGCGTCGGCCAATAGCTGGCCGATGTAACAAGGGCAAGATTAGAGGTAACTAGTGCAATTTAACGAATGCGCATTTTTCACGCGGTAATTCCTTAAGTCCAAGGCATGGAATATGCGTCAAACGGTAGCCTTGTGCAGGTGTCCTCCCATTCAGAACTCCTAGCCAGCAAGATTACTTCTGCCTTGCAGGGGTGTATTAAACGAGGAGAACTTGATTGCGCGCTACCAACTTCTATCCCATTAGAGCGTCCAAAAAATCGTGATCATGGTGACTATGCCTCATCGATTGCTTTGCAAGTGGCGAAAAGTGCCGGACTTGCTCCGCGAGCGGTTGCAGAACTTCTTAAGAGAGATCTTGAGGCGATGCCAGAAGTTGCATCCGTTGATATTGCAGGGCCAGGATTTATAAACATCACCCTTGAGCGAGCAAGTCAAGGTGAAGTTGTCAATGCAATTCTGACCGCAGGTGAGAAATATGGAGATGGAAGCGCTCTCCACGATGTGGCGATTAACTTAGAATTTATTAGCGCTAATCCAACTGGACCATTGCACCTTGGTCATACTCGGTGGGCTGCAGTAGGGGATGCGCTTGGTCGAGTTTTGAGTGCCGCTGGGGCATCAGTGACGCGAGAGTTTTACATTAATGATCGTGGAAATCAGATGGACCTCTTTGGTGCATCTGTGCGTGCGTCGGCTCTTGGTCAACCCTTACCTGAAGATGGATATCAAGGCGCATATATAAAGGACTTAGCACAAGCCGTTATTGAAGCTGATAAAGGAATTTTGACATTGTCTGGGAACAAACAATTAGTAGAGTTTCGTGAACGTGCATACAAGGCCCAGTTGGCAGATCAACAAAGAGTTCTTGAAGAATTTGGAACAGATTTTGATGTGTGGTTCTCAGAGAGAAGTTTGCATAGCAGTGGCGCTGTAGAACACGGGTTAGAAAAATTGCGCTCACAAGGTCATGTTTACGAGCAAGAGGGAGCTACGTGGCTTCGAACAACTGATTTTGGTGATGACAAAGATCGCGTTTTAGTTAAGAGCGGAAATGAATTAACGTACTTCTCATCTGATACCGCCTATTACATAAACAAACGCGAGCGTGGTTTTGATATCTGCATCTACATGCTTGGAGCCGATCACCATGGATATGTGAATCGACTCAAAGCGATATCAGCATGCGCCGGAGATGATCCTGAGTACAACATTCATGTGCTAATCGGCCAATTAGTGAAGATTATGGAAAATGGCGAAGAGGTAAAACTCTCTAAGCGCGCAGGAACAATAATTACATTGGAGGAACTTGTTGAAAAAGTTGGCGTAGATGCTGCTCGCTATACCTTGATTCGATACCCGGTTGATTCACCAATGGTGCTCGATGTTGATGTATTAAAAAGACGCACTAATGATAATCCTGTTTATTATGTTCAGTATGCCCATGCGCGCATAGCAGCGGTGCTTCGAAATGCCGATGAGTTAAAAATCAAATATTCACTTGCAGAGTTTGATCCAGCGCTACTCGTTCATGATCGTGAAAATGAACTATTGGGCGCTCTCGCTGAATTTCCTCGAGTGGTCGCAGGCGCTGCCGAAATGCGCGAACCACATCGAGTTGCTCGATACCTAGAAGTACTTGCTGGCGTTTATCATGGCTTCTATGCAGATTGCAGAGTCTTGCCGTTGGGCGACGAAGTAGCCACTCCCACTCATTCGGCCCGTGCCAACTTATGTAATGCAACAAAACAAGTTATTGCTAATGGTTTGAATTTACTTGGCGTCAGCGCACCAGAGAGGATGTAGCAATTATGGCAAATGTATGGTCTGCAAATGTTTCATTCTCAAATGGCGAACTTCATTTGAGTGGGATTTCAGCCACAGCGCTGGCAAAGGAATTTGGCACGCCAACTTTTTTTCTAGATGAAGAAGATTTTCGTACTCGCGCAACAGCATGGGGAAGTGCTCTTAAGAGTTCTTTTGGAGCGAATGCAGGAAATGTTTACTACGCGGGTAAAGCATTCTTGTGTGTTGAGGTAGCGCGCTGGGTAGCGCAATGTGGAATTGGACTCGATGTCTGCACGGGTGGAGAACTCGCTGTTGCAAAGGCAGCAAAATTTCCAGTCGAACGCATTGAATTTCACGGAAACAATAAATCGGTTGCTGAAATCAACGAAGCGGTGCGCTTAGGAGTTGGCATGATTGTTGCCGATTCACTTTTCGAAATTGACCGCATAGCTAGTGCGGCTAAAGCCCAAGGCAAGAAGCAACGAATCTTGCTCCGCCTTACTCCCGGCATTGAGGCTCACACCCACGAGTCGATTGCTACTGCGCATGAGGATGTGAAGTTTGGATTCTCAATAGCAAGCGGATCTGCTTGGAATGCAGTTCTTGCCGTTCGCAAGCATCCAGAAATCGAGCTGCGAGGATTTCATAGCCATATAGGTTCACAGATTTTATCAATGGATGCATTCGGTACTGCAGCAGATCGACTCATCGCTTTTCTTGCACGCTATCGCGATGAATTCAAGACCGAGTTGCCAGAGTTAGATCTTGGTGGAGGCTATGGGATTTCTTACCTAGAAAGTGATGAGCCGCTCCTGCCAGAAATAGTTTTGCCGTCATTGCACAAAGTGGTGCAAGAAGCATGTATTCGACATAACTTTGGAATGCCAAAAATTTCAATCGAGCCAGGAAGAGCAATCGTTGGACCAACAATGTTTACATTGTATGAAATTGGAACAACGAAGAAAGTAGTTCTCGAATCCGGTGCAACGCGTAGTTACCTTTCAGTTGATGGCGGAATGAGCGATAACATTCGCACAAGTTTGTATGGTGCCGAATACACAGCGGTAATTGCCAATCGCAAACCAACGGCTTCAACAACATCTTCGCGGGTGGTCGGCAAACATTGCGAAACTGGGGACATTGTAATTTCAGATATTGCGCTCTCAGCAGATTGCGTTCCTGGAGATCTCTTAGCGATCCCTGCAACTGGGGCATATGGGCGAAGTATGGCTAGCAACTACAACCATGTACCAAGACCGCCGGTTGTGGCGATTGCTAACGCGAAAGCGCGTGTAATTGTGCGACGAGAAACCGAGGCTGATCTTCTCGGCCTCGATGTGTGAAAGAGTAAGCACATGAATTCATCTTTGCCCGTCCTGAAAATTGGCATGTTGGGCTGTGGCGTGGTCGGAAGCCAAGTGGCCCGATTACTCAAAGATGATGCGCACGAACTTTCCACTCGTTCTGGTGCGCAACTTTTACTTTCAAAGATTGCAGTGCGCGATATTAAGTCGCAACGTGAAAAACTTGATTCAACACTTTTTACAACTGATGCTCAATCAGTTGTGACTAATCCAGAAATCGACATCATCATTGAAGTTATGGGTGGAATCGAACCTGCACGCGAGCTTATCCTTAAAGCTTTTGCTAATGGCAAATCAGTTGTAACTGCCAATAAAGCTCTTCTGGCAACTCATGGCTCTGATCTTTACAGCGCTGCTGATAAAGCTGGAGTTGATCTCTACTACGAAGCTGCCGTTGCAGGAGCAATTCCAATTTTGCGACCGCTACGAGAATCACTTGTAGGCGATCATGTAAAGCGGATTATGGGAATTGTTAACGGAACAACAAATTATATTCTGACCAAGATGGATGAAGAGGGTCGCGCATTTAACGATGTGCTTGCTGAAGCTCAATCACTTGGGTACGCCGAATCTGATCCAACGGCCGACATTGAAGGATTTGATGCTTCGGCTAAAGCTGCAATTCTTGCAGGTCTGGCATTCCATACACGCGTAACGGCCGATGATGTCCATCGTGAAGGAATTACTTCCATTACTGCAACTGATGTTGCGGTAGCAAAGTCTATGGACCACGTAATTAAACTCTTGGCAATTGCAGAATTAACACCTGATGACCAAATTTCTGTTCGTGTGCACCCAGCGCTCATTCCTAGAACACATCCACTTGCAGCCGTACGCGATGCGTTCAACGCAGTCTTTGTAGAAGCAGAATCTGCAGGAGAACTTATGTTCTACGGACGGGGAGCAGGTGGGTCACCTACTGCGAGTGCAATTCTTGGAGACTTAGTAGCCGTTGCTCGACACCGCGCTGTTGGAGCTTTGGGTCCACGTGAAAGTGATTATGCAGATCGAGCCATTGTGCCAATTGGACAGACAAAAACTAAATATCTGATTCGCCTCAATGTTGCCGATAAATCCGGTGTTTTAGCAGCTATCGCACAAGCTTTCGCTACTGAAAAAGTGTCGATTCAGACTGTTCGCCAAACTGGGCGTGGAGCCGAAGCAGAACTAATTATTGTTACTCACAATGCAACCGAGGCTGCACTTTCATCAACTGTTAAACATTTAACTCAAATGGAAATGGTGCGTAGCGTTGAAAGCGTTATTCGAGTTGAGGGGTCTGGCCAATAATGAAGAGCCTATTTGGAAAAAAAGGTTCTGGCGCACATCAATGGCGTGGAGTTATTGAGGAGTATCGAGATCGTTTGCCTGTTTCATCTAAGACTCCAGTAATTACATTGCGTGAAGGTGGAACACCTCTCATTTATGCAACAAACCTTTCTACTCTTTTGAATAATGAAGTTTGGCTCAAATTTGAAGGAGCTAATCCAACGGGATCATTTAAAGATCGTGGAATGACGATGGCTATATCAAAAGCGGCAGAAGATGGTGCTAAAGCCGTCATCTGCGCCTCTACTGGAAACACAAGTGCAAGCGCTTCGGCATATGCCGCAAAGGCGGGAATGATTTCTGCTGTTCTCATTCCCCAAGGCAAGATTGCAATGGGCAAATTATCGCAGGCAATTATTCATGGTTCAAAAATCTTGCAAGTCGATGGAAATTTTGATAATTGCCTTAATCTGGCTCGTGAGCTATCAGAAAATTATCCTGTTGCACTAGTTAATTCAGTAAATCCCTTTCGCATCGAAGGACAGAAGACGGCAGCATTTGAAGTTGTTGATTTTTTGGGTGAGGCACCAGATATTCATGCACTTCCAGTTGGCAATGCAGGCAATATCACTGCTTACTGGAAAGGTTATAGCGAGTATCGCAACGACTCAATTACTTCACGTCGTCCAAAGATGTGGGGATTTCAAGCTGCAGGCTCTGCCCCCATTGTTCTAGGTAAGATTGTTGAAAATCCTGAAACAATTGCAACTGCGATTCGAATTGGTAACCCAGCATCGTGGGAACAAGCAGTTTTGGCCCGGGATGAATCAAGTGGATTAATTGATTCAGTAACGGATGAAGAGATTTTGAGTGCGTATCACTTGATAGCCAACAGAGAAGGCGTATTTGTTGAGCCATCTAGCGCAGCCGGCCTTGCAGGACTCATTAAATATCACGCTATGGGTAAGTTGCCTAAAGGTAAGCAAATCGTAATCACCGTAACTGGGCATGGACTTAAAGATGTTGCGTGGGCACTCGATAGCGCTGCCGAGCCTGTAGTAGTTCCAGTTGATGCAAAAGTTGCCGCACAAGCACTTGGTTTGAATTAGGAGCGCGCCATGGCTAAACCAACTTTTCGTGCAAATCCAATTCAGATCCACGTACCTGCAACGAGTGCAAATTTAGGACCAGGTTTTGATTGCCTTGGTTTAGCTCTTGGATTACATGATCGCTACATTGCTCAAGTAATTGATGAAGCAAAACTTGATATTGATATTGCAGGTGAAGGCGCAGAGACATTACGACGCGATGAAAAGAATTTACTAGTTAAAGCAATGTATGCAGGTTTTGATTTCATGGGTGGCAAACCACGAGGACTCTCAGTTCGCGCACTCAACGCAATTCCTCACGGTCGCGGACTCGGATCATCGGCTGGAGCAATTGTAGGTGGACTTGTTCTTGCTAGGGCCTTGGTTTTATCAGGTGATGAACGCATGGTCGATGAAGAGTTATTAAATATTGCATCAAAAATGGAAGGGCATCCAGATAATGTTGCAGCAGCACTGTATGGCGGTGCAACCATTGCATGGCAAGAAGAGCGCCATGGTCATGCAGTTGCTCGCGCCGTTGCACTCAGCGTTGATTCGCGTATTACAGCCCTTGCTTTTATTCCAACTCATTCCGTAGCAACGGCAAAAGCAAGACGATTACTTCCTGAAACGATTCCACATTCAGAGGCAGTTGCAAACTCAACAAGGTCAGCTCTTCTAGTTCATGCCTTAACAGCGCGACCAGATCTCCTTTTTGTTGCAACTGAGGATTTCTTGCATCAGAAATATCGTCAAGAAGTGATGCCAAAATCTTTTGCACTTGTTAATAAATTAAGAGGTGCAGGCGTTGCCGCATTTATATCTGGAGCTGGCCCTACAGTGCTTGTCTTGCACACAGGAGATCCCAAAGAAGTTGCCGAGTTGTCCCGAGTTGGAGGAGAGCAATTTGTAGCTCAAGAATTATTGATTTCCTCCACTGGAGCAACGGCAGTTTCAGCCTAACTGCGCGGGGTTTGCCAGGTTTTAGCACCTAATGCTATGGTTATTCCATCTGAACGCCCAATGGCGAAAGACAACTCAGATAACAATCACCAAAATTCACGGGATTTTTCCCATAACTGAAATGAAAATCAATGACTGAAGTAACACCAGTACGTTCGAGCAGCCCCGAACTGACATCCATGCTCCTACCCCAATTGCAAGAAGTAGCGAGCCAATTAGGAGTCGACGGCGCCGGCAAGATGAAGAAAGCTGCACTCGTGCAGGCCATTAGTGATTTACAAGCAGCAAATCGTGAATCATCTAAATTGGAGCGAGAAGCAAAGCGTGCAGAGAGAAATAACAACCGCAATAAAAAGCGTCAAGATACCGCATCAGATGAATCTGACTCAAGCGATGACCGCCAAGAATCAAGAGGCGATGACCGAGGTTCAGATAGTTCAGACCGCAATCGTGGGCGCGATCGCAATCGTGGACGCGATCGCAATCGCGATCGTGGCAACCGCGAAGAACGCGAGCCAGTACTTTCAGAAGATGATGTTTTAGTACCTGTCGGTGGCCTTGTAGATATTTTGGAAAGTTATGCATTCATTAGAACTGGTGGCTACCTCCCAGGTCCAAACGATGTCTATATTTCATTGCAACAAGTGCGTAAGTACGGGCTCCGTAAAGGTGACGTCGTAACAGGTACCGTTCGCCAAGCTCGCGATGGTGAACGGAAAGAGAAATTTAATGCTCTCATTACCTTGGAAACTATTAACGGAATGGCCCCAGATGAAGCGCGTAATCGCGTTGAATTCTCCAAGCTAGTCCCACTTTATCCGCAAGAGCGCTTGCGCCTTGAAACTGAGCCAAATATTTTGACTACACGAGTTATCGATTTGATTGCACCAATTGGTAAAGGACAACGAGGACTCATTGTTTCTCCACCAAAAGCTGGTAAAACAATGGTTTTGCAATCGATTGCTAATGCAATTACAACTAATAACCCAGAGTGTCACTTAATGGTTGTACTTGTAGACGAGCGTCCTGAAGAAGTTACAGATATGCAACGTTCGGTCAAGGGCGAAGTTATTGCTTCAACCTTTGATCGCCCAGCAGATGATCACACTACCGTTGCAGAACTTGCTATCGAGCGAGCAAAGCGATTAGTTGAACTCGGTCACGATGTTGTAGTACTTCTAGATTCGATTACTCGCCTTGGTCGCGCATATAACATTGCCGCTCCTGCAAGTGGTCGTATCCTTTCTGGAGGTGTTGATTCGGCCGCTCTCTACCCACCTAAGAAGTTTTTTGGTGCCGCTCGAAATATTGAAGATGGTGGATCACTAACAATTCTTGCAACGGCTTTGGTTGAAACAGGCTCTCGCATGGATGAAGTTATTTTCGAAGAGTTTAAAGGAACGGGAAATATGGAACTTAAGCTTGATCGCCGTATGGCAGACAAGCGAATTTTCCCGGCAGTTGATGTTGATGCCTCTGGTACTCGTAAAGAAGAAATTCTTATGGGAAGTGAAGAGCTAAATATTGTCTGGAAGTTGCGCCGAGTTCTTCATGCCCTTGAGCCACAACAAGCACTCGAACTTCTCTTAGAGAAGATGAAGGGCACAAAATCCAATGTGGAATTCTTGATGCAAATCCAGAAAACCACCGTAGGACCAGGCAACG
Source organism: Streptomyces griseus (assembly GCA_945884695.1). Classification (GTDB taxonomy): domain Bacteria; phylum Actinomycetota; class Actinomycetes; order Nanopelagicales; family Nanopelagicaceae; genus QYPT01. Next base: position 74,429 of record CAMCYO010000007.1, read on the forward strand.
AGGGCTAATCACGCCTATGAGTAAGACCGATTTCCGACAAGAGTAGCTGTACGGCTATTCTTGCCACGTTCAGAGCTGGTTCACGAAATTCCGCAAGGAAACGACCCAGCACTATTGAAAGGGAAAAGAAATGAAGAAAGAGATTCATCCGCAATATGGTGAAACTAAAGTCACCTGCGGTTGTGGCGAAACTTTTACAACTCGCTCAACTGTATCTAGTGGTTCTATCTACGTTGAAGTGTGTTCTGTCTGCCACCCGTTCTACACAGGCAAGCAGCGCATTCTCGATACTGGTGGACGCGTTGCGAAGTTCGAAGAGCGTTTCGGAAAATCTGGCGTCAAGTAGCTTTCTAAAAAGACCGCATTCGTTACTTCTGTAACGGCTGCGGTCTTTTTCTTTCCCAATGTTGATTCAATGTTCGTGCATGTACACAAGGAAGCGAGGATAAGTGCGATGAGTAACAATGATCGCTTTGCCCTTGCTCATGAACTCGTTAGCGAATATGCAGTTCTTGAGGCTCAAATGGCCGACCCAGATATTCACAATGATCAAGGAAGAGCGCGTCAACTTGGTCGCAGATATGCCCAACTTGGTCCGGTAGTTGCAGGTTTTCGTGAGTGGCGTTTAGCCGAAGATGATTTAGCAGCTGCGAAGGAATTAGCAGAAATAGACCCAGAGTTCGCATCCGAAATTGCTGGACTTGAAGAAGTGCGCGATGTTGCAGCTACAAAGCTGGAAGAACTTTTATTGCCTCGTGACCCAAACGATGACAGAGATGTTATTTTGGAAATCAAGGCTGGTGCTGGCGGAGATGAATCTGCACTATTTGCTGGGGACTTATTGCGTATGTATCTAAGGTATGCAGAAAAACAAGGGTGGAAAACGGAAGTTATTGATGCAACGGAAAGTGATCTTGGTGGGTATAAAGATATTTCAGTTGGCGTTAAGTCAAAGGGTGTTGCCGAACCAGGTAAATCCCCATATGCCCGTTTGAAATTTGAAGGCGGAGTACACCGTGTTCAACGAGTGCCAGAAACTGAATCTCAAGGCCGAATCCATACATCTGCTGCAGGTGTAATGGTTTTGCCAGAAGCAGAAGAAGTTGATGTCGAGATTAACATGAATGACCTGCGCATAGATGTATATAGGTCAAGTGGGCCTGGTGGACAGAGCGTAAATACAACTGACTCCGCTGTAAGAATTACTCACATTCCAACAGGGATTGTTGTCTCGTGCCAGAATGAAAAGAGCCAACTACAAAACAAGGAGTCAGCCCTACGAATTTTGCGTGCACGAATGCTCCTTGCTGCTCAAGAAGCTGCTCAAGAAGCTGCATCGGCTGAACGTAAAAGTCAAGTAAGAACTGTGGATCGCAGTGAGCGAATTCGTACATATAACTTTCCTGAAAACCGAATTAGTGATCACCGCGTAAATTTCAAATCAAATAACCTTGATGCCGTACTCAACGGTGAGTTAGACCCAATGATTCAAGCGTTATTGGATGCTGACAAGGCTGCCAAGTTGGCCTCGACAAAGTAAGGGCCAAGAAGCAATGAATGTAAGAGAAGTTCTAAAGCCCGCTAAAGCTGAATTAGCTTTAGCGGGTTTCGAAGAAATTGATGCAGAGTATTTACTCGCCCACCTACTGGGCATTTCTCGTATGGAGTTACATCACCCACTGCGCGTGGAAAGTGCACTGAGCGCCTTTGAAGAGTCAGATGATTTAGCTTCTTTATATAAACATCTCATTAATCGCCGCCTAACTAATGAACCTATTCAATACATCACAGGGCTTGCCTATTTTGCCGATCTCACACTACAAGTTGGTCCGGGAGTGTTAATTCCTCGTCCTGAAACTGAATTGATGATTGACCGAATAGTTTCACATTTAAAAAACCTTGAAGGGCAATCGAGTGTTATTGACCTCGGCGCAGGTGCAGGCTCCCTTGCATTAGCTATAGCAACACAAGTTCCAAGCGCTCATGTCATTGCTGTAGAGATAGCCCCTGAAGCCATTTTTTGGCTCCGCAAAAACATTGAAGCAATTGGTGCTGATGTTCGAATTGTTGAAGAAGATGTAGAAACGGCCCTGCAGGGAGTCAAAGCGGATCTAATAATTGCTAACCCTCCTTATGTTCCAAATGATGAAAATATTCCAGCAGAGGTAAAAGAATTTGAACCTCATGTTGCACTTTTTGGGGGCCCAGATGGCATGGATGTGCCTCGGCGCTTTTACACTGCTGCCTCGCGCTTACTTAAATCAGGTGGTTTATTTATTTCCGAACATGGGGAAGAGCAAGGGCCTGCAGTGGCACAAGCACTTTTAAAAGATTTCCACGAGATAACTTTGCACAACGATCTCACTGATCGTCCTCGCTGGACATCGGCAATTAGGAATTAATATGAATGTCACTGTCGACCAAGCAACCGATTGGGTTCGCTCAGGTTATGTAGTTGTCGTGCCACTTGAGCATGGTTATGCATATGTAGTAGATGCCTTTAGCCATGATGCAGTTCGGACTATGCATGTTCTGCGTGGAGTCAACCCAGGAGTAAGTGCGCAAGTTCTCATCGGAGGAATAAAGACCGCGCAAGGAATCGTTCGAGAGATATCTTCCGATACAAAAATATTGATGGAGAATTTTTGGCCAGGCTTACTTTCAATCAACATTGAACCAAATTCTGGATTGGCCTGGGATTTAGGCGATGATGGCGTGCTTGGCCAAATTTCAATTCGCGTGCCAACACCAACTTTTATTTCAGAACTACTCGCAAAGACTGGCCCATTGGCTACAGCGAGCATCTCAATGGCCGGTCAAGGAGCACTGCGCAAAGTTGATTCAATCCTCGAAAATAAATCTGAAATAATCCGAATTTGTGATGCGGGCGAACTCTCAGAAGGGCCACTGTCGACGGTAATTTCTATTAATGGTGGAAAAATTTCAATGACCCGAGAAGGCGCTCTTTCCTATGAGGATTTGAGCGCAAAAGTAAGCGGAATTACACGCCCAAGTGCGTCAAATTCCTAACTAGCGCCTAGGCTACATCTCATGTCACCGACTCCCTTTTACGGACCAGATTTTGAACTCCTCTCCAAGCAAGATCCAGATATCGCAAAAGTTTTGCTCTCTGAATTAAAGCGTCAGCAAACAACTCTTCAACTCATTGCAAGTGAAAACTTTACTTCCCGTGCTGTATTGGCTGCTTTGGGTTCGACTCTTTCCAATAAATATGCGGAGGGCTATCCAGGAAAGCGCTATTACGGTGGCTGCGAAGAAGTTGACATTGCAGAAGAAATCGCCATCGATCGCGCCAAAACTTTATTTGGAGCAGAACATGCCAATGTGCAGCCACATTCTGGAGCAAGTGCAAACATTGCGGTATATGCAGCGTTTACGAAACCAGGAGATACCGTTCTTGCAATGTCATTGCCACATGGTGGACACCTGACTCACGGTTCTAAAGTTAACTTTTCTGGAAAATGGTTCAACATAGTTTCCTACGGTGTTCGCCAAGAGGATGAATTGATTGATTATGACGAGTTGCGAGATTTAGCAGTAAAGAACAAACCAAAGATGATTTGCTCTGGCGCAACCGCGTATCCAAGTCTTATTGATTTCAAGAAAGTAAGAGAGATATGCGATGAAGTTGGGGCAATTATGTGGGTTGATGCTGCCCACTTCATAGGTTTAGTTGCTGGAAAGGCGATTCCTTCCCCAGTTCCTTATGCCGATGTTGTCTCCTTCACCACTCATAAAGTCTTGCGTGGACCTCGTGGTGGCATGATTTTGAGTAAGGCAGAGCATGCTCCCGCTATTGATAAGGCAGTATTTCCTGGCATGCAAGGCGGCCCGATTATGTCCGCTGTTGCTGGAAAGGCGATTGCACTCAAAGAATGTGCACAACCTGCGTATCAGCAATATGCCAAGGACGTTATTGCCAATTGCAAAGTACTTGCTAAAAGCCTTGAAGATGAAGGAATGCGCGCTGTTTCGGGGGGTACCGAAACGCACCTCGCCCTCATCGATATCAGAAACACAAAAGTAAATGGAAAAGTAGCGGATGAACGCTGTGGCTTAGCGGGAATTGTCCTGAATAAAAATGCCATACCTTTTGATCCAGAATCTCCTGCAGTAACGAGCGGAATTCGTGTTGGATCAGCTGCTACCACTACACAAGGCATGGGAATAAATGAGATGAAATCAATCGCATCCCTTATCGCGCGCGCAATTGCAACCGATAACGAGAAGACACTTTTAGCAATACGCGGAGAAGTTCAATCTCTCACTGCACGCTTTCCAATTTACTCCGCCTAATATCTAAAAATCCATGCGCGAATATCTCACCACCACGTTAATAGCTGCAGTGCTCTGTTATTTGGTGACACCTTGGATAAAAATGCTTGCACAGAAATGTGGTGCGGTTGCAAATGTAAGAAGTCGAGATGTTCATACCTTACCAACGCCTAGATGGGGTGGTTTGGCAATGTGGCTCTCTATGTCTTTTACGCTTTTGATTGTGCAACACCTTGCACTAGTCGGAAAATCTTTTGGTCACGAGCTTCAAGGAATATATTTAGCCTCAACATTTATTATTGCTCTAGGAATGGTCGATGATCGTTTTCAATTGGATGCACTAACAAAATTGGCTGGACAGGCATTAGCCGCCGGAATTTTGTTGCTCTATGGAATTCAAATTCTTTGGCTGCCGATTAATGGCGTAATCACATTGCCTCCGAGCATAGGGCAATTGCTAACTGTCATTATTGTCTTGGTTACTATCAACGCCGTTAATTTTATTGATGGCTTAGATGGACTTGCTTCGGGAATTATTGCTATTTCAAGTGCATCATTTTTTGCATTTGCATATCTTTTAGCGGTTGTTTATGGGTTCAGTCGTGCCGGATCTCCGTCCCTTGTCACTGCAGTTATTATTGGTGTCTGCATTGGTTTTTTGCCCCATAACTATTTCCCCGCAAAAATATTTATGGGCGATTCTGGTTCGATGTTTCTAGGCTTATTACTTGCCGCATCGGCAATAACCCTAACTGGACAAGTCGACGCAAACGCAATTTCTGCAGAAAACAGTGGGCCAACACTTTTGCCATTGCTCCTGCCATTTGCAGTACTAGCTATTCCGTTGGCAGATCTATCTCTTGCAGTGATACGTAGACTTCGTTCAGGTAGATCTCCATTTACTCCTGATAAGGAACATCTACACCATCGCTTATTAACTGCAGGTAATTCTCATCAGCGGACAGTATTGATCATGTATTTGTGGACTGCAACAGTTGCAGTTCCTGTCACTGTTGCTGCCTTTGCGCCATTATGGATCGCTGGGATTGTTGCAATTTTTCTTGCAATACTTTCAGTAGTTTTTTCGAAAACAAAGAGGAGTCTTGTGTGAGTAATTCAGTGGAGTTAGATATGGGCAAAGGTGCATTAATTCCATCACTTGTTGTCGGAATTATTGGACTCATTACATCAGGATTTTTGCGAGGTTCTTCCGGAATTCTAGGTGCGTTGCTGGCTCATGTTGTAGTAATAATTTTTTTCATTGTTCACTTATTTGTTTCGAAAATTTCCCGCAAGCTTGATCCAATGATGACTATGATTCTCGCCCTTATTTCATATTTTTCAAAAATGATTATCTTGGGAGCATTCATGTTAGTTCTCATGAGTGCTACCAATCCAAAAACTCTAGATCGCCCAAGTTTTGGAGTAGTTGCAGTAGCAATTACCCTTGCCTGGCTCGGTGGGGAAATTCGGGCTTTCTTAAAATTACGTTTGCACCTACCCTTACCTGGGAGCCAAAGCTCTGGAAAAGTTTCTGGAACATTTGACTATGATCGTAAGACAGATGAGGGGAAGTAAAATGGCCAAGCAAGATGACAGTGCATTTTGGACGATTTTTGCCTATCTTGTTTCAGGTTTAGTTTTTTGGGGTGGGATGGGAGCATTGGCAGACCACTTCTTCCACCTTCATTTCCTCATTTTCATTGGGCTGGCCGTTGGACTAACCGCTGGACTTTCTCTAATTTGGCTTCGATTTATTCGCCAATAAGGCCTAGAAGGAGACGGATTTAACTCGAAACTAGAGTTTTGTCGGTTTGGCAGATGGCGACCCAAGGCTCTAAGTTAAGCCCCGAAAGCCCGCACTCCACAAAGGGAGTTTGATTTTGTCAGTTTCACTGCGTATGGCCGAGGATGGATTTGTCCCACCCAGTGCTTCCGACTTCTTTTTCAATCCGGTTTTTGGAAACAGCATTCTATTTACTAAGCCAGTTTTGCTTGTTGGGTTATCTGTAGTCCTAATTTCAGTCTTCTTTATTGCATCCTCTCGCAAGGCAGCCATCGTTCCTTCCAAACTTCAGTTTGCTGGGGAGGGGATTTATTCCTTTGTACGAAACAGTCTTGGCCAAGAAGTTATTGGTCCTGAATTCATGCGTTTCGTACCATTTTTGTTCACTCTCTTCACATTCGTTTTATGCAATAACATTTTTGGAGTTATTCCACTACTTCAGTTCCCGACGATGTCGCACATCGGATTCCCAATCGCATTAGCCATATTTACGTATTTTGTTTATCACGCTGTCGGAATTCGTAAGCACGGAATAGTCAAGTATATAAAAGACATCTGTTTTATGCCAGGTGTCCCTAAGTATATTTACGTAATCCTTACTCCAGTTGAATTTGCTACATATTTCATTATTCGTCCAGCGACCTTGTCCTTGCGCCTTTTTGCAAATATGTTTGCGGGCCATCTTCTTTTACTCGTATTCACTGTGGGTGGTGAGTACTTACTAACAAGCACAATCTTGATGAAAGTGTTGAGTATTTTCTCATTCGGTTTTGCTGTTGGCCTGTCATTCTTCGAGCTTGGTATCGAATGTCTACAGGCCTATATTTTCACTCTGCTTACTGCGTTATATATTGCTGGCGCATTGGCGGACGAACACTAAAAATAGATTTGGCTAGAGGAACCTCTAGCCATTACGTGAAAGGGAAGTTACATGACAGGTACAATGGCAATTGTAGGTTTCGGCCTCTCAACGATCGGTCCCGGTGTCGCAACTGGTCTGGTTTTCGCCGCATATATCAACGGAGTAGCTCGTCAGCCTGAGGCACGTGCCCTTCTACAACCAATCGCATTCCTTGGATTCGCGTTGGCAGAAGCGCTTGCTCTTATCGGCCTCGTGCTTGCTTTCGTTCTCAAATAAAAGCGCGACGAACGTACTAGGAAGTTAGGAGTGATACATGAGCAGTAACCTTTGGATACTAGCGGCTAGTGAAGCGGGACCAAGTCCTGTCATCCCCCACCCTGCCGAAATTATTGTTGGGTTAGTTGCCTTTTCGATTCTGTTCCTTTTGCTTCGCTCTAAAGCGGTGCCAAAGTTTGAGCAGGCATACCGCGATCGCACAAATGCGATTCAAGGTGGGCTTGAACGGGCAGAAAAAGCACAACGAGAAGCTGAGTCTAATCTTCAAAAATATCAAGCTCAGTTAGCGGATGCACGTGGTGAGGCAGCCAAGATGCGCGAAGAAGCGCGCACTGAAGGTGCGGTCATCATTGAGCAGATGCGTACAACTGCTCAAGAAGAAGCAGCTCGCATAACTTCAGCAGCTCGATCTGCAATTGAAGCTGAACGAAAGCAAGCTTTGAATTCTCTCATGAATGAGGTCGGATCCATTGCCACAGCCCTTGCTTCAAAAATTGTTGGAGAAGCACTTGATGATCAAGCAAGACAGTCTCGAGTTGTTGAAAGATTCCTAGCTGATATGGAGGAGTCGAAGTAACCATGACACTTTCCATGAAAGGAACAAGCAGACTCTCGCTAGTTTCAACGCGCTCTATTCTCGAAAAGCAATTGTCGAGTTTAGATTCTGCAGGGATTGCGCGATTGTCGGCCGACCTCTTTTCCATGGTGAATGCTTTAGATTCTTCGATGGCTCTTCGACGAGCACTGACTGACACCGCGCGTAGCGTGGAAGACAAGTCAGTGCTGGCAAATCAATTGTTCAAAAAATCTGTTGCAGATGGTTCGCTTGCACTCTTTACGCAAATGATTGCTCTTCGGTGGTCGTCGCCAAAGGATTTAGCTGATGTTGCCGAGCGTTTGGCAGTTGAAGCACAGGCGGCTTGCGCAGAAAAAGATGGCGAATTGGACGCGCTAGAAGCAGAGATTTTTATTTTCGCCCAGAGCGTAGTTTCTAATCCAGAGCTACGAGCACTTTTTGCAGATCGTTCAATTGTTGCCGGCCAACCCCCAAAGAGCGTTCTTGTCACTTCGCTGCTTAAGGGCAAGGCAACCAAGTCAGCGATTGCACTTATTTGTGCTCTAGTTGATCATCCTCGTGGAAGAAATATTGAAAACGGCCTTGAAGAATTATCAGAAGTAGTTTCAGCTCGTCGCAATCGTCTGATTGCACACGTAACGACTGCGACCCAATTAACTTCGGCTCAATTAGATCGATTAGTTAAATCACTTTCACAAAAAGTTGGAAATCAAGTAAGAGTTAATGTTGTTGTCGATAAGTCAGTTGTGGGCGGGCTTGAAGTTCGCTTTGCTGACGAACTTATTGATGGAACGCTAGCTACTCGTTTGATTCAAGTTGACCGCGATCTTGCCAGCAAGAGCGCGTAAGAAATTTCACAAGAGATAAGGGAGAATAAAATGGCGGAACTCACGATCCGGCCCGAAGAGATCCGTGATGCCTTAGCGAATTTCGTTAAGTCATACGATCCAGGAGTCGCGACTCGAGACGAGGTTGGTACTGTCACGCAAGCCGGCGACGGTATTGCTCGCGTTGAGGGTCTGCCTTCCACAATGGCTAACGAATTGCTGCAATTCGAAAATGGCACATTGGGTCTTGCTCTTAACTTAGACGTTCGTGAAATCGGTATTGTAATTCTCGGCGATTACGCCGGAATTGAAGAAGGAACTTCTGTCCGTCGCACTGGAGAAATTCTCTCTGTTCCGGTAGGAGATGCGTTCCTTGGTCGCGTGGTTGATCCACTTGGTCGCCCAATTGACGGTAAGGGTGAAATTAAGGCTGAAGCTCGTCGTGCACTTGAATTACAGGCTCCCTCTGTAGTGCAACGCCAACCTGTTAAAGAACCCCTTGCTACCGGAATTAAAGCTATTGATGCCATGACTGCTATCGGTCGCGGACAGCGCCAGTTAATTATTGGCGACCGCCAGACTGGAAAAACTGCAGTTGCGGTAGACACAATTATTAACCAATTGGAAAACTGGAAAACAGGAGATCCAAAGAAGCAAGTGAAATGTATTTATGTTGCTATTGGTCAGAAAGGTTCGACTATCGCATCTGTTAAGGCCTCTCTAGAAGAAGCCGGCGCGATGGAATACACAACAATTGTTGCCTCCCCTGCCTCTGACCCTGCAGGATTTAAATATCTTGCACCATATACAGGTTCATCCATTGGGCAGCACTGGATGTATGCGGGGCAACACGTACTTATCGTCTTTGATGATCTTTCAAAGCAAGCAGAGGCATACCGTTCGGTCTCGCTTTTGCTTCGTCGTCCACCAGGCCGTGAGGCATACCCTGGAGATGTTTTCTATTTGCACTCACGTCTTCTGGAGCGTTGCGCCAAACTTTCCGATGAACTCGGTGGCGGTTCAATGACTGGTCTTCCAATTATTGAGACTAAAGGAAATGACGTTTCAGCATTTATTCCTACAAACGTTATTTCGATTACCGATGGTCAGTGCTTCCTTGAGACAGATCTTTTCAACGCAGGTGTTCGACCAGCTATTAACGTGGGTGTTTCGGTTTCTCGCGTTGGTGGTTCTGCTCAGACAAAGGCAATGAAGAAAATTGCTGGTCGCCTGCGTCTTGATTTAGCTCAGTTCCGCGAACTCGAAGCTTTCGCAGCTTTTGGTTCTGACTTGGATGCTGCATCAAAGGCACAACTTGAGCGCGGTGCGCGCATGGTTGAACTCTTGAAGCAAGGTCAATATTCACCGTATTCACTCGAGCGTCAGATTGTTTCGATATGGGCAGGAACTTCTGGCCAACTCGATGATGTTCCTGTTGCCGATATTCGCCGTTTTGAGAGCGAACTTCTTGATTTCATTGGTCGCGAACGCAAAGCAATATTCGATGTTATCTCTGAGACTAAAGAGCTCAAAGATGACACTGTTACTTCAATGGTTGAGGCCGTTACCGCCTTTAAGACTCGCTTCGTTTCATCAGTTGCGCAAGCACTTAATGAAGCACCAGCAGCGGCTCTTGAGGGCGAGATAAACGAGCAAATTACAAAGCACGTTCCGCCGGCGGTGAAGAAGTAAAAAATGGGTGCCCAACTTCGCGTTTATCGCCGACGGATGCGATCCGTTAAAGCGACCAAGAAAATTACGAAAGCCATGGAGTTAATTTCGGCCTCTCGTATTGTCAAGGCGCAGCAGCGAGTCACAGCTTCTACTCCTTATGCCAGGGAGTTGACTCGTGCGGTAAGTGCAGTTGCAACATATTCATCAACTAAACATCCTTTAACAACACCTTCTACCAATCCAAAGCGCGCAGCGATCTTGATTATCTCTGCAGACCGAGGGATGGCTGGTGCTTATTCAAATAACGCGGTCAAAGAGGGGGAGCAACTAGCTTCAGCTCTTAAGGCCCGCGGTTTAGAAACCAGCGCTTATCTCGTTGGTCGCAAAGCGGTTAATTATTATCGGTTTAGGAAGCGACCAGTTGCAGGATCATGGAGCGGATTTTCAGATAGTCCAACCTATGAAAATGCTAAAGAAGTTGCAGATGCACTTATTTCTGCATTTCTTGCAGATGCACAAACTGATGTTAACGGTGTTGATGAAATTCATATTGTTTATACTGAATTTCAATCGATGTTGACACAAAATGCGATGGCAAAGCGCATGTTGCCTCTTGAAGTAGTCGAGAGCGACGCACCAATACCAACGGGACTCTTGCCAATGTATGAATTCGAACCGAGTGCGGAGACAGTGCTCAATGCGTTGTTGCCACGCTACATTGAGGCTCGAGTCTTTAACGCGATGTTGCAATCAGCTGCTTCCGAGCATGCTGCACGTCGTCGTGCAATGAAGTCAGCAACTGACAATGCTGATGACTTGATCAAGTCGCTTACGCGACTTGCGAACGCGGCTCGTCAGGCCGAAATTACTCAAGAGATCAGTGAAATCGTCGGCGGCGCAGACGCGCTCGCCTCGGCTAGTGCAGGGAGTGAATAATGTCGGTACAAACAACCAGCAAGGGACGCGTTGCTCGAGTAATTGGACCGGTGGTGGATATTGAATTCCCCGCTGATGCAATGCCTGCGATCTTCAACGCCCTCCACGTCGATGTGACCATGAGTGGTCAGACTCGTATGTTGACGATGGAGGTGGCACAGCACATTGGTGACAACCTCGTGCGTGCAATTTCTATGCAACCAACGGATGGAATGGTTCGTGGCGCTGAAGTAAGCGACACTGGAGCTGCAATCTCAGTACCAGTTGGCGATGTAACAAAGGGCCATGTTTTTAATACTCTCGGCGAATCCCTTGATGTTCCAACATCATCACTTGATATTAAAGAGCGCTGGCCAATTCACCGCAATGCACCAGCCTTCGATCAACTTGAGTCAAAGACTGAGATGTTCGAGACCGGAATCAAAGTTATCGACCTTCTTACACCTTACGTAAAGGGCGGAAAGATTGGCCTCTTTGGTGGTGCCGGTGTTGGTAAGACTGTTCTTATCCAGGAAATGATTTATCGCGTAGCTGAAAACTTCGGTGGTGTATCAGTATTTGCCGGTGTCGGTGAGCGTACTCGTGAAGGTAACGACCTCTTTCTGGAAATGACCGAAACTGGAGTTATTAATAAAACCGCACTGGTCTTTGGTCAGATGGATGAGCCACCTGGAACACGTCTTCGTGTTGCACTTTCTGCTCTGACAATGGCCGAATATTTCCGCGATGTGCAGAAGCAGGATGTGTTGCTCTTTATTGACAACATTTTCCGTTTCACACAGGCAGGTTCTGAAGTATCAACTCTTCTTGGTCGTATGCCATCTGCAGTGGGATACCAGCCAACGTTGGCCGATGAAATGGGCCAATTACAAGAGCGCATTACTTCAACTCGTGGTCACTCAATTACATCGATGCAGGCAATTTATGTACCTGCCGATGACATTACTGACCCTGCTCCTCACACTACTTTCGCTCACTTGGATGCAACAACAGTGCTTTCTCGTCCAATTTCTGAGCTTGGTATTTATCCTGCAGTAGATCCGCTGGATTCAACTTCACGTATTTTGGATCCACGCTATATCGGAGAGCACCACTTCCGTGTTGCTAACCGCATCAAGCAGGTATTGCAGCGTTACAAGGATTTGCAAGACATCATTGCAATCCTTGGTATCGATGAACTTTCAGAAGAAGATCGTATTCTCGTAGGTCGAGCTCGTCGTATTCAACGCTTCTTATCTCAAAATACATTCGTTGCTAAGGTCTTTACCGGCCTTGATGGTTCTTTCGTTCCACTATCTGAAACGATTGAAGCATTTGAAGCACTTGCCGATGGTAAGTATGACCATGTGCCAGAACAAGCATTCTTTATGTGTGGCGGACTCGATGATGTCGAGCGTCGCGCAGCTGAATTGGCTAAGGGTTAATAGGTAATAACAATGCCATTAAACGTCGAACTAGTATCGCCAGTAGCAAGAGTCTGGTCTGGGCAAGCACAAATGGTTTCTGCCCGGACCGTTGACGGTGATTTAGGAATTCTTTCCGGTCACGCACCGCTATTTGGCGTTCTAGTCGACGGGCAAGTCAGCATAAAAGGCACCGATGGAGCAGTGACAAAATTCCAAGTTGCTGGTGGATTTCTTTCAGTTTCAAATGATCGAGTCTCAATTCTTACAGAGACTGTGTCTTAATACTTCTAACGCTTGATGTTGTGCTCAGTTTCAATAAGTCGAACAGTCTGGCTCTGGCCTCGCATAACAATTGAATGGCTGATAGCACCAAAACTTGTATGGCGAATTCCTTTTAGGAGTTCGCCATCTGTTATTCCGGTGGCAGATAAAAAAACATCTTCAGAATTAACGAGATCTCGCGTTGAGAGAATCTTTGATAGATCGTGGCCGGCATCAATGGCACCCTGTCGTTCAGCATCATCTCGAGGGTGTAGTTGTCCTTGAATAATTCCACCCAGACATGTCATAGCGGCGGCGGTAATAACTCCTTCTGGAGTTCCGCCAATTCCCATGAGTAAATCAACACCTGTTCCCGGCCGTGCGGCATGAATTGCTGCAGCGACATCTCCATCTTGAATTAAGCGAATTCTGGCTCCTGCATCGCGCAATTGTTGTAATAATTCTTGGTGACGTGGACGGTTGAGCACAACGACCGTAATGTCACTAACGGAAACCCTTTTAGCTTTAGCTACGCGCTTAACATTTTCTGCAGGAGGCGCGGTGATATCAATGACATCAGCAGCTTCTGGCCCTGTAACAATTTTGTTCATGTAGAAAACGGCCGAAGGGTCATACATGGTTCCACGAGGTGAAAGAGCTATAACACTGATTGCTCCACCCATTCCATTGGCAGTAAGAGATGTTCCATCAATGGGGTCCACTGCAACATCACAACGTGGACCGATGCCGTTACCCACATTCTCACCATTGTGAAGCATAGGAGCGTTATCTTTTTCACCTTCGCCAATAACAACCACGCCATTCATATCAACGGTGTTTATCATCATCCGCATCGCTTCAACTGCGGCGTGATCGGCTAAATTCTTATCTCCGCGACCAACCCATGCAGATCCTGCAAGGGCTGCAGTTTCAGTTACTCGTACGAGTTCAAGGGCCAAGTTGCGATCTGGGTTGGCACCTTCCATCATCACTGTCAGTCTCCCATTTCTCGCGTTACATCGGCCCCGAGGTTTCGTAACTGCTCAATAAATTGCGGATAGCCTCGATCTATATGGAAGCAATCCTCCACAAGAGTAACGCCGTCACTGACTAATCCTGCCAGAACTAAGCCTGCGCCCGCTCGAATATCGGTGGCTGCAACAGGGGCTCCTGATAATTGCTCGATTCCATGAATGGATGCATGGTGACCATCAACGCTTATTTGCGCTCCAAGGCGCACTAGTTCGTTAACAAACATAAATCGGCCCTCAAAAACATTTTCGGTCACAATCGCGTTTCCGTCAGCAATCGCGTTGAGTGAAATAACCATGGGTTGCAAGTCGGTAGGAAAGCCTGGATAAGGAAGTGTTGCAATATCAATTGCTTGAGGACGAGATTCCATTCGGACTCGTATTCCATCGGCTGTTGAGGTGATAATTGCGCCTGCAGAAGCAAGTTTCTCAAGAGGCACTTCAAGATCACTTGCACGGCCTCCATGAATGGTGATGTCACCTTTTGTCATTGCTGCAGCAAATGCCCATGTGCCTGTCACAATTCGATCTGGAATTGTGCGGTGTGTTGTTGGATTAAGTTTCTCGACGCCAACAATTGTTAGAGTTGGTGTTCCAAGTCCTTGAATTTTTGCACCCATGCTGATGAGGAATTCGCCTAAGTCAACGATATCTGGTTCTCGTGCAGCATTATCGATAGTGGTTGTACCTTTTGCAAGAACGGCTGCTGTTAATAAATTTTCAGTTGCACCAACGCTTGGAAAATCCAGAGCAATCTCTGCACCCTTAAGTCCATTTGGTGCTGTCGCGATAACGTAACCATGTTCATTGTGTGCAGTGGCACCTAATAATTCAAGACCCTTAAAGTGAAAATCCAAACCTCGAGAACCAATTGCATCTCCACCAGGTAGTGCGACTTCTGCTTCACCTAACCGCGCAACAAGTGGACCGAGTACATTGATAGATGCGCGCATTTTTCGGACAAGATCGTAATCGGCGCGATGACCAGGCACTTTTGGAACATCGATAGTTATGGTGTCGTTGGCTCTCTTAACGCTACAACCTAAGCGAGTGAGCAGTTCGGCCATAATGCCAACATCTGCAATATCTGGAACGTTAGTAATGGTCGTTTTACCTTGTGCCAAAAGCGTGGCTGCCATTAATTTCAGGACCGAATTTTTGGCCCCACTCACGCGGACCTCGCCATGGAGTCGCGCGCCACCGATGATTCGGAAGCGTTCGTTAGCCATGGGTCCCCTTTCGGTTCGAGTGGTCTCATCGTAACTGTCCTAATAGGCTCTACCCATGGTTCATTTAACGAGGATTTACACAAAGACTGGCGATGATGGCACAACATCCCTTGGGGATATGAGTCGCACCTCGAAAAACGATCCGAGGCTTGAAGCTTATGCAACTGTCGATGAAGCCAACTCGTCCATTGGTGTTGTTTTAGCCCTGGGTGATATTCCAGAAGATGTACGTGTTCTACTTGTTCGGATTCAAAATGACCTATTCGATGTTGGTGCAGATTTATGCACACCAGTTTCTGATGCTCCAGCCTTTGAACCACTTCGGGTACTTGAATCACAAATTACATATCTAGAAGAACAAATTGATAAGTACAACACCGATTTAGAGCAGTTGCGTTCCTTCGTTCTTCCATCCGGAACTCCCGCTGCATCACTTTTGCATGTGGCCAGAACAGTTACGCGCCGAGCAGAACGGTGTACATGGGCTGCCATTCATGCATTTGGCGGAGGAGTAAATCCGATAACAGCGAAATATCTCAATAGACTTTCAGATTTACTTTTTGTTTTAGCAAGAAGTGCTAACAAAAAAATTGGTGATCAACTCTGGGTACCTGGAGCAAATAGGTAATTCGTTTATTGTGTGTTTATCGGGGTATAAATATTTATATTGAGTTTTTCAGTTGACGGCATGTGATTGCAATAAATATCTGTTACTTTCGTAAAGGTATCGTCAGAAAATTTTAGAGGCTCGGTACTCACTAACCAAACCGTTGCTCGCTCTCGAGCTTTAGTCGAACTAATAAGTGTTCGGATGCTTCCTAAAACAATCGGCGTTTGATCTGTAGAAGATGTTGGTCTAGAGAGTAGTGAATCGATTTGCCACCATCGACATCCATCTGTCGCTGCTAATTGAATAACCCCACATGCAAATTTTGTGCAGGTCTTATCCTTCATTTGCTCTGAAAAGAATGTCTTCTGGCTACGATTAGAAAGAATTCCGTTCTGCTCATTTTGTGAAATTGACGTTTTCCAGTAGACATCTTCAACAGATTTCCACCCCTCAAAACTCTTAGGTGGCCAAGCTGGAGATTTAGAGGGCGTCACTTTCACATTTTTTTTCTTGTAGACAATTTTTTTCTTTGGCGTAATAACTTTTTTTACTACTGGCTTCTTCGTTACTGTCACCGTAGTGCTTGGTTTAACGCTAGCTTTAGTAGTGGGCTTACTGGTGGCTGCACTTGTGGAAGCAATTGTTGGCTTTGAAGTTGGCTTTGAAGTTGGCTTTGAAGTTGGCTTTGGAGTGGGTTTAGAAGTTGCTCCGTATGCCATGGACGACAGACTCAGCATCACCATTGATAGTGAAACTGAAAGAACTATGCGCTTTATGAGCGTTCCCATTTAAATGTGCGAATCGAGAAGAAGACGCCAACGATGAGCCAAATAACTAAGATGATAAAAGTCTTTCCTGTTTCCCATGAATGAGCAACTTCGGAATTTGCAAAACTCTCTGGTAGAAAAACAGAGCGCATACCCTGGCATAACCATTTGAGTGGAAATATGGATGCAACTTGCTGCATCCATGCTGGGAGTTGAGTAAAGATAAAAAAGACTCCACTAAAGAATTGTAAAATGATAACTACGGGCGATACAACTGCCGAGGCACCTCGTCCGCTCTTAGGAACCACAGAGAATGCAATTCCAAGTGCGGTGGAGCAAGCAGTTCCAAGAAGGATGAGCCACGTGAATGTAAGCCACTTGGAGGCAGATGTTGGCATATTAAGTCCGAAGAAAATCACACCTCCTGCTAGAAGTAAAATAACTTGAATGAGCATTCCTGCAAGAACAAGAATTGTTTTGCCAATAAAATAGCTAGCCACCGGCATCGGAGTTCCGCGAAGGCGCTTGAGAGATCCAAAATCGCGCTCCATAGGAATAACAATTGCTAGTTGTTGAAAACCACTATTAACTAAACCGGATGCAATCATTCCAGCGACAAAATATTGGCTAAATGTGACTCCTGGGGCGATTGTGTCTTTAAATACTGAGCCAAAAATTGCCAGAAGTATCAACGGAAAGAGAAGTGTAAACACGACGGATTCGCGCTGGCGCATGAACTGGCGAATCTCAAGTCCACCTCGGCGAAGCCCAAGGTTTAGCATGCTCGGCAAAGTCTTCATTGTGTATCACCAACTTCTAGACCAATCATTGTGAGATAAATATCTTCAAGTGTCGGACGAACGATGGAAAGTTTTGGAATCTCACCCGTGAATTTTTGGCTCAGGCGGGTGACTACACCAGTGGGTTCGGCACTGAATTCTTCACGCATCACGCCATTTTCTTCCCACTGCACTCTTGCTAGAGATGTTGCGCGACCGCCCAGATTTGCTGGAGTAGAAGTTTCAATGATTTTGCCTCGGTTTATAACTGCAACGCGGTCGGCAAGTGCTTCAGCCTCATCAAGATAATGAGTTGTCAATAAAATGGTTGAGCCACTATTTTGCAATTGCCTAATGAGAGCCCAAAATGAGCGACGAGCTTCGGGATCAAACCCGGTCGTTGGTTCATCAAGAAAGAGAAGTTCGGGGCTTCCGATGATTCCAAGGCCAACATCTAAGCGTCGACGTTGTCCGCCCGAGAGTGAACGAATGAGCGCATCCTTTTTTTCTTCCAGACCAACAGCGATTACAACTTCGTCAGGGTCTCTTGGCTTTGAGTAGTAGCCACTGAAATGGCGAATAGTTTCGTTGACAGTAAGGTCGCCAGCATCAGAAGTAGATTGCAGGACAATTCCGATGCGATCTCGAAACTGCCGTGCGCCATGGCCTGAAAGCTCTGGGTCCATTCCCAAAACTTTTACATCCCCTGAATCACGATGACGAAATCCTTCGAGTATTTCAACGCAGGTAGTTTTACCTGCTCCATTAGGACCCAATAAGGCAAAAATCTCACCCTGGGCGATAGAAAGGTCAACCCCGTGAAGAGCCTTATTGCCACCGTATGCCTTGCGTAGATCGCGAACTTCGATAACGCTCATACGGCTATCTTGCCACTCAAAAGTTAAAAATGCGAAAGAATTACTCCATGAGCCCAAGACGCAATCATCCGAAACGCAAAAATGGCGCTCGCAAAACAGGCGATCATGAGCGTGAGATTAATACTTCTCATGAAACTTTAGAAGAACATGATGATGGAATTTATCTTGTGCGGAAAATCACGGGCTCTAGTTCCAATAAACCATATCGTTGTCCAGGGTGTGATCACATGATTCCGATGGCTACCCCACACACAGTTGCGTGGCTTGAATATGATGTTGAAACTCGTAGACATTGGCACAATGCGTGTTGGGCAAAAAAATCAAAACGCGGCCCAAGAACTGAAAGAACTCGTAACGCTCCTAAGTATTAACCCAAACTTCTTCCACGAAGTAATTTCACTACGCGCATAATAATTTTATCTGCAAAGGCGTTTCGCTTAAAACTTGTAAATGCGATTGGGAGTTGGAAACGCGCTTTAACAACGGTACGTGCGTAAGTAAATTCCAGCAATCCTTCAGGGCCGTGAATGCGACCGTATCCGCTTTCTTTCACTCCGCCAAATGGAACCGATGCAACGGCTGCAAAAGAAATAGTGGAGTTAATCGCCACCATTCCACACTGCAACTGTGAAGCAATTTTCTTTCCATGGCGCTTTGACCAGACCGAGGCTCCTAATCCATAACGGGAAGCATTTGACAGTGCAATTGCCTCTTTCATATCTCGGACCCTATTGATAATTATTATTGGCCCGAAAGTTTCATCCTGCATGGCAATAGAGTCTTCAGGAACATTGACCAAAATAACTGGTTCAACAAAAGGAGGCCTCACAGAGCTAATTCCTCCAAGAAGCGCGCTACCACCGCGCGCTATCGCATCGGCAATATGTGATTGAATAATGTCTAATTGTTTAGGCATAGTTGCTGGGCCATAGTTACCGTGCCCTGGAGCACCGGGTGTGATCTTTTTCCCCGCTTCAACAATTAACTCAATGAATTTATCTGCAACGCTTTCCTCTACATAAACCCGTTCTGCGCCAATACATGTTTGCCCGGCATTAGACATTGCAGACCAGAGAGTGAAATCTGCCGCCGTTTCCATGTCGGCATCTTTTGCAACAAGGACTGGATCTTTTCCTCCACATTCGAGGATGACTGGAGTCATTGTTGTTGCACACGTTGCTGCAACAATTTTTGCGGTTTTTGTAGACCCCGTAAATGCCAATTTATTTACTCCACTTTCGCAGAGCGCTTTGCCTGTTTCACCTAAACCTGTAACTACGTGAAAGATATCTGGATGGGGCGCAACCATTGCAAAAGTTTTGGCTATCCAAACACCAACGCTGGGTGCGTATTCACTTGGTTTAAAAACAACTGTATTACCTGCAGCAAGGGCGTAAGAAATCGAGCCCATGGGAGTAAATATTGGATAGTTCCATGGTCCGATAACACCAACAACACCAACAGGGGAGCGCTCAACAACTGCAGACATGTTGGCCATTAATAGCCCGGGATGGCGGTTTTGTGCGCGCAATACATCTCGGGCGTTGCGAGCAGCCCATGTTAAATGGCCAATTGCTAGGGTTGCTTCGAGGGAGGCATCACTGATTGGTTTTCCAGTTTCTTGCGAAATCAATTGTGCGCACTCTTGGATACGATCGATTAATAAGGCACTCCACGCCAGCAATACTTTGCGTCGCCCCGAAAAACCAAGTTCTTGCCAAAGCTTGGAGGCACCACGGGCGCTAGCTACGGCACTTTGCACCTCAGCGGATGTGCAGATCGGGTGCGTACTGAAAACTTCTCCAGTTGAAGGATTATATGAATCAAAAGTTGAGGTAGCCATTTAAAAACTCTAGCGCATAGATCCAAGGTAGAATGCCTCAATGTCGGAAATAATTCGCTCCAATACTCAACTACCTGCAACGCAAACTCCATTTTTGGTGCGCACGCAGGATAGTTTGAATCTTATTGGCGAAATTGCTCGGCCAGTTGGCGAAAAGCCTGGGCAATCTCAAGGTGCAATTTTATGCTTGCACCCACTACCGACTGCAGGCGGAATGATGGATAGTCATATATTTAAAAAAGCTGCCAATCGATTGCCTGCCTTAACTGGAATTAGCGTTCTCCGATTTAATACTCGAGGTACATCAAGTGAAGCTGGAACTAGTGAGGGTAATTTTGATAATGGCGTCAGTGAACGCTTTGATGTTGAAGCGATGCTTAACTATTGTTTTGACGAATTAGCGTTAACCAATCTTTGGATTGTGGGTTGGTCATTTGGAACAGACCTTGCTTTGCAACACGCAAAAGACCCACGGCATAAAGGTTTAATTCTTCTAAGTCCACCGCTTCGCACCTCAAAACCAGAGCACTTGGTGTGGTGGAACTCTGACCCTCGCCCAGTGATGGCCCTAGTTCCAGAGTTTGATGATTACTTGCCCCCTGACAAAGCTCGCGAGAGATTTTCGGTCATGCCGAATATCGAAATCGTTGCCGTAGAGGGAGCCAAGCATTTGTGGATTGGCGAGCCATCGGTTTATCGCGTCTTGAGCGAGATTGTGGGCCGTGTAGTGCCGGGGATGTTGCCTCTTCCTACGCAATTTTGATGCCCTTGGGCTTTATAACAATTAGATAAAAAGTATTGACAATCTGTTATCGGGAGAGTTTTATTTGACTATTGCCCTCTGGAAAGGATTCCAAAGGAGCTTTTACGGAGGGATGAGCAATCTATGTCCGAGCGCGTTAAATCTAAATCTCGTAGATTCAAATTTCCTGAAGAAGCGAGCGTTATTTTCGCACTCCTTGTTCTCGTTGGCATTGTTGGTTCATTGCGCCCAACATTTTTAAAGCCTCAAAACCTTCTCAACCTTGCAGCTAGTTATTCAATCTCAGCCCTACTTGCAGGTTGCATTGTTTACCTACTGTCAATGGGAGAAATTGATCTCTCCTTCGGTTGGATCCTCAATCTTTCTGCTGTAGTTGCAGGTCTTTCAATGATTGCTGGAGTTCCAGTATGGATTGCAATTATTTTAGGCATCGTTGCAGGTGGACTCATGGGAGCGATTAACGGTTTCTTAACCGTAGTCATGAGGTTGCCGCTCATTATTGTCACTCTAGGTACGGCATCGGTATTTCAAGGCATTTCTTTAATCTCCAATAAATCAGGTTCGGTTGTTCCAACAGATGAAAAACTAACATCAAATATTTTCTTCCGGGCCCTCGGTGGTGAAATCGATACACCTGTCCCATTTATTTTAATTTTTGTAGTTCTTGCATTTCTTGTACTTCATTTAACTCTACATAAGACTCGTTTTGGATATCGAATTCTCGCTATCGGTAGTAATCCAGAAGCAGCTCGCCTTGCCGGCATCCCAACCAAAAGAATTAAGATTCTTGTTTGCGCGCTCATGGGCGTTGTTTCCGGAATCGGCGGAGTACTTTTCCTTGGTTTCCGCGGTGCTGTCGATCCAAGCACTGGCGCTAACTTATTGCTGCCAGTTGTTGCAGCGGCAATTATCGGTGGAACACCTTTATCTGGTGGCGCGGGAACAGTATGGGGCTCCCTTGTTGGAGCGCTCATCGTTGGTGTTATCGGCGTTGGAGTTGTGTTCTTGGGAATTGATGCAGTGTGGAGCACCTTGGTCACTGGTCTGGTAATCATTTTTGCTATCGGAGTTGATCAAGTCGTTCGTGTCCGAAAAAATCGAGCGAGTTAGAAAAATAGGTTTCAACCTTGCCCATAGGGGGCATTGCTTGAATACAAAGGGAAGGTAAAGATGACAATCAAGAGCCGTAAGGCACGTTGGAGTGCGTTGGCACTTACTACAGCGATGGTGCTTTCTGCCAGTGGAGTTGCTACTCCTGCGCAAGCCGCGCAGAAGAAGCTCACCATTGGTTTCGTCGTTCACGTAATTGGTAACCCATTTATTAATCAGATTATCGATGGCGCTAAGGCAGCTGCCAAAGATCTCGGTGTAACTATCAAAGTAACTGGCCCAGCTGGTGCTGAAGGCGATGCTCAACTCACTGCAGTGCAGAATATGGCTGCTTCAGGTGTTGATGGAATCGCAACTTCTGTTCCTGCAGCATCAATGGTGAAAGGTCTTAACGCAATCATTAAGGCCGGAACACCTATCGTTCAATTTAACGGACTTGGTGTTGGCGTTAACGGACCATATGTTGGCGAGAAGTCAGTTGAATCAGGACGTCTTCTAGGAAAGATGGTTTTGGACAAGATTGGCGGAACCAGTGCTAAGGGTGATGTCATTGTCGGAAACTGTTACCCAGGATTCCCAGTTTTGGAAAACCGTCAAAAGGGTGTTCTAGAAAGCTTGGCTAAGGCATCCGGTGTCAAGATTGTTGGACCATCTGATGTGAAGGTTGACTCTGCAGCTAACTTTGCTGCTTGGCAGGGACTTCTCGCAGCAAATCCAAACGCACTTGCAATGGTTGGTCTCTGCGCTCCAGATGTTGAGAGCATCGGAAAAGTAAACGCAGCTGTACCAGGATCAAAGACCATCGGTGGGGGCTATGACCTCACAACAGGAAACCTTGCAGCTCTAGCAAACGGATCTGCTCACATCAGCCTAGGACAGACACCATTCGTCCAGGGTTATCTTCCTGTTTACATCTTGGTTGACAGCATTCGCAACAAGATCAAGATCAACAAGCCAGGCTTCATAGATGCCGGAACTGAAATTGTTACTGCAACTTCAGTTATCGAGCCATTTAAGTCAGCTCCGCTTACATTCGCAGAATTGCAGAAGATGTCAGCTTCGCTAAAATTGACTCGCAAGTACTACGACCCACTAGTTAAGGGATACATCAAGAATTGGAAGAAGAATTTGAAGCCAATCGCCGATGAATCTGCTTGATTAAAATAAATAACTAAGTCAATATCTGCGAACGGAGGTCACGACATGAATTCTCAATCGGTTCATAGCGTGATCTCCGTTCGTGGCTTGGCTAAGCGTTACGGTGGAGTAAAAGCCCTTAATGGCTTGGATCTAGATCTAGAAGCAAATAAAGTCCATGCCATTGTTGGCGAAAATGGCGCAGGTAAATCAACTTTTATGAAAATCCTCTCGGGTGGAGTTACCCCAGATGAGGGCAGTATCGAAGTAATGGGAGAGAAGTTCTCATCCTTTACCGTGCAATCTGCCTCAAAGCTCGGTATCGGAATCATGTATCAAGAACTGCGATTGTTTCAACATCGCGATGTATTAACTAATCTTTTTCCTGACCGCGAAATGCGCATTGGACCATTTATTGCTAAAAAGAAGATGGCTGAAATCGCCCTACCAGTCCTCAAATCCATTGGACTTGATGTTGATCTGTATCAAACCGTTGGTGAGTTAGCGTTATCTGACCAACAACTTATTGAACTTGCACGCGTTCTCATTGAGAAACCAAAACTTTTAATTCTGGACGAACCAACGTCAGCACTTAACGCACGCGAAAGTAAGCGCCTCCTTGATTTGGTGAGATTACTTCCTGAACAGGGAACAACAGTTCTTTATGTTTCACACAGATTAGATGAAGTTTTTGCTGTTGCCGAGCAGATAACTGTTATGCGTAATGGCTCTCTCGTGTTTTCAAAGCCCACTAAGGATCTGGACATTCCTACGGTTATCGGTGGAATTGTTGGAGAAAAGACGGCTACGTCAATTGCCAAGAAAAAGGGAAGTGCAGACCTTTACGCCAAGGCTGAGAAAGTTTTAGAAGTTCATAACTTGAGTAATGGCGGGCAAGTTGTAGATATTTCATTTAATGTTGCTTCTGGTGAAATCGTTGGAGTTGCAGGACTCATTGGCTCCGGTGCAGATGAGCTACTAGAAACTCTCTTTGGGGCGCGTCCAAAAGTTTCGGGTTCTGTCAAAGTCCAAGGAGTTGAGAAAGCACATTTAAGTCCTCAGAATTCAGTTCGCGATGGTGTTGCTCTTATCCCTGCAGATCGCAAACGTGTTGGGCTAATGATGGAGAGAACCGTTTCAGATAATTTGTCCCACGTTTCTGTTGGTGGATACAAACAAGGAACAGTATTGATTTCTAAATCAGGACTAGCAACGGCTGCGATGAAGTTAGTTGATAAGTTTGCAATTAAAACTGAAAGCGTCCAAGTACGAGTAGGAAATCTCTCTGGCGGAAACCAGCAAAAAGTTGTTATTGGAAAATGGCTTGAAATCGGACCAGGGCTTGTATTGCTCGATGATCCAACCCGAGGTGTTGATATCGGGGCTAAAGTCGAACTTTTCCGCCTCGTTCGCGAAATCGCTGCTGAAGGTAAGGGCATTTTGTTTAGGTCTACAGAAATCTCTGAGTTAACTACCTTGTGCGACCGTATTGTTGTAGTGAAAGATGGCGTGAGTACACGTGAGGTGAGCGGCGTTGATGACGCCGAACTCATTAAGTTAATCAACGAATAGTTCTAACTTCATAACCCAAACCGATCGCAAGAGAAAGAGGAAACAATGGTAAGAAGAGCGTTCACTATGCGTTTGAAGCCAGGAAGCTTGGCAACATACAAGAAGCACCATGATGCGATTTGGGCTGAGATGATTGCTGAGCTTGAAAAGTCAGGTATCGCTGACATGACTATCTTCGAAAACGATCCAGTACTCGTTATGTATTCAGTGATTACTGATGTTGAAGCTTGGGACCGTCTATGGCACTCAGAAGTTCATGATCGCTGGGCAGTATTGATGGCCCCATTGATGGAGTTCAATGCTGATGGCATTGTGAATTCAACAGAACTTCGCGAAGTTTTTCACCTAGAAACTAACGCTGGTAAGTAAGAAAGATGTTGGCTCAGAAACTTGCTCTCGTAACGGGTGCTAGCCGTGGAATTGGACGTCAGATCGCTTTAGGTTTGGCCGATAGTGGACATAAGGTTATTGCGGTCTCACGCTCAGCTCTTGATATAAGCGACCTTTCGGCTTCTCAGAAGTCATTGATTTCAAGTATTACTGGAGATGTTAGTGATGTTTCCTTCGTAGAAAAACTCGAGAAACAAGTTTCTAAAGAGCATGGTGTTGTGCAGATTCTTGTTAATGCAGCAGGTGTATTTGGTCCCATAGATTTGATTCAAGATACAGATCCAATAGAGTGGACTCGCACCATCATTATCGACGCTATTGCACCTTATTATACAGCTCGCTCCTTTTTACCAGGAATGCTAAAGAGTAAGTGGGGCAGAATTATTAATTTAAGTTCTGCCGCATCTTTGCATCCACCAGGACCACTCAATAGCGCTTACGGAACTTCTAAAGTTGCTTTAAATCAGCTCACGCGCCACATTGCTGCAGAAGTTGCAGGCTCAGGAGTAACAGCAAATGTTATTCACCCTGGCGATGTTCAAAGCGACATGTGGGCCGACATCAAAGCCAAAGCAGAAGCATTGGGCGAAGTTGGCAAGGACTACAAAGCGTGGGTGGATTGGGTAGATCAAACCGGTGGCGATGATCCAAAGAAGGCAATGGATCTCGTACTTAAGTTGGTTAGCACGCAAAGTGATTCGGTAAATGGAAGATTCTGTTGGATTGATCAACCTCTACAAGCACCAATTCCAAGTTGGGAAGATCCGATAGACGCCAGACCTTGGGGTTAGCATGACACAAGTTAAATCGGCCCTCGTTACAGGAGCTTCACGCGGAATCGGTTTTGGTGTAGCGCTTCGATTAGCGCAAGAGGGAATTCAAACAGCAATTGTTGGGCGAGATGGCAGAAGAATTGAGCAAGCATCAAAGAAGATTACCGACATAACAGGAACGCAAACTCTTGCAATTGTTGGCGATGTAGCTATTTATAGTGACTGCCTTAGCGCCGTCGACGCAGTTGTTAAGAAGTTTGGTGCCATCGATGTACTTGTTCCCAACGCAGGAATTGGAATTATTGGGTCAATAGCGGAATCAGATCCTGCCGATTGGGCAATGATGATGGAGACTAACTACTTAGGAACTGCGCACATTGTTAAAGCGGCATTACCTGTGATGCAAAAACAAGGTTCAGGAGATGTAATCGCAATTGTTTCTGCTGGCGGTACTAAAGGTTATCCAGAATGGTCTGGATATTGCGCAAGCAAATGGGCAGTTATGGGATTTATGGATAGTTTTGCGCAAGAAGTAATTGCGCAAGGAATACGTGTTTCCACTCTGTGTCCCGGTGGAGTAGACACAGCTTTTTGGGATGACCTCAATAAAGATATTAATCGTGCGGGCTCAGAAGGACGTAGCACACTGATGAGCCCAGCAGATGTTGCAGAAATGGTGATGCTTCAAGTCAATCTGCCTCGCAATGTAATGCTCAAGAACGCCCTGTTTTTTCCTACAACTGAATGGCATTAACCAGAACGAAGAATAAGAGGTAGCGCACCCAGGCCTTCATGCCTTTACAACTTTGGGTCATGTTTTTAAACTAGCCTGGAAAATATGGGTAGCAAAGGCCTTTGAGAATGCACTTTTGCACTGTTGTATAGTCACTGCATGCATGCGCGGTACAAGAAAACCTTCTCCGCGCTACTGGCTGTTTCATTTCTTTCGATCCTTCCTCAAAGTTATGCAAGTCAAAAGACCACTTTGACAGTATTTGCGGCATCTAGCTTGGCCGATAGTTTCACCAACCTAGAAAAGTTATTTGAAAAGACACATCCGAACGCTGCAGTCACCTTTTCATTCCTAGCTTCACCAACCTTGGCAACACAAATAATTGCAGGAGCGCCAGCAGATGTTTTTGTTTCAGCGTCAAACAAAGATATGCAACGTGCATCAGCGAGAGCTCCAATCTATCAAGAATTTGTTTTTAATCGCATTGTGCTTGCAGTGCCTGTCAAGAATGCTTCTAAAATTGAGGCAATCAAGGATCTTAATAAACCAGGCCTTAAGTGGATTCAATGTGCACATGAATTACCTTGTGGAAGCGCAGCCGATGCAGCGCTTGCGTCCGAGGGAACAGTGACTTCAAAGCCTGTGTCACTTGAGCCAAAAGCTTCGGGGGTCATCGCAAAACTTATGCAGGGTGAAGTTGATGCGGCGATCGTTTACCACACCGATGTTGTCAAGAATCATAAAGCGTTAAAGGAGATCGTTTTCAGTGATCGCCTTGCATCAACGACAAACTATTCGATCGCAATCATTTCCGACGGAAAACAGAAGGCACTGGCACGCACTTTTGTAGATTTTGTTCAATCCTCGCAGGCGATTTCATACCTGCGCAGAAGTGGGTTTGGAGTGATTTTATGAATCATCGTCGAATAGATAGGACCACCGGGGCTCTTGCCCTTGTTGCAAGTTTTCTGCTGATAACGCCGATGATTGCCTTATTAGCAAAAGTTCCTTGGAGTTCTTTCATAAGTCGTCTGACCGAAGATCATTCCATTTCTGCAATACAACTTTCCTTGTGGAGTTCTGTGTTGGCGGCAGTCATCTCGGTTGTATTAGGTGTTCCACTTGCGTGGGTATTGGCCAGAGGTAACGAACGAATCACCAATATCTTGCGTCCAATAGTTCTGGCTCCCATCGTTTTGCCGCCCACAGTTGCAGGCATGGCATTGCTCGCGCTGCTTGGGCGAGATGGGTTGCTTGGTAAATATATTTTCCAAGCAACAGGATGGTCGATGCCGTTTACGAGTGTCGCAGTTGTTGTTACGGGTGTGTTTGTAGGAATGCCTTTTCTAGCTCTGATTGTCGAATCAAATTTTCGTCATCTGCCCACGGACCTCGAGGAGGCAGCAATGATTGATCGTGCTTCAACTCGTGATGTATTTTCTTTGATAGCCCTGCCACAGATACGCAATGGCATTGCTACCGGTGCGGTTCTGGCATGGGCCCGAGCCTTAGGTGAATTTGGCGCCACAATGATGTTTGCAGGTTCTTTGCCGGGACGTACTCAAACTTGGGCAATGCAGGTATACATAGACATGGATATTGATATGGGAAGCGCTTATACATTGAGTGCGATCATGTTAGTTATTGCAGTTTCAGTAGTTTTTGCTCTCAGAAAACCATTGACTCAGGCATTTACTACATGACAACTCGAGTCTTTGTCGTGGATGATCACGAACTTGTCCGCCGTGGATTGATTGAACTCATCGACACCGAAAAGGATTTAAGTGTTGTTGGCCAAGCTGGAGATGTGCAGGAAGCACTTGTAGCTCTCACAACGGTAGTTACTGATGTTGCCGTACTTGATGTGCGCTTACCTGATGGAAGCGGAATCGAACTTTGTCGAGAAATCCGATCCCTCTATCCAGATGTAAAAGTTCTGATACTGACGTCTTTCCTCGACGATGAAGCATTACTTGGAGCCGTGCTTGGCGGGGCAAGTGGATACGTGATTAAGGATATTAAAAATTTGGATTTGCTTGAGGCTATTCGGAAAGTTGCTGTGGGAGAAGTCCTCTTAGATATTGCTCTTGTTTCCACTGTTACAAATCGCTTGCGTAAGGTGTCTAGCCCAGCCAGTGAGATTTATGAATTAACTGATCAAGAACAGAGGGTGCTAGAACACATTGGCAGAGGCTTAACGAACCGGCAGATTGCAGAATCGATGTTCTTGGCCGAAAAGACTATTAAGAATTACGTCTCATCACTCCTAGGAAAGCTTGGCTTAGAACGAAGAACGCAGGCTGCTGCGTTGGCTGCACGATTAGGTCTAGGCAGGAATTAGTAAGGAGCAACCCAGCGAGCGCGAGTTCCCTGTGGCGCTTTCTTAGTAATAGAAAAAGTCCCATTACATTCCTTTGCGCGTTCTTCTAGATTCAATAATCCACTCTTTCGAAGTCCTTCAACGTATCCAATTCCATCATCACTAACTTGCACTTCCATCTGACCCTCATTTGCAGAAATTGAGACATCAATATGGCGACAGCGTGCATACTTCATTGCATTCGTAAGCAGCTCCCTAACAACTGCGATTGAATGCTCACTTAGTGCTCCATGAACAAAGGAGTCAATCGGGCCTTGAAATTCACTGGAAATATGAATTGCATTTTTGCCTTGAAATATTGCAATTTCTTCTTGAATACGTCCACGTAGTCCGGCAATTGGTCCCGGTATCTGTAATTCAAAGATCGTGTTGCGGATTTGTTGCACGGTCAAATCCAGATTATCAATTGTTTCCTGAATAATCTTGAGGTCTCGCATTGGAACGAGTTCATCCTTAGTCACTGCTTGAAGTGAAAGCCCAGTTGCAAAAAGTCGTTGAATCACTAAATCATGGAGGTCTCGACCAATACGATCACGTTCTGCTAAAACAACAATTTGATTTTGTGCTGCCTGTCCTCGAGCGCTATCTATCGCTATGCCTGCAGCAGAAGCTAGCACTATGACAAGTTGTTCATCTTCTTCGGTAAATTCTAGTCCGCCTTTTTTCTCGGTGAGGTAAAGACTTCCATACACTTCATCGCGAATGCGAATTGGTACTCCAAGAAATGAATTCATTGCAGGGTGACCTTCTGGAAAACCTACAGACGCTTCACTGCTTTTGATAGATGCCAAACGCAGGGGAGTAGGGTGTTTAAGTAAATGCCCAAGGAGCCCTTTACCTTCAGGAAATCTTTCTATCTCGTCAGCAGACTCTTCACTTAATCCAACGTAGGTAAATTCTTCTAGACGACCGTCAGGACTTATGGCACCTAGTGCGCCATAAGTCGCCTCAGAAATAATTACTGCGTTCTCAACTAAGCGTCTCAAAGATGCGCTGAGATCTTCACCTTTT
Organism: Streptomyces griseus; assembly: GCA_945884695.1. Taxonomy (GTDB): domain Bacteria; phylum Actinomycetota; class Actinomycetes; order Nanopelagicales; family Nanopelagicaceae; genus QYPT01. The sequence goes on from CAMCYO010000007.1 coordinate 104,336, forward strand.
GCGACATCAATAACAGCGTCGGAGAGAGCGCTTAATCGACTGACAACCATGGGGGAAGTCTGCCTAAACATGGGAAGGATTGCGAGTTAGCTACGTTTTTCAGCCGCGGTTCTAGCGTAGAACCACCATGCAACGCATGCACCCACGATTGCAAAGACTGCGACACCGAGGAAGAAGCTCTTAGGTGCCACAAATGACAAGAGCACTCCAAATACGAAAGGACCAAATGCTGCAATTGCCCCGGTCCATCCGATAACTCCGCCTGCTTGTCGAGGTGCGAAGATCATCGGCATCTGCTTAAAAGTACTTGCATTTCCAACGCCTGCAAAGAAAAAGATGGCCATCATTCCCCAGAAGAATGGCATGAAATCATTACTACCTTGTGGAGAAAGTTGGAAA
>CAMCYO010000008.1 GCA_945884695.1 Streptomyces griseus
GTCGTCATAACCCAATTCTTCGCCCATAGCGATTCTAAATTGTTCACGAACTAAATCAATTCCAGTTACTTCCTCGCTTACCGGATGCTCTACTTGGAGGCGAGTATTGACTTCGAGAAAAGAAATTGTTCCATCGACTCCAACCAAAAACTCGCAGGTACCAGCGCCAACGTATCCAGCTTCTTTCATGATTGCTTTACTGGAGCGGTAAAGTTCGGCAGTTTGTTCTTTGGTGAGAAATGGAGCAGGTGCTTCTTCAACAAGTTTTTGGTGGCGACGTTGTAGTGAACAATCTCTAGAACTAATTACTACGGCATTCCCATGGGAATCAACGAGAACCTGTGTTTCTACGTGTCGTGGGCAATCTAGATATCGTTCAACAAAACATTCACCGCGTCCAAATCCAGCAATTGCTTCGCGTACTGCAGAAGCGAAAAGTTCTGGAATTTCCTCCATTGTGTGTGCAACTTTGAGTCCGCGACCACCTCCGCCATGGGCGGCTTTGATTGCAACTGGTAGCCCATGCTTTTTAGCGAATGCAGTAACTTCTTCGTGACCATCGACAGGATCTGCAGTTCCAGCAACAAGAGGAGCACCTACCTTGGCAGCAATTTTTCTCGCCGATACTTTATCTCCAAGCAAGCCGATTGCCTCTGGTGATGGTCCAATCCAAATAAGTCCCGCATCCAGTACCGCTTGTGCAAATGAAGCATTTTCAGATAAGAATCCATAGCCAGGGTGGATTGCATCAGCTCCTGATTGCTTTGCAACATCAATAATTTTCTCAATATTTAGGTACGTTTGTGTAGCAGTTAAGCCATTGAGTGAGTAAGACGCATCAGCAAGTTGGGCATGAATCGAATTTCGATCCTCACTGGAATACACAGCAATGCTCTTGAGGCCATGATCTTTACATGCACGGATAATACGTACGGCGATTTCGCCTCGATTAGCGATTAGAACACTCTTCATAACTTCGCCCCCTGACCCTGGGATTTTAAATCTGGCCATGAGTACCCCAATTTGTTCGTCATCGCTCGAAGCAATGGTATCGAAAGCCCAATAACATTTGTGTAGTCGCCATCTATTGAGCTAATGAATGCGCTACTTAAGCGATCGAGAGTAAAACCACCGGCAACTCCTAATGGCTCCCCAGAGGCAACATAATCTGAAATTTCAGCCTCACTCATTGTTGAAAAGTTCACAGTAGTCGATGCAAGATTTGAAATTTCGATATCTTTTTCTGTATCAATAATGCAATGTCCTGTATGCAGAATTCCAGATTTTCCACTCAACATTCGAGCACGTTCGATGGCAAGTTCAGATGTCATTGGTTTGCCTAAAGAGCGACCTTCAAATTCAAAAGTTGAATCGCAGGCAATAATCAGCGCTGGTCTTTTGATGGTTTCGCGGACAGTATGAGCTTTTACAATAGCTAGCGCAATGACCATTTCACTTGGCAACATCGATGAATAAATCTCTGCATCCTCATCAACTCCGCTGACTGAAATAGTTGGATGAATTCCGGCTGCCTCAAGTAATTTCTTACGTGAAGGCGATGCGGAGGCAAGAATTATTGACGGCACTTATTTCTTCCTGGGCAAATATTTGCGGAGTCGAGGTGTGCCCCATTTACTCCGCCAAAACTTTCGGGCAGTTTCGGGGTGATTATGTGCGTTAAGCACTTCCTCGAGCGCGAGTTTTTCAGCATCTGTTGGCGTGCCAGATGTAATCGTGTACTTGATCACAGCGGGATATTTCCATGCTTACGCTCTGGAAGGATGTCACGTTTGTGGCGCAATGTGCGAAGAGCTTTGGTGATGTATTCGCGAGTTTGGCTGGGCTCAATAACAGCATCAATAATTCCTCGCTCTGCTGCCAAATATGGGTTTGCCAGAGTTTCGTTATATTCAGTAACGAGATCTTTCCGTAAACTTTCTGCACTTTTGCTTTCAGCAATTTCTTTACGATAAAGAATATTTACCGCACCTTGGGCTCCCATAACGGCAATTTCTGCACTCGGCCACGCTAGACAAATGTCAGCACCAATATATTTAGATCCCATCACAATGTATGCACCGCCATATGCTTTGCGAGTAATTACAGTAATAATGGGCACCGAAGCCTCGGCGTACGCATAGAGCAGTTTTGCACCCCGTCTGATGATTCCGTCCCATTCCTGTTCAACTCCAGGCAAGAATCCCGGAACATCAACGAGGGTGATAATTGGGATGCTAAACGCATCGCAGAAACGAACAAATCGCGCAGCTTTTTCGCTTGAATTTATATCTAAAGTTCCTGCTAATTGAGATGGTTGGCTGGCAATAATTCCAACACTATGGCCCTCTACTCGCCCAAAACCGACGACAATGTTTGGGGCAAATAGTGCATGAACTTCTAAGAACTCTGCTTCATCCACAATTGCTTGGATTAAAATCTTTATGTCATAGGGCTGGTTTGGGCTATCTGGAATTAAAGTATCCAAAGCTAAGTCGCTAGCTTTACACTCTAGCGTTTCAGTTGCTGGGAGCAAAGGTGCGCCATCAACATTGTTGCTAGGTAGGTAAGACAGAAGTGCTTTTGCATAATCAAGAGCATCTGCTTCGTTTTCTGCCAAATAATGTGCAACTCCAGTGCGTGCGTTGTGAATAGTTGCACCACCGAGTTCTTCCATACCAACTTCTTCACCCGTTACAGTTTTAATAACTTCAGGTCCTGTAATGAACATATGTGAGGTTTCATTAACCATGATGATGAAATCTGTAAGGGCCGGCGAATAAACTGCGCCTCCTGCACAAGGTCCCATAACAAGTGAGATCTGCGGAATAACACCAGAGGAGCGTGTGTTGAGTCTGAAAATCTTCCCGTAACCTGCCAGAGATGCAACGCCTTCTTGAATTCGAGCTCCACCTGAATCATTAATCCCAACAAGTGGCATTCCATTCTTAAGGGCGTACTGGGCAATCTTGACCATTTTCTCTGCCATTACTTCTCCAAGACTTCCACCCATAACAGTGAAGTCTTGCGAATACACGGCAACGTTTCGGCCATCAATTGTTCCGTATCCAATAACAACTCCGTCGCCGTAGGGACGATTCTTCTCCATCCCAAAATTCACAGATCGGTGACGAGCAAATTCGTCCAACTCAGTAAAGGAATCTTCGTCGACAAGGGCTGCAATGCGCTCACGCGCGGTCATCTTGCCCTTTGCATGTTGTTTCTCAACTGCTCGGGCAGAGCCGGCATGAACAGCCTCATCGAGTCGGTGACGAAGGTCTTGAATTTTGCCAGCGGTTGTATGCAGATCTTGGTCCATACCCCTACGGTACTAGTCGTGAGCACCCTACGTGCGCCCCTTGATGGCGTAACTATTAATTCCGCCGTAAAAAACAGTTACTGGCGGGTAAGCGTGGTCGATGTCACTGGGTCAACGCAGAATGATTTAGTACTACTTGCCCGTAGCAAAAAGGCAAAACACGGTGATGTATTAGTAACGGAATTTCAAACGCAAGGCCGAGGACGTCTCGATCGAACATTCGAATCACCTGCACACTCTTCACTTCTTTTTTCTCTTTACATAGAAACCAGCGTTAATGTAAATGATTGGGGCTGGCTTTCACTGCTTGCAGGAATGGCTACAGCTGATGCAATTACACATATATGCACTTTTACTCAGGGGAAAAAACCAAAATTGAAATGGCCAAATGATGTACTCATTAGTGATAAAAAGGTATGTGGCATATTGGCAGAACGAATTGATACAAAAGGTGTAGTTATCGGTATCGGTGTAAATGTTTCGACAACTGTGGGTGAATTGCCTGTTCTAACTGCAACTTCTCTGGCTATCGAAGTGACAAGTGCTTGCGATAGGGATCTACTTTTAGTAAATATCCTTGAAGAATTTGCAAAACTTCTCAAACGTTGGGAAGAAGGCGATGAGACCTTGTTGGAGGATTACCTCAATAAGAGCGCAACGGTTGGGCGTAAGGTGAGAATTGAGTCGCCCAATGGCCATTTCCTGGAATCTCAGGCGGTGGGTATCGATCCGAAAGGATGCTTAGTTTTGCAAAGCGGTGAGCATGTGAGCGTTGGGGATGTCCTTCATCTTCACCCAAACTAGAATCTGCTCGTGCCAAATCCATTTCCAATCATTGGCGTCATCGGAGCAGGACAACTTGCTCGGATGATGGTGGCTCCCGCCACTGCACTTGGCGTTGATCTGCTTTTACTTGCCCAGAGTTCAGATGATTCTGCAGCTCAGGTAACAAACCACATTGTTGGTGATTATCGAAATATCGATGCGCTGAGAAATTTTGCAAAGAAGTGTTCGGTAATAACTTTTGAGCATGAGTTAATTCCAGTCTCGGTTATTCGAACTCTCGAAGCAGAAGGTGTTGTAGTGAGACCATCATCGGATTCATTTATTTTCAGTCAAGATAAAGCACAGATGCGAGAGCGTCTATCTAATTTTCGCTCTCCTAAATGGCAGGTAATAACTTCAGCCCAAGGAGTGAGCGAATTTCCACTTATTGCAAAATCTATTACTGGCGGATATGACGGCCGCGGAGTCTGGAAAATCAGTAGATTAGAAGAGTTGGTTCAACTTCTGGAGCAAAATGGCAAACTACTCATTGAAGAGTTGCTCGAATTTGATATGGAAATTGCAGTGATGGTAGCGCGATCCCCTCACGGACAAGCTTCAACGTGGGCACCTACCCAAACAATTCAAGTCGATGGCATCTGCCTGACCACGATTACGCCAGTACCAAATATTTCTCAAAGCGTTGCAGTTGCTGCCCAGAAGTTGGCTTTAGATATTGCGAAGGAAATTGGGCTAGTTGGTGTAATGGCTGTTGAAATGTTTGTACGCGGAGAAGATATTTTCATCAATGAGCTAGCGATGCGACCACATAATTCTGGGCACTGGACTATTGAGGGCTCTTGTACAAGTCAATTCGAACAGCACATACGTGCAATCTTAGATTTACCATTAGGAGATACATCAATGAACTTTCCATTCGCAGTTATGGGAAATATTCTTGGCGGTACTAAGACAGACATGTATCGCCCTTATCTTCATCTCATGGCTCGATCACCCAGCCTCAAAATCCACCAATATAAGAAGGAGGTTCGTTCTGGGCGCAAAATTGGACACGTCACCGCTGTTGGAGAAAATCTTCTAGACTTGCGCGAAAGCGTTGAGCACGCACTTGCGTACATGAGTGGAGAAATTGATGAGTGAGATAGTTGTTGCCATCATTATGGGCTCAGATTCTGATTGGCCCATTATGGAAGAAGCCGGTAAAACGTTAGATGAATTAGGCATTGCATATTCCGCTCAAGTTATTTCTGCTCATCGAATGCCCCTTGAAATGGTTGAATTTGCACAGAACGCCTCTGCTAGTGGAATTAAAGTAATTATTGCTGGCGCAGGTGGTGCTGCTCACTTGCCGGGCATGGTCGCATCCCTTACAACGTTGCCTGTAATTGGAGTTCCTGTTGCACTCAAATCATTTGATGGAATGGATTCGTTAATGTCTATTGTTCAAATGCCAGCTGGAGTTCCTGTTGCAACAGTGGGTGTAGATAACGCAAAAAATGCAGCTCTTCTTGCAGCACGTATTCTTGGAGTATCTGATGCAGATATTTCATCGAAGGTGAGATCTGCCATGGATGAACTTCATGATGAAGCAAAAGTTAAGGGCGATAATCTAAAAGCCAAAAGAAATCAAAAGACAGGTTTTTAGAGAACTCTTTTTCTATATTCAATTGCTGGACATTTATCCATAACTGCAAGCAAGCCTGCCTTTTGCGCACGATCCATGGCGTTTTGATCAATAACACCTAGTTGTAGCCAAACAGCTTTTGCTCCAATTCTTATAGCATCATCAACAACCACACCAGCTAAAGTTGAGTTGACGAATACATCTACAACATCTATTGGGAATTCAATCTCTTCAAGTGATGAGTAGCCTTTTTGGCCATGAACGCTCTCGGCTTTAGGATGAACGGGCACGATTCGATGACCTTTTTGTAGGAGAAGTGCAGAAACTTCAAATGCTGGCCTTTGGGTGTTATTGCTCAACCCAACGATGGCCCATGTTTTAAGTGCAAGAATCTGATCTACAACATCGGCGTTCATCTAGGAATTAATTCGCACGCCCAAGTGCATGAAACTTCCATCCACCTGCAATCCATGTATCTCGATCTAAGGCATTTCTTCCATCAATGATGATTGGATTTTTTACAAGTGCTCTAATTTCTTGTGGATCAACTTCTCTGTATTCACGCCATTCGGTGAGGTGTAGAACTAAATCAGCACCGGCAACACATTCTTTGGCAGTTGAAGCAAAGGCGAGAGTAGGAAAGCGCTTTTTCGCATTCTCCATAGCTTTTGGATCATGCACAGAAACTATTGCACCTGCCGTTGCAAGTTGTGCGGCAATATCTAAAGCAGGGGAATCGCGGACATCATCACTTTCAGGTTTAAATGCAGCTCCCCAGATTGCAATTTTTAGACCAGTAAGATCCTCTTTTAGTTCGGCTCGTACTAAGTCGATTACTCTTTGACGCGCACGCAAGTTAATTGCATCAATTTCACGTAGGAACTCGAGCGCCTGCTTTGCTCCTAGCTCCTCTGCTCGCGCCATAAAGGCGCGAATATCTTTAGGAAGGCATCCGCCACCAAACCCAATTCCAGCTTGCAAGAATTTGTTGCCAATTCGGGGGTCGTAGCCAATTGCTTGAGCAAGTACTGTCACATCTCCACCTGCGGCTTCGCATACTTCTGCCATGGCGTTTATAAAAGAAATTTTTGTTGCAAGGAATGAATTGGCTGCAACTTTAACTAACTCAGACGTCGGCAAATCTGCACGAATCCACGGAGTGCCAAGGGCAAGCACAGGGGCGTAAACTTCCCTCAAAATTTCTTCGGCACGATCACTTGTAACGCCAACAACTAATCTACTAGGGCGCAAAGTATCTTCAACTGCAAATCCTTCACGTAAGAATTCAGGATTCCACGCTAAGTCAGATTGTGGCGCAGTGATGGAGAGTTGCTCTCTCAATCTGGAAGCGGTTCCGACTGGAACTGTAGATTTTCCGACAACTAAAGAACCGGCCTTGAGGTAAGGAGCAATCGCTGAAACTGCGCCCTCTACATAAGTTAAATCTGCTGCCAGGCTTCCCATTTTTTGAGGAGTACCAACACAGACGAAATGTACATCAGCCGTTTTTACTGCAGAAAAATCTGTTGTAAAAGTTAGTCGGCCGGATGCAACTTCAGTTCGAAGTAATTCATCTAAACCTGGCTCATAAAAAGGAAGTTCTCCGCGTGAGAGTTGCTTGATTTTTTCAGCATCTGTATCCACGCCGATAACGGAGAAGCCAAGTGAGGACATGCAGGCCGCATGAGTTGCGCCCAGATATCCAGTTCCAATGACCGAAAGGACTTGTTTCATGTTGCTCATTCTAGGAGGGTCGACAGGATAATTCTGACTATTTCAATGCTCCACAAGGGTTTTCATCTGCGGTACGAGTTTTGAATTTATCAATAATCGTAGTTTTAGGTTTTGCAGATGAAGATGGAGATGGCGAAGCGCTAATTTTATCAACAATCTCTACATCATTAATGAGGCGTTGCCATAACTCTGGAGCCAATATTGGATCCCATTGCACCGTTGAGCCGATGCCAGGCACTGAATAATTGGTGTTAGATAATGGAACTGTGAGCGTTCTGACTTGAGAAGCAGATAGGTTGCGCATCTGCTTAGCTAGCGTAATTAAGTCATTACCATCTAGAGCAGAATCAGTTTGAACCGTGGCCATTGCGGCGTTGAAAAAATTTACAAGGCGAATTGGGTTAAGCAACACACCAGAGCTCGTTGCTTTTCGAAGTACTGAACTCATAAATTGTTGCTGACGTTGCATTCGACCTAAATCACCCATTCCATCAAAATCTCGGGTGCGCACGTATTTTAAGGCATCAATTCCATTAAGTGTGTGAATGCCAGCCGCCAAAACTAAATGGCTCTTTGGATCGTCAATATCTCGTTTTGTACAGACTTCGATTCCCCCTAGAGCATCTACCATATGTGCAAAGCCAGCAAAATTTATTTCAACATAGTGGTCAATGCGCAAATTCGCTGCATTCTCAATAGTTCGAATGAGAAGTGGAGCGCCTCCCCAATTGAATGATGCATTCAATTTCGCTCGAACTTCAGCAATAGTTTTACCTTGAGAGTCGATGTGCTCGGGCACAGTTACTAAACTATCTCGAGGAATTGAGATGATCATTGCTTTATCTCGAGCTTTACTTATATGAACTAAGATCATGGTGTCGGAGCGCTTACCGGCTGCTGTGGCTACGCTTCCGACGCGGAGTATTTTTAACTCCGCCTTTGTTAAGCCCTCGCGGGTATCTGAACCAACCAGAAGGTAATTAATTGCGCTACTTGGCTTCTCAGGGCGAGTTTTCAATCCAGCAAATGCATCAATTCGTTTAAGAGATCCACTGACGTGACCAAGTCCTAGCCAAGATATGGTTGATACCCCCACGATAGCAATCGAGATCGAGGTAAGAATTCGAATAGATCGCGTGGATTTCACAAGGAGAGCGTACTTGGACGATAGCGTTATCGTGTTATGACGCCATCAAAGGACTCGTTACCTGCCTCACCGCTAGTACCCAATTTAGGGGCACTTGACGGTGTTAGCGTTATTTTGCCCGTGCTCAATGAAGAGTTACATATTTCAAAGGCCATTGACGCAATTCTTGCTCAGGATTATCTCGGAAAGCTAGAAATCATTCTGGCACTTGGTCCATCTAGGGATCAAACAGTTGAGATCGTGCGTGCATTGCAAGATAAAGATGTTCGGATAATTTTGGTGGATAATCCAACAGGTCGGACTGCAACCGGATTAAATCTTGCACTCTCAAAATCGCACTATTCAATTATTGTTCGTGTAGATGGGCACGCGCAGATACCTCACGATTATATTTCAACTGCAGTGAGAATTCTTAACGAGACAGGCGCGGTAAATGTTGGAGGTGTTATGGGAGCAGAGGGTGTCACCTCGTTTGAAAAGTCTGTTGCAAGTGCAATGCGCAGTCCCCTTGGCGTAGGTTCTTCGAATTTTCATACGGGCGGAGATGCCGGTCCTGTAGATACTGTGTATCTCGGATGCTTTAATCGTCTAGCGCTAGAAAAAGTGGGTGGTTTTGATGAAAGGTTTAAGAGGGCTCAAGATTGGGAGTTAAATTTTCGCCTACGTTCTGCTGGTGGAGTTGTGTACTTCGATCCGCGACTACATGTTACATATCGGCCTCGTCCGAATTTAATTGCGCTCGCCAAGCAATATTTTGAGTATGGTCGATGGAGAAGAGTCGTGATGCGACGCCATCAAGGAACAGCAAACCTTCGTTATCTAGCGCCACCATGTGCATTGATTGGAACCGTCACATCTTTAATTTGTGGAATTGCTTTTTCTCCGCTGTTTTTCTTTCCAGCAATGGTTTACTTGTTATTTATTCTGAGTTCATCACTTGCAATTGGCAAAGGTGTTACAGCGAAATTTCGACTCCCAGCAATATTGCTCGTAATGCACATGTCTTGGGGAGCAGGATTTCTCACCTCACCTAAGACTCTTGCGCCTTAAAGACAATCAGAGTTGAGTACTGCGGTAGCCTGACGCAGTGGAATCAGTAACTGCCAGCCAGGTTTATCTTCCCTTTCACAAGGGACTTCCACCTCTGCGCGCTTATTGGCGCACATTATGGAAGCGGCGAGCTTTTATTACTGAATACTCGCGCTCGGAGCTTCATGAACAACATTACGACAGCGTTTTTGGTCAGATCTGGTTAGTTCTTAACCCACTCTTACTCTCTGCTGTTTATTTTATTTTGATTGTAATTATCGGCGGACACAGCGACAAGATGCGCTACGGACATTTGACTGCTTGTTTATTTCTTTTCTATTTAATTTCTAACACTCTGAGCGGTGGAGTAAAGTCTATAACTGCCGGACAACGCCTCATTTTAAATACAGCTTTCCCAAGAATCATGTTGCCAATATCAGCAACGGTGGTCGCAATTTTCCGATTCATTCCCACACTCGTGATTTTTGCAATATTGCGCTCGGTCCTAGGACTACCCGTAGGTTTCGAAATGTTGTGGGCAATTCCTATCGTCTTAATCACGATAATTTTTGCATTAGGGCTAGCGGTCTCCATATCGTGCATCAATGTATATTTTAGAGATATTGCTAATTTCTTACCATATTTCACTCGAACACTTCTTTATTTGTCGCCCATTTTGTGGCAAGCATCAGATATCAAACCGCAACTTCGTACTCTCGAACTTTTTAATCCAGTATTTCCGTTATTGGATTCATGGTCGCGCGTTGTGGTGCATTCACAGGTGCCGGAACTTTCAAGCATGTTGATCTCATTAGCATGGGCTTTAGTAATTTTCTTTGCTGGAACGTATTTCTTCCTTTCTAGAGAGAGGGAGTTCGCAGTTCGTGTCTAATTCAGCTCATACCTCTGGCGATATTGCTGTATCAGTTCAGCACTTAGGACTGACTTACACGACGACAATAGATCGTCGCCCAACTTTAAAATCACGAGTAAAAACTTTGGGACGTGGAACAAAACACACACGTACGGTTCGCGCATTGGACGATGTGATGCTTGATGTTAATTACGGTTCTGTTCTTGGAGTTGTTGGTGCAAATGGAGCAGGAAAGTCATCTCTTATGAGAATAATCTCTGGAATTCTTCCGCCAACTCATGGCCGGGTTGAGGTATACGGAAAGGTCAGCACGTTATTGGCACTTGGAGTTGGATTTAGTCCATCACTTTCAGGCAGAGCAAATGTTCACTTAGGTGGCCTAGCCGCTGGCATGACTCGAGATGAAATCGCCGATCACTTTGATGAAATCGCTGATTTTGCAGATTTAGGTGAAGCTATCGATGCACCTATGCGTACATACTCTTCAGGAATGTATGCAAGGTTGGCTTTTTCGGTTGCCGTTACCGTACGGCCAGATATTTTGATTGTCGATGAAGCCCTAAGCACCGGAGATGCCAAATTTAAAGAAAAGAGCTTGGGGAAAATTAAGGAATTGCGTAGCGATGCAAGGGCGTTAATTCTTGTGAGTCATGCACTCGGAACAATAAGAGATATTTGTAACGAGGTGGCTTGGTTAGATAAGGGGCGCTTAGTCAAGCGCGGCAACCCAATAGAAGTAGTTGATGCATATTCTCAATTCTTGCAGGTCGGAAAGAGCGCAGCTATCGATGAGGATATTTAGGCTTCTATTTCTTATAGTTTTAACAAATCTTATTTTGATGCCGACTTTGGCATTTGCCCAAGAAACACCAGTATCTTTCTCATTTCAAGGTTCAGGCTATGGGCATGGCGTGGGGATGAGTCAAATTGGGGCACGAGGTCAAGCCCTCGAAGGTGAGAGTGCAACATCAATTCTTAATTATTATTATAAAGATGTTCTCATAACGCCAGTCAAAGATGACTATTTGTTAAGAGTAAATATTGGACATCAACTTTCTGCAGTTTCAGTAAATACTCAAACAAAGTCTGGAACGCTTCGGTTAATAAGTGGTGACATACAAGACCTAGATTCGGCAACAACCTCACGCAGTTTTCCTGCCAGAGTTAATTTAATTTTTAGCATTTCAGGCTCTAATATTGCAGGGAAAGCCCTCTATGCAAATGGGAAAATTGTTGATTTACCATTAGGTAAATTGTGGACAATCAGATGGAGTGGAACTCGCAATCTCGACGGACCAGATTCGATTGCAAATGTGAACATTAACGGAGCAGTAACTAAGTATCGCTACGGGCAGTTACAAATAAAATCGGTAAAAACACCTTTAGAGGGATACCGAATAGAGATTACAAACACTCTGCGAATTCACGACGAATATCTCTGGGGAATCGGGGAGATGCCATCATCTTGGCCGGCAGCTGCCCTTCAAGCACAGGCTATTGCATCTCGAAGTTACGCCTTAGCCAAAGTTGGAAAATACAACACAAGTTGTGATTGTGAAATTTACTCGGCTACGCGAGATCAAAGTTTTATTGGATACGCCAAAGAGTTAGAACCCCGATATGGTCATTTCTGGAAGAATGCAATTAATGCAACGGCGACAGATTCAGCCAATGGCATTGCGATTTTATATAACTCCAACCCCATTTCAGCCTATTTTTTCTCTTCCTCACCCGGGCAAACAGAATCTGGCATCGATGTTTGGACAAAAGATGTTCCATTTGTTGCAAGCGTTCCAGATCCGTGGAGTTTAGATCCAATTCTCAATCCACGATTTGCTCGATGGGAAAGATCTGTGGCCCAAAGCGTGATCGCAACGGCATTTGGATTACCGAATGTTGCAACTCTTGAAATTGCTAGCAGAAATCCAACTGGAACTGTGGGGGTAATTCTGGGTACTTCTGCAGAGGGAGTAGTGGCGCAATTAACCGGAGAAGCTTTTAGAAGTAAGAGTAAATTGCCTTCAGCGTGGTTTGATTTCTTACCTTAATTGGAGTGCAGAACCGAATTCAAACCGCCCCATGAACCAGTGCGCATAACAACTTCTAAGTTTCCATTTAAAGAGTTTCTGCGGAAAAGTAAGTCATTTGCACCTGATAGCGAACCGGCTTTAACTACTTCACCATCTGGAAGTTTCACCTTTGCAGCTGCTGTGACGTAAGTGCCTGCTTCGACCACACAGTTATTTCCTAATGAAATTCCGATTCCTGAATTTGCTCCAAGAAGGCAATTTTCCCCAATTGCAATTACCGTTTTGCCTCCACCACTCAAAGTTCCCATGATGGATGCCCCTCCACCAACATCTGAGCCGTTTCCAACTACAACACCGGATGAAATTCGGCCCTCGATCATTGAAGTTCCTAAGGTTCCTGCATTAAAATTAACAAAACCTTCATGCATCACTGTAGTTCCGCTTGCAAGATGGGCACCCAAGCGAACTCGATCAGCATCTGCGATTCTGACTCCGCTTGGTATTACATAATCAACCATTCTTGGAAACTTATCGACGCTGAGAACTGTTACATGTCCGTGCTTACTCATGAGGCGCGCTCTTACTTCTTCAAATCCTTCAACTTCACATGGTCCGTGTGATGTCCATACAACGTTGTGAAGAAGCTTAAATACACCTTCCAGTGATTGACCATGTGGTTCTACCAAACGATGAGAAAGCAAATGAAGTCGCAGGTAGACATCAACGGCATCTTTTGGAGGTGTTGAGAGAGTGATGGTTTTAGATACTACTTTTCGCTCAACATTTCGATCTTCGTCGCGACCTGCTAATTTTTTAAGGAAAGTTGGGACCTCACGTGAAATTGCCGAAAGACTTGGTTGCGGAAACCAGACATCAAGCACATCGCCTTTATAAGTCAGCGTCGCGATGCCGTGAGCGGATGCGGTACCTGAGGTTGGCATGGGCTAAGAATAGCCCCTATTCTCATCAGATGCGTATTGCCGTCTTCTGCTCATCTTCACCAACGATTGCCGATAAATATCTTGACCTTGCTACTGACCTTGGCGTGGCTATCGGTTCGCGCAAATGGGATTTGATTTCCGGCGGTGGCCATATTTCAATGATGGGGGCAGTTGCTCGTGGTGTGCGTAGCAGCGGTGGGAAAAGTATTGGTGTAATTCCACAGATGTTAGTGGATATTGAATTTGCAGATCACGATAGTCATGAACTGCATGTAGTAACGTCAATGAGAGACCGTAAGGCAAAGATTGAAGAATTTTCAGATGCATTCATTGCGCTACCAGGAGGACCCGGAACTCTCGAAGAACTTTTTGAAATCTGGGTTGGAAAGTTTCTTAAGTTCCACGATAAACCCGTAATAATTTTGGATCCATTTGGTGTTTATGCTCCACTTCAAGATTTACTCGACCATCTTGAGAAGGAAGGTTTTGTGAAGCCTGGGCAGAGAGAGTTGTTGAAATGGTGTACGAGCGTCGATGAAGCACTCACGCATTGTTAATCGGCTTATAGGTTCTTGGCTTTTTGTTGCTTAAAATAGGTAGGTCAACCTACTTGCCCCTGTCTTACCAAATGTGACAGGTCGAGAAGGTAACCTTGCTTCTATGACTGCGGAAACTCTGGCTCAATTGCTTGCCAGTTTGCCAGAGGAAGAACGCATCATTTTGACCCTTCACTATCTTAAGAATCTCTCACCGACCCAGATTGCCTCTGCACTTCAAGTACCAGAACGCGCAGTTGTCAACATCATTTCTATTGGCCGGGCCCGCCTGACTGCACGCCTAGATTTGTGAGATTTTCGGCCCTATCACTCTCGATTTCTTAGTTCGGTGGTAAATGCGAGATACTTCTCCCTCATACATCGGTCGAAGCAGGAATTCCCTCATTGCGTACTTGATCGATTAAGAAGGAGAGACACATGGCAGCCATGAAACCCCGAACTGGAGATGGACCCATGGAAGTTACGAAGGAGGCCCGCAGTTTGGTTATGCGTATTCCTTTGGAAGGTGGCGGACGCTTGGTCGTAGAACTCAATGGTGAAGAGGCATCGAATCTTGGGAGCGCTCTTCACGCCGCAGCTTTGCTCCTAGTTAAGAAATAGTTTCCATTTACTAAGGTGAGTCTCTCAGCCGTTCCAACGCTTAAAGCTCAACTTTTAACAGTTGAATCTGTAATTAGAGCTAATTCAATCGCAATTGGATTCTTAAAAAACGAAGAGGGCAATTTCTCCTTTCCTTCAAACTCTGCGCTAATTGCGAAAGTAGAAAGCTATTTTGGATTAAATCTCGTCGATGAATTGGCGTTTTTTTCCGCAACTGGAAAAACTGGTGAAATCTTTGAAATCCCAATTAGCGCCGAAAGTGCTAAATGCGATCGAATTATCTTGGTCGGAGTCGGTAGTAATTCTCTTTCTGATATTCGACTTGCTGGCGCTAGCCTAGGCAGAAAATTTCGAGGCAAGGAAAGTTCATTATTCACTTTGGTGGCCAACTCTGGAGCTGAAATTTTGGCACATGCTGTTTCACTGATATTAGGAAATTATCAATGGACGAAGAAGACAACCGGAGTTAAGTTAAAAGCGCCAGAGTTTTACTTAAGCAGTTCGCATAGTGCCTCGATAGAGCGAGCACAAATAATTGCAAGAGCTGTGAGCCGAGCTCGAGATCTCATTCATACGCCTGCAAACATTAAAACTCCTGCGTGGATGGCTCTGCAAGCGAAAAGTTTTGCGCGCAATTCTGACCTAGTTGTAACCGTTTTATCGGGCAAGGAGCTCTCGGAATTTGGTGGCCTGCAGGCAGTTGGAAATTCTTCACCCAATCCTGGTCCTCGATTCATACAGATCAGCTATGCACCGCGCGGATCTAAAAATTGGCCACATGTAGTTCTAGTTGGAAAAGGAATAACTTTCGATACCGGTGGAATTTCATTAAAGCGCCCCTACGACACAATGATTGGCATGAAGTCAGATATGTCTGGGGCTGCAGCAATTCTTAGTGT
This sequence comes from Streptomyces griseus, assembly GCA_945884695.1. Classification (GTDB taxonomy): domain Bacteria; phylum Actinomycetota; class Actinomycetes; order Nanopelagicales; family Nanopelagicaceae; genus QYPT01. Next base: position 15,538 of record CAMCYO010000008.1, read on the forward strand.
TGTCAGCGCAATGCCATCTGTTGCACCGAAAGTCAGAGTCACTGCCCTACTTATGTGTGCAGAAAATGCACTTTCTGCCACTGCGCAACGACCAAGTGATGTAATCACACATTACGGTGGCACGACGGTTGAAGTAATAAATACTGATGCTGAAGGCCGTTTGGTATTAGCAGATGGCTTGGCTTTTGCCGATTTGAATCTTGATCCGGATTATTTAGTGGATGTCGCAACCTTAACTGGGGCTGCCACCTTAGGACTAGGGCGCCAGTACGGTGCGATGTATACACGCAATAATGCTCTAGCTAAGAAACTGCATAGCCTTGGTGAGATTTCAGGAGATCGTGTTTGGCATATGCCACTCATTGATGATTATGCAATTGCACTCGAAAGTTTTGTTGCAGATTACAATCACACCGCAGATAAACCAAAGTTTTCTGCTGGCTCCGTTACGGCTGCACTTTTTCTGGAGAAGTTTACTGGAGAGCGTAATTGGGTGCATTTAGATATTGCAGGTCCCGCAAGGAGTGAGACAGATTCTGGCGAAAATCCTAAAGGTGGTACCGGGTTTGGGGTTCGACTGTTGATTGATTGGATATCGAGTATAAAATGAAAACCGATATGTATTCTTACGCGGAAAACTTTATAGTTGAAGACGAGGCGCTAATTAACGCTCGTGCACGTGGAGTTGAAGTAGGAGCACGAGATGTATCTGTCGGCACCGGATCCTATTTGCGTCATTTAGCCCATACAATTTCTGCCCAATCTGTGGTCGAAGTTGGCACAGGTGGTGGCGTTGGAAGTATTTGGATTTTACGCGGAATGATTGATAGCGGCACTCTTACCTCTATAGATGACGAAGTAGAACATGCAAATATCGCGCGTATCGCATTCGCCGAGGCGGGAATCATTCCAGCAAGATTTCGTCTCATTACCAATCCCATGATGGAAGTTTTAGGAAAGTTGACTGACCGAGCTTATGACTTAGTTGTTTTACGACATGAAGCAGAAGATTTAGAGTTTTCGATTGAACAAGCCCATCGCATATTGCGATCGGGCGGTGTTCTAGCTATAGATTCATTTTTTGGAGATGGAAAAGTTCCAGACCCCGCACAGAGGGATGCTCGAACTATTGCATTGCGCGAAGCGGGGAAAAGCATTCGACTAGATGCTTCACACTGGATAAGCACCCTTATTCATGTGGGGGATGGACTTCTCTTAGCGACAAAGCTCTAGTTCCCAGACATTTCTCGGATTTTTTCGGTGTAATTAGCGCAAGGTTTTCGAAAGCTGGGGAGGCTGGAATGAGTGAACAAGACCCTTGGTGGGCTGCACCTAAGCCTTCCCTAAAATCACTTCATATACGTTTGAGCCACGCTATCGCACTCGCAGTTGTTGCAGGGATTGCAGGAAGCCTTCTGTCCAATTTACTAAATTTAGAATCTATATTTCATCAAAAGATCAATCTGGTTTCTGTGAGCAAAACGATTGAAAGAAAGCCAGATTCTATTGCTGGCATTGCACAACGCGTTCTACCTTCGGTAGTTTCTATTTCGACTAAGTCAACTTCAGGTAGTGGCACAGGGTCAGGCTTTATTATTAATAGCACAGGATATATCTTGACTAACAACCACGTTGTAGAGTCGGTAGCGATATCAGATGGAACAATAACGGTGACACTAAATGACGGCCAAACAATTGGCGCAACAATTGTTGGGCGCGATTCTGCCTATGACTTAGCTGTTCTAAAAATTTCTGCAGAGAATCTTCCTGCTCTTCAATTTGGCGACAGTGACAATATTCAAGTTGGCGATCCAGTCATAGCTATTGGTTCACCTCTTGGCTTATCCGGAACTGTGACAACTGGAATCATTAGTGCTAAAGATCGAGCCGTTAGCACTGGTGGGTCAGATGGTGAGGGTTCATTCATGAATGCACTTCAAACTGATGCTGCGATTAATCCAGGAAATTCTGGGGGCCCACTTGTTGACATGACAGGTGCGGTAGTCGGAGTTAATTCTGCAATTGCATCCCTTGGCGCTTCGAACGGAAGCCAAGTGGGGTCTATTGGATTAGGTTTTGCAATACCAATCAATCAAGCGCGCAAGACGGCAGACCAACTCATCGCAACGGGAAAATCTGTTTACCCAATTGTAGGAATCTCTATTGAGATGGGATTTGCTGGGCCCGGTGCAAAAATTGCACCAGCACCCACTGGGCTCCGTGCCGGTGGGCCTGCACAGAAAGCTGGTTTACTACCAGGAGATGTGATCACAGTTTTCGGTGGTAAGAAAATTGCTAATGCTGATCAACTCATTATCGCTATTCGAGCTAAAAGTGTTGGAGATAAAGTCATACTTACTTACGAAAGAAGTGGCACATCTAATCAAGCTACTGTGGTTTTAATCGCAGGGCCATAGGGCTTAAGTAGAGGTAGGCTCATTGCATGTTCTTTGATATTGGCGCAGGAGAGATAATTGGTTTGGCAGTTCTTGGTCTTATTTTGGTAGGACCTGATCGATTACCGAAGTTTGCATCCGATGCCGCAAAAATTGTGAGAAAGATTGCAAAGATTTCACAGAGCGCAACGAAGGAGCTTCGCGAAAACTTAGGACCAGGTTTTGAGGATCTTCAACCATCGGATCTGCACCCAAAAACTTTTTTAAAAAAGCATTTAGCGCAAGCACTAGACCAAGAAGAAAATGAGCAGACCAGTACAGCAAAGATTGATCCGGATTTACTATGAGCACCGTTGAGTTAATACAAGAGGCTCTCAGTAAAGTTCAAGATCCAGAGTTACATCGATCAATTACCGAACTTGGTATGGTGCAATCTGTTGCCTTCGATAATGGCAAAGCGTCGCTGACGGTACTTCTCACTATCTCTGGTTGCCCTATGCAAGATCGACTTCGTAGCGATGTCAGCACTGCAGTCTTATCTGTTGAGGGAGTAAAGGATTGTGCTCTCGAATTTGGAGTTATGAATGAAGCACAACGCGATAATGTCAAGAAAATATTGCGCAACGGACGAGAGAAATTTATTCCATTTGCTCAGCCTGATTCACTCACTCGCGTTATTGGTATTGCCTCTGGTAAGGGTGGAGTCGGTAAATCTTCTTTAACAGTTAACTTGGCAGTATCTGCTGCTAATAAGGGTCTACGCGTTGGAATACTTGATGCTGATGTTTATGGTCATTCAATTCCACGGCTGATGGGACTTATGGGCCAGCGTCCGACAGCAATCGATCAAATGTTTATTCCATTAGAGTCATTTGGGGTCAAGAGCGTTTCAATGGAAATGTTTAAGCCTGAACGCGCAGACGCAGTTGCATATAGAGGGCCACTTCTTCATCGCGTCCTAGAACAGCTGTTAAGCGATGCATACTGGGGAGATTTAGACCTTCTCCTCATAGACCTCCCTCCCGGAACAGGTGATTTGGCGATCTCTCTCGGCCAACTCATTCCATCTTCAGAAATTATCGTGATAACAACTCCACAAATTGCTGCGGCTGAAGTTGCAGAACGTGCCGGACGTATTGCCCATCAAATTAAGCAACATGTAATTGGCGTTATCGAGAATATGTCAGAATTTCCATGTCCATCATGTGGTGAAAATATTTCCTTATTCGGAACCGGCGGAGGAGAAGCAACGTCAAAACGACTTTCAGAATTGGTCGGTAGCGATGTTCCACTACTTGGGAAAGTTCCATTCAATCCGGAGTTGCGTACCGGAGGTGACATGGGAACACCAGTAGTTCTTGCTCATCCTGATTCACCTGCATCAATTGCAATTGATGCAATTGTTAGCCAAATTATTGTAAGGAGTAAATCCTTACTCGGCGTCCGACTGGGACTTCTTACGTAACTCTTTGAGGATTTCATCTGTTGCATCACTGATTTCGCTCCGCAAATAATCTCGAGTTGCCACTTCTCCCAACGCAATGCGCAAGCTTGCAAGTTCTCGAGTGAGATATTCAGTATCTGCGATATTTCGCTCGTTGCGTGCGCGATCCTCACTTAACGCAATTCTGTTCCGGTCTGTTTGTCGATTCTGGGCTAACAGAATGAGTGGAGCAGCATAAGAAGCTTGCAGAGAGAGAATCAAGGTGAGAAAAATAAATGGATAATCATCGAACCGAAGGTCGCGTGGAGCAAGTGAATTCCATAGAGCCCAAGCAAGCACAAAGATAGTCATGTAAACCAGAAAGCGAGCAGTACCTAGGAAGCGCGCGAAACGCTCTGATAAACGACCAAAAGTTTCTGGATCAAAATTGGGACGTAAAGTACGGCGAGTCTCGCGAGGAGTATCTAATCTATTTGTGCGCGCCATTTTTATACCTCCAAATTACTTCTTGAAATTACGTGGCTTGCTTCGCCCTTACTTACATTGCTATGAGTATGACGCCAGTTCTCTGGAAGCAAGTGATCAAGTACATCATCGACGGTAATTGCACCAAGCAGTCTCTCATTTGAATCCACAACAGGCACCGAAAGTAAGTTGTAGCTGGCTAAGTATGAGGCAACGGTATTGAGCGATGCATCCGGATTTAACGCTTGAGTATCGGTATCAACGATTGAACCCAAAAGAGTTGCAGGAGGTTCACGAAGTAAGCGTTGCAAGTGGGCAATCCCAATGAAACGACCAGTAGGCGTTTCTAACGGTGAACGACAAACATAAACTTGCGATGCAAGGGCAGGAGAAATCTCGCTCTGCCGAACTGCTGCTAACGCTTCGGCAATGGTTGCATCTGCAGGAAGAACTAACGGTTCGGTCGTCATCATTCCGCCAGCCGAATAATCTTCATAGTTCATAAGTCGCAAAAGATCTTCGGCATCTTCAGGTTCCATGAGTTCAATCAGGGCTTGTGCACGCTCATCACCAATTTCGCGTAACAAATCTGCAGCATCATCAGGATCCATCTCTCCTAAGACATCGGCTGCTCGCTCACCTTCGAGTTCTGCAAGGAGTGCAACACGTGCACTCTCATCCATTTCTTCTAAAACATCGGCAAGGCGTTCATCGTTTAATCCACGTGCAACTTCAACACGGCGCTTAGGAGCAAGGTCATGCAACACCGCAGCTAAGTCGGCAGCGCGAAGCGTAGTCAGCGTAGAAAGTAAATTGAGAACGCCTTGATCTTTCTCAATTTGTGCAAACCCAGCCAAATCTTCCCAGGCAAGAGTTGATGTAGCACCCTTACGACGAATGCCACGTCCTTTTCGCATGATGTGAACTTTGGTAATTAACCAGTCTCCACCGCGATTGAGTTCCATTCCCATATCTTCAACAACTACTGGGTCACCATTTTCAACAATTGTGATTGAACGATCTAGGAGTTCACCTAATACCAAGATTTCTCCAGGGCGAGTATCAAATCGACGCATGTTAAGAAGCCCTGTTATAACTACTGCGCCACTTTCGATTGATGTCACGCGAGTAATTGGAACAAAAACTTTGCGACGCAATGGAACTTCAACGACGAGCCCAAGAATTCGAGGTGGTTGATTATTCGTACGAAGGGTCGCGACAGCATCTCGCACCTTCCCTACTGGATCACCATTTGGGTCAAAGACCGCTGTACCAGCTAGGCGGGCAAGAAACACACGATTAATCTGGCTTCCGCTCATGTGCTTAGGGTATCGGCTCGACTTAATACTCCGCTTAGGTATTTATCCTCTGAAGTAGATAGTTTTAGGCAATGGGTCCACGGAATACAGGTAGTGAACGGATTTCAAGTCATATAGAAATCCCGGGTCGTCCAGACCTAGTTCGGCTAGGAATCGGCATCATCGGGATCGGAACATCTGGGCCACTTATCGCGCTAAGCGTTATGCCAATTCCCGCACTTATTTTTTGGAGAAATCTTGGTGGAGCAATTCTGCTCGCTCCATTTGCCTTACGTCATAAACAGTGGCGTCACCGAACAGGCATGAAGTGGTCAATACTTGCCGGCGTTTTATTGGCTCTACATTTTCTTGGATTCTTTCTTGCAATGCGGTGGACAAGTGTTGCATCAGGAACTGCAATGATTGCGCTGCAACCAATTTTTGCCGCACTCTTTGTAAAACTTACAGGTGACCATATTCCTTCACGTGCATGGCTTGGAATGGGAGTTAGTTTTTGCGGAGTACTTTTGGTTTCTGGCATTGACCTTCATTTTTCTTTTCGATCATTTATGGGCGACCTAGCCTCTCTAATTTCCGCAGCTCTTGCCGCACTTTATGTAATGGCTGGTTCTCGAGCTCGCGAAACTATGGAAAATACTTCTTATACAACCGTTTGCTATCTAGTGTGTGCTTTTACCATTTTACCGATTGTGCTCTTTTCTGGAGATCCAGTTATCAATTATCCATCACGTGAATGGCTCATTGTTTTGGGATTGGTGGTTGGCGCACAACTCTTAGGACACACAATGTTCAATTCCGCACTTAAAAGAGTATCACCTGCGATTGTTTCACTCATTGTCTTTTTTGAAGTTCCAGTAGGTGCACTTTTGGCACTTTGGTGGCTCAATCAACAACCACCGCTAGGTGTTATTCCAGGAATAATCGTAATTCTTATCGGGTGTGGTTTAGTTGTTTTGCGCACTCGTCCCGATAAGGAAACCCACACGTTGTGATTGATTTACATACCCACTCAACATATAGCGATGGCACCGATACGCCTCGCGAGTTAATTAATTTTGCACTTTCTGCAGGTATTACAACACTTGCATTGACAGATCACGACTCAATTGCAGGATGGGAAGAAGCCAAGCAGGCACTTCGTGGAGAGTTAGATCTCGTTCTAGGCGCTGAAATTTCCTGCCTTACTGAAGATGGTATTAGCGTTCACATGCTTGGATTGCTCTTTGATGGTACCAATGTTGAGATGGCACAAATGCTTAAAGAAACTCGCGATAGTCGAATCCCACGCATGAAGAAGATGATTCAACTTCTCAATGAAGAAGGCATTGAAATAACCATGGAAGAAGTAGTGAGAGTTGCCTCCGATGGAGCCACAGTTGGAAGGCCACACTTAGCCGATGCCCTGGTTGCACGAGGGTTTATTGCCTCTCGCAATGAAGCCTTTGATGGATTACTTAACAATGACTCAAAATTTTATGTCTCACATCTTGCTCCAACCCCAGAAGTTGCTATTGCGCAGATCAAAGCCGCAGGGGGAGTTTCCGTAATTGCTCATCCCTTTGCATCATTTCGAGGTGCAACTCTTGACGAATCCTCTATTGAGTCACTTGTTAAGGCAGGACTTAACGGAATTGAAGTCAATCATCGAGACCAAAGTGAGAATGAAAGGTCGCAATTACTCGAAATTGCCAGAAGCATGAGCCTTGTTGTGACCGGGTCTAGTGACTATCACGGAGCTGGAAAATTAAATTCACTTGGCGAGAACTCCACAGATCCGAGACAATGGGAACTCTTAGAAGCCAAGGCAGACCAACGGCGGGTGGTGAAGGCATGAATCTCAATTCTGTGAGTGCGTTTACATTTGCAGCTCAAGCATTTGTGACACTTTTTGTCATCATGGATCCACCTGGCGCGACACCAGTATTTCTAGCCCTTGTCGCTGATAAATCTACGAAAGTTCGCAGGCGTTTAGCATGGCAAGCGGCGTGCGTTTCATTTTTAGTTATTGCTCTTTTTGCACTCTTTGGCCGTTTCATACTTAACTATTTGAATATTTCGATTGCAGCGTTACAAGCTGCCGGTGGCCTATTACTTCTCCTGGTTGCACTGGAACTTTTAACTGGCAAAAACGATGAATCAGCAAGCTCAACAGGTTCCAACATTGCCCTGGTGCCACTCGGTACACCACTTTTAGCTGGACCTGGAGCAATTGTCGCAACAATGATTTTCGTACAGCGAGTTCACACTCCTGCACATGCAGTTGGTCTAGTTATTGCAGTAGTGGCGGTGCACCTTGCTATAGCGATTGCCCTACTTTCTTCGACAACAATTTTGAAAGTTATCCGTCCAGCAGGAGTTACTTTGGTCGCTCGAATTGCGGGCCTCTTACTTGCTGCAATTGCAGTGCAAATGGTTGTCGACGCTGTGAAGGCATTTTCTATTTCATGGTAGATGGATTATTTTCACCAGATTCTGTTGCCTGGCGCATACATTCAGATCCCTCCATGCTTGTAGGAGGAATTCGTGCGCTGTTACAGCAAGCCCTACATCCTGAGGCCATGGACGGTGTTGCCAAGAATTCTAATTTTCGTGAAGATGCTTGGGGCAGACTTCAACGAACTGGTGACTATGTTTCAACTCTGACATTTGGAACTTCCGCAGAAGCAAACGCGCTGGCTTCTAGAGTCCGAATAGTTCATTCGAAACTTGGGGTCGATGAACCAAAACTCCTCTTGTGGGTTCACATGTCAATGGTCGATTCATTCTTGGATTGCGCTATTCGTTCGGGATTAGATCTAAGTCAGGATGAGCAAGATCAATATCTTCAAGAGATGGCCACTTTCGCAACTCTGGTTGGAATTTCGCAAGAGGTGGTTCCAGTAACGCGTGAACAGATGGCTGAGTACTTCCAGCACATTGCACATGAGTTACGAGCATCAGATGATGCAAAGCGTGCGGCACTTTTTCTTGCGATCCCACCCCTTCCGACCGTTGTGCGCTTTGCAACTCCTGCAGCTCCTATGTGGGCAACCCTTTCTTCATTGGCAGGATCTTCACTTCCAGATTGGGCCCGGAAACTTTATGGATGGCCAACGCTGCCTGGACAAGGCACCGTTACCAACATTGCACTTCGCACTTCACGTAACGCTCTCTTGCTTTTACCGAAAACATTGATGGAACCACCGATCCTTAAGGACGCTAGAAAGCGCTGGGGGTTGGTTAGCGCATGAGCTCAATAATTACTCTGGCAAATCTGGCTGGAGGCACTTCAAAGACAACGACGGCACATAATCTCTCCGTTGCCTTTACTGAATACGGTAAGAAAGTATTACTTATTGATCTTGATGCTAAAGGTGACTTGACGTTCATACTTGGCAAAGAATCAGCAAGAGTTACTATTGCAGATTTGCTCACAGATAAAGCATCGATTGACTCAGGAGTTATTTCAACTCCAGAGCGATTTGATTTCATTCCAGGTTCATCGAATATCAATAACGTTTCACAGCAGGAAACATTTGCAAATTTGTTAAGTAAATGTTCTCCGAAATACGATCTAATAGTTCTAGATACACCATCGACGCCGAGTACTGCACTCTTTATGGCCCTTGAAGTGTCTAACTCAATTCTGTATCCAATTCAATTAACTGTATCTTCATTTCGTGGAGCTCATCGAATTCGTTCATTAATTAAACCAGGTATAAAACATCTGGCATTTTTGAAAACTGATAGTTCGCGAAATGAGAATCTTGAAAGAGAGATAATGCACGATTTCGAACTCCTGGATTGCGAGATCCCCATGTCAAAGGAGTTGCTTGATAATGAAAGTTCCTCTTCAAGCGTACTTTCGTCTTTCAAAAATTCAGCAATTTCTTCTAGCTATAGAGAACTCGGTTACTCAATTTTGGAAAAACTTTCTCTAATCTAGCCTTCTTTAAACTTCTTATTCCGAGTTCTAGTTCGGGGAGTTTTTTCTACAGGAATCTTCTTTGCAGGGGTAGCCTTTGCAGAATGTTTGCGAACGGGCTTGTCGGAATCACGGAAGAGAATTTGAGGTGAAGTACTGGGTGGCTTCATTCTTCCCGTAGAGCCTTGTGGGATTTTCATCAATGTAAACAAGTGATCTGAAGATGAGTAAGTTTCAATCGGTTCGGCCAATCCCAGCTTGAGTGATTGGTTAATGAGACTCCAGCGTGACATGTCATCCCAGTCGACAAAAGTTACGCCGATTCCATGTGCTCCGGCACGCGCTGTTCGTCCGATTCTGTGAACGTAAGTCTTGTCATCTTCTGGGCATTGGTAATTAATAACATGAGTAATTCCGTCAATATCGATACCACGAGCGGCAACATCTGTTGCAACTAATACATCGGATTTACCAGCTTTGAAATCTGATAATGCACGCTCTCTAGCACTTTGTCCTAAGTCGCCGTGTATTGCCGATGCCTTAAACCCGCGCTCAACGAGATCGTCGGCTGTTTTTTGGCATGTTCTCTTGGTTCGACAAAAGACCATTGTTGGACCGCGTCCATCGGCTTGTAAAATTCTGGCAAGCATTTCAATTTTATCTAATGCATGTGCTCGCATAATGTGTTGCTCTACACGCGATACAACCGCGCTCTCATCATCATTTTCTTGAGTTCGGATATGCACCGGTTGCTCCATAAAGCGTCTGGCAAGGGCGATGATATCCCCGGGCATTGTTGCCGAAAAAAGCATTGTCTGTTGACGTGCCGGTGTACTTGTAAAGATTTTTTCCACATCTGGTAGGAATCCTAAGTCCAACATTTCATCGGCCTCGTCTAACACTAATCTGCCAACTTTGCTAAGTTTTAATTGCCCTTGGCGATAAAGATCGAGAAGCCTTCCTGGTGTTCCGACAACAATCTCAACACCGGATTGAAGTTGCTCGATTTGTGGTTCAAAAGCTCGGCCACCATAGACTGCTAAAACTCTGATTCCGCGAGTACTTGCTAACTCCTGAATATCTTTTGTCACTTGTACGCAGAGCTCGCGGGTAGGAACTACAACTAGGGCTTGCGGAAGATTTGCATCACTGAAATCTTTCCACTCAGGATCAAGAGGAGCGATAACTCGTTCTACTAACGGAATTCCAAAAGCTAGAGTCTTTCCAGTACCAGTTTTGGCCTGTCCAATAACATCACCATCGGCAAGGGCGATCGGTAAGACCATTTCTTGAATGGCAAAGGGAGCATGGAATCCATGGAGTGTGAGAGCTTCAATTGTTGATTGTCTAAGGGGAAGATCTGCGAAAGTTTTGCTCACCTCAGAGCGTGCCGAAACCGACGCGACGCTCGGCTTGTTCGCCGATTTCGATGTAACCAATTTTATCTGCAGGCACTATTACTTGACCGCCTCGCGAATCACTTAAAACCAAGGGAGTTTGTGTCGATAGAGCAGTCGTTAGGGCTTGGCGAATTTCCTCACTTGTGAGAGGAGAGTCAAAACTGAGTTCCTTTGCAACATTGACAACTGCGATTCTTACTTCAACTTTGTGATTGCTTGCGATCTTTTTTGCGTTCATAGCTAAATCCTACCTAGTGATTCGGCTTTACAGCCAATCAGAATTGTTTAGCGCTCATCAGTACGAGGAAAACCGGAAATTCCACGCCACATGAGGTTAGAAACCAAATCTGTTGCCTGCTGACGAGAGAGTTTGCTATCTCGCTCTAGCCAATGACGTGCAGTAATTTGTGCACTTCCAATCAGTCCCACTCCTAGAAGCATTGCTGCCTCTTGTGGCAAACCTGTGTCGAGTGAAATTATCGCACTTATCGCTGCAGCGCAGTCGTATGTCATGCGAGTTAAGCGCTCACGAACTGCCGGTTCTACGCTCATATCACTTTCAAATAGCAACCTAAACGCTTCACCTTCACTTTCGATGAAATTAAAATATGCAACAACAGTTGCGCGAACGCGATTGGAGTTGTCTGGAGTAGATGCTATTGCCTTTTGAATTTCAAAAACTAATGAGTCGATATGGATGTCCAATACCGCAAGATATAAATCTAACTTTGACGGAAAATGTTGATACAAAACAGGTTTGCTGACACCGGCCCTGTCTGCGATCTCATCCATAGCTGCAGAGTGATAACCGGCAGATGTGAAGACCTCAAGGGCGGCCGCTAGTAATTGCGCACGTCTCTCATCCCGAGGCAGACGCGCCTTGGCATCATTGCGCGAATCAGTTGTACTCATCGGATATATCGTAATGGGAAAAGTGGAATAAGTGTTCAATCTCCGATGACATTAGCAATGCGCATCAAATGCAAGAGTAAGGCACAATGGCGCTATGAATTCATTGCCTTTTGCCGGTTTTAGAGCGCTTCTCGTTCATGCTCATCCGGATGATGAAACGATTAATAATGGTACGACCATGGCAATGTACTCATCCCTTGGAGCACAGGTCACTTTGATTACATGTACTCGTGGCGAAGAAGGTGAAGTTCTTGTCCCTGGGCTTTCGCATCTTGCAAGCTCTGATAAAGATCAATTGGGCCAACATCGCGAAGTAGAGCTTGCAGCGGCGATGAAAATTCTTGGAGTCAAAGATCATAGATTTTTGGGAGATAGCATAGTGAAATTTAGAGATAGCGGAATGATGGGTACAGAACCAAACAATCGTCCAGATGTTTTTTGGCAAGCAAATCTTGAAAGTGCAGCAGATCTCTTAGTTGAAGTAATCCATGAGATTAAGCCACACATCTTGATTACCTATGATGAAATTGGTGGCTACGGGCATCCTGATCATATTCAAGCTCACCGAGTTGCCATGCGTGCAAGCCAGAAAACTTCGGCATGGACGATAGAGAAAATCTATTGGAACACTATTCCTAAGTCTTTAATTGCCAAAGGTATTGAAGAGATGAAAAAATCTGGCTCTGATTTTTTTGGTGCAGAGAGCGTAGATGATCTCCCATTTGCAAAAGATGATTCTTTGGTGACAACCCTTATCGATGGAAGTGCGTATGTGGATTTAAAGATGGAAGCGATGAAGGCACACGAAACTCAGATTGCTTTGGATGGCCCTTTTTTTGCACTTTCTAACAACTTGGGACAGCAAATTTGGGGACAAGAGTTTTATACATTAGTAAAAGGAATAAAGAGTGGGCCATTTGATAGCGATGGACGCGAAACAAACTTATTTTCAGGTCTAAGCCCGAAATGAAATTGATTCTGTCTTTAGTGGCAGGAAGTATTTTTGGGTTAGCTTCAACGCTACTTCATAATGCATACCAACCCTGGGGTTTGATACTTTCTGTGGTGGCCACTGCTCTTGCAATCTGGATGATTGGAAGACGGTGGGGCCTTAAGCGCTATAAATTTATTGCGTCAAGTGCATGGTTTGCCGTTTTATTTAAGGCAAGTACGCTTGGTGTTGGAGGAGAATTACTTATAGAGGGAAATACCATGGGAACGCTGCTCTTAGTCTGCGGTTCAATTCTCTTAATCGTAGTTAGCGCCATTGCCATTCCTGAGTGAGGGCCGAATCTTTAATAATCAGGCCCGCCTCTTCTAACAATTGCCTCAAACGATCACTTTCTGCCCAATTCTTTTCTTTGCGAGCAGTATCGCGTTGGGCCAGTAGTAGTTTTAGGCTCTCTGCCAAAGGCTTAATAGGGTCATTTCGTCCAAGGTCAAGCCCAAGTACTTTGTCGGCATAGAGAAAGAGCTCAGCTTTTTGTGCCTGATTTTGCCCAGAGTCTTTCTCAGCTCTTCGCAGTATTGAAATTACATTCGGTGTGTCTAGATCATTATTGAAAGTTTGAAGAATCTCCAAATTCTTAGAGCCCGAGATTGCGTTGTATGGGCTCACAAGTGCACGCCAGCGTTTAATGGTGGCGTGCGCCGATGAGATTGCATCCCACGTCAGATTCATTTGCATTCGATAGCGATTTTCAAGAAATACCAAACGAATACTCAAAGGATCAAAACCCCGCTCAATAACATCATCAAGAAGTAGAACGTTTTCCGCGCTCTTTGACATCTTCCTTCCCTCAAATAGTAAGTGTTCTCCATGTGACCAAAGTTGAATTGAGTCATCACCTGTTATTGCATTTGATTGAGCTCGTTCATTTTCATGATGTGGAAATCTCAGATCAATTCCACCGACGTGAACATTTATACATTTCCCCAGGTATTTAAGCGACATCGCTGAGCATTCAATATGCCATCCTGGAAATCCTGAACCCCATGGGGAATCCCAAATCATTTCGGTGCGATTAGTCGCTAATTTCCAGAGCGCCCAATCCGCATGAAATCTCTTTGCTCCGTCTTCTGTGTACTCGTAGCGATATCCAGGCTTGAGTGCATCTAATCTGTTTCCGCTGAGTTGTCCATAATTTGAAGATGATTTGGCATCAAAATACACACAACCATCGCCTCCGATATACGCGTACCCTTTACTGAGTAGTTCTTGTATGAACTCTTGCATTAGCGCAATGCACTCACTTGCACGCGGATACATTTGCGCTTTTGCGATATTGAGTAATGCTAAGTCCTCATGGAAGATGAGTTCATATTTTCGAGCAAGCGAAAATGGATCCATTTTTTCACGAGCAGATTGTGAGAGAATTTTATCCTCTTGATTCACATCCTCGGACATATGCCCTACGTCGGTGATATTTTGAACAAGTATTACTTCTAAGCCGTTGAGTTCGAGAGTTTTCCTTATCAGGTCTGCGAGCAGAAACGTCCTGAAATTTCCAACATGGGCTGCTCTGTAAACCGTAGGCCCACAGCAGTAGATATTGACGACGCCACCTTGGTCTTGAACTTCAAGGTTTTTGCGGTTCTTTGTGTCATAAAGAGTCAATCTCGTCAGCATATTTTTGATTCTCCAAGATCAGAAAGTGCTCTGTAGCGATAAGAATGGTGAAATGTAAACCCCATTCCTTCATAGAGAGCAATCGCACCGAGATTCTTTGAATCGACTTGAAGTAAGGCTTTGGTTGCCCCTAATTTGTGCGCTCCAGAAAGCAATTGCTCCATGCAGGCTCGACCAATTCCTTGACCTCTATATTCATCGCAAACATAGAGTCGACTGATTGTTGCCCATTTTTCGAAGTTACTTGCTCGGCCAACTGCAATTAGCTTCCCATCTATTCGGCCAGCAATATAAATCGCAGGATAACTTTTCATTATTTGTTCAATTCCTTCGTCATCTTGAAGGTGAAGCCACTCAACCGAGGGCGTCTCTGATATCTCCCACGATATTTCACTTGTGGCTTCAGGATAACTTTCAGCGATATCGGCCACCATTACGTTAGCTAAAATTTTTTCTTCCCAGCCTCTTTTTGAAAGTTCTTGATCGAGAGCCTCATAAGATGGAAGCGGAATATGAAAAACTGGAACAATGTTTCTCTCTCGATAGAAACTCACAACACTCTCGATTGCTGTTTCCAGTTCAATTCCTGGATTTCCAAGTGGAACTTCTCCTAAAGGTAAAACCGAGTTGGCTCGCATCGTAAAAGGTCCGCTTGCACGTACGAGCCAGCCACCAATTCTTAGCTCCTCCTTTGCTGGCCACGTTGCATTCGCAGCAATTTCAATTTCTTGAATTCGGATGCTTAATGGCGCACCATAACCAGCACGATCAGGTGTAGGCACAATTACACGCCAGATTGCTATTTGTTCCGGTGTGAAATGCGCGAGAGAACCATCGCGTTTGCGAACGCTGGTGAGTGATTCCAAAGTACCGACGACATCTCGAAATCCGCCACCCAGTTCGTGAAGTCGCACTGTGATGCGCGCCCCAATGTTTTCAATCCCTGGTCCCATAGGCACACGATAATTGGAAAATCAACAGGTGGCGTGACCAATTGCGTTAAGGTGATTAGAATGGCGCTATTGGCTCCCTTGGAGGTTTACCTTGACGTACATCATCGCCCAACCTTGCATCGACGTGAAAGACAAGTCTTGCATCGAAGAGTGTCCCGTTGACTGCATCTATGAAGGAAACCGGATGCTTTACATTCAACCTGACGAGTGTGTTGATTGCGGTGCTTGCGAGCCAGTCTGTCCAGTTGAGGCAATCTATTATGAAGACGATGTTCCTGGCCAATGGAAAGATTTTTCAAAAGTTAACTCAGAGTTTTTTGTTGAATTAGGTTCACCCGGTGGTGCCAGTAAAGTCGGACAGACAAATACTGACCATGCAGATGTGGTTACTGCTCCGCCACAAGGTTAAAAAGGGTTTACTCTGAAACTGCCTGATTTCCCGTGGGATGCACTTGCTCCCTATGGAGATCGTGCAAAGCAACACCCAGGCGGAATCATCGATCTTTCTGTAGGCACACCTGTTGATCCAACTCCAGAATTCATTCAGCAAACTTTGCGCGAGCACTCAAATGCACCTGGCTACCCACTTACTGCCGGAACGGCTCTACTCCAAGAGAGAATCAAAAAATGGGCAATTGAGAAACTTGGCGCAACGGGAGATTTTGATGTTTTACCTTTAATTGGATCAAAAGAATTTGTTGCATGGCTACCTACACTTCTTAAAGTTAAGAGCGTTATTTTTCCCGAAGTTGCATATCCGACATATAACGTTGGAGCAATCCTTGCTGGAGCAATTGGTTCCCCAGTCGGAGTATCACCTTCGACATGGCCAACATCTGAATTAGCGTGGATAAATTCACCTTCAAATCCAACGGGCC
This sequence comes from Streptomyces griseus, assembly GCA_945884695.1. GTDB lineage: Bacteria > Actinomycetota > Actinomycetes > Nanopelagicales > Nanopelagicaceae > QYPT01. The sequence continues at coordinate 31,838 of CAMCYO010000008.1, forward strand.
GAACCCACTCTAAATCAGAGATGACTGATGTAATTGAATGGTCGCGAAGGAATGCAAGCATTCTTGTTTCCGATGAATGCTATTTCGAGTTCGCTCATTCATCCACGCCACACTCAATTCTGGAATGTACGCAAGGGGATAACACAAATATTCTCGCTGTCCATTCGCTCTCAAAGAGATCTTCCATGGCCGGGTATCGCGCAGCATTTGTTATCGGCGATCGAAAATTAATAGCTCGAATCCGAGAAGTAAGAAAGCATGCGGGAATGATGGTGAGCTTGCCAGTGCAAGAAGCGATGATCTCTGCATTATCGGATAGCAACCATGTTGCTAACCAGCGCGCCCGCTACAACTTGCGCCGAGAGAAACTCATTCCAGCTTTAGAACGGGTAGGCTTCACAATTGAAGAGTCAGGTGCTGGACTCTATATATGGTGTACTCGCAATGAATCTGATTGGGAGAGCGTTGATTGGCTTGCACAACTGGGAATCCTTGCAACGCCTGGTAATTTCTACGGAGAAAAGGGTGCTCGCAATATTCGAATCGCTCTCACAGCTACAGATAAGGCAATTGATGAAGCAGTTTCTCGCCTTTCATCCGCTGAATTTCCAAAGGTAAGAAAATGACAGAGGCAATTTTATTAGTAGGTGGCATGGGCACTCGCCTAATGCCATTAACGCGCAGTACTCCAAAGCCCATGTTGCCTGTTGCTGGATTACCTGTAACCGAGCATCAACTTCTCATGGCCAAGCGCGCGGGAATTACATCTATCGTTCTAGCTACCTCTTATTTATCTGAGATTTTTATTCCATATTTTGGCGATGGCTCACGCTGGGGCCTTGATCTTCGCTATGCAGTCGAAGAGCAACCCCTTGGAACTGGGGGAGCGATACGAAATGCGTCAGCCCTATTGAATGGCGACCCTACTGTTGTGATTTTTAATGGTGATGTACTCACTGGGCACGACCTAAAGAAGCAGATTGACTTTCATGCCTCTAACAAGGCTGAAGTAACATTGCATTTAACACACGTTGACGATGCTCGCGCATATGGATGCGTTCCAATTGACGCCAACTGCAGGGTCAGCGCATTTCTAGAAAAGATGGAAAAACCAGTAACAAATACTATTAACGCTGGCTGCTATGTTTTTGAAAGAAGTGTGGTCGAATTTATTCCAGAGAACACAGTGGTCAGTATTGAAAGAGAAATCTTCCCTCAACTTGTTGCGCAGGGAAAGAATATTTTTGGTTTCGTTGATGATTCGTATTGGCTCGATATCGGAACGCCCTATGCGCTATTAAAGGGCTCACGAGACCTTGTTGCTGGACTATTAGGTGGCCCACACAGTGAATTTTTGGCGGGCAAAGGATGCTCTATTGACAACGATGCCAGAGTAATTGCGGGCTCATCACTGGGAAATAATGTCCAGGTTGGAAAGGGATCGCTCATCGATGGTTCAATTCTCTGCGATGGAGTTAGCGTTGGGCCTGGCGCAGAAATAATCGGTTCATTCATTGCACCAGGTACTTTTATTGAATCTGATAGCAAAATTGTCGACAGTTATTGCGCAATTGATGGGATTTCCCCCTTCTAAACCCAAAATAGTGCGATTAATCAATAAATAATCCCCAATTCGACTTGACTAAATCGAGTTACACGCGTGTAATTCATCTATTGGTTTACCGCCATAGGGGCGGACCCGAAGTTTTGAAGGAGTGCCTGAATGTCTGAAATTCGACCTGTCGGCCCAAGCGTGCAACTCGTAACTGGAGAGACAGTAGAACTCTCATGGCAAGAGCGCGCATTATGTGCCCAGACCGACCCTGAAGCATTCTTCCCTGAAAAAGGTGGTTCAACTCGTGAAGCAAAGCGGGTATGCATGTCCTGTGATGTTCGCGGGGAATGTTTGGAATATGCCCTGGCTCACGATGAGCGATTTGGGATTTGGGGCGGTCTCTCCGAACGCGAACGTCGTCGCCTTAAGCGCCGTCCCGCGTAACACTGAGTGCAGCTATGGCTGAGTCAGCCAAGCGCAACGACACTCACCATGTAACTGCGATTCTTGTCGTTCATGATGGTGCGATGTGGCTTCCAGAAGTTGTCGCATCGTTAGCCTCGCAAACTCGTTCAATCGATTCAACAATCGCTATTGATACGGGATCAATCGACTCTTCAGCAAAACTTTTAAGTAATTCCAGAATCCCTTTTCTTTCTATATCTCGCGAAGCTGGATTTGGAGATGCGATTAATTCGGCGCTAGAAAATCTTCCAGAGATGGAAGGTAGCCATGAATGGCTTTGGTTCATTCACGACGATTGTGCACCAGCACATGATGCGCTCACGCAATTATTACGGGCAATCGAAGATCGTCCACATGTTGCAATCGTTGGACCTAAATTGCGCGGCTGGTATGACAGAACACATTTACTTGAAGCTGGCGTAAGCATTGCAGGAAATGGTGCACGATGGACAGGTCTTGAACTTCGCGAGTACGACCAAGGCCAACGCGATGGAATCAGAGATGTCTTGGGAGTCAGTACTGCTGGGATGTTAGTACGACGAGAAGTTTTCGAAGAACTTGGTGGTTTTGATCCGAACTTATCTTTATTTAGAGACGACGTGGATTTGGGTTGGCGTGCACGTGTTGCCGGACATTCTGTCATTGTCGCAACAGACGCCATTGCATATCATGCAGAAGCTACCGCATCTGAAAGAAGAGGCGTTGATGTAACGCACGCATTCCTTAATCGCCCTTTGCTCCTTGATCGACGAAATGCCTCATATGTTTTATTGGTCAACTCTTCTTTGTGGCTTCTGCCATGGCTATCCCTAAGGCTTCTCGCAAGTGCCACAGTGAGGTCAATTGGTTATTTGATTGCAAAACTTCCAGGCTATGCTGCTGATGAAATTCTTGCTATTGGATTGCTACTTATTCATCCGGGCTTACTTCTTAATGCACGGCAGACCCGACGTACTCAGAGAATGCTTTCTTCAAGGGTGGTTGCAAATTTTATTCCACCTCGCTGGATGCAATTGCGCTTAAGTATTAATCGCAGTATTGAAGCAATACGAGAGCGTTTTTTACCAACGCCACTAACGCAAGAAAGTATTTTGGATGCGTTATCAGAAGAAGAAGATTTACTTACCCCGGCTCCAACGCGGAACTGGAAGGGGCTAATGCTCCGTCCAGAAATTCTGGGAGTTGTTTTCTTATTAGCGTTGACCACTGTTTGGGCCAGGCATAGGTATGGTCCGATATCGGGGGGTGCGCTTTCTACAACTCCAAGCGGTGCAATGGATCTATGGCGTAGCTACGCTGATTCGTGGCATGAAGTCGGCATGGGAAGTTCGTATGCAACGCCAACTTGGATTGCTCTTTTGGCTCTTGCTTCAACATTTTCATTTGGAAATGCAACGTTCTTCATTGCACTTCTTTTTTGGATTGCACCGATTCTTTTTATGTGGTCTATGTATGCTCTTATTCGAACGTTCACCTCTAGGCGATGGCTAGCCGTTGGAGCAAGCGTGGGCTATGCGATTTCACCTGTCGCAATAGGTGCCATCAACCAAGGAAGACTAGGCACGGTGGCAACTTTGCTTTGCGCACCGATTATCGTGAAATCGCTTCCTAAACTTGGAGCAATTGAAGATGCAAGCTGGAAGTTAATTTTTGGATTCAGCTTAATCATTGGAGCAGTCACCGCCTTTTCCTTGCCCCTCTACCTCGTTGTGGCATCATTCTTCGTCGCAGGCATCCTCAAGGACTACCTGCAGTTCAGACTCAATCCGGAAGGCATTGTCTTTAAAGAACGCTTATATAGATGGCTACTCCTAATAGTTACACCCTTTGCGTTATCCATGCCTTGGTCATTGGAAGCGCTGACTCACCCATCTCGCTTCCTAACTGAACCAGGAATCTCTCTACCGGGAGGTTTGGCAAATGAAGTATTTCTTGCAAACCCTGGTGGTGCAGGTGCGATTCCATGGTGGTTCATTAGTCCGATTTCATTGATTATTCTGGTTGCAATTTTCTCGTCAACAAAGGCGCGCATATATGCGCAATGGGGTTTTGGAATTTTACTTTCTGCAACTTTAGCCAGTTCCATTGCAATTTCCGCACATGGCTCTGCTTCCAATACTCAAGTTTGGGTCGGTTCATGGCTCGCCATCACAACGATTTGTGCCGTCGTCTCTGGGGTAATTATTTTGGACGGTCTTCGAGCAAGACTTGCCAACTCAAATTTTCATTATCGTCATATTCTTGCTGGCCTTGGTGTCGCAGCTGTCTTAGTTTATTCGCTCACCGCTTCCTTCTGGATCGTAACCTCCGGTGCAAATTCGCCATTGCAAGTCAATCGCACCTCAGTACTTCCTCCATTTTTGGGGATTTCGCCGGGAACAAAAACTTTAGTTATTAGAAATTCAGATGCAGAACAGGACTCGAAATTAGCATTTTTTGTTGCCCGTGATAAAGATGCGCTATTAGGAGATCCCGATGTGGCTCCGAAATCAAGTCCGGCAATTGATAAAGCAGTGAGAGATTTAGTTGATGGCAGTGGATTGACCAGCAGTAAAGTTTTATCAACACATGGAATAAAGTTTCTCTTTATGATGAATCCTGTTGATGATCAGTTAGTCAGATCCATTGATGGCATCGGAGGATTCATTCGGAATTCATCAACTAGTGCCGGAATTATTTGGAAAGTTAGTGGTGTGGCCGAGCGATTAGTATTTACCGACGAGAAATTAACTTCAACACCACTAGTTGGTGGAGAGAACTTAGCACCAGGTTCAACACTTTCACCAGGGACCATTACATTGGCAGAAAACTACGACTCTTCATGGCAAATCATTCAAAATGGAGTAAGGCTAGTTCGTACCATGAATGAGTATGGGCTACCTCAATTCCAGTCCCCAAAACCCGGAGAGTTTTTTCTCATACATGACGGCACTGTTCGTCGAGGTTGGCTCTCCCTTCAAGTAATTCTCGTACTTACTGTTTTCGTGATGATATTGCCCGCAGGTCGGCGTAAGCGTGAAATTTCCGTTGAGGAGCTCACATGAGATTTCGCTTAATGTTTATAGTTGCGCTTTTGGTATTACTGACATTATTTTCTGCGAATCTGCTGGAAAAAGGAGTTAGTACGAGTAAGTTTTCCCAAACTTTCCCCGCAGTTGTCTGTGCTCCTACTGGTGCTGGCCTCAATGGACAAGTCTCCACTGGATCGCGCAATACACCTTCTCGTAAGATCGCGCGCAACTCTACGGTTTTCGTCCCAGTCAAGAGTTCACGATTTATTGTCGGTCCAGAACCCATCCTCTTGGAGGGCTCTAAGGTCACATCGATTACCTGGCAAAGTTCGGCTTCAAAGTGGGCAGGTGCGACATTGTGCAAATCTCCCCAGAGCGACGAATGGTTCGTTGGTGGAAGCGGTGATGTAACTAGTAAAGGACGAGTTATTTTAGTTAATAGTGGCCTGAGCGACGCCATAGTAGATATTAAAATTTGGAGCGAGAATGGCTCGTTAGCAGGAAAAGTTTTTACGGTTAAGCCCAACTCCTTCATGCAAGTTCGATTGGATTCATTAGCCGTGGCTCAAAGTCGACTAGTTATTCGCGTTACTCCACGGTCTGGTCGCGTGAGCGCATTTATGATTGATGAAAGAGCAAAAGGATTACGTGCTTTGGGTGGTGATTTTGTCAATTCAATTAATACGCCACGCACCGATTTTGTAATCTCTGGGATACCAAATCAAATAATTAATTCCAAATCTGTGAGTCACACTCTCAGAATTCTCTCTCCAGGAAGTGCCAAAGCAACCGTGAGTATTGAACTTATTTCAAATGATGGGTCTTTTATTCCTGTTGGGTTAGATTCACGTGAAGTTGCGCGAGGACTGGTAACCGACATCTCGTTTTCTCCAAATATCAAGACTAATATTTTTTCACTGCGTGTTCGCTCGGATCGTCCAATTCTTGCCTCGGTATATTCAGAGATAGCTAATTCAGGGCGTAATGATTTCTTATGGAATACTGCGACAAGTCAACTAACTCCCATGACGCTGGCAATTTCTGGTCTAGAACCAACGCTTGTATTCACAGGTGATGAAATACGAGTTGGTATTGAAAGTCATTTAAATAATGGGCGAACAAAGGTGACAACAGTGAAGGGGTCAGAAATTGCTTCGTGGAAAGCACCCAGTGGAACTCGTTCAATCAAAATCACATCAGTTTCATCCGGAGTTTTTGGATCTGGACTTGTTACCTCGGTCAATGGCATTGGGACTTTCCCATTAATACCCGGAAGTCTGCTCAGTCGAGTGGCGGTGCCTAGCTCCAATATTGCCGTTATTAATCGATGACACGATGAGAGCCTGTGGCTCCGCAGTTTTTCTAGTCTCTCCCACTAATCTTTAGACATGTCTACATTTTCGCGATTAGGTCGGGGGTGCTCGCGTGGCGGTTGTCGTAGAAAAGCGGTAATGACATTGACCTACGTTTATGCAGACTCAGTAGCGGTAGTAGGACCATTGGCAACTTTTGCAGAACCGCATTCGTATGATTTATGCGAATTGCATGGTGATCGATTAACTGTGCCAAATGGATGGAACGTTATACGTCAAGAACGGGACGATCACGAAGTTGGCCCCACGCACGATGACTTGATGGCCATTGCAGATGCAGTACGCGAGGCTGGAAATAACTCAAGCCCGAATGAAAGTAATGAAGGCGTATCCAATTCTCAGAACCCCCAAACTGGTAGACGTGGACACTTACGCGCTGTACCGTCTTAAGTCGTGAGCAACATATCTACCTCGAAAGTTTTTAAAGCCTATGACATTAGAGGCTTAGTTGAAACTGAAATTACTCCAGACTTTGCATTCCAAACTGGATTAGCTTTTGCTCGATTCCTTGAAACCGAACGCGAACCAGGAACACTCATTGTTGCTCAAGATATGCGCCCATCTTCTCCCTTGCTAGCCGAAGCATTTTCAGCTGGAGCTGTTTCAAATGGAATGGATGTTATTCGCATTGGATTGGCATCAACTGACATGTTGTATTTTGCTTCAGGCAAACTCAATCTACCCGGAGCAATGTTTACTGCAAGCCATAATCCGGCTGAATATAACGGAATAAAATTATGTAAGAGTGGAGCTAAACCAATTGGCGCCGATACTGGACTCAAAACAATTGAAAGATTCGTTGCTGAAGGAAACCCAATAGTGATGCGATCAATTGGTCGTGAAACCGAAAGAAACATGCTGAGTGATTACATTGATCACCTCCTATCTTTAGTTGATGTCTCACATATCCGGCCTCTCAAGATTGTCGTAGATGCCGGAAATGGAATGGCTGGATATACGGCACCAGCGCTATTTGAGAATCTAAATGTTGAATTAATTGAACTATATTTTGAGTTAGATGGAACTTTCCCCAATCATGAAGCCAATCCCATTGATTCTGCCAACCTTAAGGATTTGCAGAAGGCGGTAATTAAACATAAAGCTGATATTGGGTTAGCTTTTGATGGTGACGCAGATCGATGTTTTCTTGTAGATGAGCGAGGAACCATTGTTGATCCGTCTTCGCTGACTGCTCTAATTGCAGCAAGAGAGCTTACAAAACATCCTAGGTCTTCAATAATTTATAATTTAATCTCATCAAGGGCAGTGGCAGAAGTTATTGAAGAGAATTCGGGTAAACCAATTCGAAGTCGCGTAGGACATTCCTATATCAAAAAACTCATGGCAGAATCTGGTGCGATTTTTGGGGGAGAGCACTCCGGACATTTCTATTTTAAGAATTTTTGGTGTGCAGATTCGGGAGCTCTTGCAGCCCTTCATGCAATTGCTGCATTAGGCGAACAGAAGTTAACACTCTCAAAATTACTTAAGCCATTTATTCGCTACGTTTCAAGTGGCGAAATAAATTCAAAAATTGGGAAACCAGAGAAGGCTTTACGTGCGATTGAAGAGAAATACTCGAAATCTGGCGAAGTAGATCACTTAGATGGTCTGACAGTAAATGGCGATACCTGGTGGTTCAACGTTCGACCCTCGAACACTGAACCATTACTGAGACTCAACGTGGAAGCCAAAACACAGGCAAAACTTGATCGAGTACGCGATGAAGTATTAGCCTTAATTCGCTCCTCTGAATATGCCTAATTGAGTGACAAGCGGTAACCTATCTTACTTACGTATACAAGAAATGGCCCTTAGAAGGAGAATTTCGTGAACTCACCTGTTACAACCACAATTGCGCATGACATTGCCGATGCTTCACTTGCCCAAGAAGGTCGCAAGAGAATTGAATGGGCCGAGCGCAACATGCCCGTGTTGGCACAGATTCGTGATCGCTTTCAGGCAAGTCAGCCATTCAAAGGCGTCAGGATTGCCGCATGCATGCACGTAACAACTGAGACAGCCAATCTTATGCGTACTCTTAAAATTGGCGGAGCCGAAATTGCACTCTGCGCATCCAACCCACTTTCAACACAAGATGATGTTGCAGCAGCTTTGGTATACGAATATGGAATTAGTGTATTTGCAAGAAACGCTGTTGATCGCGATGGATATTACTCACACATCAATGCCGCACTAGATATAGCGCCACATCAGGTATTTGATGATGGTTGCGATTTAGTCAACACTTTGCACACTACTCGCACAGAAATGCTTGCTGGAATTACTGGCGGATGCGAAGAAACAACTACAGGAGTCATCCGCTTAAGTCAGATGGCAAAAGATGGAGCACTTAAGTTTCCTATGGTTGCTGTCAATGACACTGACACCAAGCACATGTTTGATAACCGTTACGGAACTGGGCAGTCAACACTGGACGCAGTATTTCGCTCAACAAACTTCTTGCTGGCTGGAAGCATTGTTGTTGTAGCTGGATTTGGTTACTGCGGTAAGGGTGTTGCCGAGCGTGCAAAGGGCATGGGCGCAGATGTCATCGTGACTGAGATTGATCCTACAAAGGCACTTGATGCAATGATGCAGGGATTCCGCGTCATGCCAATGGTCGAAGCCGCCGCCGTTGGAGATGTCTTTATCACCGTAACTGGAAATCGTGACGTTTTGCGTGAAGAACATTTCAAGGTTATGAAAGATGGCGCAATTATGGCTAACTCAGGCCACTTCGATATCGAAATCGATGTTGCATGGCTTGAACAGAAGGCGACAAAGAAAAATCTTAAAATTCGCCACCAGACCGATGAGTACGTAATGTCCGATGGGCGCAGATTACTTCTACTTGCAGAAGGTCGTTTGGTGAATCTTGGCGCAGCGGAGGGACACCCAGCTGCAGTCATGGATATGTCATTTTCTGATCAAGCTCTAACTGCTGAGTGGTTAGTTGGAGAATCAATCAATCTCAAACCAGGACTACATAATGTTCCGGTTCACATTGATAAGGAAGTTGCAAAACTTAAACTCAAGAGCATGGGTGGAAAAATTGACACTCTTACTCCAGCACAGGATATGTATCTCAATTCGTGGGAACACGGTAGCTAATGACTCTGGTTATGGTCGTCGATGACGACCAGGACCTTGGCGAGATGCTCGGCATTGTCTTAACGGGCGAGGGATTTGATGTCGATTTAGTTTCACGCGGTGATGAAGTTCTCGAAGTTTTCCGAAACAATCCACCCGATTTAGTTCTGCTTGACGTCATGCTTCCTGGCATCGACGGCATAGAAGTGTGTCGATTAATAAGACTCGAATCTATGGTTCCAATCGTCATGCTCAGTGCAAAAGGTGACACCCAAGATGTTGTGTTGGGACTTGAAGCTGGTGCAGATGACTACATTGTTAAGCCCTTTAAACATCCTTCAGAATTAGTTGCACGAATTAGAACACGCCTGCGCCGCACTCAAGTTGGTTCGGTTGGCAAACTCACTCTTCCTGATTTAGCAATTGACCTAGTCGCTCATCAAGTAACCCGACATGGTAAGGCTATTCAACTTACCCGGCTCGAGTTTGATTTATTAGTGGCCCTTGCAAAGGAGCCAGGTCGTGTTTTTTCTCGCGATGAATTATTGAGTGAAGTATGGGGTTACCAACACTCCACTGATACTCGTTTAGTAAACGTGCATGTCCAAAGATTGCGCGCGAAAATTGAGAAAGACCCAGAGATTCCGCTTATTGTTTTAACTGTTCGAGGAGTTGGCTACAAAGCTGGAGCGACGGGTGCATCGTGACTTCATTGCGAGGAACTCGACTTCGTGATTCTTTAGCTGTAAAAGTTATCTTCTCCACAGTTCTACTTTCGGTCGTACTTTTCTCTCTTGTGGGATCTGCGCTATATAGTAAATTTTCTGATGGTATTCTTAACGTAAAACTAGACTCTTCCATTGCAGAAACGCGTTCGGCAATATTTAACGCACAGTATCGATTCTCTTTTGTTGGCAAGCCAAATAGGGCAGTGATTGAAAGCATTGTTAAAGATTTAGTTGCAAATTCAGCAACTATTAGCGCAACTGTAAATGGCCGAGAAGTCGCGTTGCTTCGAAGCGCCCCACTTGGCAAAGGAAAATTTGATTTTCAATCAACTTCGAATCTTGTTCCTCCCAGCGTAATACCAGAGGAGCTTCGCTCTCGAGTGCGCAAGAGTTTAGGGACTGAATGGGCTCCAGCAACTATTACATATGTCAACGGAAATCGTATTCCTGGACTTGCAGTTGGGCAGACAATCACCATCCCAACTGTTGGTCGCTATGAGATGTATTTAGTTTTTAGCTTAGTGAGCCAGAATGCCACTTTAGATTTACTCCGTACGTATCTAATCGTTACCGGATTTTTCTTACTTTTTCTTATTGGACTTGTTACGTGGCTTGTTGTTAGGCAAGTTGTAAAACCAGTTCAGGAAGCTGCAAGAATTGCAGAAAGGTTCACAACAGGAGATTTCAATCAGCGGATGCGGGTAGAGAGTCAGGATGAGATTGCCAGCCTTGGAACTTCTTTCAACGAAATGGCCACATCGCTACAAAACCAAATTCAGCGCCTTGAAAATCTCTCCTTGGTTCAACAACGCTTTGTCTCTGATGTTTCACATGAACTCCGAACTCCCTTAACAACGTTGCGTATGGCATCTGATGTGGTCCATTCAGCGCGAAATAATTTCGATCCCAGCGTTGCTCGAAGCGCAGAACTATTGGCAGCCCAATTGGATCGGTTCGAAAGACTTCTAGAGGACTTGCTTGAGGTAAGCAGATTTGACGCAGAAGTGGCAGTACTGGAAAGTGCGACATTCGATATTTCCGAACTTATTCAGCGATGTATTGCTGACCTTTCACTCGTGGCGAAAGAACGAGGCGTTGAAATTGAATTCAACTCCACGGGCAATCTGGTGTTAATTGAGGCAGATTCACGCCGTGTTGAGAGAATTTTAAGAAACCTTATTAATAACGCTATTGAATATGCCGATTCCAAACCCGTGCAAGTCAAACTCGTTGAATCTCAAGAAACTATTGCAGTAGGTGTTCGAGATCATGGGGTGGGACTAGAAGCCGAATCATCATTTCGCGTTTTTGATAGATTTTGGAGAGCGGATCCGTCGAGAGCAAGAGTTCGAGGTGGTACAGGACTTGGTTTATCAATAGCACTTGCAGATGCACGATTACACAATGGAGAGCTCGAGGCATGGGGCCGACCAGGTCAGGGTGCACACTTTGTTCTTACTCTTCCTAAACGCTCTGGTCAAGATATTGAAGGTCGATTGATTAGGTTGCAACCTTTGGATTATTACTCCACAGAGGTTTAATAAATAGGGTTAATGCAAGTAACACAGGTGCAGAATATCTGCATGAAAACTATTTTGGATTTGACTGAAATTCTTTTTCCAGCGCGCTGTTTAGGTTGCTCGATATTGAGTTTAGGTTTATGTCCAAGGTGCAAGTCTGAGTGGTCAAATCGAAATCTCATTACTCATCTGCCAGAAACGATTGTTTACTCCTCCAGGCACTATTCAAGTACCGCAAAAAATATTCTCATTGCGGCCAAAGAGCAGGGAGTTGTAAAGGCAAGGCAATATCTTAATCTTGCACTACAAGATTCTTTCTCTTACGTAGTCAATTCAAGCAGGGAGAATGCGCTGCTGGTTCCAATACCTTCACAGAAAAGTTCCATTAGAAAGCGTGGTCGCGATTTTCTTCCAGAGTTGACAAGAGATCTAGCTATCGAGAACAAAACTAGAATGGCAAATATTTTGGTTCATAGTAGATTAGTTCTCGATCAATCTACTTTGCATGCGCGAGATCGTTTTGCAAATCTTTCTGGAGCACTTAGTACACGGACAACACTTGGTCGTGGCGAAAAGGTCATTCTCATCGATGACCTAGTGACCACTGGAGCAACCTTGGGGGAGGCTGTAAGAACCCTTGAAGGGGCTGGATTTCAGGTCGTATCTGCGGTTACTGCTTGCGTGGCTCTTCCTCTACGATAAGCACAGGGACTGGATCAGGGCAATTGCGCTCAAACCCAGACGATGAACTGACCAGACGATGAACTGACCAGACGATGAACTGAGTTGGAGGGTATGTAAATGCCAGCATTTCTTGATCGAATTTTGCGCGCAGGTGAGGGTCGAGTTCTTCGTGACTTACATAAAGTTGTTACCGCAGTAAATTCTCACGAAAATAAGATTTCTGCTTTAAGCGACGATGAACTTCGTGAAATGACATCTATCTTTAAGGATAGAATTGCACAGGGCGAATTACTCGATGATTTATTGCCAGAAGCTTTTGCTGTCGTACGAGAAGCAGCAAAAAGGACTCTGGGGCAACGACATTACGATGTTCAGATAATGGGTGGAACCGCTCTTCATCGCGGCAATATTGCAGAAATGCGCACTGGTGAAGGTAAGACATTAGTTGCAACCCTTCCGTCATATTTAAATGCCCTTGCTGGTAGAGGTGTACATGTCGTTACAACTAATGATTATTTGGCAGAGCGCGATAGCGAATGGATGGGTCGTATTCACCGATTCCTAGGGATGCGCGTGGGCGTAATTTTGGCTTCCATGACTCCGACAGAACGTCGTGATGCATATAACGCAGATATAACTTATGGAACAAATAATGAATTTGGATTTGATTACCTTCGCGACAACATGGCTTGGACTCTCGAAGATTGCGTCCAAAGAGATCACTATTTTGCAGTGGTGGATGAAGTTGACTCAATTTTGATCGATGAGGCTCGCACGCCGTTGATTATTAGCGGACCTGCCGACAAAGCAACCAAATGGTATGTCGAATTCAATACTATTGCCGGTAAATTACAACGCGATGTTCATTATGAAGTTGATGAAAAGAAGCGTGTCAGTAGCATCCTCGAAGAAGGTGTTACTAAAGTTGAAGAACTTCTCAGTATAGAAAATCTTTATGAGGCAGTTAACACTCCTCTTATTGGGTACTTAAACAATGCCGTACGGGCAAAAGAGCTTTTCAAGCGCGATAAAGATTATGTCGTTATGAATGGTGAACTTCTCATTGTCGATGAGCACACTGGGCGCGTACTCGCGGGCCGACGTTATAGCGAAGGTATGCACCAAGCACTTGAGGCAAAAGAGCGCATTGAAATTAAAGATGAAAATCAAACTTTGGCCACAATTACTCTTCAAAATTACTTCCGTCTTTACGAGAAGATTTCCGGTATGACTGGAACTGCTATGACTGAAGCATCAGAATTTCATCAAATTTATAAGTTGGGCGTAGTTCCAATTCCAACCAATCAACAAATGATTCGCATGGATCAAGCCGATCTTGTTTACAAATCTGAGGCAGGAAAATTTGCTGCCGTTGCTCAAGATATTGTCGAGCGTCATCGAAAGGGTCAGCCAGTACTTGTCGGAACAGTAAGCGTTGAAAAATCCGAAGAGTTATCCTCCGTCCTTAAGAAAAATGGAATTCCACATGAAGTCCTCAACGCCAAGCATCACGAACGCGAAGCACTTATTGTCGCGCGTGCTGGAACCCTTGGCGCTGTAACAGTTGCAACAAACATGGCTGGTCGCGGAACCGACATCATGCTCGGTGGTAACCCAGAATTTATGGCCGATTTTGAACTTCAGCGCAGAGGGTTGTCTCCCGTTGATACACCCGAAGAGTATGAAAGTGCTTGGCCAATTGAGATTGCAAAGCAGAAGGAAACTATCGCCAAAGAACACGAAGAAGTTGTTGGACTCGGTGGGCTATACGTTCTAGGAACCGAGCGTCACGAGTCACGTCGTATTGATAATCAGCTTCGCGGTCGCTCTGGTCGCCAAGGCGATCCAGGTGAGTCTCGGTTCTATTTATCATTGCAAGATGAATTGATGCGTCGATTTAATTCAGGTTTAGTGGAGCGCTTTCTCTCTGCTGCAGGTATTCCTGAAGACACACCTATTGAATCCAAAATGGTAAGCAATGCCATTCGCTCTGCACAAACTCAAGTTGAATCTCAGAACTTTGAAATTCGAAAGAATGTTTTGAAGTACGACGACGTTCTCAATCGTCAACGCCAAGTAGTTTACGGAGAGCGCCGTTTAGTCCTTGAAGGAGAAGATATTCAGGAGCAAGTCGCTGATTTTATGCATGACACTTTAGACGCATACATCTTGGCCGCAACGGCTGAAGGTTTTTCTGAAGATTGGGATCTAGAAGTTCTCTGGACTGCGCTAAAAGCAATTTATCCAATTTCGTTTGCCATTGAAGATTTAGATAAAGAGCTCGGAAGTCGAGCTGGTCTGGATGCTGACTATTTGTCCCAGCGAGTTATCGATGATGCTGTTGACGCATATGCCAAGCGTGAAGAATCTTTAGGTTCAGAAGTAATGCGTGAACTTGAGCGCAAAGTCTTGTTAAGTGTTTTTGATCGTAAGTGGCGTGAACATCTTTATGAGATGGATTATTTACAAGAAGGTATTGGCTTGCGCGCAATGGCCCAACGAGATCCACTTGTTGAATACCAAAAAGAAGGATACGACTTGTTCTCAGCCATGATGGATGCGATCAAAGAGGAAATTGCCGGGTACCTTTTCAATGTTGAAGTTAGCGTCGAAGAATCAGGTAATACAGTCAGCGCGAAAGGATTAGAAACTCCTCAGGCAGCAAAGGGACTTCAATATTCGGCCGCAGATGAATCTGGCGCTGTTCAGACTTCAGGTATTTCTAGAAATGCTCCTTGCCCTTGCGGATCAGGTAAGAAATATAAAAGATGTCACGGAGAAAATTAAGTTCTCTATAACAAAGTTAAAGAAGTACAGAGCCATCTTTCATCAACACCTTCAAATCGAAGAACGAGAGCTCTCACGCGCTTTTCAAACTTAACAGTCAAGGTGGCTTCACTTATTCCATCCAGCGGTTCACAACGATAAATCTTGCGGATCTTGCCTACTTCACTCACGGTTCCCACTCCACGAACAAGCTCTGAATAAATTGATTGGTGGCACCACCGGGAAAGTTGGGTAGGCGAACGGCGAGAGGCCCAGATTTCTAAAACGCTTATTCCGAATTTGAGAATCCAAATATTTAAATCTGGTAAATCGCTGGCAGATGTTGGCAACGGCGCAAAATCTGGATCGAATTCTTCGCCAAAATGAGATGGCATTGAATATAGATAGGGTTTTTGAGGGTACAAGTTAGTGCGTTGAATGTTAAGAGTTGACATAGCTTGAGAATTGCTCCGGTGAAGAACAATTTCACCCGCCAATGAGTTGAAATTTAACTCATCCGAAAGTATGACTGTGGATTAGTAACTGACTTTTCTCCGGTGATGTTCTTAGGTGACCAACATGAGCAACTATAAGAAAAGAAGTCGTGCACGACTAATTACAGCTGTAGCTTTGATTGCCGCTTCATTCTGTTCGGCATTTGTGCTGAGTTTTATTGCCAATCGAAGTACGCCTGTCTTAAGTGCAAGGGCCACATTGATCCCTGGGCACACGGTGGTTGAGTCAGACATCTCTTCCGTACGAGTTGCATTACCTGATGGATATTCGCATTACTTCATCAATGATCGCAACATCATCGGAGGCATAGTTACGCGCACAATTGCGGCAGGGGAGTTGATTCCAAGTGCCGCGATCACTTTCTCGGAGTCATCACTATCAAGTACCACTGTTCCTATAAGCGTTCACGGTTACGATATTCCGCTTAACATAGTCTTGGGTGAAAAAATCAGCCTCTATCACGTAGGTGACCCAAAGGTTTCAAGTGATGTAACACCAGCCTCCCTTCTAATTCGTGGAGCGTATATCGTTGGTATCAATTCAAAAGGAGAGAATCTCGGAGGAGATATTTCACTAACAGTCAGCATTGATTCAATGCAAGTCAGTGCGCTTATTGATGCAACCTCATCTGGTCGCATAGTAGTTGTTCGGGCTCACGGTTAGAGTGCAACAAATGGCTGAAATTCCGCTACCCGTAATCATTACTGCAATTGCAAATTCTGAATTTGAAGGTTTCGTGGCTGGAACACTTTATAGCCAAGGTTGGAGCATCATTTATCGAGGCCTCGACGCACAGGCCATCGAGGATTTCATTTCAACAAATCCCGATCTTGCCCAGAGTGCGCTCTTAATCTATTCACCAGATTTGCCAGGGCTCAAACCACAATTACTGATAAAACTCACTAGTTCGCTCCGACAAATAGTTGGTTTTAGCCCAGACATTAAGAGCAATAATGATTTTCCTGGCCTATTGAACTTACCGGCACATGCTAATGAACTTGTCTCGGTGGTAAGAGGATTTGTTAGAGCACCGATGGTGCGGCCAATTTCAAAGGCTTCAAAAAGGGTTCGACGCGCGAAGGTCATTGGGATCGGATCAACCACAAGCAGTGCAGGTTCAACAACTTTTGCCATCAATCTCGCGATGGAATTAAGTCTTTTAGAGAAAGAGGTTCTTTTGCTTGATGCTGATGTAAAAAGACCCTCTATTGCATTCTTGCTCGCCTTGCGCAATCTTCACGGCGAAGATAAATGGTTAAGCATTGCCCAGAGACTAAGCGTTGGGGAATTAACACGCGACCAGATGACGCAATTGGATACATATATGGATTCGGCACTTTCAATCTTTGATTTTGTCATTATTGATCTTGGTTCAATAGAGAAGATCTCTGATTCACTAACTGATAGGCGGTGGACCTCGACAGTAATCCATTGGTCATGCGACAGTGCTGACGAATTAATATTTACCGGTAGTGCAGATAATCTAGGTTCACATCGAATCGGCGCTATTGCTAAAACTCTTTCACCGATAAAGATCCCAGCAAAAATTAGCGTATTATTAAACTATAAATCGCGGGGTCGAAAATCCACTGAACAAGAGAGCCTTTTCCTTACTTCAATTGCCCCATTAAAACCCTCTCGCATTTTCACTCTTCCTAAAGACTGCCGAGGTGTAGACAAAGCCCAGAAAGAGAGCACAACTCTTGTCGACGTGAATGAGCGTGGCATATTACGCAAAGCGATTGCCAAAATTGCGGTCGAGGTATCTGCCTAATCTCTTATACGCTTATGCCATGCGCGCATACATTGCCCTTACGCCCAGAGAGTTAGCCTCATTTTTACATGATGGCGAAAACGCTTTTCAGCGAGCATTCATTACTACTCAAGCATTTTTTGAAAGCAATTCAGAAGTGGATGAAGAAGAAAGGGAGTTTGACCTCTCATGCTTGGCAGCAGTTGAATCGCGAAACCTTCAAGGTTCTAATGCGCAAGTTGGATTAGCTTTAGCAATAGATCTCAAATCAGTACAAACTGGTTCAGAAGATGGAAATCAAGTTCTATTAGTCCAGCCGATTTTATGGACTCAAGTTGAAGCACTTTTAGTGGCAGAAACTCTTGAAGCAGAGCTCACTTGGTATGCAACACAAGAAATTGCTGATGTTCTTCCCCAATGGACGAAGTAAATGATGCAGATAATGATGATGGGCGCATAAAACATGCCAACTCTTGAAAAGCTATTGACAAAGAAGAATCCCATTACCGTCGAGCAAAGTCATCGACTTCATGAAGTTATCGCAGATTGGCAACTCCTTTCAGATCTCTCCTTTGCAGATTTAATTCTCTGGGTTCCGATTCGCAAAGATGCAAAGAGTTGGCCAACAGGCCACATTGCTGTTGCGCATATTCGCCCAACAACAGCAGCAACGGTTTTTGCTCACGATGTTATCGGTGAGCAAATTAATTGGGGAGCGCGGGGCCGGATAGACAGTGCTCTTTCTGATGGAGAAATTATTCGAGACTCTGAACCAGAACTAATTGGCGAGCTCATGATTAAAGAAGAAACAATTCCCGTAACTTTTCAAGGTCAAACCATTGCAGTTATTTCGCGACATCGAAACGCAGAGTTGATGAGATCTCCAAGCCGTCTTGAATTAAATTATCGTGAAATCGCACATAGCCTTTACCGAATGGTTGCAGAAGGAACATTTCCTTATCCAGATGCCAGTGCACTTTTTGACCCTCTGCCTAGAGTTGGAGATGGTTTGATTCGCTTGGATACAAACGGAGTCATCTCATACGCAAGCCCAAACGCTCGTTCCGCGTTTAGTCGACTTGGTTGGGGAAATGAATTAGAAAGTAATTCTCTTGGCCAAATAACTGAATCACTAGCAAAGTCTCGTCAAGATCCACATGAAGAGGGAATGCGCAGTTCACTCAGTGGCAGAACTCTTAAGAGAGTTGAATGTGAAAATACTGGTGGAACAGTTGATTTATTAGTGATGCCAATAGTCCATGGTACTGACCGTGTTGGCGCGATTGTGTTGCTCCATAACGTTACTGAACTTCGACGCAGAGAACGAGAATTGGTGACTAAGAATGCAACTATTAGAGAAATTCACCATAGAGTAAAGAATAATCTGCAAACCGTATCTGCATTGTTGCGGTTGCAATCCCGCAGAATTGAAGATTCGTCTGCACGTGAAGCGCTAGAGGAAGCGGTACGAAGAATTGCCTCTATTGCAATCGTTCATGAAACTTTGTCTAACAGCTCAGAGGAGTCAGTTGAATTCGATGAAGTACTCGACAGGTTACTTGCAAACGCGCTAGAGCTAAGCCCTCGCATGAGTGAGATCGCAATTGAAAGGCAAGGTCTTGTCGGAACTCTCGAACCACGACTTGCAACCCCACTCGCACTTGTTGTTACAGAGTTAATTCACAATGCACTTGAGCATGGGCTTTCAACGCAGGGAAGCCAGATGCGAATCATTGCTCAAAGGGATGGTAAGTCTTGTTCAATAAGTGTTGAAGATAATGGCGTGGGACTTCCTTCAGGATTTGAGCTCAGCACATCTGCGCAACTTGGGCTTCAGATAGTTCGAACGCTGACTCAAAATGAATTACAAGGCGAGTTGGCGATGGTTTCAAAAGATGCTGGAACTAGCGCATCAGTGAGCTTTCCTATCTAGAAGTTGTTTTGGCTTTGCTCCATCAAACGTGCACGATTTCTGGCAGCACGTCGCTTAAGTGCACGTCGCTCATCTTCTGATAAGCCACCCCATACGCCAGCATCTTGACCGCTTTCTAGTGCCCAAGCCAAACAAGGATCTTTTACAATGCAACGCTGACAAACTTTTTTAGCTTCTTCAATTTGTGTTAATGCAGGGCCTGTATTTCCTACAGGAAAAAAGAGTTCGGGATCTTCATCTCTACAGGCAGATTGATGTCGCCAATCCATGAGGTACCCACCCTTTCTCCTGAAACTTTCTTGTCTGTGACACTTCGGGCTTATGTTTTTCTGGTCACTCGTGAAGAATTTTTGAGCGTTCCAAGGGGTTGATTCTCCCTGCTATTGATTATTTTAACAAGGACAATTGCCGAAAGATTCCAATTAGTTAGGTGATTTACCTCGCTTACCACTCATTTGTTTTTCATATGTAAACTTTCACACGCTTATTTACAGCATCAGTCATTAAACCTTGTGGTAGCCCGCTTGTGCCCCCGGCAGGAATCGAACCTGCGCACCCGCCTCCGGAGGGCGGTGCTCTATCCCCTGAGCTACGGGGGCGCACTTCATTAATCTATCAGCGAGTGGCGCCTTTAGGCGTGTGGCATCAGAATAGGCTGATGATGGAGAGCGCATATTTTGCAACGGGATGTTTCTGGGGAGCCGAGCGACGGTTTTGGCAATTCAATGGCGTCATAAAAACAAGTGTTGGTTATATGGGGGGCACTCGACCACAACCCAACTATGAACATGTGTGCACTGGCGTGACTGGGCACGCAGAAATTGTCTGGCTCACTTTTGATACAGAAGTAATTTCTTACCAACGTTTACTTGAAGAGTTTTGGACGATGCATGATCCAACAACACTTAATTCTCAAGGCAATGACATTGGGACGCAGTATAGAAGCGTTATATTCACTACAACACCAGAACAGATGCAGACGGCTCAAGCGTCCAAGCAGATGTATCAAAATGAAATTACTAAATCAGGATATGGGTCGATTGTGACGGAAATACTTTCGGCAACGGGCATCACATATTGGCCAGCCGAGGAGTATCACCAGAGGTATTTAGAGAAAAATCCCAATGGATATGATTGCCATTCCTCAACGGGTGTTGCGTACCCAACCAGTGCGCGGGCAAATCAATGATTAATGAAGATGAATTAAAGGCCCGCCTTGATCCTCTCTCTTATGAGGTCTTGCGACATGGAGCCACGGAACGTCCATTCACGGGTGAATATGTAGATACCGAGACAGTGGGAGTTTATAAATGTAAGGCTTGCTCGGCCGAACTCTTTCGGAGTCAAACGAAGTTTCATTCAGGATGTGGTTGGCCATCTTTTTATGCACCCACTCAAGATGATGCTGTTGTATTAATTGAAGATCGTTCCTTAGCACCGCGCGTAAGGACCGAAGTGCGTTGCGCAAAATGTAATTCTCATCTGGGCCATGTATTTGAAGGCGAAGGTTACGATGTTCCAACGGATCAACGCTGGTGCATTAACTCTGTATCACTGATTTTAGAAGCAAAGTAACTTCTACTTCACCAGTTAACAGGCCATGGCCTAAACCTTCAAACGCATATAACCCCAGATAACTATGGAATACTTCTTTCTATGGCCGATGTAGAAGTCAGAGCACTTTCCCCAGAGGAAATGCGCACTCACAGAAGTGAAAAATGGCATGACTCTCCCGCCGATGTCCTTCCACTACCCGTTGCCGAAATGGATTTTGAGATTGCACAGCCCATTCGAGATCTGCTTACCGAAATGGTTGCGCGCTCTGATTTGGGGTATTTAGGATCCATTCCTGAATTAGGAATTTCGTTTGCAAAGTTTGCTAAGTCACGATGGCAATGGAGCATTGATCCTCAACAAATTCACACCGTTACCGATGTTGGAGTTGGAGTTGTTGAGGTATTGCGTTTATTTACCAAGCCAGGGGATAAAGTGCTTCTTAGTTCTCCGATTTATCACAACTTTTATACCTGGATTAAAGAAACCGGTGTTGAAAAGGTAGATGTTCCATTTTTGCAAAATGAAAATGGTTGGCATATTGATTTTGAAGGCATAGAGAAGGCATATAAATCTGGTATCAAAGTCCACCTTTTATGTAGCCCGCATAATCCCATTGGCCGCGTTTATCTCAAAGAAGAGCTTGTACAGATTGCGCAATTGGCACATGAGCACGGAGTTATCGTGATTAGTGATGAGATTCATGCACCTTTAACATTTGCAGAATCTACCTTCATACCATTTTTGACCCTAGGCCCTGTTGCCCAAGAAGTTGGTGTGACGATTACCGCGGCAAGTAAAGCGTGGAACATAGCCGGGCTTAAGTGCGCAATTATTGTTACCCAGAGTGAGGCAATGGATAAGAAACTTTCTGCGCTGCCACCTGCTACTCACTATCGCGCCTCACTTCTAGGAGCCTTTGCAACGGCAACAGCATTTGCTGATTGTGAGCCGTGGCTTGATGCCGTTTTGAAAAAACTCGATGGCAATCGGCAATTCCTAAAGAAATTACTCAGCCAGAAATTGCCAACAGTGGGTTACCGAATTCCAGAATGTAGCTACTTAGCATGGATTGATTTATCCTCCCTCAATCTAGGTGAAAATCCCACGAAGATTTTCCTGGAAAAAGGGAAAGTGGCTTTTAATGCCGGCCAAACTTTTGGTCCACAATCTTCACAATTTACCCGCCTGAATTTTGCCACTAGCCAGGATGTATTAAGTGAAGCCGTTAATCGCATGATGCAAGCGCTCTAAATTCCCAATAGGCTTATCGTATGTCGGAAAAAGAGCTCAGTCCTGAAACGTTAGTGGTTAGCGCTGGGCGTCCACCAGTTGAAGATGACGCTGGCATCAATTCTGCAATTTCAATGAATGCAACGCGTCATGCAGGCGGATCAATTGGATACGGAAGATATGGAAATGAAAATTGGAGCGCACTCGAAGCCGCCATTGGAGCACTAGAGGGTGGAAAAACTTTAGTTTTTTCTTCAGGTAACGCTGCCATTAGCGCAGTATTTTCTTTATTACCTATTGGCAGCGTTATAACAGCATCACATCAGGGTTATAGCGGAGTAATGACGCTACTTAAAACCTTAGAAGCAGCTGGCCGAATTGAGGTGCGTTATGTGGATGTATCAAATACTGTCGAGGTTTTAGATGCGCTCCCAGGAACGTCACTTCTTTGGCTTGAATCTCCAACAAATCCAATGCTTGATATTGCAGATCTGCCTACTCTGATTAACGCGGCTAAGAAAGCTGGAGTAGGTGTTGGCATTGACAATACTTTTGCCACCCCTCTCAATCAGAACCCTTTGTCTATGGGCGCTGACATAGTTATGCATTCGGTTACCAAATTTATTTCAGGCCATAGTGATATTTTAATGGGCTCACTTTCAACTAATGATCTGGCACTATTTGCCCGACTAGAGGAAGTTCGCAAATTTAACGGCGCGATTGCCGGCCCTTTTGAATCATGGTTAGCACTTCGAGGACTGAGAACTTTGGCGGTGCGCCTAGAACGTGGCCAAAGTAGCGCTCTTGAATTAGCCAAACGCCTTTCTGTTCATCCTGCTGTATATCGAGTTCATTACCCTGGTTTAGTTTCTGATCCACATCACAACTTGGCCAAATCCTTTATGAAGGGTTTTGGCGCAGTTTTTTCCTTTGAGTTACATGCTGGCGCTAAGGCAGCCGACACCCTCTGTTCATCTTCACTTCTTATTTCCAATGCAACAAGTTTGGGCGGAGTTGAAACACTTTGGGAAAGACGCAGGCGCTGGTCGGGGGAGAGTTCCAGCGTGCCCGAGAGCTTGATACGAGTTTCGGTTGGGTGTGAAAACATTGAAGACCTATGGGCTGATATTGATCAAGGGCTGAAAAGGATTAAGTAAGAATCGGGAAGTGTTTTGAGTTCTGCAAAAGAGTGAAAAGTAGAGTATTTTAGGACCATGTTCAAAGTCATCCGACGCGTAGTGACTGTGGCTGGACTAGCCATTTTATCTTTTCGCGCTGTGGCCTCATTTCTTTCTTGGGTAGAAAAACAAGAAGATGGCCCCCAGAATGTTTGGGTAGATGATGATGAATTCGAAGATGCCTGAGTACATTCCAGGAACGTGCAATATCGGCAGCGGAGAAATTCGTAGAAGGCAGATAGTTGCACTTATTGGCACCGCGTTATCAGTTCTTTCGTCGATAGGAATGATCAGTTCCAACGCACCACGTGGTGCACGAATTGGAATCTTTATACCTTTAGCAATTGCTTCCATCGGATGGGTTCAATCTAGAAAGAAATTTTGCTTAGCCTACGGATTCATGGGAACTTTTAACTTTGGAAAATTAGGAAATATCTCCAGAGTCGCCGATTCTGCAAGTAAAGCAGCCGATCGCAAAACTGCACTGATGATTTTGGCACAAAGTCTGACTATTGCCGCCATACTTACATTGGCAGTTGTGGCACTACCCCTCTAACTAGTGGATAGGCTTTGCATCATGGAAATAATTATTCACGCCCGTCAAGCACAACTTGCAGATGATTTCAAAGGTATCGTTAAGGAAAAACTGAAATCAATGGATCGCTTTCATGTGTTGATGGAAAGAGTAGAGGTTGAAATAATTCACGAAGCAAATCCAAGTCAGGGGAAGAATTCACATAAAGTTATTCTCACCGCGCGAGGTGCCGGACCACTTGTGAGAGCAGAGGCAACTGGATTTAATGATGTAGCTGCATTTGACGAAGCAATCAAAAATTTTGAGTTGCAACTACGGAAAATTCATGAAAAAAGTAAAGATGTTAATCGAAGCTCTGTCAGGAAGCGCTAAGCCCCAAAGTAGTTTTTACTCGGCCCCAGCAATTCCACGAGTTGCAGTCAGGCTTGCAACTGTTGTAATAATCAATATCGTGACGATTGATCCAAGGCTCACTTCAAGGGAAATTTCAGGGATATGAACTCCTGCAATTTCATCCACCCCTACCCCGTGAAATGCTTCAAGAATCATCTTGATGCCAATGAAGCCAAGGATTATAGAAAGGCCTTTTGAAAGATAGATCAAACGCTTAAGAAGTCCGGTGAGTAAGAAGTACAGCTGGCGCAAACCCATGAGAGCGAAAATGTTGGCCGTAGTAACAATGTAAGCATTCTTAGTTAGCCCAAAAATTGCCGGTATTGAATCAAGAGAGAAAACTAAGTTGGTTAGGCCAAGTGCGACAAGTGCAATGGTGAAGGTGCCTATTCCGCGTGCCCTCATAGCTGTAACGATTCGACCTTCCTTCCATTCACTTTCATCGCCACCTTCTTTAGCAAGGGTGTAAGCGGTATAAATCAAGAAGGCGCCAAAAAGGAAGAAGATGCTTGAAAAGCGCTCTATGAGTGCGGCTCCCATGGGAATCAGTGCGCCACGCATTGCAATAGTGAGCATGATTCCGAGCAAGAGCACCAGTTGTTGTTTTTCCTTCTTGATGTGTAGATGACCCAAAATAATAATAAATACGAAGATGTTATCTACAGAGAGCGCATATTCAGTGAGCCAGCCTGCAAAGAATTCTTTCTGTCCTTGAGCGTCGGACCAGTTTGGAAGGAAGAATCCAAAAGTGATTGCAGCTCCGACATAGAAAATAGTCCAGAATGCTGCTTCGAAAAGCGAGGTTTCCTTATTCCTGCGAGCAACGGCAAGGGCCAAATCAAAAGTTATGACAAAGGCCAATATGCCGATTGTGATAAACCAGGTGCTCAGGGAAACCATGGGTGGGATTCTGCCATATTCTAGTAAAAGATTCAGAATTAAGGTTTTTGCAACTTCTGCTCGAGATCGCGCAGCAATTGCAGGAAAGTTTAAGCAACCCAATCAACAATAACTCTTCAATCTGCCTTTAACTCAGCAACACCCTGTGAACCTCAGTGAGGTTAGCCGGGTCACACTCAATGTTTACGCTTGAGGAACTCTCAGTCCAACACTTCCGCCGTCTACACCTAATGCAGTGCCGGTTGTTGATGATGCTAATGGGCTTGCCAAGTAACAAATAGCAAATGCAACTTCATCAGCAGTAACAAGGCGACCCATTGGTTGTCTAGCTTTAAGTGCTTTCTCAGTTGCAACGGGGTCGGGAGAGTTCGTAAGCAACCTACCAACCCACGGAGTATCTGCTGTGCCTGGTAGAACACAGTTGACTCTAATTCCTTCGCGAACATGATCAGAGGCCATTGCAAGGGTGAGTGAGTAGATCGCACCTTTACTTGCTGAATAGATTGCCCGTTGTGGGAGTCCGACCATTGCAACAAGGGAGCTCACATTAACAATTGCTGCGTGTTTGGATTTCCTTAAGTAAGGCAGAGATGCAGATGAAACTCGCGCAGTACCAACTACGTTGATATCTAGCACTCGGTGCCACTCTGCATCATCACCATCTGCAACGGTTCCTGTGGAACCAATACCTGCATTATTAATAACAATGTCTATTCCATCCATCTTTTTTGCAATGTCGTTAATGGAAGCGTTGACTGAGTCGCGATTTTGAATATCGCAGATCACATAATTGACTCCCTCAATAGCGGAAAGAGGTTTTTGAAGATCAAGAACGCTCACTTTTGCTCCGCGCTCGGTAAGAGCTTTAGCCGTTGCATGGCCAATTCCGCTTGACCCTCCAGTAACGATTGCAGATAAGCCAGTGAAATCTTTCATTTTCTTCTAGCGCGATTCATTAATGATTGGCTTAAACGGCAGGTGTTTTATAAAGAACTTTGTTCTCCACTTTGATTTCAACATCAACGAGATACTTTTTAACAGTAGCTGTGTTGAATTGAATTCCAAGACCCGGGGATTCATTCACGCTAATCATTCCGTCGCTATCAATAGGAATGTTATTTACCGTGAGTTCCTGACAAAGTGCCTTTGGCTCCATGGGATATTCAGCCATCCATGAATCTTTCAGTCCTGCAAATGGATGCAGGGATGCAGCAAGGGCAGATTGTGAAGTAAAGGTGTGATTGATGTATTGAATCCCGCGGCTTTGCGCATATTGGGCTACGCGATATGCAGGCCCAATTCCGCCGACATAGCCAGTATCAATTTGGATAAAGCCAACCCCACCGTGATCGATGAGGTTCTGTGCTTGAAGAAAATTATGCGCACCTTCGCCACCGGCAATAAGAACCTTTGGATTTACTAATGAGAGTTTTTTATAGAGAGAAAATGCTGCAGCTTCAACGGGTTCTTCATACCACTTAACTTTTGCCTCAGCCAGCGCTGGAATGCGAAGAGCAGCAGCATCTGCATCTTCTCCAAATACAGTGCCTGCATCGATCATCAAGTGACCATCGGCCCCGATTCCTTCTCGCGCTGCATGCACATGGGATGCATCAGCTTCAACGGTTGTACGCCCATATGGTCCCCAACCAAATTTGATTGCAGAGAATCCTCGGCCTCGCATTGTGACTGCCTTTTGCTTTGTTTCCTCTGGAGTGTCACCGAAGAGAACGGATGCGTAAGGCAATTTGCGTTCAGCTTTTTTGTAGCCAAGTAACTTATAAATTGGTTCTTCTTTGGCATGGCCAAGTAAATCCCAAAGGGCAATTTCAATTCCAGAAAAAGTTAAATCACTCTGGATAATTCCATAGAACGAACTTGCTCTAACTTTGCGAGTAATGCGGGCAATGTCAGCAGGGGAATCAATTGTTTCGCCCATAACCGAATCTATGACTGGGTGACACCCACTATGTGACATGGGAGCGATCCAGCTGGCAATGGATGTAACAGGGGATGCAACTGCCTCGCCCCAGCCTTCAAATGAGCCAGCTCTGACACGTGCGATGAGGCCGTCCTGGCTGCCATCACCGATATCAAGGACTTCAGGCATGCGAACATAGAAAAGGTCTACTGATTCGATTTTCATTGAAGGTTCCTTAATCGCGCGTGGAAGGTTATTGACGGATTATAGATAGTCTGTCAAAATCTGGCAACCCCCACCCATGATCGAGAGATCTCAGAGGCAAAATGCGAAAGGGATTTACTATGAAGTCGAAGAAATTATTTGGAGTTGGCGCTGTTGTTTTGGCACTTCTCCTTGCTGGCTGTTCCTCATCTAAATCTGACTCAGAGAGTTCAGCAGTTAAAGATTTTCCAACTGAAGATGTAGTTATGAACATCTCATGGTGGGGCGATCAAGAAGCACCAGGAGCCAAGAAGTGGCTCAACGACACGATGGCTCTTTACACAAAAGCTCATCCAAACATTACATTTACTGAAGTTCTACAAACAACTGAAGGCTTAATGCCTGCATTCGCAGCAGCTGCTGCGGCAAAAGCTGGTCCAGATATTCAATATTTCTGGGGCGGAATTTATTCTCAGCAACCAGGATGGGACGGACAAATTGTTCCGATCTCTGACTACCTATCAGCTGAAGAACTTTCACATTACACAAATGCGCAAGTTGAAGGAAGCTTCCAAGGAAAAATCTGGACTGCTCCTTGGTACGTAATGCCTTCATTCCCACTTCTGGTGCGCAAAGACATACTTGCTGCAAACAACCTCACCACACCAAAAACATGGACAGAGTTGCTCAACGTATGCGATGTTCTTTCAGCTAAGAAAATCACCACAATTGCTGGTGGAGTTAAGGATGGTTGGTTCGGAGGATGGCTTTACTCAATACTCGGAGCACAATCAATTTCCTCACAGAAAGAAGTTATTTCTGCAGTAGTTGGAGATACAAAATTCACTGATCCAAATATGGCTGGCTGGTGGACAGCTCTTGCCGATTCAAAGAAGCACAAGTGCTGGAACGACGACATCAACTCACTTGAGTTGTACCAAGCACAACAACGCTTCGTTGAAGGAAAAGCTGCAATGACAATAACTGCTGGTTCAGATGCACCTAATTTCGTCAAGAAGGCAGGCGGAGATGACGTTGCAGAAATGGTTGCAATTCCAGCGTGGTCAGAGGGTCCATTTGCCGGAAAGATGGGCTCAAGCTCGCAAACTCTTGGTGTAACTTCATGGTCTAAGTACCCACAAGTTGCTGCTGACTTCATTGCATTCGGTCACACCACCGAGCGCTTGAATGCATGGTTTGCAGACACAGGCGCACTTCCAGCAGATGATCGTTTTGATCTATCACAGGTAACGAGCGCATCTACTGCAGCACTCTTTGCAGCAGTACTCGATGGTGCTCCATACCTAGAGAACTTCATCCCGGGCCAACTTGATGCGGATGCAATATTCAAGAACGTTCAGTTGATTCTCAAAGGAACAATTACTCCAGAACAAGCTGCAGCAGATACGCAAGCAACGATGGAGAAAATCCGAAAGAGCGACCGAAAGGTTGTTGATAATTTCACTGCATGGTCTAAGTGAA
Source organism: Streptomyces griseus (assembly GCA_945884695.1). Classification (GTDB taxonomy): domain Bacteria; phylum Actinomycetota; class Actinomycetes; order Nanopelagicales; family Nanopelagicaceae; genus QYPT01. The sequence continues at coordinate 60,635 of CAMCYO010000008.1, forward strand.
GTTAAAGCAAGACACTCGTAAGAACCCGACGAATGCTGGCGCCCCCAAAGGGCGCCAGCATTCTCGTCGTGATGCCAGAGAAGCATTTTTCTGGATTCTCCCCGCTGGCTTGGCTGCCACATTTGTTTTTGGTTATTCAATAATCTCCTTATTCACTCAAGCCTTTCGCTACGACGGCGACTGGATTGCTTTTGACAATTTCTACATCGTTTTAACTGATTCGCTTTTCCACACTGCAATCGCGCACAACACACTTCTCTTATTGGTTGTCCCCGTCTTGGTTGCCTGTGCTTTTCTCTTTGCGGTTCTACTATTTGAAACAAGGCGCGGGATGCGCTTCTACAGGGCATCAGTATTTTTACCTTATGTGCTTCCTATTCCTGTTGTTGCCGTAGTTTTTGGCCAGATGTACCAATTGCATGGAGCGCTCAATGTATTTCTGGAATCCATTGGCTTAGATTTCATTGCTCAAGATTGGCTTGGTGATCCCAAGATTGCTTTAGGCACTATGTCTACTGTCATAATCTGGAAAGAAGTGGGATTCGGTGTCATCTTGTTACTGGCTCACATCATTTCCCTACCTCAGGAAGTTTTCGAGGCTGCGCGCATTGATGGAGCAGGATTTTTCCGCATGCATTGGTCTGTGACTCGTCCCCAGATCATGAACACAATAATTTTTTACACCGTGATTGAAGCAATCACCATGGTTTCTTGGGTCTTTAATTATGTCTTCGTTATGTCCAACGGCCTTGGTGGCCCAGGGAGTTCAACAATGATCAGTGAGCTCTATATCTATCGAGCAGCTTTTCAAAATAGATCGCCAGAGCTAGCAGCAACTGCTGCGGTTTTACTGTTCTTGGCAACGTTAGTACTTGTAGTCGCGTTCTTTAGGATTCAGCGCAAATCGATTTCCGGGACGTTTGCCAAATGAGAAAATTTACTCTTGGAGCAACCATCCGCCAATTGATTCTTATTGGCATGACCTTGATGGCAATCATTCCCACCTACATCATGTTTTCTGGGGCATTTAAGACTCAAGCACAGTTCTTAAAATCTCCTTTTTCTCTTCCTCTGCATCCATCGCTTGCAGGATTCAAGGCAGCATGGACTGATCAGTTCCCGCAGTGGCTTACAAATTCATTTGCGATTACGACTTTTTCAGTGCTCTTAACAGAAATTGTTGCAGCCTTTGCAGCTTGGGGTTTTGCTCGCTTTGCTTTCAAAGGACGCGAAACACTCTTAGGAATTTTTGTTTCCTTGATGGTTGTTCCGCCGGTGGTTTTATTGATTCCACTTTTTCAAGTAGGAGTCACTCTTTCACTAATTTCGACTTTACGACTTGTCGTTTTGATTTACGTCGGATTGATGTTGCCATTCTCCGTTTACATGCTGACAAACTTCTTTAAATCCATCCCTGAGAGCATCATTGAATCAGCAAATATAGACGGAGCCTCATCTTTTAGAACTTTCAGAAGCATTGTTCTGCCACTTTCTGGTCCTGCTCTAGCAACCCTTGCCGTTGTTAACTTGCTATGGGCATGGAATGAATTGCTTCTTGCACTTGTATTTTTACAAACAAATGATAAGAAAACTCTTATGGTGGGTATTACCGGATTCCAAAGTAGGTATAGCTTAGATATTCCAACAGTGATGGCGGGTATGAGCATTGCAACTCTACCTTTAATTATTGCTTATCTTTTTGGCCAGAAGTTTTTTATTGCGGGCCTCACTGCGGGATCTACGAAAGGCGAATAATGGGTTCTTCCCTGGCAGTGCAAGTTATTACTGTCGATAGTGGACTCTCAGAGCGTTTCTAATTCGGCACTACCCAACACTGCCTAAATCAGTCGGCATTGGTAGACTTCACATGAATTCTAAACCGATGTACTCATTGAATAAGGAGAGCCAGTGACGACAAAGGCACTCCTTACGGCACTGGAATCTGCAGTTCCTGATGGAATTTCTAATGAGTTTTTCGATCGCAGAGCCATGGCAAGTGATGCTTCACATTACTTACTCACACCATCTGTAATCGTGCGCCCAACAAGTGCCAATCAAGTGGGGGATCTTTTCCGAATTAGTCACGAGCATGGCATTGGATTGACTTTTCGCTCTGGCGGAACGAGCTTAAGTGGGCAGGGTGTTAGTTCAGGCTTGTTAGTAGATACGCGTAAGAATTTTCGTGAGATTGAAGTGTTGGATGCAGGAGCAAGAGTCCGCGTTCAACCTGGAGCAACTGTAAAGCAAGTAAATATTGCGCTAGCTAAATACGGCAGAAAATTGGGCCCAGATCCTGCAAGTGAAATTGCTTGCACCATTGGAGGGGTTGTTGCCAATAACTCAAGTGGAATGGCTTGCGGGATTGAGTTTAATTCATACGCGACCTTAGATTCGCTGACATTAATTTTACCTAGTGGAACAGCTATCAACACCTCTCACAGTGATGCCGATTCCCAGCTAAAAATAAAAGAGCCACAGATTTATGAGGGTCTGGCAAAACTGCGAGAGCGAATAGTGAATAACCCATCATCGGTTGCAAAAATTACCGAGCTCTATGCCATTAAAAACACCATGGGGTACGCCCTCAATGCTCTGACTGATTATCAAAAACCAGTCGACATTTTGGCGCATTTGATCGTGGGCAGTGAAGGAACGCTCGCATTTATTGCAGAAGTTACTTTTAGAACTGTTCCGCTGCTCCAAAAATCGGCAACAGGCTTACTTATCTTTAACAACTTGGGCGAAGCAACTTCTGCACTTCCTGTCTTGAAATCATCTAATGCTGCTGTAATCGAGCTACTTGATACATCTTCATTGCGAGTTGCCCAACGTGAGCACATGGCAGATTCAGTATTAGGCGGGATTACCTTTGATAGGCATGCAGCTTTGCTTCTGGAGTACCAAGACTCGAGCGATGAAGGCTTAAGCGCGCAAGTTGCACAAGCAATGGATGTATTGGGCCAACTTCCGATCGCAGATACCCCACTGTCTACTGACAGCGCTATTAGAAATGAGCTTTGGTATGCGCGCAAAGGGCTTTACGCAGCCGTTGCTGGTAATCGTCCTTCTGGTACAACCGCAATATTGGAAGATATTGCGGTGCCAATGACTGGACTTCACGAAACAACAATGCAACTGGCACAGTTACTTGAAAAACATAAGTATCGGGAGAGTGTGATCTTTGGTCATGCTAAAGATGGCAACATACATTTCTTACTCAATGAAGAATTTGATAAGCCAGAGTGCATTCAGAGATATCAAGATTTTACAGAGGATTTGGTTTCGTTGGTGCTTGGGCAACGTGGTTCACTCAAGGCAGAGCACGGCACTGGTCGAATCATGGCCCCCTACGTCAGGCGTCAATTCGGGGATGAACTTTATGAAGTTATGGTTTTAATCAAGAAATTATGTGACCCAACCAACCTGCTTAACCCAGGCGTCTTGATTAATGAGAACGAACTTGTCCATATTGAAGATTTGAAAATTAATCCAACTGTTGACCCTGAGGTAGATCGTTGCGTTGAGTGTGGCTATTGCGAGCCAGTGTGTCCTAGTAAGAATTTAACAATTACCCCCCGCCAACGCATTGTTATCCGCAGGGCAATGGAAGATGCTCGAATTGCAGGGGATGCGAAAACCCTCAAAGAATTGACTCAAAGATATGAATACGACGGAATTCAAACGTGCGCGGTCGACAGCATGTGTTCGGTGGCATGTCCAGTTGATATTGATACAGGTGCGCTAGTTAAAAGATTGCGGGCAGAGGGGCAAAGTGCAAGTGCTCAAGCCCTTGGAGTTCTATCTGTCAATAAATGGGGCGCTGCTACTTCGCTTTTGGGACGCGCAATGAACCTAACATCTGCTGCGCCTTCGGCACTTGTTGTTGGAGCTAATTCACTTGTTAGAAAAATAGTTGGTAGTGAGAATCTTCCATTGTGGAATAAAGGTCTTCCAAAGGGCGGATCAGTGCGCAAGGGATTGGTTAATTCCAACGCTGAAGTAATTTATTTCCCATCATGCGTCAATTCAATGTTTGGCCCGAGTGAAGGCCAAATTGGAGTAGAGAGTGCGTTTTTGGCACTGTGCCATAGGGCAGATCTTGAAGTTGCAGTGCCAGAAAAAATTGCCAATTTATGTTGTGGCACACCATGGAAATCTAAAGGACTTTCTCAAGGATTTGATGCGATGGTTGCTAAGACAAGTATGGCGCTTTTGGAGAGTGCAGCTATGCGTGGCGTCCCAGTAGTGTGCGATGCAACTTCTTGTACCGATGGCCTCATCGAACTTGTTGCAAGTGATTCAAAATTATCACAGATTCAAGTCCTTGATGTTCTTGCATTTGTTGCAGATAATGTCTTGCCAAAGTTACAAATAGGGCAAAAAATAGAATCAATTGCTCTGCACCCAACTTGTTCTGGTGTACAACTGGGATTGAATAAGAAAATGGAACTCATCGGACAGGCAGTTGCTAAGAATGTGTATATCCCAGAAAATTGGGCGTGCTGTGGCTTTGCAGGCGATAGGGGATTACTCCATCCAGAACTCACGCAATCTGCCACGCAAGCTGAAGCATATGAAATAAGTTCACAAGAATTTAGCGCACATGCATCCTCAAATAGGCCATGTGAAATTGGAATGACGCAAGCAACGGGACAGACTTATATTCACCTATTAGAGATCCTGGAACAAGTCTCGCGTGGATAACAAACCCGAGAACCCCTACTCTTAGCCCATGATCACCACCCGCGTTGACTTAGATGATCGCCAACTCGCAGAACTCAAAGCCCTCGTTGATGGCCGTCTAAGCACAAGTGAATCTGTCTTAGAACAGCATGGTCACGACGAATCTGCAGCTGTTCCTGGTCGCCCTTCCGCTGTCGTAATGGTCAATAACACCGAAGAAGTTTCCAAAGTTTTGGCATATTGCAACAAGGAGTTAATTCCTGTTGTTGCATTTGGTGCCGGTACATCCCTTGAAGGACATGTGGTTCCACTCTATGGTGGAATCAGTTTGGATCTTTCAAATATGAACAAGATTATTGAAATCCGCGCAGATGATTTATTGGTTCGAGTAGAGGCCGGCGTTCAACGAAATGCGCTCAACGATAAATTAGCAAACCAAGGACTCTTCTTCTCGGTAGATCCAGGTGCTGATGCAACTCTTGGCGGAATGGCGGCAACATGCGCGGCTGGCACCACAACTGTTCGTTACGGAACCATGCGCGAAAATGTTATGGCGTTGACTGCGGTTCTAGCAGATGGAACAATTATTAGAACCGGACGTGAAACGCGTAAACAATCTGCAGGCTATGACTTAACCAGACTTCTTGTTGGCTCTGAGGGCACCTTGGCAGTTATCACCGAAGTAACACTGCGTGTATTTGGAATTCCTGAAAAAATGGCAGCCGCGGTTGTCTGCTTTCCTTCGTTGGCAGATGGCGTACTTGCTGCAACAACAATTGTTCGAACTGGAATTGCAATTGCAAGGTGCGAATTTTTAGATGCGAAATCTATTCGCAATATCAATGCCTACGATCACATGACTTTGTCTGAACTTCCAACGCTCTTCTTTGAATTCCACGGGAGCCCAACTGGGGTTGAAGAGGACGCGCAAGCAGTAAAAGAGATCATTGAAGAATTTAACGGTTCAGAATTTACATGGACAACGGATGAAGGTGAACGACGCAAGCTCTGGCACGCACGACACAATGCGCACTGGGCTAACTTTGCTGCCAACCCTGGAAAACGTGGGTTAAGTACCGATATGGCTGTTCCGATTTCACGCCTTGCTGAGGCGGTAGATATTGCTGTGCGACTTCTTGATCAACATCCATACGAATATTCAGTATTGGGCCATGTAGCAGACGGAAACTTTCATTGCGCGATCATGTCGGATCCGCTGAAACCAGAAGAGCTCATTGAAGTTCGCCACATCACACATGATATTACCTTGGAGATCATTGCAATGGGAGGAACGTGCACTGGCGAACATGGCATTGGTTCCGGAAAAATTACCGCCCTAGTTGAAGAAACTGGACAAGAAGCAGTGGATGTCATGCGAGGAATTAAATTGTCTATGGACCCTAATTGGATTCTTAATCCTGGAAAAGTAATGAGTATGTAGAGTGAATCGAAACGACTATTGAACTTGAAGAGGCCATAAACCAAGCTATTGATTTAATATCGCATACTGATAATTTAGTTAGAGTTGTATTGTCTGGAAGACGCAGGAATTTTCAACCAGAGCAAACAAGAATAGATATACGGCCAGTTTTGATTAAAGGCCAAATCCAATTGCAGTTAATGAGCAATGATGGGCGTCAAACCACAACCAAAAATTATTCGCCGCAAGACTTAGACATATCCTCACTCTTGCACAGCGGCTTTGCAAACATATTGATAGAGCACACACAGGGGTCGATGACGATTCGAATCACGAAAAAGCAGGATGCACTTGTCCATTTTGATAAATCAGCGCTACAACAAAACCTAGAGCATGATCGTGCAAAAGCTCGCTTGCTAGATCCCTCAGATCCATTTTTGCGCTCTGTTGGGATAAGTGACTCTGCGGGAAATATCAAGCCTTCTCGCCAAGATAAATATAAGCAGGTGGAAGAGTTTTTACGACTTCTTGCTCCCACTCTCACAAGCGCCATTGAAACTGGCCACATCAAAGCACCTACAAAAGAAAAACCTCTTTCAATCGTGGATCTTGGATGCGGACACGCATATTTAACTTTCGCCGCTCACCAATATTTGATGAGCCAAGGCATGTTTGTGAAAGTAGTTGGCGTGGACGTTCGGCAAGAGTCTCGCACTCGAAATGCTGCTATTGCAAAAGAGTTAGGAATATCTAGCACCATAGAGTTCCGTGCAGAAGAGATCAAGAGTTCTGCGATTGATTATGTAGATGTCGCAATCGCGTTACATGCTTGCGATACGGCAACTGATGACGCAATAGCCTGGGCTGCGCAAAACGGGGCAAAAGTTTTACTTGTAGCGCCATGTTGTCACCACGATTTACAATCACAAATTAAGCAATCTCCAGAACCCTGGGGACTTCTCACTAAACACGGCTTAATGAAAGAGCGATTGGCAGATCTCCTTACTGACGCACTTCGTGCACAGATTCTAAAAATCATTGGATATAGGACCGATGTAATCGAATTTGTCGGAGGTGAGCACACGCCGAGAAATATCATGATTAGAGCGGTAAAGACAGGTACTAAGCCTGATCAGATCGATATTGATACCTACCATCAGATGTTGGCACAATGGAAAGTCAAACCAATTTTGGCAGAACTTTTAGAGGATGAAATCACCACCTCTAAGCAATCTTAAAACACGGGTTTATATTTTCCAGTTGCTATCCTTAAGCCATGGCGACTTGGGTGTTTACACTTGCACTCTGTGGCTTACTTGCCTTATTAATCTTTTTAGCGCGAAAGATGCGCGCTATGGGAAGAAAATTAGGTCACGTTAGTAGAGACCTTGGACAACTGCAAAAAGAACTTCGCAAAGGGTTAAAAGAAAACGATGCCAATCAATGGCAGCATTATCGCCAAAGTGAGATTCACGCTCAACTGTTGAATCTCCTTAACTTTACTCAACCCATCCCACCAACTCGCAGCTGGGCTGCATCACCAGATCTACTTATGACTCTTGTTGAGAATGTACAAGCACATCAACCAAAATTTATTGTCGAGCTTGGTTCTGGAATTTCCACGCTAGTCCTGGCTAAATCTTTACCCGCAGGATCGCAGAGTAAAATTATAAGCTTTGATCATTCGGCCGAATTTGCTCAAGTTACAAGAAATGTATTGGAGCAACATTCCATTACAGGTGTTGAAATCCGCGTTGCACCGCTTGAGCAATACGATGCAGAAAGAACTTGGTATTCACGCAAATCTTTTGCCGACATATCGCAGATAGATTTGCTCGTCATTGACGGACCTCCAGGTTCAAAAGATCCTAAAGCTCGCACAGGTGCGTTACTCGAATTAGCATCGAAATTATCACCCAAGGCTGTAGTAATCATTGATGATGCCAATCGCGAAGGTGAACACGCAATGGCAGAATCTTTTGCAAAGGCCATGCCCGGTCATACATTGAGGTTTTTGCCACACGAAAAAGGCACTGCCGTTATTTCACCTTCATAAATTCGCAATTCATAAGCAACCACCAGTAAATGGTCCGCATCTACGCGTAAGGCTGCATTAGGCTGTCACCATGTCAAAAGTCCTCGCATCCTTGCCCGTTGGGCAAAAAGTGGGCATTGCTTTCTCTGGTGGGCTTGATACATCTGTTGCCGTTGCATGGATGAGAGCAAAGGGAGCAATTCCTTGCACATACACCGCAGATCTTGGTCAATACGATGAGCCAAATATTGAAACCGTTCCTAGCCGCGCCAAAGAATACGGCGCAGAGATTTCACGGTTAGTTGATTGCAAGACCTCACTTGTTGAAGAAGGTTTAGCAGCGATTGCTTGCGGAGCATTCCATATTCGCTCAGGCGGAAAGCAATATTTCAATACAACTCCACTGGGTAGAGCAGTAACTGGCACCCTATTAGTGCGTGCAATGATGCACGATAAAGTGGAAATTTGGGGAGATGGTTCAACATATAAAGGAAACGACATCGAGCGTTTTTATCGTTATGGACTTTTAGCAAATCCCAACTTAAAGATTTATAAGCCTTGGCTCGATGCGGACTTTGTAAAAGAACTAGGTGGACGCAAAGAGATGTCTGAGTGGCTAGTTGCCCACAAGTTGCCCTACAGAGATAGCACCGAAAAGGCGTATTCAACCGATGCCAATATTCTCGGCGCAACACATGAAGCCAAGAGTTTAGAAAACCTCGATACCTCCTTAGAGATCGTTCAACCAATCATGGGAGTGCGCTTCTGGGATGAGTCGGTAAAGATTGCAACAGAAGATGTGAAGATTTCCTTTGCCCAAGGCCGCCCTGTTGCAATTAACGGTAAAGATTTCACTGATGTTGTTGCACTGATGAAGGAGGCCAATGCAATTGGTGGACGCCACGGTCTTGGTATGGCGGATCAAATTGAAAACAGAATCATTGAGGCAAAGAGCCGTGGAATTTACGAAGCACCGGGAATGGCGCTGCTATTTATCGCTTACGAGCGATTAGTCAGTGCAATTCATAATGAAGACACCATTGCAAATTACCATTCAGAAGGTCGACGCCTAGGGCGCCTTCTCTATGAAGGACGTTGGTTAGATCCACAAGCTCTGATGCATCGTGAATCCTTACAACGCTGGGTGGCATCGGCTGTAACAGGTGAGGTAACTATCAGACTGCGCCGCGGTGATGATTTTTCCATTATCAACACAACGGGACCTGCACTGAGTTATCACCCTGAAAAACTTTCTATGGAGCGCACAGAAAACGCAGCCTTTGGCCCAGTAGATCGTATTGGGCAATTAACAATGCGTAATTTAGATATTGCCGACACTCGTGCAAAACTTGAGCTCTATAATTCGCAAGGCCAACTTGGCGGGGGCGATTTCACACTAATTAAAGAGATAGGGAACGAATAAATGCGTGGTAAGAAACTAGCTCTAGCTTTGGCTGTGCTCGTATCCGTTGCATCACTTACTGCTTGTGGGGGTTCTAAAGTGGCTGAATCATCAACAAATCTTCCAACCGTAACTGGAGATCAAGGAATGGAGCCAACTATCTCTGCTCCTTCTGGTACTCCACCAACAACGCTCATAACTAAAGATATTTTTGAAGGAACTGGTAGCCCAGCAGTTGCAGAATCAACAATGACAGTTCATTACACACTCATGGCGTGGTCTACAGGAAAAGTTGTTGAATCTTCTTGGGCTAGTGGAGAACCCGCAACTTTCCCACTTGCTCGTGTGATTGCTGGTTGGCAACAAGGCATTCCTGGAATGAAAGTTGGAGGAAGACGACTATTAGTTATCCCACCAGATCTTGGCTATGGCGCTGCCGGTGGCGGATCAATCGGTCCTAACGAAACTTTAGTTTTCGTTGTTGATGCAATCGCGATTGCATAATGAAGAGACTGACTTCTTCTACATTTGAACTAGCAACGCTCTAGAGGAAAAATGACCATGTTTCGACGAGTACTTGTCATAGCCATATCAGCAGCCTTGTTTATTTCATCAACATCAATGGCTCAGGGAGCAGTTAAGACCGGCGCCACGTGTAGCAAAGTTGGCAAAACTTCTACAGTAAACGGAAAGAAATACACATGCATTAAAGTTAAAGGCAAACTTGTTTGGAGCAAAGGCGTAATTGTTAAGAAGCCGGTAGCCAAAGTCAGCCCCTCACCAAAAGTCACTCCAACAGCCACTCCAAAACCAACAGCCTCTGCCTCACCAAGTGCATCCCCCTCTTCAACATCATCGGCCATCCCAAACCCAACTCCAACAGTTAGCTCTACTCCATCGCCTTCGCCCACCTCGGCTCCGTCTGCAACACCAACCCCCTCACCAACTATTTCAAGTTCATCACTTGGATGTTCAAGTGCTGGTGGAAATTGCGTTGTCGGTGATACGGGTCCAGGTGGTGGAATAGTTTTCTATGTGCAAAGTGGAACCACATTTGGATCCTGGAAATATCTAGAAGTCGCACCGCCAACGTGGAACGGCGACTCCGACGCCGTGGTTCCTTTTTGCTCTCCAACGTTAACTAGTTTGGTGACATCAGTTCTTACGGGGAAAGGCGCCACTAATACTTCAGCGGTAATTACACAATGTGGAACCGAGGGCGCTGATTCTTTTGTGGCTGCAAAAGTTGCCTCCAACTATCGCGGTGGTGGAAAATCTGATTGGTTCTTACCTTCGAAAGATGAACTCTCACTATTATTTGATAAGCGCAACGTGATGGGGCAGATTGCTACCGGCGCCCCGTACTGGTCTTCATCGCAAGATTCATTAGTAAATTCCTGGGCGATGGATCTAGGGACCGGAGTTACCAGTTCTGAAGGGAACGGTATAGATAGGTATGTTCGCCCTATACGTGCATTTGGATAAGGTGGCTACAGATTTATGACTGAACGGCAAGAATTTAAAGTGCTACGAACCTATGAGGATTTTGAGCTTCGTGAATATCTCCCTTGCGTTATCGCAGAGGTCAAAATTTCTGCCCAGTACTCAACTGCAACAAGTAGCGCTTTCGCCTCATTATTTAATTACATTTCAAAGGGAAACAAGTCATCGCAAAAAATTGCGATGACTGCCCCGGTAATCACCGCCCAAAAAACAGATATTTCCGAATCCTCCGAATGGTACGTCTCGTTTGTGATGCCATCCGGTAGCACCGTGGGCCACTTGCCACATCCCAACGATTCACAAGTTCAATTACGCGAATTAGATACCGAAACATGCGTTGCCAAATCATTCCGCGGAAGAGCAAACGATGAACTATCACGAAAGATGGTCATGGAACTTCGGGCAAGCGCTTCTAAAGCCAACATCGCGCTCTCTGATGAAACCCGAATCTGTCGTTTTGATCCGCCTTTTAAACCCGGCTTCTTGCAGTACAACGAGATCGTGATTCCTGCGCATTTCTAAGTGGGTTGTGAGGGACTCGAACCCCAATAGGGGTTATGTACTCACATGGTCCACATATTGATGTAACCGATCTTGAACTATCTCCAATATTGGGGATTGGGTCTGACAATTTCTAGATTTTGAACAGATTTAGGCGGATATCCCTTGTAATAACTAAATACACAATTTACGCTCTATATATGAATAAGAGGCTGATTGCATTCTTATCAATACTTTCTCTTTTCCTATCTTCTTCCCTAATTCCAGCAAATGCTGCTGCTCAGGCGGGTGCAAAGTGCACAAAGGTCGGAAGTAAATCTGTTGTTGGCACAAAGACTTTTACCTGCATAAAGTCTGGAACTAAATTGATTTGGGATAAGGGCAATACGAAGCCATCAAGCTCATTAAATTTTGCCAAAAGATGGAATGCGACTGGCTCTTCAGCAATCAAAATTATGGAAAAAGCATTTCCTGCTAAATCCTCAGCCTTTCCAAAAGTAGAGTTGACTTGGCGATATTCAGACACAGTTAATAACAAGATTAAGGAAGAAATAACCAAGCAATATGTAGAGAATATCGAGTTTTGGAGTGCATATACAAAAATTGACGCACCCCTACAAGTCATTGTTGGCACTTTAGATGACATAAAATTCATTTGTAAGTGGCGAGATTCCCACTTGCAAATGTACGCCCCCAATTGCGAAACTAGTTTTCGCTCAGACAAGCAAAGAGTATGGGATGCTCATACGACACAGGGAGGTGGTAAAGCAACTGATTTTTACTTTATGACAGATCCTTCGATCTTGACAGAGATTGATTTTTTGCCACGAGTTGCCCATGAATTTTTTCATAACGTCCAAAATGCTCAAACAGATAAGTACAAATCATCATTTCCATGCTGGGTTGAAGAGGGGGGCGCTGAATACTTTGGCATTCTTGTGACTAGTAAAGGAAATCCTGAAACATTCATAAAGATGAGGCAATTCGCAGTGGCTTTTAAGTCTAATAATAAAACAAATCTTTTAAGCTCAAAGGATTACTGGAGAGATTATCTATTGTCAGCAGATGTGACTTCCGTGAAACCTAACTCTGA
>CAMCYO010000009.1 GCA_945884695.1 Streptomyces griseus
GATGCGATTGTTATTACGGATGCCGGTTTGGTTGGCGCTGATTCCCTAATGACTTCAAAAGTATTGGCTAGTGCAATTACAAGTGGTGGATTTGACTTAGTGCTGTGTGGTACAGAATCAACAGATGCGCGAATGAGTGTGGTTCCTGCCATGTTGGCGCAAAGACTTGGTTGGGCGCAATTAACTTTTGCAGGCTCTGTTGTAGTTAATGCAGCATCGAGCGAAGTAACAATTACACGGGTGACAGAAGATGGCGTGGACACGATGAAAGCTAAGTTTCCAGCGGTTATTAGCGTTATCGAAAAGATCAATGAGCCTCGATACCCATCCTTTAAAGGAATTATGGCGGCGAAGAAGAAGACTATGGATATACGTTCCTTGGCAATAGTTGGCGTTAGTAGCGAAAACTCCTGGAGTTCGGTCACGGATGCTTCACCAAGACCACCCCGGACTGTTGGAGTAAAAGTTGTCGATGAAGGTAAAGGTGGCGAAGCGCTCGTCAACTACCTTGCAGATAAGAAATTAATATGAGCACTGTGTACGTAGTCGCACAATTCGTTGGAGAAAATCTTTCTAAAACAACTTTTGAACTTGCAACATGTGGTGCACGAATTGGATCTGTTACTGCGATTGTTTTTGCAGGAGCAGGTAAAGGTTCTGCATTAGCCGGTGCAATTACCCAAAGCCCCATCGCCAATGTAATCATTGTCGAAAGTGATGATTTTGCTAAGCACTCGGTGCCAGCATTTAGCGATGCTCTCTCACAGCTTGTCTTGACCAATAAGCCAGACGCAGTACTCATTACATCGAGCGCATTTGGAAAAGAATTAGCAGGTAGAGTTGCCGTAGCAACGGATTCTGGAATTATTACCGACGCTGTTGATGTTGCTTCAGATTTAAGCTGCACCCAGTTAGTTTTCGGTGGCTCAACAACAGTTCATTCTCGTGTCAGCCACGGAACTCCAATAATTACAGTAAGACCGAATGCGATTACTGCAGACCTTGCACCGTGCACGCCTGCAGTAACTACTGCAACATTTACATTAAGCGATGGAGCAAAGAGCGCTGAGGTTATGTCATCCTCCCCATTTGTTAAAGGTGGGCGTCCAGAGTTAGCACAAGCAAGTGTTGTTGTTTCCGGTGGTCGCGGAACAAATGGAGATTTCAAACCGGTTGAAGAGTTTGCAGATTTATTAGGGGCAGCAGTTGGTGCGTCTCGTGCAGCAACGGACGCGGGTTGGTATCCGCATTCACTCCAAGTTGGACAGACTGGCCAAACGGTAAGTCCTGATCTCTATGTTGCATGTGGAATCTCTGGTGCCATTCAGCACCGAGCCGGAATGCAAACGAGTAAGACAATTGTGGTTATCAATAAAGACCCTGAAGCCCCTATCTTTGAATTAGCTGATTTCGGCGTTGTAGGAGATCTCTTTGCGGTCCTACCTCAAGCAACGGAGGGCGTGCGCGCTCGTAAGTCCTAGACTGAGCGCATGTCCATCTACTTAGACCACGCGGCGACTACGCCCATGGTTGAAGGTGCAATTGAGGCCATGAGTGTTCAATTAGAAAAACTTGGCAATCCATCAAGTTTGCACACACAAGGTCGTGAAGTTCGAAAAGAATTAGAGCAAGCACGCGAACAGTTGGCAAAAGTTATTGGATGTCATGCAAGTGAAATAATCTTCACTGGTTCTGGAACCGAAGCAAATAACACCGCGCTTAAGGGTCTTTTTTGGAAGAACCGACCACTTGGACGAAATGTGGTAGTCATTTCCGCTATTGAACACCACGCAATTTTAGATCCAGCGCATTGGCTACATGATCATGATGGCGCAGAGGTTATTGTAATTGGAGTTGATAAGCACGGTGTCATCGATTTGGGCGCCCTTAAGGCACTCATTGATAACCGTGGCGATGAGATTGCAGTCATTTCTGTCATGCATTCCAATAACGAAACAGGCGTTATTCAACCCATTGCGCAAATTGTCGCGATAGCGAACGTGGCATCAATTCCCGTCCATAGCGATAGCGTTCAAAGTTTTTGCAAGGTACCCCTTTCATTTTCAGAATTAGGCCTAACTGCAATGACGCTGAGTGCGCACAAAATAGGGGGCCCACTTGGAATTGGAATTCTGGTTTTAAAACGTGGCATCGATATACCTGCAATTTTGCACGGTGGAGGACAAGAGCGCGATATCCGCAGTGGAACGCTCAATGCCCCTTCGATCGTTGGCTTTGCTGTGGCATCTGGATTACCAATTCCAGTAAAAGATATTGCACAGTTGCGGGAAGAATTTACTGCAGGAGTACTTAAAGCAATCCCAGATGCATTCGTAAACGGCGGCTCTGCATCTGATCAACTTCCTGGAATTGTAAATATCACTTTCCCTGGTACTGAAAGTGACACTTTGTTACTTCTCTTAGATAGCAAAGGAATATCTGCATCAACTGGATCTGCATGTACTGCAGGTGTGCAACGGCCAAGCCATGTTCTTCTAGCAATGGGACACAATGATAAGAGCGCTCGTTCTTCTTTACGTTTTTCACTAGGTGCAACAACAACTCATTTAGAAATTGCAAAAGTTATTGATTTACTGCCAGCAGTCATTAATCAAGCACGAGCGGCGAATTTGCGATGAAACTTATTGCGGCAATGAGCGGTGGAGTTGATTCTGCAGTAGCAGCGGCACGTGCGGTCGATGCCGGCCACGAAGTGACAGGGGTGCACTTGGCACTTGCTTCAAACCCACAGAAATATCGCTCTGGAGCTAGGGGTTGTTGCACAATCGAAGATTCACATGATGCTAGACGTGCCGCTGACGTTGTCGGTATCCCTTTCTATATTTGGGATATGGCTGAAGAGTTTCACCAAGGAGTTGTTGAGAACTTTCTCTCCGAATACGCATCGGGTCGAACTCCAAACCCATGTTTGCGATGCAATGAAAAGATTAAGTTTGCCGCCGTTCTCGATCGCGCGCGAGTAATGGGGTTTGATGGTGTTGTTACAGGTCACTACGCGATTACTCGCGAGGGCTCTATGGGAAAAACATTGCATCGCGCCATTGATAATTCAAAGGACCAGTCTTATGTTTTAGCAGTACTCACCATTGAGCAAATTGCTGGAGCAATGTTTCCATTAGGGGATACAGAGAAAGTTGATATTCGCAAAGAGGCAGCAGAGCGTGGGCTCTATGTGGCAAATAAACCCGATAGCCACGACATTTGTTTTGTTCCTTCAGGTGATAACGCAAGTTGGTTGCATGATCGCCTTGGGAGTGAAGTTGGTCCAATTGTGGATCAAAGTGGCAAAAAAATCGGTGAGCATAAAGGTGCATATACCTACACAATCGGGCAACGTAAAGGCCTTGGCCTTTCTGTTCCAACTGACGACGGTTCACCTAGGTTTGTTCTAAAGATTGAACCCAAAACAAACACTGTCGTTGTTGGTGCGCGTGAAGAGTTAGCAATTACGAAAATGTTTGGTGAAAATCCCGTGTGGTGTGGTCCGGCAGTTACAGATAAACCAAATCAAGGCTTTGTTCAAATCCGAGCACATGGACAAGCGCTACCTTGCACATACTCATTCGATGGCAGCCAGCTGGTTGCAACATTAGAAGACCCACTTCTTGGCTTAGCAACTGGGCAAGCAATGGTTATTTACGATGGTGATCGAGTTGTCGGTTCGGCAACAGTATGTGAAACAGTTTCATGAGTACAAACGCCAGGAGTCGCATATCTGAATTGACCACGCTGATCCGAGATCATCAATTTCTTTATTATGTTCTAGATAAACCCACAATTACTGATGCGCAATTTGATGAGTTATTGCGAGAACTCATAGATCTTGAAAAGAAGCACACAGAGTTGCGTGAGGTGGATTCGCCAACACAAAGTGTCGGTGGGGGATTTGCCACTACTTTTGAGCAACATGATCATCTAGAGAAGATGATGAGTTTGGATAACGTCTTTGATAAACCCGAATTGGATTCGTGGTTTGATCGCGTAGAGAAAGAAGTTGAGGCTGCGCAGTGGCTCTGCGAACTCAAAGTCGATGGTCTGGCGATTAACTTACGCTATGAGGCTGGAGTTTTAACCAGAGCACTTACTCGCGGAAATGGAGTAACTGGTGAGGATGTGACCCTCAATGTGAAAACCATTAAAAATCTTCCGCACACATTAAAGGGTAAAGATATTCCCTTTCTTATTGAAGTACGGGGTGAAGTTTTCTTTCCGTTATTAGCATTTAATGAGCTTAATGAATCCCTAGAAGAGGCAGGTAAAGCACTCTTTGCAAATCCTCGAAATGCTGCTGCAGGTTCGCTACGTCAAAAAGATCCACGCGTAACGGCATCTCGCCCACTCAGCGTTGTAGTCCACGGAGTGGGCGCAGTAGAAGGTGAAACTTTTGCAACTCAAAGCTTGGCGTATGAAGCGCTAGCACAGTTGGGGTTACCGACAAGCTCACGATTTAGGGTTCTAAAAACTCGCAAGGAAGTATCTGACTTTATTGCTCATTATGAAGAGCATCGTCATGACATTGAACACGAAATAGATGGCGTGGTTATTAAAGTAAATCAAAGATCCCTACAAGAGAAGTTAGGCTCAACTTCTCGTGCACCAAAATGGTCTATCGCTTTCAAATATCCCCCAGAAGAGGTGACAACTCGGTTATTAGATATCAGAGTTAGCGTCGGACGCACTGGTCGCGTAACACCTTTCGCCTTTATGGAGAGCGTAAAAGTTGCAGGAAGTATGGTATCTAATGCCACCTTACATAACGCTCAAGAGATTGTGAGAAAAGGAATTCTCATTGGGGATTTAGTAGTCATTCGAAAAGCCGGTGATGTTATTCCAGAAGTACTCAGCGCAGTGATCGAAAAACGCACGGGTAGTGAGCGAGCTTTTGTTATGCCGACCAACTGCCCGGATTGTGCGTCGACCCTTCGTGCAATTACAGAAGGGGATATTGATATCCGTTGCCCCAACACTCAAAGTTGCCCTGCACAATTGCGAGAGCGCATTTTTTACATCGGATCCCGTTCTGCTTTAGATATTGATCTCCTTGGGTATGAGGCAGCACAAGCGCTATTGAGCGGTGGGATCATTGTTGATGAATCTGATCTCTTTTCGTTGACGACTAAAGAGTTGGGTAAGTCAGAATTTTTCACAAAAAAAGATGGAAGTGAAGGCAAGAACGTAGAGAAATTACTGAGCGCGCTGGAACAAGCAAAAACTCGGCCGATGTGGCGCACACTTGTTGCCCTTTCCATTCGTCATGTGGGGCCAACTGCTGCTCAAACATTGGCTAGTGTTTTTGGTTCAGTCGAAGCAATTTCTAAAGCAAACGTTGAAGAACTCTCTTCCGTAGATGGCATCGGTGAAACAATTGCAGAATCGATAATTGAGTGGTTTAGCGAAGATTGGCATCGCGCAATTATTAGCAAGTGGGCACAAGCTGGTGTCACAATGGTTCACACGCAGAGTAAATCAGCCCCACAGACTCTGGCAGGAATGACATTTGTTGTCACTGGCTCACTAGTGGATTACAAGCGCGATGAAATTAGTGAGATCATCGCATCACATGGTGGTAAAGCTTCGAGTTCGGTTTCCAAGAACACTAACTACTTGGTGGCTGGCGATGACCCTGGTTCTAAATTGGCCAAGGCTCAAGAATTAGGTGTTGTAGTTCTTGATGAAGCACAATTCACCAAACTTCTAGGAGGCAAGTGATGAGTGCAATTCGCATAGGTCTTTATGGAGGAACTTTTGATCCAATCCATAAGGGGCACATGCATGTGATAACCCAACTATTTGCACGAGACCTTATTGATGAACTTATTGTGATTCCGGCAGGGCAACCATGGATGCGAAGTGGTGCACCGATTGCATCTGCACAAGATCGATTGGAAATGGCACGAATTGCTGTTGCGCAATTGCCGGCAGAGGCTTCATCCCATGTGAGCGTGAGCGATTGTGAAATTAATCGAAGTGGTCCAAGTTACACAATCGATACGGTGAAGGAATTTATAGTAAATCGACCTGAGGCACACTTTCTTTTAATTCTTGGCTCAGATGCATATGCAGGTATCAGCAATTGGCATGAAAGTGCACAATTACAATCACTGGTGGAAATCTTGGTTATTGCACGAGATGGTGAAGGATTAGACATTAACGCTTTGCCAATCTCTGCCACTACAATTCGAACTCTTACGCAGTCACATCTTGAGGATTCACCCTCGAACGTTGCCACGTATATCAAGGAGAAAAACCTTTATGGTCGCAAGTAAAGATGTCATTGCCAGCACAAAGATTGCAGCTCAGGCTGCCCTTGAGAAATTAGCAACAGGATTGGTAGCAATAGACCTCTCTGAACAGTTGGTTTTGTCTGAAGTATTTCTCATTGTTACCGGCGCAAATTCGCCTCAAGTGGGTGCTATTGCTGATGAAGTTGAGCGAAAAATGTCAGAAGCAGGTCAAAAACCAGTGCGACGAGAAAATGGCGCGGAGTGGATCTTGATTGACTACAGCGACTTAGTTGTTCATATTCAAAGTGCAGAACTTCGTCGCTATTACATGCTAGATCGACTTTGGAACGATTGCCCTGTTATTACCCTTGATTTGGAAACGGACGACGTATCTCATGCCTAAAGCACATCGCATTGTTTTATGGCGCCATGGTCAGACCGATTGGAACATAAATAATCGTTTTCAAGGTCATTCAGATATTCCACTGAATGATGTCGGTGTGTATCAAGCCCAACGAGCTGCACAATTATTAGCGGGAATGAAACCAACTGGAATTATTTCTAGTGATTTGCAACGTGCCATCGCCACAGCGCGAGCACTTGCTGATTTGGTCAGGCTTCCCGTGGAAGTCGATCAAAATCTTCGCGAAACCAACGGTGGACATTGGGAAGGCAAGACTGGTGAAGAAAATCGCGAGACTGACTCTGCCAATTTTTTACGCTGGATTGATGGTGATAACTCACCTGCCGGAACAATCGGAGAACGTCGCACCGAAGTGGCCGAGCGCGCAGTAGGTGCTATTAACAACGCGTTGGCAAAGGGGGGAGAAGGACAACTCCTCATTGTTACAACTCACGGTGGAACATCACGATGTGTTTTAGGAAAATTATTGGAGTTACCACAATCACATTGGGGCGTATTAGGGGGATTATCTAATGCGGCATGGTCGATACTTCAACAAAATCCACGAGGCTGGAATTTAGTAGAACATAATGCAGGCTCTATTCCAGAGCCTATTTACGGAGAAGAAAGTGGTGCTGAGCCGAACCTGCGATAAGGTCGGAGTTCTCAAGTTCGGGGCTGTGGCGCAGCTGGTAGCGCACCTGCATGGCATGCAGGGGGTCAGGGGTTCAAGTCCCCTCAGCTCCACGTAGAAATTATTTAATCGATATCGCAAAGGACGTGTAAAGAGATGACAACTATTCCGCGCGGGTGGAAAGCAACTGATATCGGGAATATTTCGGGAAAGAGATTTCTCATCACAGGTGGCACTAGTGGAATCGGCAAAGAAGCCGCCCGCCAATTAGCGCGCGCTGGTGGAGATGTCACAATTACAGCGCGCTCGGCGCAAAAAGGTGAAGCGACTATGGCCGAACTTGGGCAAGGTCGCTTGTCCTATGGAATTTTAGATTTAACAGATCTGAAATCAGTGAAAAAATTTGCAGCAAATCTTACACATGATTTCGATGTGCTGATACTCAATGCTGGAGTAATGGCAACCCCATTGATGCGGACCAAAGATGGCTTTGAATTACAGATGGGCACAAATCATTTGGGGCATTTTGCTCTAGCTGGATTATTACGAAAGCAAATAAAAGATCGCGTAGTCGCAGTTTCGAGTCAGGCACATCGCTTTGGAAGTTTTGGCGACAACAGCATGAGCGCAATTCGCGCGCGTGCATTGGCTCAAGGTCAGTACAAACCGTGGAGCGCATATGGTGCAAGTAAGTTAGCTAATTTGTTATTCATTCACGAACTTCACCGTAGAAGCCAAGCAAAAAATTGGAACATAACTTCTGTAGCGGTGCACCCTGGCTGGTCGGCAACACATCTTCAAAGTGTTGGCCCTGAAATGCGCGGTGCAAATCTTGAAGAGAAAGTTACCTCTGGCATGAACTCTCTCTTTGCTCAAAGTTCAGCCCGCGGCGCACTTCCTACTCTGTGCGCATCGACTCTGCCAGGTATTGCCAGTTCTTCCTACATTGGCCCAGATGGACTCTTTGAAATGCGCGGATATCCAAAAATAACTCGTGGAATATCCAGTTCATACGACCAAAATCTTGCAAGCAACCTTTGGAGTGTCAGTGAAGAACTTACTGGCGTGCAATGGCTGTAACCTTGGCACATGTCTGCTGATAACACTCGCGATTTTGTACATGAAGGCTATGACGTCGCTTATGTGCAAGAAAAATGGTTACCCATCTGGGATCAGCTAGCTCCATTTAAATCTGGGCGTCCAGAAGATAAGCGCCCTAAGAAATATGTTTTAGATATGTTCCCGTATCCATCGGGAGATTTACATATGGGCCATGCCGAGGCGTATGCGCTAGGTGATGTTATTGCCCGTTATTGGGTACAAAAAGGTTTCAATGTTATGCACCCAATCGCGTGGGATGCTTTTGGACTTCCAGCCGAAAATGCTGCGATTAAAAGAAATATTGATCCTGCAATTTGGACCTATGAAAATATTGCTGTGCAGAAAGCATCGATGCGTCGATATGCATGTTCATTTGATTGGGATCGGACATTTAATACATGCGATCCTGAATATTATCGTTGGAACCAGTGGTTATTTTTGCAAATGTTCGAACGCGGGCTGGCCTACCGCAAAGCATCAAAAGTTAACTGGTGCCCTTCTTGCCAAACAGTATTAGCAAATGAGCAAGTAGTTGCTGGCCTGTGCGAGAGATGCGATACCGCAGTTACGAAGAAGAAATTAACGCAGTGGTATTTCAAGATTACCGACTATGCCGATCGCCTATTAGATGATATGTCTCAACTTGAAGGTCAGTGGCCAGAAAAAGTTTTAACGATGCAACGTAACTGGATCGGTCGCTCCGCTGGCGCTAACGTGGATTTCCAGATTGAAGGACGCGCAGAGCCCGTAACGATTTATACAACTCGTCCAGATACTTTGTACGGGGCAACATTTTTTGTCGTTGCGCCCGATAGCGATCTAGCCACAGAATTAGCAAAAGGCAGAGCGGTTGAAAAGGAATTCAACACATACCTTGAAAAAATTAAAGCTGACAGTGATATTGATCGTCTCGCCACTGATCGCCCAAAGAGTGGCGTTTTCCTTGAAAGATATGCCATTAATCCAGTCAACGGCGAAAAGTTACCAATCTGGGCTAGTGATTACGTTTTAGCTGATTATGGAACTGGCGCAATCATGGCTGTGCCTGCTCACGATCAACGCGATTTAGATTTCGCACGGGCAATGAAATTACCTGTGCGAGTTGTGGTTGATACCGGAGAAGAAGATCCTGCTCTTTCTGGCATTGCAACCGCCGGAGATGGCGCTTTGATTAACTCTGGGCCGCTGAATGGAAAACCTAAAGATGAAGCAATTGCCTTTATCAACGCACAGTTAGAACGCGATGGACTTGGAAAATCAGCGCGCAATTACAGATTGCGTGATTGGCTTATTTCACGTCAGCGTTATTGGGGTACACCGATTCCGATTATCCATTGCCCAAAGTGTGGAGATGTAGGTGCGCCCCTTGATTCTTTGCCAGTCAAATTGCCTAATGCGCAAGGTCTGGATCTCAAACCAAAAGGAACTTCACCATTGGGCGCTGCCACCGATTGGGTAAATGTTCCTTGTCCCAAGTGCGGTACACCAGCACAGCGTGACACGGACACGATGGATACATTTGTTGATTCATCATGGTATTTCTTACGCTACCCAAGCAGCACCGATCACACCCAAGCATTTAGCCGTGAAAGTATTGATACATGGCTACCTGTTGATCAATACGTTGGGGGAGTAACCCACGCAATCTTGCATCTTCTCTACTCTCGCTTCTTTACAAAAGTTTTATATGACATGAAAATGCTCTCATTTAACGAACCTTTCACCCGACTTCTCAATCAAGGAATGGTTGTGATGTCGGGTTCTGCCATGAGCAAGAGCCGTGGGAACTTAGTCAAACTCTCGGATGAATTGGCCAACCACGGTGTGGATGCAATTCGTTTATCCATGGTTTTTTCTGGTCCTCCTGAAGACGATGTGGATTGGTCAGATGTTTCACCTTCTGGATCTGTAAAGTTTCTTAACCGCGCATGGCGTTTATCGGGTGATATCACTAGCGCACCAGGTGCTGATTTTTCTCAAGGTAATCTTTCACTGCGCAAAGCAACACATAAAGCAGTGCACGATGCCGGATTTGCAGTTGAGTCATTTAGATTTAACGTGGCCGTTGCGCGCATCATGGAGTTAGTAAATTCTGCACGTAAAGCAATTGATTCTGGATGTGGTCCGGCAGATCCTGCAGCGCGTGAGGCAGTTGAAGCAATTGCCATCATGCTCTCACTTGTTGCCCCCTACACAGCAGAGGAAATGTGGGAACGTCTTGGACATAAGCCAGCGATTGCACTTGCAGGCTGGCCAAGTGTCGATGAAACCTTACTTGTTGCAGATTCGGTGATTGCAGTTATTCAAATTAATGGCAAAATCAAAGAACGCCTTGAAGTTTCGCCAACTATTTCAGATAGTGACCTAGAGGCTCAAGCGTTGGCTCATCCATTAATTGCCAAGGAATTGGCTGGGGCAACGATTAGTAAGATCATCACAAGAGCGCCAAAATTGGTCAACATCGTTATATAGGCTCGATTGAATTCGCTCATCAACAGATTTAATTTGTGAACAGCGAGCCAGAATCTAGATTTCAAGAGAAATTACCTCCCTTTTACTTGGGGCATGAATCAACTTCTCAATAGTTATAAGGAACAAATCCAGGATTGGTTTTCCGATCTACGCTTTTCACAGATACAAAAGCGCTCACTTCTTATAGTCGTGGCTGTAGTTTGCGTGCTATCTGCCGGTGTGGTCTTTCGCGGACACTCTCAACCGATCGCGATGGCCGAGCCACTCATTATCGCTCCACCAAATATCACAGTCGATGTCGCCGGCGGAGTTAATCTGCCTGGTGTTTATTCACTTCCAGCCAATTCGAGAGTGATTGATGCGCTGAAAATAGCGGGCAACGCGAAACCTGGAATGGATGTGAGCGATCTCAACTTAGCTCGCATCATTAAAGATGGCGAGCAAATCTACGTTGACCCCAATCTCCCAACAGCAATTTCAAAAAGTATTGCTACAACTGTGGTCAAGAAACTTACCGGCCCACTTAACATCAATAGAGCCACTCTTGCCCAATTTGATTTGTTGCCAGGCATTGGTCCCGTCATCGCAGCGCGCATAGTTACGTATCGGAAAGTTAATGGACCCTTTAGTGTGATTGAAGATCTTCAGAAGGTTTCTGGGATTGGAAGTGCAAAATTCGCACAACTCAAAAGCAAAGTCCGCGTGTAAAAGATTATCGGGCGCTCACTCTTGGGAGTGCTATTTGGATCGGTGCACTATCGCAAAGCTGGGTAGCGCCATGGCGTACAACATTAATTCTCTTATTTGTCGGGCTCATTGCTTTAGGCAGAGGCAAAAGTGTCATTGTCGTTATTGCGTGCGCGCTATTACTCGGCTCAGGAGTCATGTCCTTGCGCCAAATGAGTTTGCAAAACTCCGCACTGCAACAATTTATAGGTCAGAGTGCGACTCTTAAAGTACAGATATCTACTGATCCAACACTTACAAAGGCAAAAGTTTTCGGATCCAAGTTAGCGCCGGCAAGTTATAGTTTCTTGGCAAGTGCGCAAAGCGTTGGGAATACAAGTGAAGAATTCACTCTTCGGATTCCAGTAAGAGTCATCAGTCAAAATAGATCGGTGAGTACCTTATTGCCTGGCCAAACATTGACTGCCAGTGGGGTGCTTGTACATAGTAAAGAATCCCGGGTTGGTGCTCTATTCATAATTCACGGAGATATTAAAGTTTTGACTCCACCATCTAAGTGGGCAAGAAGTCTTGGAAATATCCGCACTCATCTGCGTGAACTGAGCAGCGGTGGAGATGGAGGCGCGCTCATACCAGGAATGGTGTTAGGAGATACCTCACTTCAGAGTGCGCAATTTCGAGATGCGATGCGCAGATGTGGGCTTACACATTTAACGGCGGTAAGCGGTGCAAATTTTGCAATTATTTCTCTATTCGTGCTCTGGTGTATGCAGTGGTTTTTTAGGAAGATCCGAATAAGAGTGATCGTTACTGCAATTGCACTCTCTGGCTTTATCGCACTGGTTCGGCCCTCACCTTCTGTCTTGAGAGCAGCTGCGATGGCAAGTGTTGTTCTCTTTGCACGAGCAGTTGGGCAACGCAGTGATGCACTGCCTGCACTTGGCTTTGCTATTGCAATTGTTGTTGTGGGCGACCCTTGGCAAGCACGCGATCCAGGATTTGCACTCTCTGTTTTAGCTACGGCAGGACTTTTAATTTTGGCTCCACGCATTGTGCTCGGGTTGTCCAAGTTTTTACCGACGAAAATTGCAGGCGCACTGAGCCCACCAATTGCAGCTGTGGTGATGTGCGCACCAATCTTGGTGGCACTATCCGGCTATATCGGACCGATGACGGTAATTGCCAATGTTCTTGTTGCACCTGTCGTTGCACCTATTACGGTATTTGGATTCATTGCTGCGATTCTTTCTCCAATTGCCCCACATGTGAGCTCGTTCATTCTCTACTTTGTTCGCTTCCCAGCCTCGTGGATTGCCTCCGTCGCAAAATGGGCATCACGCTTTCCTGTCCTTGAACTTTCGACAGGTTTAGTTGGATTCTCAGTTGCACTCTTCACGGTGGTCGCAGTGTTGGCGCTAGTCAGAAGGCGTAAAAAGGTGATCATTGCAGTCGCGCTACTTGCATTGTCATTGACATGGCTTGGCAGGTGGCCAGGAGGAGATTGGCAAGTTGCAAATTGCAATGTTGGGCAAGGTGATTCGATGGTTGTCAATTTAGGAAACCACAGAGCAATTGTTATTGATACAGGTCCTGATCCAGCCTTAGTTGATCGTTGTCTTAATCAACTTGGAGTCAAGCAGATTCCACTTCTAGTTTTAACTCACTTTCATGCAGATCATGTTGAGGGTGTTGCAGGTGTCATCCATGGCCGAAGCATTGGACAAGTGTGGGTGAGCAACAATGCTGAACCTATATTTGAAAGTAATCACATAAGGCAAGTGCTCGGAATCCGAGCGCATATCGTAATTGCAGAACGTGGACTTTCGACAACTATGACTAGCAACCTAGGTGACATTTCACTGGATATTTTGTGGCCCGATAGCACTGCACAGTCATTCGATGTACTACCAGGTGATGGATCGGCAATAAATAATTCCAGTCTTGCACTTTTGCTCAATGCACCAGATTTCTCACTCTTCGTCGCCGGCGATATAGAACCGCCGGTACAAGCAGAAATTTTGGACTCGGTAGGGAAGATAGATATCTATAAGGTGAGTCATCATGGCTCCAAGTATCAGGACATCGCATTTACAGAACGTCTTTCACCGATTATCTCCATAATTAGCGTTGGCGCAGGAAATACATACGGGCATCCAGCGCCACAAACTCTTGCCTTGCTGGCTAGACTTCGAAGCACAATTTACCGAACCGATACCAATGGCGCCATTGCAGTCACTGCAAGGCAGCATCGCTTTAAGGTTCGGACAAGTTCTGGCGCATGGTGGCAGAAAGTGAGGTTGGGATGAGCAACTATCTGCTTCTTGGATCTGAATCAGCCCTTGCCGACCGCGCACTTTCCAAACTTCTCACAGCACTTCGTGAAGATGACTATGAAATTTCTACTATTTACTGTGAGGATGCAGAAATTGGTGATGTAGCAGAAGCACTTGCTCCCTCCTTATTTTCAGAAAAGCGCGCGCTAGTGATGCGCGATTTACAAGAATTAGTCAGCGATGTTCAGGAAGAAGTTATTCGATTCCTCGATGATCCTGATCCAACAATGATTATTGTTTTTGTGCACAAAGGTGGCGTAAAAGGTAAGGCTCTATTAGATCGAATCAAGAAAGAAAAGCCCGAAATTTTGCTGTGCGAACCACTCAAGAAGGAAAGTGAGAAACAAGAATTTGTTCGACATCTATTCTTAGATTTAGGGCGCAAGGCAACACCCGGTGCGGTAAGCGCCCTCATTAATGCAACGGGTTCAGATTTACGTGAGCTCGCCTCTGCCTGTAGTCAGATTGCATCCGATTCAACTGGCGTCATAGATGAGGCAATGATCGATAAATATCACCAGGGTCGAATTGAGACCACAGGCTTTGATGTTGCAGATGCAACACTCGATGGTGATGTAACAAAGGCGCTTTTAACTTTGAGAAATGCTATTGCAACAGGAACAGATCCAGTGATGGTCACTAGTGCAATTGCTTCAGCACTTCGGGGCCTTGCAAAAGTTTCTGGAGCAAATCGCGGTTCGAAATCTTTTGAACTTGCCGGAGAATTAGGAATGGCTCCATGGCAAATAGATAAAGCACGTCGTCAACTCAGTGGTTGGACACCTCGCGCTCTTGCCAGTGCTGTGGCCTCAATTGCTCAGGCAGATGCAGATGTAAAAGGGGCATCGGTGGATCCCATTTATGCCCTAGAGCGGGCGGTCTCCACCATTGCTCGTGCACGCTCGTAATTTGAGCATTGAGCGCTCTCGCTGGTAGCCTTCCTCTCCTTGGCCCAACAGGGTCAGCTAATCAGCAATAGATGAGGACAATCGCACGTGGCAAATATCAAGTCGCAGATCAAGCGGATTAAGACCAATGACAAAGCACGCCTTCGCAATAAGTCAGTGCGTTCGTCAATCAAGACCGCTGTGCGTAGATTCCGCGATGCTGTTACCGCCGGCGATAACGCAGTTATTACCTCTGAACTTCGTTCTGCATCACAGGCGCTAGATGTTGCTGTTGCCAAGGGCGTTATTCACAAGAACACTGCAGCCAATAAGAAATCATCAATGGCTAAATCGGCTACCAAAGCCGGCGTTCGTTAATTTTCTTTTCTATCTAGAGCGAGGCTAAGTAATGCCCGCAATTCCTCTGGCAAAAGCGCCACAACCTTCTGCTACTGACCCGGCGCAGATACGTAATTTCTGCATCATCGCCCACATTGATCACGGCAAATCTACTTTGGCAGACCGCATGCTGGGCATCACCGAAGTCGTAGATCCTCGTAATATGCGCGAGCAATACCTCGATCGTATGGATATTGAACGCGAGCGTGGCATCACAATTAAGTCTCAAGCTGTGCGATTGCCTTGGCGATCAGGTATCGATGGCAAGGAATACATCCTCAACATGATTGACACTCCGGGCCATGTGGATTTCACATACGAAGTTTCGCGCTCGCTTGCAGCATCTGAAGGTGCAGTCTTACTTGTTGATTGTGCACAAGGAATTGAGGCACAAACGCTAGCGAACTTGTATTTAGCGATGGAGAACAATCTTAAAATTATTCCAGTACTCAATAAAATAGATTTACCATCAGCACAGCCCGATAAATTTGCTGCCGAATTAGCAAAGCTCATTGGATGCGAACCTAGTGATTGCTTGCGAGTCTCGGGTAAAACAGGTGAAGGTGTCGCAGAACTGCTTGATCAAATTGTTGCCCAGATTCCACCACCACAAGGTGATGCAAGCGCTCCAGCTCGTGCGCTGATTTTCGATTCTGTTTACGATGTGTATCGCGGAGTTGTTACCTATGTTCGGGTAATGGATGGCCATCTTTCAGCGCGAGATCAGATTCAAATGTATTCAACTGGTGTCCGTCATGAAATGCTTGAAGTGGGAGTTATCTCTCCAGAACCAGTGCCAGGCAAAGGTCTTGGAGTTGGCGAAGTTGGGTATCTCATTACCGGTGTTAAAGATGTACGCCAATCTCGAGTTGGTGACACAGTTACCAATTACAACAATCCAACTAAGCATCCACTTGCTGGATATAAAGATCCAAAACCCATGGTTTTCTCTGGTCTATATCCGTTAGATGGAGCCGACTATCCTTTGCTCCGCGAAGCACTTGATAAATTACAACTCAACGATGCAGCCCTTGTGTATGAACCAGAATCCTCAGCTGCCCTTGGCTTTGGTTTCCGATGCGGGTTTCTAGGCCTATTGCATATGGAGATCGTGCGCGAGCGTTTGGAGCGCGAATCAAATTTAAGTCTAATTTCTACTGCGCCTAACGTTGTTTACAATGTGATGCTAGATGATGGTAAATCAGTGATCGTGACAAACCCAAGCGAATTTCCTGAAGGCAAAATTCTTAGCGTTGAAGAACCCATTGTTCGCTCAACAATCTTGGCACCAAGTGAGTTCATTGGAGTCATTATGGAATTATGCCAACAACGCCGCGGAGTACTACTTGGCATGGACTACCTTTCCGAAGATCGTGTTGAAATTCGCTACACCCTTCCGTTAGCTGAAATTGTTTTCGATTTCTTTGATAAATTGAAATCAAGCACTCGCGGTTACGCTTCTTTAGATTATGAAGCGATTGGCGATGCAGAGGGTGATTTAGTAAAAGTTGATATTTTGCTCCAAGGGGAAGCAGTTGATGCATTTAGCGCAATTGTGCACCGAGATAAAGCTTATGCATATGGTCTGATGATGACAGGCAAGTTGCGCGAACTTATTCCGCGCCAGCAGTTTGAAGTCCCTATTCAGGCAGCTATTGGATCTCGCATTATTGCCCGCGAGAACATTCGTGCGATTCGCAAAGATGTTCTGGCAAAATGTTACGGCGGAGATATATCGCGTAAGCGCAAGTTGTTGGAAAAGCAGAAAGAGGGCAAGAAGCGCATGAAGATGGTTGGGCGTGTTGAAGTGCCACAAGAAGCCTTCATTGCGGCCCTTGCCACAGATGCTGACATTGAAAAGGCGAAAGCCGCTCGGAAGTAAATCCTGTGACAGAACTTTCCTTTTATGTACATATCCCTTACTGCATTAAGCGCTGTGGCTACTGTGATTTCAATACTTATACGCCCAGCGAGTTAAAAGATGGCGCATCTTTAGAAACTGTCTCAGGTGATTATATTGATGCAGTTCTGAAAGAAATCGATAACGCTTACCTAGAAGCACCTGGCGTGGTGCCCACAATCTTTTTTGGTGGCGGAACGCCAAGTTTGCTCCCTGCAAGAGATTTAGGACGGGTTATTTCTGCAATCAAAGAACGCTGGTCAGTTGCTAATGATTGCGAGATCACACTTGAGGCAAATCCTGATTCAGTAGATCAAGCAAAATTGCAAGCTTTTCGAGATGCAGGATTTAATCGAATCTCATTTGGAATGCAATCTGCAATTCCACATGTGCTAGCAACTTTAGATCGCACTCATAATCCATTAAATGTTGAGCGCGCAGTGAGGTTTGCCAGAGAAGTTGGATTTAGAAGTGTGAGTGTTGATCTTATCTATGGAACTCCAGGAGAGACTTTGAGTGATTGGCGCACTTCCGTTGAATCTGCGTTATCGCTTCAAGTGGACCATATAAGTGCATATGCACTCATTGTTGAAGCAGGCACCAAACTTGCTGGCCAAATTAAGCGTGGAGATATTTCGATGCCAGATGATGATTTAATGGCCGACATGTATTTGTTAGTTGATTCACTTACCCAAGAATCGGGATTGTCTTGGTATGAATTAAGTAACTGGTCTAAACCTGGGCATGAATCAGAACACAATATTGCTTACTGGAAGAACGCGAACTGGTGGGGACTTGGGCCGGGAGCGCATTCACATCTTGACGGAGTGCGTTGGTCAAATGTGAAGCACCCAACTCTTTATAAAAGTGCACTATTTGAAAACAAGTCACCTATCCATGAAAGTGAAATTTTATCTCCATCACAAATTGCTGATGAAGTGATTATGTTACAGATTCGAATGCGCGATGGAATTGCACTCAACAACTTGAGCCAAATTCAGCAAAATAAAGCCGAACCGTATATGCACACTGGTCATATCGATCTGGAAAAGTGGGGGCTTGGAGCCTTGCAACTGACCCCTCAAGGGCGCCTGATTGCAGATCGAATCGTGCGTGAATTAGTTGTGTAGTAGCGTGTAGCCCTATGCACACAACACATGTCGTCCTTGTAATCCTTCTGGCCATCATCTTTCTTATCTCTGGTCTTTCAAAAGCCAGTGGCAACCCAAAGGGACTTTCGGGAACTCGCGATGTCAATGTTCCTGATGGCCTTGCTCGAGTAATCGGTCTCTTCGAAGCACTTGCAGCTCTCGGGTTAGTCATTGGATTGCGCGCTAATTTTATTCAATGGGGTTCGCTCATCTTTTTATGGATGGCAATGGGCGGGGCTATTTATACGCATTTTCGCGCAAACAAAGCAAAGACAGGCGTGCCTGCATTTATTTTGCTAACGCTAATCTCCATAGCTCTCGTTACTATTTAGAAAATTTATGTCATCACGTCGACTTGAAATTCTTCGAGCAATTGTCGATGAGTACGTCACGACTCAAGAACCAGTGGGCTCAAAATCCATTGCAGATCGCCATGGGCTAGGAATTTCTCCAGCGACAATTCGTAATGAGATGGCTGTATTGGAGGAGGAAGGTTTAATTACCCATCCTCATACCAGCGCTGGTCGAATTCCGACCGATCTGGGTTATCGAGTATTCGTCGATAAATTGGCAACGGTTAAACCACTTTCTGCACCTGAACGACGTGCGATTGAAACTTTCCTAGAGGGCGCGCTAGATCTCGATGATGTGGTCATGCGGACCGTTCGCTTATTGGCAGATGTCACTAAGCAGGTCGCAGTGGTTCAGTACCCATCAATTGTTAAATCACGTGTACGCCACGTCGAACTTGTCGCCCTAAATTCCTCTCGAGTCATGGTGGTTCTTATTACCGATGCCGGGCGAATTGAACAAAGAGTCATTGAGTTTGCACATGAAATCCCTGAAAATTTCTTGGCCAATTTGCGCACTCAGCTTAATCAAGCATCAGTTAGTCAAAGGTTGCCTGATGTTGCTGCACGACTATTACCACTGCTTGATGTGTACGGCAGCGCTGATCGAGGAGATGTGGCAACGATTATTTCAACACTTACTGAAATGTCTATGGAGAAGCCAGAAGAGAAAGTTGTTCTAGCCGGCACTGCCAACTTAGCTAGATTCCGCGAAGACTTTAATGCGCAAATCCATCCAATTCTTGAAGCCCTTGAAGAACAAGTTGTTCTACTTCGTTTATTGGGTGATGTTACTGACACAGTTCAAGTACGAATTGGCCACGAGCAAAGTGAGAAGAATTTACGTGAAACTAGTTTGGTAACGGTTGGGTACGGAACAGAATTGAATCCACTTGGTGCTTTAGGCGTCATTGGTCCAACACGTATGGATTATGCAGGTTCGATTGCCGCTGTTTCTGCAGTCGCACGATATGTGGGCCACTACATGAATGAGAGTAAGTAGTGGCTGATCTGTACGAGCTCTTGGGCGTTGATCGTGGCGCAGACCAAGATGAGATTAAGCGCGCATACCGCAAGTTAGCTCGAGAACTTCATCCTGATGTAAACCCAGATCCAGAGGTTCAAGACCGCTTTAAGGAAATTACTGCTGCATATGAAGTACTGAGCGATCCGCAAAAGCGACAGAACTATGAGATGGGTGGCAACGCCAACTTTGGCGGTGCTGGGTTTGGTTTTGGCGACGTCATGGATGCATTCTTTGGTGGTGGCGGAACTCGTGGACCTCGACCACGTATGCGAGCAGGACAAGATGCACTGATTCGCATTGAAGTGGATTTACACCAAGCATGCTTTGGAACAGAGCGTGAGATAAGCGTTGAAAGCGCTGTTCGGTGTAGCAAGTGCGAAGGTTCTGGTTGTCTCGATGGAAGCGCACCCAAGCGATGCGAAATTTGTAAGGGACGTGGTGAAACACAACAAGTAACGCGCTCATTCCTCGGACAAGTAATGACAAGTCGGCCATGTGCTAATTGCCAAGGATATGGTTCTGTTATCTCTGATCCATGTCGTGAATGTGCAGGCGATGGCCGCGTGCGGGCGAAACAGAACATTCCAATCAAGATTCCAGCAGGTGTAGAAACCGGAAACAGAATTCAACTTTCTGGGCGTGGAGAAGTGGGCCCCGGTGGTGGTCCAGCGGGTGATCTTTATGTAGAGATTATTCAAAAGGAACATGAGTTTTTAGTGCGCGATGGAAATACATTGCATCTAGCTTTGGGTATCACTATGGCATCAGCCACGCTCGGAACAACTTTGACCGTGGAAACTTTAGATGGCCCGATTTCAGTTGTCGTAAAACCAGGCACACAAAGTGGCGCAACAATTGCCGTGAAGAGCAAAGGTGTTACGCATCTTCGAGGCGGAGGTCGTGGTGATCTCATTGTTCATGTCGAAGTTCACACACCGATAAAGCTCAATAAAGAGCAAGAAGAGCTCATGAAAAAATTTGCATCTTTACGTGGCGAAAAAGATGGCGATGCGCAAGTACAAGGTCACGATGGCGGGTTCTTCTCTAAATTCCGCGATGCATTTGGCCGTTGATGCTTCCACTTTTTATCGTTAAGGATTTACCAACTTCTGTTGGCTCCAGATACACCCTAGGTGGAGATGACGGGCATCATGGCGCACGAGTATTGCGCATACAAGCTGGAGAGCAGTTGCTTCTCACTGATGGGCAAGGTTCGTGGTCCCGCACTCAAGTCCTTGAAGTTGCTAAGAAATCTCTAGAGCTATCTGTATTAGAAACAGGTTTTGAAAAAGCACTCCCAACAACCATTACGGTGGTGCAGGCGCTTCCAAAGTCTGATCGCGCAAAGGAGGCAATTGAGTTAATGACGCAAGCTGGTGTAGATCAGATTATTTTATGGAACGCCCAGCGCTCTATTGGAAGAGCTGAAAAAGGCATCGACAAGTTACGAATTGTGGCTCATGAAGCGAGTAAACAATCCAGGCGATTTAGAACTCCTCGCATTGACGGCGTTGTCAATACTGCCGAAGTTGTTGCGCTGGTCAAGGGTGCGGATTTAGCAATCGTGTTGCATGAAGAGTCTGATATAAAATTATCATCACTCTTCCCAACTAAGGTTTCCATTTCTTCAGCAGTAATCGTCGTCGGCCCTGAAGGCGGGCTAGCCGAAACTGAAGTTGCACTATTTAAAGAAGCAGGTGCTCACATTTGCCTGCTGGGTAGACCAATATTTCGCTCGGCGCATGCAGGAATTGCCGCAATCTCGGCGGTCAATACTGGGTTGAAGATATGGTGATGACATGGCGTTAGACCCTGATTGCTTATTTTGTAAAATTATTGAGGGCGATATTCCTGCTGACATAGTTTATAGAAATGAGAATGTCGTAGCGTTTCGCGACATCTCACCAAAGGCGCCAACACATGTATTGATAATTCCAACCGTACATGTCGAGAACGTTGCTGGATTAGCAAAGATGTCTTCTGTCATAACTGCTTCTCTATTTAACGCTGCTGGCGAAATTGCAAGTGCTGAAGGACTAGAGGGGTATCGGACAGTTTTCAATACTGGCGCTTCGGCAGGGCAGAGCGTTTTTCATGCCCATATGCATCTACTTGGCGGACGCCCTTTAACTTGGCCCCCTGGTTAAAGAGAAAACGCATACACTGGTGGCAATGGATAGAACTCTTTTCGTAGTTCCGAGCGCGATTCCCATGGTTGCATTATTGGGTCCTGCTGATACAAATCTACGAGCAATTGAACAATTATTTCCAACACTTGCCATTACGGTTCGAGGCAATGAGATTTCTTTTACTGGTGATCTTGAAGAATGCCAAAAGTTGGAAGCGCTCATTAATGAACTGCTGGTAGTAATTCGTTCTGGCCAAGTCCTCTCAACTGATATGGTTACTCGTTCGATTTCAATGCTCCGCCAAGTTCCTCAAGATCATCCAGCTGAAGTTTTATCTCTTAATATTGTGAGTAGTCGTGGGCGAACCATTCGCCCCAAGACTGCAAATCAGAAACATTATGTGGATGCAATTGAAAATAACACGATAACTTTTGGTATTGGCCCTGCCGGAACTGGCAAAACATACTTGGCAATGGCTAAAGCAGTTGCCGCACTCCAAGCAAAACAGGTAAATCGCATTATTTTGACTCGGCCAGCAGTTGAAGCGGGCGAGCACTTAGGATTTTTGCCGGGCACGCTTTCAGAAAAAATTGATCCGTATCTGCGCCCGCTTTTTGATGCTTTGCACGACATGATGGATCAGGATTCAATCCCTCGCCTTATGCAATCTGGAGTCATTGAAGTTGCCCCTCTTGCGTATATGCGTGGTCGAACGCTCAATGATGCTTTTATTATTTTGGATGAAGCACAGAACACAACTCCAGAACAGATGAAAATGTTTCTAACCCGCCTTGGATTTGGCTCCCGAATGGTGGTAACAGGAGATGTTACGCAGATTGATTTACCTTCCGGTTCTAGATCTGGGCTCAATATCATTAGAGACATCTTGGTAGATATTGATGACATAGCTTTTATAGATCTAAACGCCGAAGATGTTGTCCGCCATAGCCTTGTTGGAGAGATCGTGCGGGCATATGGAAAATTTGACGAAGAACGTTTGAGTAAAGCACAGGAACAACGGGCGCCTCGCCAGTTGCGCCCTGGTAATTAATTTATGACTATTGAAATAATTAATAATACCCAGCAGGATTACAGCAATTTAAAGCTGGAGTCTTTACTCGCATTTGGAATGTCAGAGATGGATTTAAACCCTGACTGTGATCTTAATTTGATGTTGGTTAATGAAGATGAAATGACGCAGCTTCATATCAAATGGATGGATGAACTTGGCCCCACAGATGTACTCTCATTCCCGATGGATGAGATCGAGCCCGGATTCAAGGAAGCAGGAATTTTGGGAGATATCGTATTGTGTCCAAGTGTTGCACTTTCTCAAGCAGAGAAAGCTGGGCATTCATTTGAACATGAAGCTGCAATTTTGAGTATGCATGGTTTGTTACATATTCTTGGATTCGATCACGCCGAGCCCAGGGAAGAGAAGGAAATGTTTTCACTTCAAGAATCTCTCGTAGCTAGGTGGAAAAAATAATGGGTGTCTTGATTTTTTACATCGTGATTTTATTGGCCTTTGCTGGATTTTTAGCAGGTAGCGAATCTGCCCTCAGTACGATTTCTCGCGTGATGGTTGAAAGTCTTGAGAAGAAATCTGGTGGAGCAATACTTCGCAAAGTAAGCCAAGACCTAGCGCGCTATCTCAACGTAATTTTACTTGTTCGCAAAGCATGCGAACTAACAGCAACAGTTCTTTTGTCTATCATCATTTTCGATAAATTTGATGGTGGCATAGCGCTTCTTATTACTGTGGGAATAATGGTTGTACTTTCCTACGTCATCATCGGTGTTGGGCCAAGAACACTTGGAAAACAACACCCACATACATGGGCAAGGAGTGGCGCAGTTACTGCGTATGTATTGGCCAAAATATTAGGGCCGATCACTGCTTTGCTTATCGCTATCGGAAATGCCATTACTCCTGGCAAGGGATTTCGCCACGGCCCATTTGCAAATGAAGCAGAACTTCGAGATTTAATGGATCAAGCCCATGAGCGCGGTCTTGTTGAGTCCGACGAACATGAAATGATTCACTCAGTTTTTGAACTTGGAGACACGCTTGTTCGTGAACTGATGGTTCCACGTACTGAAATGGTCTGGATTGAAAAAGATAAATCATTACGCCAGGCTCTTTCACTGGCCCTTCGCTCAGGTTTTTCCAGAATCCCTGTAGTTGGCGATGACATCGATAATATTATTGGAATGGCGTATGTAAAAGATTTAGCAAAGCGAGCACTTGATCATCATGAAGCAGAACAAAGTGAGCGTGTAGAGCAACATATGCGTACCGCAAGTTTTGTACCTGAAATTAAGATGGCGGCAGAATTATTAAAAGAAATGCAACGTGATCAGATCCATTTAGCCATCGTTGTTGATGAATACGGTGGAACAGCTGGCATCATCACTATTGAAGATATTTTGGAAGAAATTGTTGGAGAGATTGAAGATGAATTTGATGACGGAGAAGAGAATTTTTCATGGCTCTCAGATGGGAAGGCACGAGCCCTTGCCAGTTTGCATGTTGAAGATTTAGCACAGGAGTTGGAAATTACTGTTGCCGAAAGTGATTATCATGATGTTGACACCATTGGCGGAATGATGGCTAAGAAGTTGGGTCGTGTGCCAATTGCCGGAAGCACGATTAGCTTGCACGGCTGGAGCATTACCGCAGAGCGCCCCATTGGTCGGCGTCGACGAATTAGTAGCGTTTTAATTGTTCGAGAAAGTGCAACACAAGATCACGACTTAACCGTTCTATAAATCACGATACTCTTGCCCCATGCGCATAGTTCGATTTTCACCCACTACTGCTGACCCAGCGCTGGAATTAGGTAAAGACCCTCTTTTTGGATTAATTAATGAAGATGGTGTGATTGCCGTACTTACCGGAGATCCTCTTTATGCTGGCATAACTCCCAATGGGAAAGCTGTACCAAGGGCTCAAGTGAGATTACTTGCTCCCGTTTTACCTCGAAGCAAAGTTGTATGTATAGGTAAGAATTATGCTGACCATGCAAAAGAAATGGGAGGCGATGTTCCAGCACAGCCAGTTATTTTCTTAAAGCCAAATACTTCTGTTGTAGGCCCAGATGAAACGATTGTTTGGCCGGCCATGAGTGATCGCGTAGATCATGAGGCAGAGTTGGCAATAGTTATTGGACGCATTTGCAAAGACGTTCCTAAGGAACGCTATAACGATGTCATTTTTGGATACACGCTAGCCAATGATGTGACGGCTAGAGATTTGCAAAAAGTTGATGGTCAATGGACTCGAGCAAAAGGTTTTGACACATTCTGCCCATTAGGTCCGTGGATTGATACTGATTTTCTTCCTGGCGACCAAAGCATCACTGCAACACTTAATGGTGAACTTAAACAATCAGCAAAGCTTTCAGATATGATTTTTGATATTCCTACAATCATCAATTTCGTTACTCAGGTTATGACTTTACTTCCAGGAGATGTGATTTTGACCGGCACGCCAGCCGGAATTGGACCCATGCCAGAGAAATCTTCAATTACCGTCGCAATTGAAGGGTTGGGCGAATTAACCAATAAGGTAAGCACCCATGGCTAAACCAGTCCGAGTTCGATTTGCACCTTCACCAACGGGTGATCTTCACGTTGGCAATATTCGCACTGCACTCTTTGATTGGGCATATGCTCGGCATACGGGTGGAACTTTCTTGTTTCGCATTGAAGACACCGACACCACTCGCGTTACAGATGAATATATTTCTGCAGCCATCGATACCTTGCGTTGGCTCGGTTTGCAATGGGATGAAGGCCCTGAAGTTGGTGGCGAGTATGGGCCATATTTACAATCACAACGCCTAGATATTTACACACATTGGGCCCAAAAATTTATTGAGCAAAAGGATGCTTACCATTGCTATTGCACTCCGGCCGAATTAGAAGAACGTCGCGAAGCACAGCGAAAAGCACATGTTGCACCAGGCTATGACGGAAAATGTAGAGATTTAACGCCTGAACAGGTTGCCGCATATAAGAGACAAGGCCGTGAAGCAGTTATTCGTATGCGGATGCCAGATGGCTCTACAACTTTTGTGGATGCAATTCGAGGAGAAGTTTCTTTTGAACACACCTTTGTGCCTGATTTTGTTCTGGCACGAGGCGACGGATCACCGCTTTACACCCTTGCTGTAGCCGTAGATGACATCTTAATGAAAGTAACCCACGTTTTGCGGGGTGAGGATTTACTTTCTTCAACTCCTCGCCAAATTCGGGTATATCAAGCCATGGGAGTTGCACTCGAGGACTACCCAACTTTTGCTCACTTGCCTTTCGTAATGGGCCAAGACAATGCCAAACTTTCAAAGCGCAATGGTGAAGTATCCATTGCTTGGTATCGTGAAGCCGGATTCTTGCCAGAAGCCATATGTAACTATTTAGCCTTACTTGGCTGGTCACCTGGTGATGACCGCGAAAACATTACGATGAAGGAGTTAACCGAGCTTTTCACCGTAGAGCGAGTTAATAGTTCTCCAGCCCGTTTTGACATGAAAAAACTCGAAGCCATCAACGGGGATAAGATTCGCGCTTTGCCACTGGATGAATTCTTAACGTGGGCACTTCCATTCTTAACAAGAGAAAAAGTTATTTCAGGAACTCCTGAAGAGATTGCGCTCGTTAAGTCAGCACTTCCCATCATTCAAGAGCGAATCACGCGCTTTAGCGAAGCGCCTGCAATGCTTAAGTTCTTATTCGTTAAAAATTTTACAATTGAGGCAGACTCGCTTTCTAAAGTTACGGATTCAGGATCTAAAGATGTGCTTAAGCGAGCACTTGCTGAATTAACGCCTCTAACTGCATGGACACATGAAAGCATTGAAGGTGCGTTACGTTCATCATTAATTGAAGAGATGGGTCTTAAGCCACGCATTGCATTTGGTTCAGTTCGTATTGCAGTAACTGGAAGCACTATCTCTCCACCACTTTTTGAGTCAATGGAATTACTAGGTAAAAACGCTTCTTTAGAGCGTATTTCTGCGGCTCTTGTTCTCTAGTTAGTACGGTATTCTTACGCAGCCTTATTGGGGTATGGGGTAATTGGCAGCCCTGCTGATTCTGGTTCAGTAAGTCTAGGTTCGAGTCCTGGTACCCCAGCGACTACAACTACATATGCACGGCCCCGTCGTCTAGCGGCCTAGGACTCTGGCTTCTCAAGCCAGCTACGAGGGTTCGAATCCCTTCGGGGCTACACATCTTTATTTTCGCATTCCTTCTAGACTCATCACATGGACATCAGCGATTATGCACGCGAGTATGAAGCATCTACTCAATATTTTTCAGATCTCATCTCGGGCCTTTCAGCTAAAGATTTAAGTACATCAGAGCCAGGCGGATGGACACCTCGCCAAGTGATTCACCATCTAGCCGATAGTGAAGCACAATCGTATGCGCGCCTTCGAAGACTCGTTGCTGAACCCATTGGTTCAGAAATTCAGGGCTATGACGAAAATGCATGGGCAGAGAATTCCACTTTAGGTTATATGGAGTTACCCGTAGAAAACTCCATTGCGGTGTATGTTTCTGTCCGCACCGCATCGCTAGACATTATGAGGCGCTTAAAACTTGCTGACCTAGAGCGTTATGGCATGCATTCAGAACGTGGAAAATTTACTATTGCAGATTGGATTCGAGCGTATTCAAAGCACCCACGCGATCATGCAGGACAAATTGAAAAAGCACTCAATGCCTAATTTGGTTAATGAATTTTCTGAGCGGAACCTATGACAAATGAGCGAAGTTTTTGGGGCAAAATAGTTCGTTTATTCTCTGATCGTCGGGCTTGGGTTCAGCAAGTATTTGTTACCGCAGCAGCTGCGGCAGTGGCTTGGCAAGTGGGAGATTTAGCTTTTAAAAATGGTGGATTAGTCGCTGCGATTGTTGCAAGTTTGACTGTACGTATTTCGCTACATAAATCTACTCGAGAAGGTTTTGGCCAAATTCTTGGCACCGCAATTGGCGCAGGCACAGCACTTGCTAGTGTGAGTATTTTTGGATTTGGTTGGGTAACTGTTGGAATAACGGTTGTGCTTTGTTCTGTGGCTGCGCGCGCTATGCACTTAGGTGAGGTTGCCTCTATTAACGTCCCCGTTACTGCACTCATTGTGATTGGGCCAGGAATTACTGAAAGCAATGCCGAGCATCGCATGTATTCAACGCTCATTGGTGCAGGTATTGCGATTTTGTTCTCCTACTTTGCGCATCCAAAAACTCCTGCAGGCCGCACCATCGATCAAATCGCATCCCTTGGCCGCAAATCAGCCGAGCTACTCGGTCAAATGGCACAAGGTGTTGCAAAAGGTTACACACAAGATGAAGCCGGTAATTGGCTGGCAAAAGCGCGGTTATTGGTGGAAGAAATTCCTCGAGTGCGCGCGCAAGCGCTAGAGGCTCGTACATTTGCTAAATGGTTTCCCACTGCAGAACGCGATGAAGGCGAGGAGTTATATTCACGTGGAGTTGCAGTTGAGCACACTGTTGTTCAAGTGCGCACTATCGCGCGTACCTTATTTGATTCCGCGGTAGAGGGCGGTATTCCTGCATCGACTAAGCGAAAGATTGCCGAGGCGCTTTCTGCTGCAAGTTTTGCAATTACTGCAAATGTTGAGGGGCTCTTAGATGATCAAGTAAATGAAATTGATTCATCACAAACTGAAGAAATGCGAGAAGCCGGAGCATCTTTAGTCAATTTGCTTTTCGATAGTTCGTCACAGGACAACCCAGACCAAATCGTTCGAAGCATGTCTTTAGTAACCAACTTAGAGCGCATCGCAGATTCTCTTGATCAGGCTTCCCCGGCACTTCACGATGTAGTCACCCCAGATGAGCCATCTAGTACGAAAGTACTTCGCTTGTCACCCCTAAATCAAGTGCGTAAATGGCGAAAGAATTTTAGAAATCTACTGCCCAAGAAGATTCGTAAGTATTTCTAAGGTTTTTGAGATTTCGGGTTGCGAGCCCCAGATGAGCGTTTTATGATCTACAGGTGCAATCTCGACGAGCTAAACACGTTGGATCGGTAGTCGTTACAACTCTGCTCCTAGCATTAATACCAATTTCAACTCCACTTGCCCATGCAGAGGGCTGCCGTGATTATCCAGCTTCGGTTACGCCAGAATGTGCAGCACAAAACTTAGAAGAAGCGCGTCTGCAAACTATTGCGCGAGAAGAAGCCGCTCGAGTAGAAGCCCTTGCAGTAATTGCCAGGGCTGAGGCACAACGACTAGCGGATGCACAGGTAAATGCAGCTCGTGATTCTTCATATGGAGCAACGGTGCAGGGTTGCCGTGACTATCCAAAATCAACAACACCAGAGTGTGCTGCTCAAAATTTAGAGGTAGAAAGACTTGCCAGTATTGATAACGCAACAAAAGCCAAACAAGATGAGGCTAACGTCAACGCAAAAGCCGAAGCACAACGTTTGGCCCAAACTCAAGAAGCAGATGCTAGAGATACCTTGTACGGCGCAACCATTAAGGGTTGCCGCGATTTTCCAAAATCAACAACACCAGAGTGCGCTGCGCAAAATTTAGAGGTCGAAAGACTTGCCAGCATAGATAACGCAGCAAAAGCCAAACAAGATGAGGCTGACGTCAACGCAAAAGCAGAGGCGCAACGTTTGGCTCAAACTCAAGAAGCAGATGCTAGAGATACCTTGTATGGAGCAACGATTAAGGGTTGCCGCGATTTTCCAAAATCAACGACTCCAGAGTGTGCAGCACAAAATCTAGAGGTAGAAAGACTTGCCAGTATTGATAACGCAGCAAAAGCAGAACAAGCGGAAGTTGACGCCAAAGCAAAAGCAGAACGACTTGCTGATTTAGAAACTGAAAATGAGATTAAGAAAGTTATACGCATAAAGAAAGTCATAACTTGCGCGAAAGGTAGTAAAACTCGCACGGTAACGGCTTGGGAGCCAAAGTGTCCTAAGGGTTATAAGAAAAAAGGATTGACTAAGAACGCTTAGCCGTTAGCAATATATTCAGAAAGTTTTGCAGCCGTGGCAGCAACTGCGCCAGCATGTAAACGTCCTGGCTGGCGTCCTAAGCGTTCCATTGGTCCACTAATTCCCACCGCTGCTATGACGCGATTATTTGGACCTCGCACTGGCGCAGAAACAGAGGCAACTCCAGCTTCGCGCTCTCCAACACTTTGTGCCCAACCGCGACGACGTACTGCCGCCAATTGCGCTGCTGTAAATCGTGCATTCGTAAGTCCGCGGTGTATGCGTTCGCTATCTTCCCAAGCTAAAAGTATTTGTGCACCAGATCCGGCTTGCATAGTTAATGCAGCGCCAACGGGTACTGAATCTCGAAGTCCAGATAATCGCTCTGCTACGGCAACACAGATTCGCACATCACCTTGTCGGCGGTATAACTGCGCGCTTTCTCCTGTTGCATCGCGAAGGGCTGTTAGCGCTGGGGTAGCGGCGGCAAGTAAGCGATCCTCACCGGCAGATGCTGATAACTCACCGGACCGGGGACCCAACACAAATCGTCCGCTGAGATCTCGCGCAATTAAACGATGAAATTCAAGGGCTAAAGCTAAACGGTGCGCAGTAGGGCGAGAAATACCAGTGGCGGCAACCAACTCGGCCAAGGAGTGCGGGCCTGATTCAAGGGTTGTAAGAATTGATACGGCTTTATCTAAAACGCCAACTCCGCTATTCTTCTTGTCCACGATGTAATACTAACATCTCAACTAGTGAGATGTGCAAGTCGATTCCGGTAGGAGCAATAGCGATGGGTAAGACGTTAGCGGAGAAGATCTGGCAAGAACATGTCGTTCGCAGTGCAGAAGGTGAGCCAGATTTACTGTATATCGATTTACATTTGATTCATGAAGTAACAAGTCCGCAAGCCTTTGATGGTCTTCGCCTTGCCGGCCGTCCCGTACATCGTCCAGATTTAACAATTGCAACAGAGGATCACAACACCCCAACTCTCAACATTGATCAACCTATTGCCGATCCAGTCTCGAAGTTACAGGTAGATACGCTTCGCAAAAACTGCGCAGAGTTTGGAGTGCGCTTGCATTCACTCGGTGATATCGACCAAGGAATTGTGCACGTTGTTGGACCTCAACTTGGCCTGACTCAACCTGGCATGACAATTGTCTGCGGTGATTCTCACACTTCAACACATGGAGCCTTTGGTGCGCTCGCTTTTGGTATTGGAACAAGTGAAGTTGAGCATGTTCTTGCCACACAAACTTTGCCACTTGTTCGACCAAAGACCATGGCCATCAATGTC
This sequence comes from Streptomyces griseus, assembly GCA_945884695.1. GTDB lineage: Bacteria > Actinomycetota > Actinomycetes > Nanopelagicales > Nanopelagicaceae > QYPT01. The sequence goes on from CAMCYO010000009.1 coordinate 31,012, forward strand.
GAAGGAGCGCTCAAGTCAGGGGTTTCTAGTAAGGACATCATCTTGGCGATCATTGCAAAAATCGGCACAGGTGGCGGGCAAGGATATGTTCTTGAATATCGAGGCAGTGCTATTCGGGCTCTCTCAATGGAATCTCGAATGACAGTCTGTAACATGTCTATCGAAGCTGGTGCTCGCGCAGGTTTGATCGCACCGGATGAAAAAACTTTTGAATACATCAAAGGAAAGCCTCATGCTCCAGCAAATTGGAATGAAGCGCTGGCTTATTGGAGCACTTTGTTTACAGATAAAGATGCCACTTTTGACGCTGAAATAAGTATAAATGCAGATGAACTAGCTCCATTTGTGACATGGGGAACTAACCCAGCACAAGGTGCGCCACTAAATTCCAATGTCCCAGACCCATCTGCGATTGCAGATCCTGAAGCACGAGGAGCAGCAGAGCGCGCACTTGTGTACATGGATCTCACTGCAGGAACTCCACTTAAAAATATAGTTATTGATACTGTGTTTCTGGGCTCTTGCACCAATGGTCGCATTGAAGATTTGCGGGTAGCTGCAGATGTTCTCAAAGGTAAGAAGATTTCAAAATCTCTGCGCATGTTAGTGGTGCCAGGTTCTGCTCGCGTTCGTTTGCAAGCCGAATCAGAAGGCTTAGATAAAGTCTTTATTGATGCAGGTGCTGAGTGGCGCCAGGCAGGTTGCTCCATGTGCCTTGGTATGAACCCTGATCAACTCGCAGTTGGAGAGCGTTCTGCCTCAACAAGTAATCGCAACTTTGAAGGACGTCAAGGAAAAGGCGGGCGTACACACTTAGTAAGTCCACTGGTTGCCGCAGCAACGGCAATTCGCGGAACACTTTCATCACCCGCGGATTTGTAAAGGAGCCCCTCATGGAAAAATTCGTTACACATGTTGGAACTGGACTTCCACTACGCCGTAGCAATGTTGATACTGACCAAATTATTCCGGCCGTTTATCTCAAGCGCGTCACTCGTTCAGGCTTTGAAGACGGGCTCTTTGCTGCATGGCGTAAAGATCCAGAGTTCATCCTCAATAAGGATGAGTTTAAGAAGGCCTCAATTTTGGTTGCAGGAGTGGATTTTGGAACAGGCTCATCCAGAGAGCACGCGGTTTGGGCCCTTCAAAACTACGGTTTTAAGGTCATTATCTCGAACCGCTTTGCAGATATTTTCCGTGGCAACTCAGCAAAAGGTGGCTTGCTGACAATTATCATCCCTCAAAAAGATGTTGAAGCTCTTTGGGATGCCATAGAAAAAAATCCTGCCTTGCCAATAACTGTCAATCTTGACGCTCGAACAGTGAGTTTTGCAAGCGCCTCAGTGGCCTTTGATATCGATGATTACACTCGTTGGAGATTGATGGAAGGCCTTGATGACATCGGTTTGACGCTCAAATCCCTTGATTCCATTGATAAATTTGAGAAGTCACGTCAATCATTTAAACCCAATACCAAAACCCTCAACCACTAATTGAGAGATTTATAGCGTCATATAAGGGTTTTTTTGCCTTCTCCTTCGTTATTACAAGAAATAAAAAAGGGCGACACGCGAGGGTGATAATGGACTCGCGCTCACTACTTGCGTAAATTTAATAACACGTTAAGCAACTGCTTAACATTTACGCGTAGTTATAAGGGGAATTTGATGAATAAGGCCCAATTCATTGCTGCGTTGGCCCCGCACTTCAATGACAGCAAAAAAGAAGCAACACATGCCGTAGATATCGTTTTTGACACAATCATTCGCAATATGGCTAAAGGCGAAGATGTCATGATCAATGATTTCGGTAAGTTTAAGAAAGTAGATCGCAAGGCTCGTAAAGGTCGTAACCCTTTCACTGGCGAGACGATTCAGATCAAGGCAAGCAAGAAGCCACGCTTCTTGCCAGCAAAGGGTCTTAAAGAAGTTATTTCTGGTGCACGCAAATTAGAGCCAGCTCCAAAGCCAGCTCCTAAAGTTGTTGCAAAGCCCGTTGCTAAGAAAGCAGCTCCTAAGAAGAAGGCTGCAAAGAAGAAAGCAGCTCCTAAGAAGAAGGCTCCTGCAAGAAAGAAAGCAGCTCCAAAGAAGAAGGCTGCAAAGAAGCGTAAGTAGTTTTACTTTAAAAGTGGGGTTGGCCGAAATGGTCAGCCCCACTTTTATTTTCTACAGAGTACGATAGCGATGTGAGTGCGAACGAAATTACCTTTCCGCCTCCGCATGGAAAGCCACTTGGAACAAATCGAGCATATAAATTTTCTGCCAGTGTATTAATCCCAGTCATTAAGGCCATCGCAATACTTGATTGGCGAGGGAGTGAAAATATTCCTGCCAAAGGACCAGCCATTGTGGCAAGCAACCACCTCTCATATTCGGATGTTTTTTTCTTGGCTCATTTCCTTTACAAAAACGGACGAGCACCTCGATTCATTGGCAAAGCTTCCTTATTTAAAGTTCCTATCTTTGGACAGATCATTAGAGCCGCAGAGCAAATTCCAGTTGATCGAGAGAGCCAAGATGCAACGCGCGCACTTGATTTTGCTGTGGCAGCTTTGAGACAAGGTCACATGATTGGAATTTATCCTGAGGGCACACTTACTCGTGATGAAAACTTATGGCCTATGGTTGCTAAAACTGGAATCGCTCGCCTTGCGATCATTACAAAAATTCCTGTCATTCCTATTGTTGCTTGGGGACCTGAGAAAGTATTACCTCGATATGGGAAAATTCCACACCTCTGGCCACGTACTAAAGTCACGTATTGGGCCGGAACCCCTATCGACTTATCGCGCTGGTATGGGCGGGAATCAGATCCTGATGCGCTCATTGAGGCGACCGCCTTGATTATGAAGGTTCTGACGACAATGCTTGAGCAATTACGTTCAGAGAGCGCTCCACTAATACCATTTGACCCGCACCTTTCGGATTTACCTAGGACAGGTAATTTTAAGAAGCTTCAAAAAAACGCAAGGAAGAAGGCGGGGCAGTGATGAGTTCGGTATCAGTATTGGGCGCAGGCGCGTGGGGAACAACCCTGGCCCAAGTCTTATCTGATGCCGGAAATGATGTCGTGTTGTGGGGTCGTAGCGCAGATGTCATTAATGAAATCAGTAACTCTCGTACCAACGCACGGTATCTGCCGGGTATTACATTGCCGTCAAACATTAAAGCAACAGGCGATTTTTCCGAGGCCATGGCTCATTCTCAAACCTTAGTTCTTGCAATTCCTGCACAAAACTTGCGCTCAAAACTGAAAGAGTGGAAGCCTGAAATCTCTTCCAACGCAACGCTCATAAGTACGGTTAAGGGAATTGAAGTCTCTACGCTGATGCGGATGTCAGAAGTTGTTGTTGATGTACTTGGCGTTCGACCATCACAAGTAGGAATCATTACAGGGCCCAATCTTGCGCAGGAGATGGCTCAACGCGAACCCGCCGGCGCGGTTGCAGCTGCAGATTCTGAAGCACTTTCACATCAGATCCAAGCGCTCTTTCGCACTAATTATTATCGGGTATATGCATCAACAGATGTTTTGGGATGCGAAATGGCTGGCGCTGTAAAAAGCATTATTGCTTTAGGTGTTGGCATTGCAGTCGGATTGAAGTTGGGTGAAAACACGCAATCGATGCTTGTTACTCGTGGCCTTAATGAAGTTGCCAGGTTGGCAGCCGCACACGGTGCAGATCCTCTCAGCGTTGCAGGTCTTGCTGGAATGGGCGACTTAGTAGCCAGTTGTGCATCACCACTTTCCCGAAACAGAACTTTTGGCGAAGCACTTGGTCGCGGTGGAACGATGGAATATGCCCAGCAACATGGTGCAACAACTGTTGAAGGTGTTGCATCTGCTGGAGCAGTTGTTGAACTTGCTCACCGTGTTGGCGTTGAAGTACCTGTTATTGAGGCAGTTGCCGATGTAGTAAAAGGTGCAATAACTCCAGCGCAAGCGCTCGAGCGATTAATGGAAATCAGCACGCGCTCCGAGGATTTCATCAAATGAGCAAAATAGTTGTAGCCATTCTGTGTGGCGGTCGCAGTAGCGAACATGAAATTTCATGTATTTCAGCAGGTGGAATTCTCTCTGCCCTAGACCGCACTCGATATGAGCCAATCCTTATAGGCATTACGCGCACTTCTGGACGTTGGGTTTTAATGCCAGAAAACTCAGAACTTTCGATTGTGAACGGAGTTTTACCTAGCGTTCCAGAAACTGGCGATCTTGTTAACACTGACATCGCAGGTTTTAGTGTCAACGGAAAACCACTTCGGATCGATCTTATTTTTCCAGCACTTCATGGAACTTTTGGTGAAGATGGAACTATCCAAGGTTTTTGTGAGATAGCCAATATCCCTTACGTTGGTAGCGGGGTCTTGGCATCTGCTGTTGCCATGGATAAATCATTTGCTAAACCAATATTCGCCTCCGGTGGCATGAGCGTTGCAGAAGGCATCGTCATTACTGCAGAGCGTTGGCGAGCCGAGAAAGCAACATGTGAAAGCGTGGTTGGAGCGCTTTCCTTTCCTCTCTTTGTGAAACCATCTCGAGGTGGTTCGAGCAGAGGAACAGCTAAAGTAAAAACTGCAAATCAACTTGCCTCAGCGATAGATGACGCACTGCGCTTTGATAGCAAAGTATTGATTGAAGAAGCAGTAATTGGGCGTGAAATCGAATGTGCAGTTCTTGAAGTTGATGGAGCACTTGTCACATCTCCTCCAGGAGAAATTCAGATTGATAAGAAATACGAGTTTTATGACTTTGATGCCAAGTATCTAGATGGTGCAACAACTGCAATTATCCCAGCTCAAATTCCAGAAGCAGCCTCAAAAGAAATTGAGCGGCAAGCAGCGCAAGCCTTTAGAGCTCTAGGCTGCAGTGGGTTGGCACGAGTGGATTTCTTTTACTGTGAAGATGGTCAGATTGTTATCAACGAACTCAACACGATGCCTGGCTTTACTCCAACTTCGATGTATCCACGCCTATTGGCCTCACGGGGTATTACTTATACGCAAATCATTGATGAGCTCATGAAGAGCGCATTGACTAGAAAGTTTTAGTAGTTAGTAACTGGGCAGGTAAGTGTTCGTGTGATGCCAGCAACTGCTTGAACTTTAGACAAGATAACTCGTCCAAAATCTTCCATGCTTGGTGCTTCAGCACGCATGATGACATCGTATGGACCAGTAACGCCTTCAGCTAATGTCACTCCTGGGATTGCAGAGACAGCATGAGCCACGCTGGATGCTTTTCCAACTTCGGTCTGAATCAAGATGTAAGCCTGTATTGTCATTGCGATTCCCTTCGTGGAGTCGGTCTTTTGCGGAGTTGAACAACTCCACGCAAAGATACCGCATCTTCAAAGAATCTGGCAGTGGGGTTTTTCTTCACTCACCCGTAGGCTACGTACGTGAAAGAAGCCGAGATCATCGCGCAATTAGCGAAAATTTTTGCAATTCCGCAATCAGATAGAGCTAATTCACGCATCATTATGGGCATTGGTGATGACGGAGCAGTGGTTGCGCCATCGCCACATAATTGGGTAATCACTACCGACATGGCGGTTGAAGGAGTCCATTTCCAACAAGGTTGGTCTAGCGCCTATGAAATCGGAGGCAAAATCACCAGTGCTAATTTGGCCGATATCTTTGCAATGGGTGCGACCCCACATCACCTTGTAGTTGCTCTTTCACTTACCGGCAATGAAAGCATGAATTGGATTAGTGAATTAGCAATGGGCATGAATGAAGAAGCCCAAAGCGTTGGTGCCTTTATCGTCGGTGGCGATATTGCAAGAGGCGCACAAATAACAATTGCTATGACGGCGGTGGGAGAAGTTGATAAACCCATATTGCGCTCCGGTGCACGCGCAGGTGATCAGATAGTTCTTTCGGGGCTGCCAGGTTGGTCGTGTGCTGGTTTATATCTTCTGAGCAATCGCGTTGCAGTGGGAAATCTGCGCAATAAGCGAAGCGCTGAAAGAGCACTCGCTCAATTTCGTGCCCCCGATGTGCGCTATGCCGATGCGATAGCTATGGCCGTGGCGCATAGTTTGTGCGATATCAGCGATGGATTGCTGGCTCAAGGTCAACAAATGGCACAGGCATCAAGCGCCAAATTTGACATTGATTCAGGCAAACTTTCTAGCCATCCTGAGTTTGAAGAATTAAAGAAGTTGGCAGATGAAGTGGGCGCAGATATTTGGGATTGGGTATGTGCAGGGGGAGAAGATCACGTATTTTTGGCAACGGGTGTGAATATTCCAGGGTTTGACATCGGCATAGTAAAAGAGGCAAAAACAGGATTAGCAGGAATTGAATTACAAGGTATTACTAAAGCCCCGAAAGGCTTCACACACTTTTCTTAGCGCTTTACTTTGCCAGCCTTAAGGCAAGAAGTGCAGACATTCTGACGCTTTGATGTTCCGCCAATAAGTGTGCGCACGCGTTGGATATTTGGATTCCAGCGACGACGTGTCTTTACTTGTGAGTGCGAGACGTTATTGCCAAAGCTGGGGCCCTTGCCACAGATATCGCATGTTGCTGCCATCGTCGTACTCCTTTTGAGATTTTATATATGTCCTTGTGAACGGGGGTAAGGGTAGCGCGTACCCCTAGTTCAAGGCGAATCCGTTCAAAAGGGCGCAAATTCCTGCATAGAGTCGCACAATATTGGGGTACTCGTTCGAGACAATGTCTCCATGGCCACGCTTGAGAGCAAACTTGTCGACGTTGTCGGTGATCGCACGGCCAAAGTTCTAGCTACAACAATTGGCGCAAAAACTGTTGATGATTTACTCCGCCACTATCCACGTAGGTATGTCGTTCGTGGTGAATTGACGGATATCTCAACCCTGAAAGAAGATGATGAAGTCACAATTTTGGCCGAGATTCATAGTGCAAATACCAGGACACTACAAGGGCGCAAAGGCACAATTTTAGAAGTAGTGGTTACTGACGGAACTGCAAAACTTTCCTTAACTTTTTTCAATCAACCATGGCGTGAGCGCGAGATGCGAGTTGGTCGTCAAGGACTCTTTGCGGGCAAAGTCGGAGTCTTTAAAGGAAAACGGCAACTGGCTCACCCCGATTATGAACTCATTCCCGAAGGTTCTGATGTTGATAGCGCAGTGGATGATTTTGCAGGTAAATATCTGCCCGTATACCCAGCAACATCAAAGTTGCCTTCATGGAAAATCGCGCAATGTATTGATTTGGCAATTGAGGCTTTAGATGAGTTGCCCGATTTTCTCCCTGAGCAGATTCGGATAAAGCATGGGTATCCAACGCTCAAAGAAGCGTTAGTTAATCTGCACCAGCCTCACGATATTGATCAGGCTGATTTAGCTCGCCAACGGTTAACTTTTGATGAAGCTTTCTTACTGCAATTGTTACTCGTAGTTCGAAGAGCTGAACTGAAAAAACTTAATGCAACTGCAAGACCTACTAGATCAGGTGGGCTCTTAGAAGCTTTTGATTCCTCCTTACCTTTCACATTGACCGCAGGTCAACGCGATGTAATTGCTGAAATTGAAAGAGATATGTCGGCATCACATCCGATGCACCGTCTCTTGCAGGGTGAAGTGGGTTCTGGAAAAACTGTTGTTGCAATCCGTGCAGCGCTTGCAGTTATTGATAGTGGGGGACAAGCGGCCATTTTGGCACCCACTGAAGTACTAGCAGGTCAACATATGCGCACTCTGGAAAAACTTTTAGGGCCACTGGCACAAGGCGGAATGCTAGGTGGATCAGAACATGCAACACAGATTGCACTTATTACTGGTTCACAATCTGCAGTTGCACGAAAAGAATCACTCACCCTTGCTTCAAATGGGCAAGCAGGGATAATCGTTGGCACGCATGCTCTTTTAGGTCAGAGTGTTGCATTTTCTGATTTGGGATTAATTGTCGTAGATGAGCAACACCGCTTTGGTGTTGAGCAAAGAGATGCACTCAAAGCAAAAGCCGAATTCCCACCTCACTTGTTAGTTATGACAGCAACACCAATTCCCCGCACAGTTGCAATGACTGTCTTTGGCGATTTAGATATTTCTACACTTCGCGAGTTACCGTTGGGGCGCCAACCCATTACAACTCATGTCATTCCCGCTTTAGATAAGCCCGCATTTTTGGAGCGCGCTTGGGAGCGCATTCGCGAAGAAGTAGCCAAAGGCCATCAAGCATATGTAGTGGCTCCGCGAATAAGCGCAACTGATTCAACCAGTAGCGATATGGATTTCCTCTTTGGCACAACATCCACACCTGTTGTGAGCGTTGAGGAGTTAGCGCCAACTCTGCATGCCGGCCCACTTAAGGGCCTTCGTATTGCGATTTTGCACGGACAGCTTTCCACTGATGAAAAGAACACCACGATGCAAGCCTTCTCTGATGGAGAGATCGATGTTCTTATATCAACAACCGTTATTGAAGTAGGTGTGGATGTTCCCAATGCAACAATCATGGTGGTCATGGATGCAGATCGCTTTGGAGTTTCCCAACTCCATCAGCTACGCGGGCGAATCGGCCGGGGATCCTCTGCAGGACTTTGCTTACTCGTTACCAGCGCTGGACCAGAGGCACCTTCTCGCTTAAGACTCGATGCCGTTGCAAGCACACTCGACGGATTTGAATTATCGCGCATTGATTTAGAGCAACGTCGCGAAGGAGATGTACTAGGAGTCAGCCAATCTGGAACGCGTTCACATCTTCGCTTGCTCCGAGTCTTACGTGATGAGGGACTCATTGATGTTGCCAGAACAGATGCTCAAGAAATAGTTTCCCAAGATGCCTTGTTGGCTCATTGGCCTCAATTAGCGCAAGAATTGAAACTTTTACAAGCAGATGAGATGGCTGAATATATTGATAAAGGTTGAAAGTAGAATATTGCCATGAGAATTATTGCCGGCCTTGCAAAGGGCAGAACTCTTAGCGCCGTTGGTGGGGCAACCAGACCAACGTCAGATCGGGCGCGTGAGGGACTTTTCTCTTCACTCCTTTCAGAGTTCGGCGATTTCGTTGGTTTGAATTTTTTAGATTTGTTTGCAGGCTCTGGCGCAATTGGATTAGAGGCGCTCTCTCGTGGCGCATCACTTGTTCACGCCGTTGAGAAAGAAGAGAGCGCAACTCGTACGATTATGAAAAATGCTGAACTGGTGCAGGCAAGCAAAACCACCGGAGAGTTTCATCTTTTCTCTATGTCTGCACAAAAGTTCTTAGAAACTTCTGCACCTACGAGTTACCACATTATTTACATTGATCCGCCTTACGATTTCCCTGACGGTGAATTACAGGTGATTTTAGAAAAATTAATTGCTGGTAATTTTGTGAGAGCTGATGCTGTCGTGGCAGTGGAGCGCGCGAGCAAGAGCGTGGCAATGAAATGGCCAGAAGGACTAGAGGGGTTACGTGAGAGAAATTATGGGCAAGCCCACATTTATTATGGCGTTAGCGCTCAAAGTTGATTGTCAAAATGGATTACCGGGGCAATCATTGCTAGCGTGGGCATTATGAGAAGCGCTGTGTGCCCGGGATCCTTTGATCCAATCACTTTTGGACACCTGGATATCATCGAACGAGCCAGTCAGCATTTCGATCAAGTCATTGTGGCGGTTATGGAAAATCGCACCAAGTCCAGCCTTTTTACTGTTCAAGAGCGTCTAGAGATGATTAGTGAAAATACAAAGAAGTTTCCAAATGTTGTAGTTGATTCCTGGCATGGACTACTCGTTGATTTCTGCAAATCAAAAGGCATCGATTCCATAGTCAAAGGACTTCGCGCAGTTACAGATTTTGATTATGAACTTCAAATGGCTCAAGTGAACTTGCAAGCAGCAAATGTTGAGACCATGTTCATGGCAACAGCGCCAGCTCATTCATTTCTATCCTCATCTTTAGTAAAAGAGTTAGCAAATTACAGTGGAGATGTCTCCACGATGGTTCCACTTAATGTCAATGAAGCGCTACGCGCCCGTCTAGCAGGGAAGTAACACATGGATTCCATCGAGAAGTTAACTGTGGCCATAACAATGGTTGAAGAAGCCAGAGGTGTTCCACTATCGGCCTCCTGCGTGGTCCATCGCGATGATCTCTTAGAACTATTAGATGAAGCACGTAACTTATTGCCTCACGATTTTTCTACAGCCCAGAATTTGCTTGCATCAAGGGATGCAATTATGGAAGAGGGTCAAAGTAGCGCCGAGCAACTCATCGCCCTTGCTAGGGATGAAGTTTCTCGTATGGTGGAGCAAACAGCGATTGTCCAAGCCGCTCGCGAGCAAGCACAAAATATTTTAGATGATGTACGTGAAACGGCAGACCGCGAGCGCGAAGAAGTTGAGTCCTATATCGATGCTCGTCTTGCAACTCTTGAAGTTATTCTCAATAAGACAATGGATGCAGTTACTCGCGGTCGCGAGCGCTTAGCCGGCGCCGGTGATAACGACGCTTTGTCACAATTAAACGCTGACAGGTAGCACCTATGCCTCGTAGTTCGCAGGTTTTCTTATTTAACTCTCACGACCTTCCTCGCCGTGCGGGTGAAATGAAGGAATATGCATCTGATATCACCGTTCCAGATCGCGTAGGTATTGATGTCATTGCGGTATTGCCCGGTGAAGTTATCCATGTGGATCTTCGTTTGGAATCAGTAGCAGAGGGCGTATTAGTGAGTGCGCAAATTGGCGCTATTGCCGATGGCGAATGTATGCGATGTTTAGATCCAGTTGAGTTCGACATCAATAGATCAATTCAAGAGCTCTATAGATATGAGCCAGAAAAGGCGCATACAAAAGCTCAACGCAAACGTGCGCGCCAAGAGCAAGATGAACTTGATGAAGATGAAGAGCTCATGATGGATGGAGATTTCATTAATTTAGAAATTCCGATTCGAGATGCAGTGATATTGGCTTTGCCCATTAATCCACTCTGCGACCTTGAGTGCCAGGGTTTGTGCTCGGTGTGTGGTCAAAAATGGGCTCAATTGCCCGATGACCATGCTCATGCTCACATCGACCCTCGTTGGGCTGGACTTGGTCCCCTTGCTGGGCAATAGGGCCGATTTCAACTATTGGGATCTTTAGGGGATACTTACGCCCTGATGAATTTCGCCAGAAATTTCACACAAGAGTAAGGAACGATCGTGCCAGTACCAAAGCGAAAAATGTCTCGCTCCAAAACCCGTTCCCGCCGCAGTCAGTGGAAAACAACTGCAGCAGCACTTGCCGCATGCCCGCAATGCCAGCAACCAAAATTGCAACACACTGCTTGCCCAACATGTGGCATGTACAACCGCCGTCAGGTAATCGAGGTCTGATCTGTACTCATCGCTAGTTAAAGCGCTGGGTGTGGATCTAAAACCACAACTGCTTGAATTAGCATTGACTCATCGCTCTTTTGCATACGAATCTGGTCAGCAAGAAACAAATGAGCGCCTTGAATTTTTAGGCGATTCCGTCTTAGGACTTATTGTTACCGAAGAACTCTATCGCCGTTACCCGGATTTAGATGAGAGCCGACTTTCACCGTTGCGATCTGGCATCGTTAATATGAGAGCACTTGCCGATATTGCCCGCACACTCGGACTTGGCGAATTCATTCGCCTCGGCAAAGGCGAAGAAGTAACGGGCGGACGCGATAAAAATTCACTTTTGGCTGATGCACTTGAAGCACTTATTGGTGCAATCTATTTAGAGTTTGGATATCTCAAAACTCATGAAGTGGTTAGCGCTCTGATTACATCAACGCTGCATGATGCGATGTCGCGAGGTGCCGGACTTGATGGCAAGACCGCCCTCCAAGAACTCTGTGCCTCAACTGGCCAAGGTGTTCCCGAGTATGTAGTGACCGAAGCGGGTCCAGATCATGATAAGTCCTTTTCGGCAGTTGCCGTTGTGGCAGGGATCGAAGTTGGATATGGCGAGGGAAAGAGCAAACGAGAAGCTGAGCAACTTGCAGCCCGAACCGCCTTTGAGAAATTGAACGCCTCAGCCTGAGCCTCTACGAGTACGCAATCTCTGCCTAGGGTAGGTTTATGACGTGTATTTGAAATCCATCACGCTCAAGGGGTTTAAGTCCTTCGCCTCTTCAACCACGCTCCGCTTAGAAAGCGGTATTACATGCGTGGTCGGGCCAAATGGTTCCGGTAAATCAAATGTGGTTGATGCGCTCTCATGGGTTATGGGAGAGCAAGGCGCAAAATCATTGCGTGGCGGAAAGATGGAAGATGTTATTTTCGCCGGAACAAGTGGTCGAGCTCCTTTGGGCCGTGCCGAAGTTTCGGTAACAATTGATAATACTGATGGCGCACTTCCCATTGAATATACCGAAGTAACAATTACTCGTATTCTTTTTCGAAATGGCACCAGCGAATATCAAATAAATGGTGATGCATCAAGGCTTTTAGATATTCAAGAGTTACTCAGCGACAGCGGTATTGGTCGCGAAATGCACGTCATTGTTGGCCAAGGCCAACTCGATGCAATTTTGATGGCTAATCCACAAGAGCGACGGGGATTTATTGAAGAAGCCGCCGGTGTCCTCAAGCACCGTAAGCGTAAAGAAAAAGCGCTCCGCAAGCTTGATTCCATGCAAGCCAACTTGGCTCGCGTGCAAGATCTCACCGTTGAACTTCGCCGTCAATTGCGCCCACTTGGCAAACAAGCAGAAGTTGCAAAAAAAGCCGCAACCATTCAAGCCGACTTACGCGATGCAAAACTTCGCCTCCTTGCCGATGATTTAATTTCTCTCACTAAAACTCTTAACGCCGAAGTTGCAGATGAGACAGCGCTTCGCCAACGTCGCGCTCTCGTTGAAGCAGATCTTGATCGCGCTCGCTCACGTGAAGCCGAACTCGATGCACAGAGCGCAATTGAGAGTCCCCTATTTGTACAGGCACAAGAAACATTTTTCCAACTCAATAGTTTGCGTGAAAGATTTCGTGGAACGCAGTCTTTGGCACAAGAGCGCTCACGTTTTTTGGCACAAGAGGCAGAAGAGGCCCGCACGGCAGGGCGCGATCCTGAAAGTTTAGATAAAGAAGCAGTACATCTGCGTGAGGAAGAAAATCAATTACGTGCAGGGGTAGAAAATTCCAGAACGCTATTGGAACAAGCAACTATCGCTCTTGGTCTTGCAGAAACGCAATTGAAAACAGAGGAAGATCGAGTTGCAGCAGCCCTTCGTGCATTTGCAGATCAACGCGAAGGTACGGCTCGCCAAGAAGGCCACATTAAGTCTTTGCGTGCACGCCTTGATGCAATTGCAGAAGAGATTTCACGTTTAACAAAGGCCCGTGATGATGCCCAAGGACGCACCGATCTTGCTCAACGCGAATACTCCACATTTGAAATAGAAATTGCTGGTGCAGGTGCAGGTGAAAAGGGCTTGGACTCTCAATTTGAGAGCGCAAAGTCAGCTTTAGATGGTGTCAAAGCCAAACTTGTAACACTGACAGATGATGAGCGTTCTGCCGATAAAGAACGCACTGCCTTTGATGCAAAGTTAGAGGCGATGCGCTTAACATCTCAAATGCGCGACGGTGCATCTGCCCTGCTTCGCGACTCACGGGGTGTGAAGATTTTGGGAAGTCTTGCAGGCTTAATTGATATTGATGCTGGTTGGGAGAGCGCCGTTGCTGCAGGGCTTGGACAACTTGCCGATGCCGTTGTAGTCCAAGATCTCTCCGCGGCCGTTACAGCACTCACCGCATTGCGCAATGAGAATCTTGGTCAAGCAGATTTCTTAGTTGTGCATAGCAATCAAAATCCTGCATCTACATCAATTCCCTCAGGACTAATTCGGTTAAGTGAGCACATTCGCTCTACTCAGATTGATTCACTCCTGGCCCAGCTTTTCAATAGAACAGTTGTTGCGCAAAACGCTCGTGAGGCCGAAAGCATTATTGCTACACATCCAACTCTTACCGTCGTTACTCGCGATGGCGATGTATTTACACAATCGCGTGCGCGAGGTGGATCTAAATCTTCTTCTTCTCTTATTGAAATCAAGGCACTCATCGAAGAACTCACAGAGAAACTCTCTAACGTTTCTCATACATGCGAGAGATTGCGTTTTGAAATTAGCACAACTCAAAGTGAATTAGCTTCGCGCCAAAGCGAATTTGACGTGGCCCTAGCAAAACTTAACGAGTCCGATGCCCGCATAGGCGCACTCACCGAGCAACTTGCAGTTGCTGGGCAAAACTCAAAATCTTCGATGGCAGAGGTCGAGCGTCTCAATGGTGCAATTGCAGAAGCAACCACTGCTAAATCGCGCGATGAGAGCGAATTAGAAATCGCTCAAAACCAACTGCAACATCATGGCGCAGTTGAGGAACCTAGCCATTCGCGCGCTGAAGAAATTCGCTCATCCGTCTCCCTTGCACGAACAACAGAGGTGGAAGCGCGCCTTGCACTTCGCACAAGTGAAGAACGTGTTGATTCACTTTCTGCTCGCGCACTCGCCCTTGAAAACGCTGCGAAATCTGAGCGCGATGCATCAGAGCGTGCAATCAGCCGTCGAGGTGCAAGAGCACAAGGAGCAATAATTTCGCAAGCAGTTGCCGAATCTGCATACGAAGCCCTTATTCATATCGAACGCGCAATTGCCAAAGCCGGAATCGAACGTGGTCGCCTTGAGGAGGCCCGTGCATCTCGCGAAGGTGAAACTCTCACCGTTCGTGCTCGTGCTCGTGAGCTCTCTGTTGAAATGGAACAACTTACTTCTAGTGTCCATCAAGATGAGATTGCGCGCGCTGAACAACGTATGCGTATCGAACAATTAGAAACTAAGGCAGTGGAAGAGCTCGGAGTAGATGTTGCAACGTTAGTTGATGAGTATGGCCCAGAAAATGATGTACCAACATTTATTGAAACCGATAGTGGTGAAATCGTCGCTACAGAGTTGATCCCTTATCGCCGTGATCAGCAAGAAAAGCGCCTTGCAAACACCGAGCGCTCATTGGCACTCCTTGGAAAAATTAACCCACTTGCCCTTGAGGAGTACACCGCACTTGAAGAGCGCTTGCGTTTCTTAGCAGAACAATTAGAAGACCTCAAGCGCACAAAGAAAGACTTATTGGACATCATCAAAGAAGTTGATGATCGTGTGCAGCAAATCTTTATGGAAGCTTACGAAGATACTGCTCGCCATTTCGAAGAAATATTTGCTCGCCTTTTCCCTGGTGGCGATGGTCGCTTAATTTTGACCGAGCCAGATGATCTTCTCAATTCTGGAGTGGATGTTGAAGCACGCCCACCAGGAAAACGCATCAAACGTCTGTCACTCCTTTCAGGTGGAGAAAAATCACTCACCGCAATCGCTTTCCTTATTGCGATTTTCAAGGCGCGACCAAGTCCGTTCTATGTTCTCGATGAAGTAGAAGCCGCCCTTGATGATGTGAACTTAGGGCGCCTACTTGGGGTCTTTGAAGAACTTCGCGAAACTTCGCAACTCATTATCATTACTCACCAGAAGCGCACGATGGAAATTGCTGATGCACTCTATGGCGTAACGATGCGCGGTGATGGCGTTACCGAAGTTATATCACAACGTCTGCGCGATGCCGATACTGCTTAAGGCACGGATTTAGCGATGGGGCTTTTTGGCAAAATTATCTCCAAAATCACTGGCACTGTTCATGCAACTAGTGAGGATTGGGATGAGTTAGAGAAGGCACTCCTTGAAGCCGATTTAGGTCCGGAGTTAGCGGCAGAGATTGTCAAACAAGCACAGACCGTAAAAGCAGATGGCGCAACTCATGCTCTGACTCAGATACTCACCTCGAAGCTCTCAACAAAAAATCGAGATGTTTTACGAGCGAGAAGTGGCCCAACAACTATTTTGGTTGTAGGTGTCAATGGAACAGGCAAAACAACATCTGTTGCAAAATTGGGACATTACTTCACATCCCAAGATAGTTCAGTGCTTTTATGCGCTGGCGATACTTTTCGAGCTGCAGCAGTTGATCAATTACGCACATGGGGAGAGCGTTTAGATATTGAAGTAGTACATGGTGCAGACCGAGCAGACCCAGCCTCTGTAGTTTTCGATGCGGGACAACGAAGCGTTGCAAAGAGTGTTGACTTTCTCCTTGTTGATACTGCTGGTCGTTTGCATAACAAAGCCGACCTCATGGCAGAGCTTGGCAAAATGAAAAGAGTTTTAGAGAAGGTTGCACCTGTGCAAGAAGTTTTATTAGTAGTGGATGCAACAACTGGACAAAATGGTTTGGCCCAAGCACGAGTCTTTAGCGAAAGCGTTGATGTCACAGGAATTATTTTGACCAAGCTCGACGGTAGCGCTCGGGGCGGAATTGCCCTTGCCATCGAGAGCGAACTCGATATCCCTATCAAATGGGTGGGTACTGGGGAAAGCCCTTCTGATTTCGCTGCCTTCGACCATAATCTCTATATCCAGGGGCTTTTGTAACTCGCCTGTAACACAATCGGCCAGTTCATGTAACTTCGCTAGAGCATATTTCCAGACATCTCAATGGCGAGTAGATCGAGAGAAACTACGTGAAATATGGATCAAATAGCTCTTAACTCTGGCGATACCGCTTGGATGTTAGCAAGTACAGCACTTGTTCTTCTGATGACACCTGGTCTTGCATTTTTTTACGGTGGCATGGTTCGTACAAAGAGCGTTCTTAATATGATGATGATGTCGATGGTGACAATCGGAATTGTTAGTGTTCTTTGGGTTATATATGGATTCCAGATTGCATTTGGATCTTCGGCAAATTCGCCATGGTATGGAGCCATTTCCTTCTCAGGTCTTGGAGGAATGGTTAATGAGCTCACTAATAATGGTGGCGTTTATCCGATCCCAGTCCTGGTCTTTGCTGCCTTTCAATTAATGTTTGCCATCATTACACCAGCCTTAATTTCTGGTGCAATCGCAGATCGCACAAAGTTCACTGCTTGGGCGGTATTTGTTGCAATTTGGGTAAGCGTTGTTTATTTTCCAGTTGCGCACTGGGTATTCGCATTCGGAAATAAAGTTGGCGACACAATTACCGGCGTCGGATTCCTCGCAGGTAAAGGTCTTGAAGATTTTGCTGGCGGAACTGCAGTACACATCAACGCTGGCGCTGCTGGTTTAGCACTGGCTTTGCTACTTGGAAAGCGTGTTGGATGGCGTAAAGAATCCATGCGTCCTCACTCACTTCCACTTGTCATGCTTGGATCTGGACTTCTCTGGTTTGGTTGGTTTGGTTTTAACGCAGGCTCCGCTCTTGCTGCAAATGGCATTGCAGCCCTTGCATTTCTCAACACTCAAGTTGCAACTGCGGGTGCAGTTCTTGGTTGGATCATCGTGGAGAAAATTCGTGATGGGCATCCAACCTCCCTTGGCGCAGCATCTGGGGCAGTTTCCGGGTTGGTTGCGATCACACCAGCATGTGCATTCGTTGCACCTTGGGCTGGCGTTATTATTGGAGTAATTGCTGGTGCACTTTGCGCAATGGCAGTGAGTATCAAATATAAACTTGGTTTCGATGATTCACTAGACGTTGTCGGCGTTCACCTTATTGGCGGACTCTGGGGATGTATTTCAATCGGATTCTTTGGAACCCACGTCGTCAACTCTGTAGGCGTTGATGGACTCTTCTACGGTGGCGGTGCTGGCTTACTTGGAAAGCAAGCATTTGGTGCTTTTTTTGTCTTGGCATATTCCTTTATCGCCACACTCATCATCGGCTTTATCATCAACAAAACGATTGGCTTCCGAGTCACACGTGATGCTGAAGTTGAGGGCGTCGACCTCAACGAACACGCAGAATCTGCATATGAAATGGCTGGATCATCACGAGGAGGTTTGTCAGCATGAAACTTATAACAGCAATCCTAAAACCGTTCAAACTTGATGAAGTTAAAGATGCACTGCAAGCCCATGGCATTAATGGAATGACAGTCTCAGAGGCAAGTGGCTATGGACGCCAAGGTGGTCACACTGAGGTTTATCGTGGTGCTGAATACACAGTTGATTTGATTCCAAAAATTCGCCTTGAAGTTCTTGTCGATGATGCCGATGCAGACTCTGTCATCGCAGTCATTGTCAAAGCCGCATCCACTGGTTCAATTGGAGATGGAAAGGTTTGGTCTATCCCTGTCGATCAAGTCATCCGTGTCCGAACCGGTGAACGTGGTGTTGATGCTATTTAGACGTACCCTTTCGTCTAAGTAATATCTAAATATTTCGAGGAGATGCGTGGGTACACGAGAGCGTCGAGAAAGAAGTGATCACAGTGATCTTATTTTCTCGACCCTTTTCCGGAAATCGCTCGAAGCGTTAGCTGGAAGCTCACATCGAAGTATTTACAAGATAGCTCTCGCCGCGGTCGGAGGTTATGGCCGCGGCGAACTATCTCCTGGTTCTGATTTAGATATTGTGTTATTGCATGATGGAAAACTTTCCGATTCTGAATTACTTTCATTCACCAACGCCATTCTCTATCCCATGTGGGATGGAGCGGGATCAAAGTCTCCAAGAAAAATAGATCATTCAGTCAGAACCCGAAGCCAAACACGAGAGGCTGCGCATGAAGATCTACGCGTGGCTATGGGGCTACTCGATATTCGACTCATTTGTGGAGATGCCGAATTAGTTGCAGCAGTTCAACATGATGCAATAGGTCAATGGCGTAGGTGCTCCACAAACTACATTAAAAAACTTCGCGCATCCCTTACCGAGCGTCACCAAAGAAGTGGCGAACTTGCCTATCTGCTTGAGCCAGATCTCAAAGAAGCACGGGGTGGACTCAGGGATATCACAGCCCTTCGAGCTATTGCACTTAGCGGTGCAATTGAGGTGCAACTCGATCGTATAAGTAGCGCTGAATCACTTTTGAATAACGTTCGCGAATCACTACATATTCAAAGCGGTCGTGATCGCGACAGACTCTTATTTCAAGAACAAGATAAAGTTGCAGAAGATCTTAAATTTAAAGATGCTGATGCCTTAATGAGCGAAGTTGCACAGTCGGCAAGGGACGTTGACTATGTCCTTGAATACACATGGCATCGATTAGACCACAGGGGCAAAGATGGTCTGGGTCGCTTCTTACGTAAATCACCTACAACATCGGTGGCTAAAGGAATTAGTGTTGCCAATCAAGAGGTAATCCTTGATTTCGATGCACCAGTGAATGAAGATCCTGCATTGGGTTTACGCGCATCTGCAACTGCTGCACAATTAGGACTTCCGCTCTCGATGGATTCATGTATTGCGCTGGCAAAATCCATTGAAGAGGGGCGAGGAGATTTACCAAATCCTTGGCCACGCGAGGCGCGAGAGGATTTAGTTTCTCTCATTGGAGCAGGTAGTGCCATGGTGCGCGTGTGGGAGGCACTTGATCAAGAAGGAATAATTACATCGTGGTTGCCGGAGTGGGCACCCCTTCGCAGTTTGCCTCAGAGAAATGTTTTACATCGACATACTGTAGATAGACATATGGTTGAAACCGCTGTGCATGCAGCAGCTCTTACACGTCGCGTGCACCGCCCAGATCTGCTTTTAGTTGCCGCTTTATTTCACGATCTGGGCAAAGGCGGAACGGAAGATCACAGCGTAAGAGGTGCCAAGCTCATTGAGCCACTCGTTCGGAGAATGGGATTTAGTGAAAGCGATGTTGCAATACTAAAAATTTTAGTTGAGCATCACCTACTTTTGTCATCAACTGCAACACGGCGCGACCTCAACGATCCGGTCACAGTTGCAAGTATTCTGAATGTGATACCCGATATCCAAACCCTTGAACTCTTACATGCTCTGAGCATTGCAGATGGAGAGGCAACAGGAAGTGCGGCATGGAGTGAATGGAAAGCAAAACTTGTGAGCGATTTAGTTGTGCGCACTCGCTCTGCAATGACTGGGACAACCGTTGCTCAAGAATTAGAGCTCAGTGAAGAAGAGCGAAAATTTGCACAACTAGGCGCGCTACGGGTCAATGTTGAAGCACGAGATAATGGCTACTTCATCGATATCATTGCACCCGATCAGCCAGGATTATTATCTGTCGTTGCTGGTGTTCTTAATTTGGCTCGCTTGGATGTTCGCTCTGCTCGTACTAAATCTCACGGCGCATCGGCGGTAATGAAATGGATAGTTGACCCTGACCCAAATGCGCCGATTCCGACTTCTGAAAAACTGCATACCGATATTGAACAGGCACTTCGTGGGGGAGTTGATTTAGGTAAACGCATTAGTGATCGAGCACGTGCATATGCACAAATGCCCACAATTCCTGTGCCACCACCGGAGGTAGAAGTTTTCCTTGATGCTTCGGCTGACTCCACTGTCTTTGAAGTACGAAGTCATGACAGGCCAGGTCTTTTATTTCGTATTGGCGAGGCAATTACACGATGCGGAGTTGATATTCATTCAGCAATCGTGACAACACTGGGCGCAGAAGCAATTGACACCCTTTACGTTAGGGAAATTGGGGCTGGCCCACTTACCGCGCAAAGGGCAAATCAAGTAGCGCAAGAATTGGCATCAGCTCTTAGATAGGCTCAGCTCCTATGTTTGATTCACTCACCAGCAAACTCGGTAATGTACTGGGCTCCTTGCGCTCTCGTGGAAAAATCAGCAGCGCAGATATTGACTCCACATGTGCAGAGATTCATCAATCTTTACTAGAAGGCGATGTTGCACTCTCTGTAGTTAATGAATTTATTGAACTTATTAGGACAAGGTCCCTAGAAGTGCTTCCCACTCTGCAATCGGGCACCAATCAAGCACAAGCTATTTTCGAGATCATCAATCAAGCACTTATTGAGATTTTAGGTGGGCAAGCACGTCGGGTGCGATATTCCAAACAACCACCGACTGTCATTATGTTGGCAGGTCTGCAAGGAGCAGGTAAGACAACACTGGCAGGAAAGCTAGCAAAACACTTTGCAGATCAATCGAATACTCCACTGCTTGTTGCCTCTGATTTACAACGCCCTAACGCAGTTACTCAATTAAAAGTGTTAGGTGAAAGTATCGGGATTCCAGTTTTTGCTCCCGAACCAGGAAATGGTGTTGGTAGCGCACTTAAAGTTGCTAAAGATGGTGTTGCTTATGCAAAATCTAAAGGTTACAACTTTGTCATTGTTGATACTGCAGGCCGCCTTGGCGTAGATCAAACGCTCATGAATGAAGCAAAAGCAATTCGCGATGCAATTAACCCTAATGAAATCATCTTCGTTGTTGATGCAATGATGGGTCAAGATGCAGTGCGTACCGCCCAAGCATTTTTAGATGGCGTGGGCTTTGATGGAGTTGCACTCACCAAACTAGATGGCGATGCAAGAGGTGGCGCAGCAATGTCGATAGCCCACCTCACAAAACGCCCGATTATGTTTGCCTCCACGGGTGAAAAGATTGCTGACTTTGATGTTTTCTATCCAGAGCGCATGGCATCGAGAATTTTGGGAATGGGCGATGTTGCAACGTTGGCCGAGCAAGCTAAGAAAGCATTTGATTCTGATAGCGCTCAGAAGATGGAGACCAAATTTGCAAGTGGTGAGGATTTCACGTTAGAGGATTTTCTAGAGCAGATGCAGGCCATGACAAAGATGGGCTCGATGACAAAGATGTTATCCATGTTGCCAGGTGGGGCTTCGATGAAGAAACAGATAGAAAATTTTGATGAGGGAGAAATTGTTCGCACCCAAGCAATCGTGCAATCAATGACACCAACAGAGCGCAGAGACCCTAAAATTCTTAATGGTTCACGCAGGTCGCGCATTGCAATGGGTGCAGGCCGAGCGGTCTCTGAAGTGAATTCACTTGTAGAAAGATTTACACAAGCTCAAAAGATGATGCGCCAAATGCGCAACGGCGGAACTCCGCAAGGATTACCTCCAGCCATGATGGGTACTCAATTCGCGGGCGCTCCTGGCAAATCAGGATCTAAGCCACCGATGAAGAAGAAGTCCAAGTCTGGAAATCCTGCCAAGCGAGCCCAAGAAGAGCGCGGATAGTAGGCGTCAATTTCGTCTTTAGGCGCAGAGATGGCAAGATTGGCAATCTGTTCGGGGCCCTCTACCCCCAAACATCCGATATTCGATAGTTGTACGAGTTGAACGCGCACCCCGCTGCGATTAACACGAACGACCAACACCCTTACAGGAGCACAAGCACTTGGCTACAAAAATACGTTTAATGCGCATGGGAAAGATTCGCACACCTTATTTCCGCATCGTCGTTACTGATTCACGCAAGGCACGCAACGGATTATCGATTGAGGAAATTGGCCGTTACGCACCAGGACAAGAGCCCTCCCTTATTGAAGTTAACTCTGTCCGTGCTCAGTACTGGCTCGGAGTTGGTGCACTTCCAACAGAGGCTGTAGAGGCGATCTTGAAAGTCACTGGCGATTGGCAAAAATTTAAAGGTCTTCCAGGAACCGAAGGAACACTTCGCGTTGCAACTCCAAAGCCACATAAGAGCGTTGCTTACGAAGCAGCTGTTAAGCAGGCAATGGATGAGCCTAAAGAAGGTGCAACAACACTGAAGAAGAAAGCACAAGAAAAACTTGCTGCTAAATCAGCACCAGCAGAAGTTGTTGCAGAAGCTCCAGCAGAAGTTGTTGCAGAAGCACCAGCGGACGCAGTTGTTGAAACTCCTACCGAAGAAGCGGCTGCCGAATAACAATGATGGATGAAGCCTTAGAACATTTGGTCAAAGGTATCGTTGATAATCCTGAAGATGTAGTTATCACCGAAAAAACTCATCGTCGTGGAACAACGCTAGAAGTTCGCGTTAATCCAGAAGATATCGGAAAAGTTATTGGCCGAAACGGACGCACCGCAAAAGCGTTGCGCACTGTTATGAGCGCGCTTGCTGGCCGTAGCATCCGTGTTGATTTGGTAGAGACGGACGAAGGGCGCTAACAATGCGCTTACTCGTGGGGCGGATAGGTCGCGCTCACGGAATTGCCGGTGAAGCAACGATCGAAGTTCGAACCGACGAACCCGAAAATAGATTTGCAATCGGCGCTCGCGTGCAGAGCGATGAGCATGGCGATCTACTGATTACTTCGCACCGTTGGCATAACGGAATCTTGCTGCTCGGTTTTGAAAATATCTCCGACCGCAATGGCATTGAGACCCTTCGAGATACCTTGATGTATTGCGAGGTCGATATCAACGCACCCGGTGAAGGTGCAGATGATTACCACGTGCTTCAACTCATCGGATGTACTGCCTTTTTGCAATCAGGTGAAAAATTCGGAGAAGTAAGAGATGTTATTAACTTGCCAGGCCAAGATGTGTTAGCAATTGATACTGCACAGGGCGAAGTGCTAATTCCATTCGTGCGCCAATTGGTACCAGAGGTTGATATTAAAGCTAAGAAAATGACCGTTATTCCACCCCAGCTATCTGCCGAGGTGAAGTAATGAAAATTGATGCGGTCACAATATTTCCTGAATACTTCGCACCCCTTTCACTTTCTTTGATCGGTAAAGCGCAAGAGAGTGGTTTGCTTGAGGTTGCCATTCATGATCTGCGCAGCTTCACATCCGATAATCATCACAGCGTCGATGACACTCCCTACGGTGGGGGTGCTGGCATGGTGATGAAGCCCGAAATCTGGGGGCAAGCACTTGACCCATTAATGAAACCAGAAACAGATCTGATTATTCTCACGCCAGCAGGTCGTCGATTTAATCAAAAAATGGCGCACACATTATCGCAGTCAGAACATTTAGTTTTTGCATGCGGTCGCTACGAAGGTATCGATGCACGCGTTGGGCAACACTATGCAGCACAGGGTTTTAGAGTGCACGAGGTAAGTATTGGTGACTATGTATTGGGCGGGGGAGAAGTTGCATCCCTTGTCATGATTGAAGCAATCACTCGTTTATTGCCAGGAGTGTTAGGTAATCCTGATTCACTTATTGAAGAATCACATGTCGAAGAAGGATTTCTTGAATATCCCAATTACACAAAGCCAGCGATTTGGCGAGATTTATCTGTGCCAGATATTTTACTCAGTGGCAATCATGGAGCTATTGCCACGTGGCGAGGCGAACAAGCACAAAGGCGCGCCCAAGAGCAATCCTGATTCGCCCCTAACGCCAATGCTCGCGTAATATTCGTAAATGGCAATTGATCCTGCAATTCAGTCACGATTGATTCGAGACTTAGAGCCAGTTGTTGCCGTTGAGTTAGATCGCCATCTCTCTGTTCAAAAGCAGTGGTATCCACACGAGTATGTCCCATGGAGTGAAGGTCGCACATTTGCTGGCCCCCTTAATGGTGATGCGTGGGAGGCAAAAGATTCAAAACTTTCTGTGATTGCTCAAGATTCTCTCATTCTCAATCTCATGACTGAAGATAATTTACCGAGTTATCACACAGAAATTGCTATCGCTATGGGTCGAGATGGCGCATGGGGTAATTGGATTGAGCGTTGGACAGCAGAAGAAAATCGTCACGGTATTGTCATGCGCGATTATTTAATGGCAACCCGCGGGGTTGACCCATACGAACTAGAAGATTTACGCATGGCTCATATGTCTCTTGGGTATCAAACTCCTTATGAGACAGATATGTTGCACACAGTTGCATATGTTTCTTTTCAAGAGTTAGCGACTCGTATTTCACATCGCAACACAGGTCGCATTTCTAATGACCCAACGTGTGAAGGCATGTTGCAACGGATTGCCCTAGATGAGAACTTACATATGATTTTTTATAGAAACTTATTAGGCAAGGCCATTGACCTTGAGCCAAACGCTGCAATGCGCGCGATTACCGATGTCGTTACTAACTTTGCTATGCCAGGAGTTGGCATGCCAGGCTTTGGTCGCAAAGCGGTACAGATTGCATTGGCCGGAATTTATGACCTTCAGCTTCACGTTGACGAAGTTATTTCACCAGTTCTGCGTGCCTGGAACATTTTTGATCGTGAAGATTTAACAGGCGATGGACAAGCAGCACGTAACGAACTCAGTGAGTTCCTTGCCAAGTCTTCTCAAGAGGCTGAGCGTTTTAGCGACAAGCGCGAAGCACACTTTGAAAAACTTATCGCGCGCGGGCAAGAACCTATTCGCTTAGTGAATTAGCTTCTAAATCCCAGCCCAAGAGATTCCAGCGTGAGTAATACGATTGCAAATCCAATTACATTTTCACAAACTCCAGTGGAGTATCGTCTAGGACCACCAACGTTAGGTATTGACGACTAAAACAAAGATTTAACGGAAAGCTTGAATTCCAGTCAACGTTTCACCTAATACGAGTGCGTGGATTTCGTGAGTTCCTTCGTACGTTAAGACTGTCTCTAAATTGACCATGTGTCTAAAGATTGGGTATTCAGTCGTTATTCCGGCCCCACCTAATATTGATCGAGCCTCACGCGCTATCTCTAGCGCTCCTTGCACGTTATTAAATTTACCCATACTTATTTGTGCAGGAGTTACCTTATTTTCATCCTTGATTTTGCCGATATGTAGCGCCAATAACATGGCCGTATTAAGCCGTGTTGCCATAGTGGCAAATTTAAGTTGGGTGATTTGATGGCGAGCAATTGGTCCATCAAATTGTTCGCGCGTTGCGGCGTAGCTTTGCGCAACTTCAAAGCAATCGCGCGCAGCTCCTACTGCTCCAAAGATGATTCCATAACGCGCTTCTGCAAGACACATCAGGGGAGCGCGCAAACTTGTGGCTAGTGGCAAGCGGGCGCTATCTGGCAGACGCATATTGGTGAAGACTAATTCGGCAGTAAGTGACGCTCGCAACGAGAGCTTATGTTTGATCACGTTAGCGCTAAAGCCTGGTGTCGTTGTTGGTACACAAAATCCCCGAATACCTTCATCAGTGCGGGCCCAAATTACTGCAACGTCTGCAACAGATCCGTTGGTGATCCACATTTTGCTTCCGTTAATAATCCAATCGCCACCATCTTTTTTGGCATTGGTTAACATGCCTGCAGGGTTAGAGCCATGGTCTGCTTCAGATAGCCCAAAACATCCAATGGCTTTTCCTTGTGCCATCTTTGGCAACCATTCTTGTTTTTGCTCCTCGCTACCGTAAGCATAAATTGCATACATCGAAAGTGAACCTTGCACAGAGTTAAGTGAGCGAATTCCAGAATCTCCTGCTTCTAACTCAAGATTGGCAAGGCCATAAGAAGTCGCATCTGTTCCGGCACATCCGTATCCCTGAAGATGCATACCAAGAAGACCAATAGATCCAAGCTCTTGCGCTAATTCTCTTACGGGTATCTCCGCGTTTTCATACCACGATGCGATATTTGGCTTAATGCGATCATTAACAAACTTGCGAGTTACAGACTGAATTTCTCGTTGTTCCTGTGTGAGTTCGCGTTCGATATCCAAAAGAGTAAAAGGATTCATAGTTGCCATACAGCAAGGGTATCCGTAGGCATCTCTTTGCTCAATCCAGAATTCGGTGCTCGCCCTTGCGTGAGTGTCTTTTCCCTTACAAAGTGCCCACAAACTCCTCCATTTAACATAGGTGTTTGGGTTGCGATTTACTTCAGACTTTAAGAGACTTTGCCAAGGCAATGACGAATGGGGAGCGGACATGTCTCTTTTCACAACGACATGAAACGTATCTTGATTACGACATCACTTCTTGCTGCTCTAGTTTTTCCAATTAACACTCCTGCAACTGCAGGCGATGGCATTTTGTGGATTGCGGCAGATAACACAAGTAGTTATGAGCGGAGTTTGTTCAAACTTTGGGTAGATGCTGACGGCAATGGTTGCGATACACGAGCCGAAGTTCTTATCAAGGAAGCTGTTGTTAAACCAAAAATCGGGGCTAAGTGCAAATTAACCGGTGGCACATGGGTAAGTTCTTACGATGGGGTCGCCTACAAAGATGCATCAAAGTTAGATATAGACCACTTGGTCCCACTTGCTGAGGCTTGGCGCTCGGGTGCTTGGGAGTGGGATGAGCAACAACGTCAAGATTTTGCCAATGATTTAGAGCAAGAGTGGGCACTTAACGCAGTGACCGCATCGGTGAATAGAAGTAAGGGCGATAAAGATATTTCTTCGTGGTTGCCAAAGAAAAATCTCTGCACATACTTAATCGGCTGGGCATCAGTGAAGAGCCGCTACCAGTTAAGCGTTGACAAGGCTGAAGCGCTGGTCATTAATAAGTATTACAAGAGTTGTGGGCTAGGTCATCAAACAAAAGAACGTGTGGTTCGAAATCCTGTCCCTACGGTAACTTCAACGCAAGGAACAACTAATTCGGCTGTGACGTATCAGATTTCACAAGTTGTCATTGATCTAACAACGTTGAAACTGGGCGGAATTCTCAATCTCACCTTTGCGATGAGTACTAATGACACCGAGCCTCAATCGCCCTTTTGCTTAATAGATGGAATTCTCAATGCCATGCCAGCAACCCTCGTTGCAGAAGCTCGTGATGGCGGAAAAATTTGGCAATGTGTTTCACCCATACCAAGTCAGCCTTTAGAGCAGTTCCCATCAGGGCGATACGGTGTTCAGTTGTTAACAGTCTTTACAAATAATGGGCAAAAAGATGAGCTAAGAAAAGTGGTTGCAAACATAGAAGTTGTTTCTGCGCAGTCACCAAGTTCAACGAAAGCTCCCGCTGTTAAATACGCAAATTGCACAGCAGCAAAGGCCGCAAAGGTGACACCAATAAAACGTGCGACTAACCCTGATCTTTACGCAATGAACTCTGGTTTAGATAGAGACAAAGATGGGATTGCCTGCGAGTAGCGGACTTTCCAGTAAATAGCTACTCCGAGTAACTAGTTTTTCTGCTTTAATTCATGAAGTTGAGCCGAGGTGACCAACCCCGACCCAACTGCCTTATGCGAACTCAGAGATTAATCTGATCGGGCCCGTCGGGTTTTCGCCGGCGGGTCTTTCGCATATCCCATAAACGTAATATGAGATTAGCTATCGCAACGACAAGCGTTGCAACATCATTTGGACTCATTCATTTGCACCCTCTTTCTCTATTCCTAACCATTGTTAGGAAATCAATGAGAAACGCTGGCGGCGCGCTGATTGATGTGAGATAAGAGATTCAGGCGGGTGCAAAGTAACTCTATGAACTGTCGAGAAAGGTGGTTGATCTATTACCTGTGAATAGTTACAGGCTGTTAATTATTAAAAGAAAAACCCCGCAGATTTCTCTACGGGGTTCACTCTGTAGCTCAATTAAGAACCAGTGCGACAAAGAAAGATTAGCACGCGTTTATCCACAACTAAATGGGTTGAGCTTACGCTTCTAACTTAGGTTCTTTTTCGACTAATTCTTTAGCAACTGTTTTTAACTCTGTAAGAACTGCAGCAGGGCTTGCCTCTGCGCCATGCAGAGCTTACGCAAGGAAGCGATTAAATTCACGTCCCATAGCAGGATCAAAGGCTAGACCAGATGTTTTCTCTCGATTTGAAACATGGAACAGGTATGTAGTTTCTGTTGCATCACATTGCGCACCGATCCACTTATCAAAGCTCCATTCTTTCGAATGAGTCGAACCGGTAAAAATTAGCCGATCCGTTGTTATATAAACCTCGCCCTCGTCCTTACTTACTTGCACTTCTTCACCTGGAACATATGTTCCACGCATTGCACCAACCCGATATCGAATACCAGCAACAATGGGGATGCTCAATCCCTGACTACTACCTTCATAATGGCCTGGAGTTTTGCCTGCTTCATGAAAAGATCCCTGGCCGTGCCAGAGGACGCATTCACCTGATTTATTAACAAGGCTATTTTCAACCGCATCTTTGCCCTGATTAGCAAGAGTAAAAGCTTCATTAATTTTCTTGAAGATTTCGGAGTCTTGTTCCCAGCGCATATGTTTATGCTCGTAGGTGGCCTTTGCCTTATTAGCTACCCGTTTTGATTTGAAGTCGGCAATGAATCCCATAGGGACAGTCTGTCGGGTTTTAGTGCAATTGCGCTAGTAGGACTCTGACAGGAGTAGCATCAAATTATGAATAACCTATGGGAATCGGCGTTCGCCTTATTCTTGCATTAGATCAGTAGAGGCAAATCTATAAGCCAGGATGGAGCCCCACATGTTTGAAACGCTTTTCTTCGCAACTCTGATATTCCTATTCCTCAATCGCACAAAGAAACGCAAGAAAGCACGCGGGCTCGATGCCGAACTACGCGAGCTCATCGAAAATCCAACAGATGTAACAGGGATTGCTTTTGAGATTAAGAGATATCTCCTCTCCGTCATCGATGATGATAATAATGATCGAGAGAAATTTAGCGATGCACAATTAGCACGGGCTGCGAGCATTTTAGATCGCGCAGGCCCCAGCGCTTTCTATTGGATGACCGATATTGCATCGCAATTGGCGCTGATATCTGCAGCTCAAATCAACGGTATCCCAACTAATGTCAGCGATGAATTGCGAGAAAGTGCAACAGCAGAATCCATAGTGGAGATAGTCGTTCGCCCTTAAGCGCTGAGAGCGTTATCAGAATTCGGCTGTATAAAAGAAAAACCCCGCAGATTTCTCTACGGGGTTTTGTGCTGTAACTCGCGTTAACGAGCTCCCCTTTGACTAAGTGTTCGTATGTTAACACCCACCAACACTCCACAGATCTGTGTTGCAGCAAATTTTCAGTTTGTATATCGCCTTAGTTTGCTCCGTGCGTGCCGCTGTAGCTCAGCGGATAGAGCGTTCCTTTGACTAAGGGGTAGGTCGCGGGTTCAAATCCCGCCAGCGGTATGCACACTAAGTGGCCTTACGGTTAGTCGCGTAGGGCCACTTCGCATTTCTATCGCGATCTGAAAAGAACAACTAGCGCGACAAGGCGCACTTCAGCGAGATGGCCGTAGGAAAAGAAAAACCCCGCAGATTTCTCTGCGGGGTTTTGCACTGTAACTCGCGTTAACGAGCTTAGTTGTGACTCAACAATTCGAAGGATATCACCAGAGCTTCTCAAATTCACATATGAAGGCCTTCCACAGTTTTCTACATCGGCAAATACATTGGTCTGTCACTGAATTAGATTCCTGAATGCATGCCGCTGTAGCTCAGCGGAAAGAGCACGGTTGTGACTCAACCCGGGGTCGCGGGTTCAAATCCCGCCAGCGGTATGCACACTAAGTGGCCTTACGGTTAGTCGCGTAGGGCCACTTCGCATTTCTATCGCGATCTGAAAAACAACAACTAGAACGACAGGGCGCACTTCAGTGCGATGGCCGTAGAAAAAGAAAAACCCCGCAGATTGCTCTACGGGGTTTTTGCTGTAACTCTTGGATGAACTGCAACTTATTGACTATGTATCAGAATTCTAGCATTCGAGACTTTGTCCACAACTACTTGCGCTCAGCGTTGGGGCCTGTTAGCTAGGAATCAGCGTATTGGCAAAGATCTGCCAAGCCAGAGCAGATTTAGCAATCAGTGAAAGAGTGATGTATGTGCGCTCTCCACGAATGTAATCACTCCATTTTCCAACCTTCTTGTACTGCAACCATTGCACGAGTGCAAAGGAGTTAAAGAATACAAAGATGGTAAAGACAATTCCGTAGACAAATGCAGGAGCAGAGGTTTCTCCCACGCCACCGATAGAGAATACGTAAAACAAAAGTACTAGCCAAGGAACTATTCCCGTGATACATCCAAAGATGAATGGTAACCAGCCCCCGCTACCAGGATTCTCATACTTCTCCTGTAGCCAACCAAATAAAATCATTGATGCATTCACGCCAAAAATGGAGATAATCGCAGAAATCTCACTTACGCCAGTGACTTGTGCAATTAAAACAATCATGACCGATGAGCTCACTGCATATTCCACCCAACGGAAATAATTTCTCTTAGCAGCAATGCCTGCGCTATAACGTGGAAAGAATTGTGGGCTAGCAACAATGAAGTGAGCAAGGGCTGAAAGCCCTAAAAAGATCGCAACGGTTAGCCCCACCGGTGTGGAAAAGAGAACCACAGGTGGTGCAAATGTAGAACCCGGAGGCCCAGACATATACGTTGCAGTGATGGGCAATGCAAAATCATTACTTAGGGCCAGTACTACAACCATTTGCACTAAGTGCAAAATTCCAGCCAGAATATTAGTTTTACGAAGACTTCCTGCCGTGATTTCTTTTCTCATGGGTGAAGCGTACATACCTGCGCGGGATTGCGCTGATTGCAAAGCAGTAGTTAAAGGCAATATTCCTCGATACTGAAACTCGCATCTGCCCCTTTGGCCTACCCTCTAAGCCAGGCTTCATGTAATACGATGAATCATGAGCGCGAAACGAAATTCAGTCTTCTTCACTCTGGCATCATCTCTCGTGCTCACCTTTTTGGCACCTGCCAGCGCTGCAAATCTCGATGACGGATATCCGAAAGACACCGCAGCACCAGGGCGCACCTGCCCAATGGCAGATGAAGGCTTTAAGACAGTGAGTGACTACAGCGGCAAGACTTTGGTCTGCACAGTAATTGATGGTGCCAAGAAATGGTGGATTGAGGGTGATCCACTTCCGGCTGCCACCAGTAGTAAATCAGATTCCGTTCCTGAAATTCAATTCACACACACGTACAGTTTGCCCGCAAAATCTCTTGCAACAATGAAAGTTTTTGAAAACGTTACCTATGCAACGCAATCACCGAGCCAACACCTAGATCTCTACATGCCCAAAGGCGTTGTAAAGCCACCACTTCTTGTCTGGACGCACGGCGGAGGTTTTGTAATTGGTAATGAAGATATCATGAAGTACGACGAGGCTGCCAAACTACTTGAAGTATTTATCAAAAACGGAATAGCAGTTGCATCAGTAAATTACCGATTGGCACAGGAAGCTATCTTTCCTGCAGCCGGAGTTGATACAAAGCGCGCTATTCGCTTCTTACGTGCCAACGCAAGTAAGTACGGTTATGACCCCAAGAAGTTTGCAGTTGGTGGGGATTCAGCGGGTGGTTACCTTGCCCTCATGGCAGCAATCACTGGTGATCAATCATCGCCATTCGATGATGCCACTGATCCCAACCGAAAAACATCTGCGGCAGTATCTGTTGTCATGGATGTCTTTGGAAATGCAGATTTCTTTGAAATGGCTTTAAATAATACGAAATACCCATGTGATCAAAGTAAGAATCCGTGGCCCGTGCCGACAGGAAATATTCACCCATGGTTTGGCGACATCACTGATCCCAGCGTCCAAGTAGTAATGAAATCCGCAGGCCTGTACCCGTATCTCAAGAGTTCAAAAGCACTACCTGCCTTCTATATCTTTCATGGCTCAGATGATTGCTCGGTGAGTCCTTATGATTCAAAGAATCTTGATAAAGCTGTCAAAGCCCTCAAAGGAAAGAGCACACTCACTCTGGTACCAGGTGCAATACACGGAGGAGCAGGTGTCTTCAGTGCAATCATGAAGGCAGTACCGGCAATTAAAAAGTCGCTAGTGACTGTGAGTTCCCGCTGATTAAGAGTGAGCCAATCCTTGCCACCCTCACCTTTTTGCAATCTAATTAGGGATGAGAATTACTTCGCGCGCTTGGATTGCTGTGCTGCTAGTTGCGCCATTGTTTTCGTTATTTGTTGCGCCATTTTCAAAGGCTGCGGGGTTGGATGATGGATATCCGCCGGGTGAAGCTGCCCCGGGAAGAACTTGTGCGGCTGATGCAGTGGGGCAGAAGACAGTTAGTTCTTTTACTGGCAAAGCTCTTTCATGCACTCTTGTTAATGGTATTGCGCGGTGGTGGATTGATGGAGATCCGCTTCCTGCGGTTGAAGCTACTGCGCCGACTTCTTCTGGGGCACCTGCGGCACCTGGTGGACCAAAGGCGGCGGCATCTGTTGCTACGGCTAATGCATTTATGTGGAACAAGGGTGTGAAAGTTGCCAAGGGAAGTAAATTCATAACTATTGCGGGCGAACGACCTGCACAGGTTTTAATTCCAGGAAGTTTGAAGCCAAAAGTTGCAGCACCGTTGATTGTTGCGTTGCATGGTTTTACAGCGAGCACAAGTGAATTGATGTCGCTTATGGATTTATCTGCCGAGGCTTACAAGCGCGGTGTGGTGCTGGCGGTTCCATCTGGGACACGTAACAATGATGGTTTAACTTTTTGGAATGCGACGGGGTCTTGTTGTGATTTCAATGGCAGCGGGGTTGATGATTCTCAATATTTAATGGACCTTGTGAAGCAGCTAAGTAGCAAAGTTTCTATCGATCAAAAGCGGATCTATTTCGTGGGGCATTCCAATGGTGGATTTATGTCATATACGGTGGCTTGCAATAACTCGGATAAAATCGCAGCGATTGTAAATTTAGCGGGATCAACATATGCAGATTCTTCTCTGTGTAATGCAGACCATCCGGTAAGTGTGTTGCAGATAAACGGTACTGCTGATGAATTGATACATATCGCCGGGGGAAATGTTTTTGATGACGCAAAACAGCCATACCCAAGTGTTTTGGATGAGACGAGTTACTGGGCGGGTATTAATGGGTGTTCTACTAAAGTTCCTGCAGTTGTGGGCAAAGCGAAATTTAATTATGAATCTGCAATTGCCGGATCTGAAACAACAAAGAGCGCATATAAGTGTCCAAAAGGTGTGGCAGTAGAGACGTGGACAATTACAGACGGGCGCCATGTACCGAAGTTAAATGATGCCTTTGTGTCGGCGGTCTTTGATTTCTTGCTAGCGCATAAGAAGTAGGAGCCGTGACTAACATGACGAATCGAACGATCACAGATCTTTTCTCCATGAAAGGCCGCGTTGCAATAGTCACTGGCGGTGGAACACATCTTGGTACCGCCTTCACCGAGGCACTCTCAGAGCTCGGAGCCCATGTTTACATAGCCTCTCGTCGCGCAGAACTTTGCGAGCAGACAGCTGCCTCACTTCGCGCGCGTTCACTGAATGTAACCGCACTGACTTGTGATGTCACCGATGAAGCGAGTGTTAATTCACTCGTCGATCAAGTGATGGAGAAAGAAGGCAAGCTCGATGTATTTGTTGCCAATGCAGGAGGTAGCGCAACAACGTCCCACCCACCCCATGGAAAGATCGATGAATTTCGTTGGACTCTAGAAAAAAACCTCACCTCAACATATATGTGCGCACAAGCTGCTGGCCGGGTAATGATTCCCCAAAAGAGCGGATCCATTATTACTCTCGGCTCTATTGGCTCTCGACTTGCAAGTGATCCCCGCATCTACAACGAGAATTTCAAAAGATCTGGTTCTCCTTACATGGCCGCCAAAGCCGGAGTGCTCATGCTTTCAAGAGCACTTGCTGCCGAATATTCACCACACGGAGTGCGTGTGAACTGCATATGTCCGGGGCAGATTCCCAATGAATTAACCGATAAGGATCAAGTGGAGACCTTTCGAAATATGAATGCATTTCACCGCACCGGATTAGCAGAGGACCTCAAAGGAGCATGCGCACTTCTCGCATCAGATGCGGGCAAGTGGATTACAGGCACTGACATCTTGGTCGATGGCGGTTGGTCGATCTGGTAACCGGCTACTTCATTAAAGTTATTACCAAAAAATAGAGCCATCTTTTCAAATCTCCTTGTGCTCTTTCATCCGGTAAGATTGCGCCTACTTCGAATAGGAAAGAGAGCGTCATGGGAGCTTGTCAATGCGGTTACACCACTGATCCAGAGAAGAATTGCAATGGAACACACAAGGTTGTTCAGGCTGTAAAAGCTGATATTGCCGAGAAGCTAGCTGCAAATGGCTTTCCACATGCATCGGACTATGTGAAGAATAACTAACCTTCTGCAAGGTTATTCAGGCGTGGGAGAAGTAATTGTTATTTATGATGGCGAATGCGGCCTATGTAGGAACTCTATTTTTTGGATTGAAAAGAAGTTGAAGATTAATGCTCTAGATTTTCACACAACTGATCTGTCGAAATTCAACTTAACTTCTGAGCAATGTTCTCGCGAAGTTTTTGTGCTTGCCGATGGAAAAACACTTAGTGGAGCAAAGGCAGTTGCCTTCTTACTTAAGTGCAGAGGAAATAGAGTCCTGTCTACCTTCATTACTCTTTCAGGACCTATTGGCCGTAGCTCTTATAAGTGGGTGGCTGGCAATAGAAACTCTGTGCCGGTAAAGCTGCTTTCGAAGCTATTAAAAAGCTAAAACAAGAGTGTGCGCTAGAGGCCCGCTCGTGGGTTTTGCTAGTTGGTAGTGTTTACTTGCCACATGAAGACCGCACAGCGCATCTCCCAAGTAGTTCTTGGTCTTGCACTTACCTATGCAGGCATTACTCACTTAACAACTTCGCGAGTTGAGTTTCAGGCTCAAGTGCCAACGATCTTGAAATCAATTGCAGATTTTGTAGTTCTAGCATCTGGGGTTGTTGAGATTGTTTTAGGTTTATCGCTAATTTTCTTATGGCGATACCGGGTTGCCGTGGGTTGGGTAGTTGCAGCTTTCTTTGTGGCAGTCTTTCCAGGCAATATCTCTCAGTACGTAAACCACGTTGATGCTTTTGGTTTAGATAGCGATAGAGCCCGCTTTATTAGATTGTTATTTCAACCGCTATTGGTTATCTGGGCGCTGTGGTCAACGGGGGCTTGGCAGGAACGATCCAAGGTATTTAAAGGTGCAAGAGGCGGTGGTCTCAGGTAGCGTTTTCTCCGTGAGAAAGTTTCTAGCAGCACTGCTAATACTCGTTGCTATTGGTAGCGGGGATGCCCAAGCTCATCAACCAGTTGTTTTGTTAGATACCGACACAAGCGCTGCTAAAGGACCACTGCTAGTTGATGGAACTGTCTCTTTTGCTATTAGAGCATCATTTACAAAGAAGGCACAAAAGAAAGCTTTTCGTGGGCAATTTAATGCAGGCGATGCTTTAACTGTTCAATACCTCATAGCTGATAAAAAGCCTGAAAATACATTGCTCACAAGTGCGCTGCCAGTACTTGTGATTACTTCACCCACAGGCAAATCAGTTACGGTGAAGATGACGGAGCGCACAAAGTTTCATGAACCATTTAGCAGAACCAACTATTTATACCTTGCTCGCTATAGCGCAGTTGCTCAAGGTGGTATCTATAGCTTTACGATCACCTCAAAAGGCAAAGCACATATAACAGTTGCCGTAGGGGATAAAGAGATCTTCGGTGCGATATTACGCGGTGCTGCACCCACTCCAACACCAACACCCACTCCAACACCAACACCCACTCCAACGATCACCGGTTACACAATGGCTCAAGTTAAAGCCAACAGCAGCACAAAGAACTGCTGGGCTGTAGTTGATGGCTATGTTTACAACTTAACTAACTGGATTAACTCTCATCCCGGTGGTTCTGGAGCCATTGTTTCTTTGTGTGGAACTGATGCAACGGCTGCATTTAAATCAAAGCATGAAAATCAGAATAGGCCAGCGCAGACATTAGATTCATACAAGTTAGGTCCATTGCAAAAGTAAGAATCAACTCTGTAGTTAGATCGAACCTTTCATAAGACCTTCTAAGACTTGCTGTGCTCGTTCCTTTAACTCAGGCAGATCACTTAAGCGCTTGAGCCCAAATACTTGTTGGCTCATGCGGTGGTTTTTAGCAAAGCTTTCTTTATGGCGATCAAGAAAATCCCAATACAGAGTTGTGAAAGGACAAGCGTTATCTCCAACGCGCAGCTTGGGGTTGTAAGCGCACCCTTTGCAGTAGTTAGACATTCGAGAGATATAGGCACCACCTGCGGCATAGGGCTTAGTCATCATTTGCCCGCCATCTGCATGCACGCCCATTCCAATGACGTTGGGAACCATTACCCACTCACTGGCATCAATAAATACTTCGCGCATCCAATCTAGAAATTCTTGTGGATTCGTGCCTGTAATGAGAGCTAGATTTGAAAGCAGCATTAAGCGGGGAATGTGGTGGACCCAGGCGCGATTGTTAATGTCAGTAACTGTTTCTTTCATGCAGTTCATCTGGGTTTTGTTCGGATCGTTAAAGAGTGGCAGTAGTGGTCTTGTGGCATTGAGTTGATTGTTATTGCGATAGTCCGGGCCCAAAAACCAATACATACCGTTGACGTATTCGCGCCAGCCAATGACTTGCCTGGTAAAGCCTTCGGCAGATTCAATCGGAATTGATCCTGCGTTAAATGCCTTCATGGCAGCGTGGATGACCTCTGATGGATGAAGTAATCCATTGTTTAAATAAGGAGAAAGCAGTGAGTGATGCAGGGCCCAGTTATCAGTTGTCATTGCATCTTCAAGGGGCCCAAAGTCGGCAAAGTGGTTATCAATAAAATTTTTTAACTGGGCAAGTGCGCCTTTGCGGGTGGTGGCCCAGGAAGTTGTTGGGGTGTGATTAAGCTCTTTGGCTACTTGCTTATCTATCTCATCGCGTTTATGTTCTAAATACTTTGGACCTTCATAGTTTTTGGGTGGTGGCAATCTGTTTTCTTTATCAAAATTCCACGCTCCACCCACAGGATCTTTGCCTTCCATCAAGATGTTAAGGCGCGTGCGCTGCTTTCTATAGAAGTTCTCCATGAGATAGCTCTTTTGTTCACTTGCCCATTGGTTAAACAGGGGCCTTGGAGTTAAAAAGAAGTCATTGTCTATAAAACTCACATTGTGATCTTTTAGCGCTGTGTATTGCCTAAAGGAGGATGGCTCAGCGCAGGTGATGGGAAGTTGTTTATGCTTTTTTGCAACTACTTCTAAACCCTCGATAGTGGTGGGGGCTTTGATGTATTCAACGCTAAAGCCTTCCTCCTCAAGGGATGCGGCAAAGTGGCGGGCGCTAGAGATTAAAAAGAACAGGCGCTCTCTGTGCCAAGTGCGCCCAGTAGTCATCCGAGCACTTTCAACAAAGGCAATGAGATCTTCTTTTGAGTTGGCATCTTTGAGTGCGCCATAGTTGCGGTGCAGGTGATCAAAGGGGATATAAACGATACGCTTCATTTATTGCCCCTGCAACGATCACTGCAGTACTTCACTTCGTCCCAGTTCTTGGCCCACTTCTTGCGCCACTCAAAGGGCAGATGACAGCGCTGGCAGGTTTTCGGTTCAAAACCATTCTTGGTTTTAGCTATGCGGGACATGGGTTAATCGTAGGTGAGTGTTTTTTGATTGGCCATGCGAAGTTCACCTAGCCGGCTTAAGATTATTTCTGCCTCTAGGACCAGGGGCCTGAATCAAGGAGAGAACTGATGGATGAGAAAAACTTATTAGATTTATGGAATACCAAGCGCTCACAGATTATTACTGCTCAAATGGCGCCTAACTTGATGCTTATCGGCATCTTCGTTTTGGCAGCTTTTGGCAAATTTGATGGTGCATCTGATGGTGCCAAGTACTTAACAATTGGTGTGGCAGCAACTACTGGAATCTTGTCGATGATTACTCAATACGCAGCGATTCGTGAAGCAGAGGTGTTAATCCTTGATCTCAAAAGAATAACAAATCCTTCTGAGCTAACTAAGAAGATTGCTCAATCACGTGGTTTGGTATCACTTTTTGCCATCGCCGTTGTTGGCCTTGGTCTTGCAGTGTTCGCACTTATTGTGTGGGCTGTTCTAGGCTAAATCCATGGAGAAGTTAGTAATCGTCGGATTATTTGTTCTTGCTGTGGCCGTGTTTTTGGTTTCCTATGAAAAGCCCAGCAAGGCAAATAAGAAGATAACTGGGCGTGGTGGGGACTTCGAGTCCTAAATCTTTTGGCTGCAGGGCAGTAATACTCCTATTGAAGTTACAGATGATGAGTAGTTGATCATTAGGAGTTTACGGAAGTAAGGTTGATGGCAATAGTAAAGGCCACCTCATTATGTGAGGTGGCCTTTACTATTGGAGGAACTGATTACTTAATTTCTACTTTACTTATTGATCAACTTTGCGACATCCACTCCTGGGGGAAGAATTACTGCATCAATTGCGTGGATTACTCCATTTGATGCCATGACATCTGCTGCGATGACTTTTGCATCGTTAACGGTTACTCCGCCCATTGTTGAGAGCTTGACGTTTTGACCCTCGACAGTTGCAACATCACCATCTGTTACATCAGCTGCCATTACCTTGCCTGAAACAACGTGGTAGGTAAGGATCTGTGCAAGTAGCGCTTTATTTTCTGGTAGTAATAGTGCATCTAGTACGCCCGCTGGAAGAGCTGCAAAAGCTTCATCTGTAGGTGCAAATACTGTAAATGGTCCTTCTCCGCTGAGTGTTTCAACTAAATCAGCAGCTGTTACAGCAGCAACTAATGTTGTAAAATTACCAGCAGCAACTGCAACATCAACAATTGTTCCTGGTGTAGTTGCTTCAGTCGTTGTTTCCATAGTTTCTTCAGAGTCGCTTCCGCATGCTGATAGTGTCAGCGCTAATGCAACAGCAATAGCTGCGAATGCGCCAGGGCGCAAAACCTTCATGTACATCTCTCCTTTGTTGGGGGTATCACCTTTCATGAAAAAGCCTAGATCCAGCCACTATGGTCGGCAACTTGAAATGGGCCGATTCTTTGAGTGAGGGCGAGTCAATACCCGAATTCACATGATATCCAGTGTTTGGATCGACCTAGGGAAGCGTTAATCATTTCTTCATCTCACCTTCAAAACAATCCTCCAGTATTCTCATGGGCTCTATAGGGGGAAAAATGAAGCCAGAAACAAAATTTGGTAGTCAGTTACAAACTTTGAACAGAGTTGCAGGAATTACTCACCTGATTCAGGCAATAGCCCTCTGCTTTATTCTCAACGCAGAGACTCGAATCCCAGTAATTACACGCTTCTTTGCCGAAACCTCCGATGGAGTTCGCCCCGTTACCGAGACACTCTTTGAGTTTCCGATTGCACTGATTGCACCGATATTCCTCTTACTTTCAGCATGTGCCCATCTATTTATCTCTTCACCAAATTATGTAAGGCGCTATGAGCAAAACATTGACAAGGGCATCAACCCACTTCGTTGGTGGGAATACGCATTTAGCTCCTCATTGATGCTCGTTGTTTTACTCATGCTCGGTGGCCTCTTTGAACTATCCACCATCGTCTTTATTTTTACACTCAACTTCATCATGAACCTCATGGGCCTGATGATGGAAAAATATAATCAACTCACCGACAAAACCAACTGGATTGCATTCAATATCGGCGTCCTCGCCGGAATCGTTCCTTGGATTATGGGTGGCCTTTACTTCTGGGTCTCAACTAACAACATCGCCGATTCAATTCCTGTATACGCGCAATTCGGTTTTCTTCTAACCTTCTTGTTCTTCAATAGCTTTGCCATCAACATGTGGTTGCAATATAAGAAGATCGGTAAGTGGAAGGTCTATGCATATGGCGAGAGGGCATACATTATTTTGAGCCTTGTATCGAAATCAGCACTTGGCTGGATCATTGTTCTTGGAACATTAGGCATCTAGTTGGGTATTAGCGCTACCAATGAGTGCTGACTCAACCCCAAGAGTCGATTCCTTTACCGAGAGCGTGTAAGTGAGATTAGTTAGCCCACTCTCACCTTTGACTCCAACCTGCTGGGTTATCTGATTATTTACAATTGTGCACCGACTAAATACATAGCCTTGATTCTCAACGAGCATTTCGTATTGCGTGCTGATGATAAAAATAAACTGATCCAATTCCACCGAAGATCTAAAAGATGGTGAGGCAAATGAATAAGCAGACTCCCATTCTTCTTTCGCAATTGCATCGATCTGAGCCGCTAAATGTGCTTCGACTAATTGCGCTTGCTCATTAGTACAGGTGCCATCGAATAACTCTTCAAATGGAGCCTCTTGGGAACATCCACTAAGCATAAGCGCCATCACAACCGTTGCAATCCAATGCTTCATTCTTTAATTCTAACCAACGCCTATATGGGATGTCTTAGTGAAAGCAGAGGCAAGTGGCCACACGCTAGTTACGTGGTGCCATTTTGTCTTAACTGGTCTGTGTAACTGGTGAACAATTAAGAGTTAACGGAAGTAAGGTCTTACGCACTACTAATCACGCACGCCACCGCATGCAATAAGCCTAGTAAACGCTCAATTATCGAATTAGGCATCCAAATTGCTATCCGCGTTGCTATCCCGCTCCTACTCAGGCCATGGTCATGTCAGACCCTTGGTTTAGTTTTGGGACATGGGGATTAATTTCAAAGATAGCCAGGCCAGCCTTGAGCAGGCCAACGCAATTGCAAGGGATTTAGAGAAGTTACTCAAGCAGCAAGAAGATTTAATAAGTGGAACAAAGGCCGCAGCCTCACATGCGAAAGAATCCCAAGTCTTACTTGAGCTCGCCAAACTTCCCGTTGATCGCTTAAAAGATGCCACCGAAGAAACGGTGCGAATAGAAACACTTCGCAAGTAT
>CAMCYO010000010.1 GCA_945884695.1 Streptomyces griseus
TCCTCCATTGCCCAATATTCCCCACTGCTGCCTCCCGTAGGAGTCTGGGCCGTGTCTCAGTCCCAGTGTGGCCGGTCGCCCTCTCAGGCCGGCTACCCGTCGTCGCCTTGGTGAGCCATTACCTCACCAACAAGCTGATAGGCCGCGAGGTCATCTTCAACCGAAAAACTTTCCAAACTCAGTGATGCCACCAAGTTTCGTATCCAGTATTAGCCCCGGTTTCCCGGAGTTATCCCAGTGTTGAAGGCAGATTCCTCACGTGTTCCTCACCCGTTCGCCGCTAATCCTTCCCCGAAGGGATCTCATCGCTCGACTTGCATGTGTTAAGCACGCCGCCAGCGTTCGTCCTGAGCCAGGATCAAACTCTCCATAGAAAGTTTTTATCTGGCGTACAGACAAACAAACTAACGTTTATTTTGTCTTATTACCAAAGGAAATCAACGGGTATAGCTATAAACAGTGTAAAACACTGCGTTTTTGCCATACCTCATTGAGATATTTATTTCGTGGTCGCAGTTATTACATGTTTTTAAGGCATGCAAAAACGCGCCACATTTGGCATTGACTTATGGCACGCTGTTGAGTTCTCAAGGTACGGATGCGC
This sequence comes from Streptomyces griseus, assembly GCA_945884695.1. Lineage (GTDB taxonomy): Bacteria > Actinomycetota > Actinomycetes > Nanopelagicales > Nanopelagicaceae > QYPT01. The sequence continues at coordinate 605 of CAMCYO010000010.1, forward strand.
ACTGCTTTTGAAGATTTCTCCTCATTTTCAGGGCAGACCAACAAATCTAGTTCAGGGTTCTTTGCCGGTCAAACCGGCGTAAACCACTAATGAAGATGTGATGGCACTGTGCCTGCTATCCGGCCGAAAAAGCGTCCGGGTCATAGCAAGAGCGTAAGTGTATGGGCCTGGAGAGTAAGGGTCAAATCGGGGTCAAACTTGCCTACATCCTAGAAATTACGAAAAACCCCTGTAAATCAAGGTTATTTAGAGATCTCGACAGCGGCTAGGTCCTTCTTGCCCTTTCGAAGAACCAAGAATCGACCAAAAAGGAAGTCATGTGCGCTGGGAGCAAAGCCTTCGCCTTCAATTTTAGCGTTATTGAGATATGCACCGCCTTCTTTAACGATTCTACGAGCTGATGATTTGGAATCCACCACGCCGGTAGCGGTAATGAGATCTACCCATGAAGGAATCTGGTTTAACGAAGGGATAGTGGTCCTAGGAAGTTGGGACAACGCGCTTTCCAAAGTGGGCTCATCAAGTTCGGATAATTCGCCCTGACCAAAAAGCGCTCGCGCCGCTTTTTCAACGCTCTCACATGCATCGGGTCCATGAACGAGTGATGTTAATTCTCCGGCCAATGCCCGATGGGCTTCGCGAGAACCTGGATTTTCATTATGCGATTTCTCCAGTGCTTCAATTTCTGAATGAGATAAGAATGAAAAAACTTTGAGAAAATTAGTTACGTCAGCATCTTCTGTATTGAGCCAATATTGGAAAAAAGCATACGGTGTAGTCATCTGTGGATCGAGCCAGATACTTCCAGAAGCTGTCTTACCAAATTTTGTGCCATCGGATTTTGCAAGCAGTGGCACCGTCAATGCATGACCACTTCCGGATTCGACTTTGCGAATAAGATCTAAGCCAGCAACAATATTTCCCCACTGATCCGAGCCGCCCAACTGCAGAGTACAACTGTTGCGTTTGTAGAGTTCAAGAAAATCAAGAGATTGCAACACTTGATAAGAAAATTCAGTATAGGAAATTCCGCCAGCCTCTAATCGCGTAGCCACAGAATCTTTTGCAAGCATCTGATTAACGCTAAAATGCTTACCGATATCACGTAAAAACTCTATTGCTGTTAAAGGTTCTGTCCAATCCAGATTATTTACCACCAATGCCGGATTGGTCTTACTTTTAAAATCCAAAAAGGCTGAAACCTGTGTTTTGATACGATTGACCCATTGCCCCACAATTTCTTGACTATTGAGCGTGCGTTCTTCGTTTCGACCACTGGGATCGCCAACTAAACCGGTAGCCCCTCCAACTAAGGCAATTGGATTGTGACCTGCCAATTGGAAACGACGCAAAACTAAAAGTACAACCAAGTTGCCTACATGCAAACTAGGTGCCGTTGGATCAAAACCCACATAAAGAGTGATGGGTTTTTTGAGAGCCTCGGCTAGAGCCTTTTCATCGGTGGATTGCGCAATCAAGCCACGCCAGCGAAGATCTTCTAAAAGATTCATGAGCCCATCATGCCCGAAAAGGCTGCGCTCTTGTCTGCAATCCATTGATCGTCTAGATCAATTTTTACATGCAATGCGGCGATCTGGGTAAAGACGCTAGAAGGTGCTGTCCCGTTAAGGGTGGATCGCGATTTAACGGCGCCCTCTACCGTTAAAACATCACGGACCTTCGGGGACAGTTCGGAATGAATTGCTGCATAATCGGCATCGCTGAGTTCGTGCAATTTCTTTCCTTCTCTTTCACAAGCATAAACACATTTACCAGCTGCTTCATGCGCCTGCGCAAATGGAACACCTGCTCTTACCAAGAAATCTGCGATCTCCGTTGCTAATGAGAATCCGCTATCAGCTCCCGCTAGCATCTTGGCTTTATCAAACTCTGTCGAAGCCACCATCCCAGTAAATGCCGGCAATATAAGTTCCAGTGTTTCAAAAGAATCAAAAAGCGGTTCCTTGTCTTCTTGCAAATCTCGGTTGTATGCAAAAGGCAGACCTTTGAGCATTGCCAAAACAGCGGTGAGGTTTCCAATCAATCTGCCTGCTTTTCCGCGAGCTAACTCTGCGATATCTGGATTCTTCTTTTGGGGCATAATTGAAGATCCCGTCGAGAATGCATCATCTAGATGCGCCCATGCAAACTCCGTTGAAGCCCATAAGCACCATTCCTCGCCCATTCTTGAAAGGTGAGAGCCGGCAAGTGCCATGATAAAAAGAGCTTCGGCAACAAAATCCCTATCGCTCACTGCATCAATGCTGTTGGCGATTGGAGCGGTAAACCCCAACAAAGCAGCACTAGTTGCAGGATCTAATGGAAGGGATGATCCCGATAGCGCACCTGAGCCAAGTGGTGAAAAATTTGTGCGCTCATGCCAATCCTTGATTCGATCGACATCGCGATTGAGTGCATGAGCATGTTTGCTCAGTTCGTGAGCGAAAATTATCGGTTGCGCATGTTGTAAATGCGTAAAACCTGGAGCTGGAGAGTCAACATAATCTGATGCTTTACCCAGTAGCGTTCGGGAAAGAGCAGATAGTAAAAAAGCAATATTCGTCATGTGATCTACTGCAAAAAGGCGCAAGTCTGTAGCAACCTGATCATTACGTGATCTACCAGCTCGGAGCGCGCCACCAATCTCTCCCAATTTTTCAACAAGACCACGTTCTAAAGCGCTATGAACATCTTCATCTTCTGGCAAAGGCAAAAAAGATCCTGATGCAACTTCTTGGCTTAACTCCTTCAATGCAAGACGAATTTTCTTGGCATTGCTTTCCGAAATTAAGGCCGCGGATTCTAAAACATAAAGGTGCGCCAATGACGATCGGATGTCATAAGGAGCTAATTTCCAATCGAAATGGATGCTGCGCGAAAGAGCGAAGACATCATCGGCTGTAGAACGCGAAAAACGACCACCCCATAGCGCCACGTTAGTCCCTCCTCTTTGCTTGAACCTTAATGCCAGAGGGTCTGGATTTAGGTGACCCAGATGAATTCGGTAGGGCAGAAAGTTCCTTAGCCAAACCCGCTCCTCCATCAGACCTTTTGGAAACGACAAGAACAGTGTCATCACCTGCAATTGTTCCGATTACCGAGGAGAGCTCACCGCTACGACTTGCTCTATCCAACGCACTAGCCAAGAGTTGCGCGCCTCCTGGCGGAGTTCTTACAACAGCTAAATTTCCACTAGCTTCGACGCTAAGAATGAGATCTGATGGTAGCGCTATGACACGCGCGAGCGTGTGATCAGTTGATTCAGGCAATACATAGGTAGAAGTTCCGTCATTTGCTCGGCCCCGCATTGCTCCGATTTCATCAAGATCGCGGCTTGCGGTTGCTTGCGTTACTTCAAATCCAGATTTTTCCAGCAAGGCAACTAAATCTGATTGCGAATGCACCTGACCGGATTGAATGAGTGCAATAACTTTTGCCCGTCTAGAACTTGCACTTCTTGTTAGTTTTTTAACCATGATCTACTCGATTCATTATATCTTCGAAATCCTGCACAAACTTCTCTAAATATGTTCTCTTAATATTCAAAGCCGGCGCGATTCGAAGAATGTTTCCTGTAGGTGCGTTGACCAAGTATCCAGCTGATTGCAACTCGGTACGAATCTCCATCGCGCTTTTAGATTGGAGCACCACTCCGAGTAGTAAACCTCGCCCTCGTACTTCTTTGACTCCCACGATTTGCGACAAAGAATTTTTTAAGAATATCTCGTCACTTTGTACTTTGAGCAAGACATCATCTTTCTCTAGAACTTTGATAACTGCCAAAGCGCTTGCACACGCAATAGGATTTCCACCAAAAGTCGAACCGTGATCTCCGGGTTGAAAAAGTCGTGATGAGCCACCTAATGCGATCATGGCTCCTAATGGCAACCCACCGCCAATTCCTTTTGCCAGCGTAACAACGTCGGGAACAATGCCTTCATGTTCGAAGCCAAACCATTGACCTGTTCTTCCCATACCAGTTTGGACTGCGTCTACAACCATAAGTGCTCCAGAATGAGTGCACATCTCGCGAATTCCAGAAAGATAACCTGATGGCGGAACAACTACACCTGCTTCACCCAGAATTGGTTCAACAATTACCATCGCTGTTTTTCGAGTAATTGCGCGTTTCATCGCAGATAAACTGCCGTAACGCACATGAGTTACAGATGGAACTAAAGGCAGAAATGGCTCTCGCTTTGAAGGTTGCCCAGTCATGGCTAACGCGCCCATTGTTCTACCGTGGAAGGCACCTTGAGTTGCAACAATCCCAGTTCTACCCGTTAATCGCGATAGTTTCAATGCCGCTTCGTTGGCTTCTGCACCTGAATTACAGAAAAACGTGCGTGCACTTTCATCTCCCAGAAGTGATTGTAGTTTTTTCGCAAGCTCGATCACACCAGGATGCATATAGAAATTGCTTACATGACCCAGAACACCAACTTGTTTACGGATAGCTTTCACGATGGATGGATGCGCATGACCTAAAATGTTTGTTGCAATTCCAGAAAGTAAATCAATATATTTCTGGCCGTCAGAATCTATGGCAATAGAACCTTTTCCGCGCATCAGCGTGATAGAAGGCAATCCATAATTGCTTTGAACAGAGGATTCCCAATCTGAAGAAAATTCTTCTTGTTTCTTGCTCATGCAACCACCAATGTTCCACCGATGCCAGAAAGAGCAAACGCGAAAGCTTCCGGGTCTTTCCCATCGATAATTCTGACTGATTTCGCGCCAGAATTAATCGCGTTAAGAGTAGCCAACACTTTCGGTGCCATGCCCTCTGCAAACGAATCTTTCAGGCTTGCCAATTCGCCAGCTGAAATTTTTGTTATGAGCGAAGAGGCATCCGGCCAGTTTCGATAAATTCCAGCTACATCTGTCAGGAAAATCAGACAGTCGGCAGTGAGTGCTCCCGCTATTGCTCCTGCTGCCAAATCGGCGTTGACATTGAGGCCAACGCTTGAATTTTCTTCAACATCATCGCCTTCAGTTGCTATCGGCGAGATAACAGGCAAGTACCCTCCTGCAAGAAGTGCCCGAAGAATAGTGGGATCAACTCGCACGATTTCACCTACTTCACCCAAATCCGCGGGTGTTCCATCAACTAAATTTCGTAATCTCTTTGCAATAAGGAGTCCACCATCTCTGCCCGTAAGACCCGTGGCGTTCAATCCCGTTGCTCTAAGGTGCGCAACAAGATTTCGCAAAACATCTGAACTTAAAACTGCTTGAACAACTGCAAAAGCTGCAACTGATGTAACACGGTACCCACCAAGAAAGGTACTGTGGATGTCGGCCTTTTTTAAAGCAGCATCAATTTGGGGCCCACCACCATGAACTATGACGCATTCCTGACCTAAATCAATCGTGGCTTGCACTGCTTTCGAAAAGAGGCCATCGGTATCTTCCATTGCGTGCCCACCATATTTAATGACTATCATGTTGCGTACGCGGAATTCTCGTGGACATAATCATGGCTTAAATCATTTGTCATGATGACGGCGCTACTTCCGCCCGACTTAAGATCAATGATGATAGAAATTTCTTTTCCAGAAAGATCAATCTGCGAAGCATCCTCCCCCGGTGCACTTTGTTCGGCAACCTTCACGCCGTTTAACCACACATCAAGATTTAGCGAATCAAACTCTGCATTGGCTGTTCCGATTGCTGCCAGGATTCGCCCCCAATTCGGGTCACCGCCAAAAAGTGCACATTTAAGGAGATTATTTCTCGCACAAGCACGTCCAACTTCGACTGCATCTTCTTCTGATTTTGCATTACGGACATCTATCGAAACTACCTTGGTATGGCCCTCTGCATCTTGGATCAATTGAGCACTCAGTGAGCTACACACTTCCATGAGTAAAATTTCCAGGCTCTGTTGCGAGATTTTCTTACCTGATGCGCCGGAAGCCAGCAATAGAACGGTGTCATTTGTTGATGTACAGCCATCTGAATCAATACGGTTGTAAGTGCGATCAGTCACTCGATGAAATACTTTCTGCAACGTGGAACGATCAACAACAGCATCGGTCATCACTACGCTGAGCATAGTTGCAAGGGCAGGTGCAAGCATTCCAGCACCCTTTGCGATACCAGTAACCACGATTCCTTCGTGAGTAACTGAAGCAATCTTCGGCACCGAATCTGTTGTCATAATTGCTCGAGCAATGGGATCAATCTCGGCATCCAAAAGTGCAGGAAGAATCGAATCAATTCCTTTGATGATCTTCTCCATGGGTAGATATTCGCCTATGAGGCCCGTGGAGCAAACTGCAACTTCAGAGGATGAAATATTTAAACTTTGTGCAACATGTTCAGCGCTAGCGTGAGTGTCTGCAAAACCTCTTGGTCCTGTACATGCATTCGCCCCTCCGCTATTCATCAAGACAGCGCGGATGGTGCCTCCTAATACAATTTGCTTACTCCACATGACCGGGGCTGCTACAACTTTGTTTTTCGTAAAAACGCCCGCTGCATCAAAATAAGGTCCCACATTCTCGATGATCGCTAGATCCAGTGCCCCATTTCTTTTGAGACCAGCGGCTACTGCCCCTGCACGAAAACCTAGAGGCAACTTCATACGCCTAGTCCCTTAGCTAAAAGACCCGCTGATTCGTCCAATCCCATAATGAGATTTGCATTCTGTATGGCTTGCCCGGCTGCGCCTTTTCCTAAATTATCTATCGCAACGGAAACCACTACACGATTAGTGTGAGTATCTATAGCGCATTGCAGGTGTACATAATTACTGCCAGTTAATGAAGAGGTCCTGGGCATCTGATCTTTCAAGAGCAGAGAAACGAATTCAGAGTCTTCAAAATATTTGTTATACATCTCCCGCACATTATCTTGCGAAATATTTTCAGAAAGCACTGCGGTAACCGTTGCGAGAATTCCTCTTGGCATAGGAGCTAAAATTGGCGTAAAAGATATTTTCACATTCTTGCCGCTGACATGCGAAAGGGCTTCTTCTATTTCAGGGGTATGTTGATGCACTCCTCCAAATTTGTACGAAGAAAGCGAACCCATCACCTCACTACCCAAAAGGGAAACTTTCGCACTTCTCCCCGCCCCAGTAGTACCGGACGCTGCAACAACAACTATGTCTGAAGCGTGAATCACATCCAAAATCGGTGCGCTAGCAAGTGCAATGGCCGTGGCATAGCATCCAGGATTCGCAATCCTTTTTGACGCCTTAATCTGTTCCCTTTGCCCTCTTAACTCAGGCAACCCATATGTCCAAGTACCCGCGTGATCGCCACCGTAATACTTCTTCCAAGCGTCTTTATCTGATAGCCGATAATCGGCACCTAAATCAATGATAGGTAAATCCTGTGAAAGTTCTGAAACAACTGCTGAAGATTGTCCATGAGGCAGCGCAAGAAAAACTAGGTCACATGCGTTTAATGCTTTTACATCTAAAGTCGAAAACATTTTCCCTGCATATTGTGAAAGTTGCGGATGCAGTGAGGTGATGAATTCCCCGGCATTGCTGTGAGCCGTTATAGTTACTGCCTCAAAGCTTGGGTGGTGGTCAATGAGGCGTAAAAGCTCACCACCTGTGTATCCGCTAGCCCCAACTACAGCAATTTTCATAGGTCCAGACTACAGCAACAATCTATAATTATGCAAATAACCGCATATTTATGCAGTACGTACTATGGCCCCTGTTCTGGCTATAGCTTGAGAAGCAGCTGCCTCTCTCATTTCAGAAACTTCCGCCGCAGTCAAAGTGCGATCAAGGGCTCTGAAAGTAAGGGTGAAAGCTAATGAAATCTTCCCTTTGCCAATTTGATCGTACCTATCAAATAATTCGATTGACTCGAGCATGGATCCAGCACCTTCTCTGAGCGCCTCTTCGACATCGTGCGCTGGTATGTGTGCATCGACAATCAATGAAATATCTTGAACAGCAGCGGGCATCGTTCCTAAAAATTGCGCCCTAACAATTCCTGCAAATGGAACAGCGGAGAGATTGATTACAAATGCGCAAGACCGTGCGGGTAAACCAAAATCGCTAACAACTCTGGGATGCAGTTCACCGGCATGTGCAATAACGATCCCACCGACAAGAAATTCTGCGCAACGCCCAGGGTGCCAAGGAGCAAAGTCAGAACGCTTGACTTCAAAATCTACACGAAATGCTGTAAGTAAAGTTTGTGCATGGGATATGGCATCGCTCCAATCGAACGGACGGCCTTCACCTTGCCACCCTTGTACTTCAGCGCTCCCCACCAGCAACCCACCCACATGAATGGGTTGCGCAGGAACGCTCGCGTAAATAGCGTCGACTATCTTCTGCGAAGGCCGAGTACTCACGTCTGGTGACTGCGCAGGAGCCATGTGCGATGGTTTTCTAAATACTGATCCAATTTCAAATAGTGCAAAATTTCGGAAGCCACGGCTGAGATTACGCTGCGCAGCTTCAACGAGTCCAGGAATGAGATGGGGACGAAGTAATGGCACATCTTCCGATATAGGATTGAGAATTTGGAAAGTTGAAGCCCTCTCTCCAGTGAAACCCATTTTAGTAATCGTGGATTGTGAAACGAATGGATACGTTTGAACTTCAACAAAACCACGCTCTGCTAAAAGATTAGCCACAACTCTGCGCCGAACTTGTGTAGGAGTTAAACCAGGACTTACAGGCCTAGGGGGCAAGATTGAGGGAATGGAGTCAAAACCAATCATGCGGGCAACTTCTTCAACAAGATCTGCAGGAGATGCTAAATCCGCCCTCCATGATGGAGGTGTTACTTTCCATTGCGTAGCTTTTCTGTCCGCAATAGAACAGCCAACAATGGCGAGTTTCTGTGCCACAACTTCATTAGAAATCTTGGCGCCAGTTAACTCCTCTGGGTACCGAGGATTAAAAACTACAACGGGTAAGGCTTCTATCTTTCCTGCGGTGTGAGATCCCACATGTTTAGCGCCACCGAATTCGATAAGCAGCTGTGCAGCTCTGGCAGATGCTACGCCAGCCATCTCGGGATCTACTCCCCTTTCAAATCTTCGTGATGCTTCAGTTGATAGTTTGTGAGATCTCGCGTTCTTGGCAATGGCCACAGGAACGAAACGAGCGGCTTCAATCGCAATACGAACCGTGGTTGCAGTTACTTGAGATTTTTCTCCACCCATAGTTCCAGCAATGGCAAGAGGTTCTCTATTATCGCAAACAACAAGATCATTTGCATTAAGGGTTCGGACTTGTCCATCCAACGTTTTGATTGTCGAATATTTATTCGCTCTTCTGATGTGGATAGACCCATGGATCTGGTTTGCGTCGAAAGCGTGTAGAGGTTGACCTAATTCCAACATCACATAATTTGTTACATCAACAGCTAATGAGATGGAGCGCATCCCACATTTTTCGATTTTGCGACGCATCCACAACGGGGTTGATGTAGCTGGATTAAAACTATCAAGAGTTCTGATGTGAATCACGTTAGCCCCTGTTGAGTCTTCTATCTCAACACTAATTCCATCTTTTCCGATTTTGAATACTGATGTATCAACAGTGTCTCGAGGGTCAGAAAATTTAACGCCAAGGGATGCCGCAATCTCGCGCGCTAGGCCCCGAATTGATAACGCGTAACCACGATCTGGATTAACTGCTACATCGAAAATTACATCGGAAATTTCTAGTAGTGCAAGAGCATCAGCGCCCGGCTTGGCGCATCCGGGTGGCAGAACAAGAATCCCTGAGTGATCATCTCCCAGTCCTAATTCCTTAGTGGAAGCAATCATGCCGTCGCTCATTTTTCCATAAGTTTCTCTCTGTGAAATTGTAAATCCACCAGGGAGCACAGCTCCGGGTAAGGAGAGAACCACAAGATCGCCAACTTTGAAATTGGTAGCTCCACAAATAACAAAACGTTCGCTGCCAGTCCCAGAATCTAGACCTACCCACCTAATTGACTTCCTAAATTCTGTTATTTCTTCTATGGAACTCACTTGCCCCACAACGATCGGACCTGAAATATCCCTGCCAGTTTCCGTAACACCTTCAACTTCGAATCCCACTCGTACAAGGCAATCTGAGATGTCCTGTGGGGTCGCAGATTGAGGAACTTGGGCAAATTCTTTAATCCAGGAAAGTGGAATAAGCATCAGAGTCCAACTCCAAATTTCCTACTAAATCGAATGTCGCCTTCGACGATATCGTGCATATCCGTAATGCCATGACGAACCATCAGCGTTCGTTCTAAGCCCATACCAAATGCAAAACCACTATACGTTTCAGTATCAACTCCACAGGCTTGTAAAACTTTGGGATTCACCATCCCGCATCCACCCCATTCAATCCAACGCCCGTTGAAGAAAACATCTACTTCGGCGCTCGGTTCTGTAAATGGAAAGAACGATGGTCGCAGGCGAGTAATCGCTTGATCGCCGAACATTTTCTGTGCGAAGAGATCCAAAGTTCCTTTGAGATGGGCCATCGTGATTCCCTTGTCGACCACTAAACCTTCAACTTGGTGAAAAACTGGAGTATGGGTTGCATCAAGTTCATCAGCTCTGAAAGTTCGCCCAGGACAGATTACATAGAGCGGAGGTTTGTTATCGAGCATAGTGCGAATCTGTACAGGCGAAGTATGTGTTCGAAGGACTAGATGAGCATCACGTGGTTCTATGAAAAATGTATCCTGCATGGTGCGAGCCGGATGATCTTGCGCAATATTGAGCGCATCGAAGTTCAACCATTCAGATTCCAGTTCAGGGCCTTCTGCAACAGAATATCCTTGAGCAATAAAAAAATCACTAATCTCATTCTTCACTATCGTTAGCGGATGTAGTCCGCCTTTATGCCCACGATGTACTGGAAGTGTGATATCTACAATTTCCGTTAATAAGACTTTGGCATCTCTTAAAGTTTCCAATTCCTGTGTTTTTGTTTCGATAGCAAGCGCGACAGTTGCTTTTGCTTCACCGATAATTTTTCCCATAGATGCTTTTTGGTCTGCTGGTAGCGAGCCTAAGAGGCGACTTTGACCTGCAATAGGTGATTTATCACCCGCGTGCGCTAGTCTGGCAATTTTCAATTGATCAAGGTCTTGCGCTTGAGAGATATCGGCCACTGCTTCTGCAACGAAACGTTGTAGGTCGGCCTGCGCGGTCATGGTCGCAGTCTACTGTGACAGGTTACTTTGATGCCGAACTAACACGAAACAAAGTGATGGCAACTGCTGAAGCAAGATTAAGGCTTTCGGCATTTCCCGCCATAGGAATGTGGACACTGGTGACATTTCTTAGAGATGTAAGACCCTCTATGCCCCTTGCTTCATTGCCGAATATCCATAACGACGGGCTTTGCGGATTGATATCCATTAAGGATTCTTCTCCATCTGCAGAAAGTGCGTAAATCGAATCATTTGGCCACTTCGATAATAATTCGGAGAGTTCTACTCGTTCATAAACTGGTAGGTGCCACAAGGAACCGGCACTTGCCCGTACTACTTTGGGCGAATAAATATCCACACTGTTTGCAGAAGTAATTAGGCCGCTAAATCCCATCGCATCTGCACTACGCAAAATTGTTCCGGCGTTTCCGGGATCTTGTATTTCATGCAGATATACAAATTTCGAATTTTCTGAAATTAGTATGTCTTCCATTTCCCACAATGGCATTTCACAAATAGCCAAAATTCCCTGCGGGGTAACGGTCTCACCCATAGCACCCATCACTGCATCGCTAACATCAACAGTTTCGAAAGCAGCGATGTCGAGACTCTCGGAAGCAATTTTGAGTCGACCTGCTGTAGTTAAGTACAGCGTCTGGATTTGCGGGCTAGCCTTTGCTTTGCTTGCTTCACGCAAAAATTGCAAACCTTCTGCGATAAAGACACCGCCTTCTCGTCGCTCTTTTTTCCCGCGAGAACCAAGAAGAGCCTTCACTCGCGCAATATGCGGCGAATGAAGGCTCTCAATCATTGAGGTAGGCAGTTATTTTGAAGTTAAATTTTTGCGCGCTACTTCAACCAATGTCTTAAAGGTTTCCGGTTCATTGGTTGCTAGTTCCGAAAGCACTCGACGATCAACTTCGACACCTGCCGCCTTGAGACCCTGAATGAAACGGTTATACGTTAATCCGTTTTCACGACTTGCAGCGTTAATGCGTTGGATCCATAGCTGGCGAAAATCACCTTTTTTATCTTTACGGTCATTGAATGCATAGACCATGGAGTGAGTAAGTTGCTCTTTGGCTTTAGCGTAGAGACGTGAACGTTGACCTCTGTAACCGCTGGCACGTTCTAGAACTGTGCGACGTTTCTTGGCGGCATGGACGCCGCGCTTAACTCTTGCCATTTAGGGCGCTCCTTACTTCAGGCCAAGCATGCGCTTGGCTGTAAATGCTGTTGTTGGTTTCGCGGTGGCATCATTAGTCAAACGACGTGTGTGACGTGATGATTTGCGCTCAAGAAGGTGGCGCTTGCCAGCTCGCTCGTGCATGATCTTTCCAGATCCGGTAACGCGGAAAGTTTTCTTCGCGCCACTATGCGTTTTCATCTTTGGCATGCTGCGTACATCCTCTCGATCGTCAAGTACTGCTTATTCAACTGCTTCAGATGCAGCTTTGGCCTTGCGGGCCGCTTTCTGCTCTGCAACTGCTTCCGTCTTCTTCTTCGTTGGACCTAACACCATCGTCATGTTGCGTCCCTCTTGCTTGGGAGCAAATTCGATGAAGCCAAATTCAGCGATATCTTCTGCCAAACGTTGCAAAAGTTTGTAACCCAACTCTGGCCTCGTCTGTTCGCGACCGCGAAACTGCATAGTTATCTTTACTTTGTCGCCTCCTCGAAGAAACTTTTCAATATGATTCCGTTTGGTTTCATAATCGTGAGCTTCAATCTTTGGTCGCATCCGAACCTCTTTAATCACAATGTGAGTTTGGTTCTGCCGTGCTTCCCGTGCTTTTTGCGCGATCTCGTATTTGTATTTTCCAAAATCCATGATCTTGCAAACGGGCGGAACGGCATCTGGAGCAATCTCAACAAGGTCAAGACCAACTTCATCTGCCATTCGCAACGCGGTATCGATATCTACAACTCCGATTTGCTCAGCGGTATGTCCGATGAGGCGAACTTCGGCGACGCGAATTCGATCATTGATGCGGGCTTCTGTGGTGATACATACTCCTTCTCGGTCGTGTGCTTGTCAGCAGAAAATCTCTGCAAGGAAGCGCCGTGAAGAGCTCAAAAATGAGCTTCGACATACCAACTCGCCGAGGCGATGAAGGTGGGAGCGCTAACTCCTCTTGCAGTGAAAAAGCCACTGGTCTGCGTCGAAGGGTACTAGAAAGTGGAGAAAGAGAGAAATCGAGCCTTAATCAGCCACCCATTGCGTGGACACCGCCATCGACATGGAGGATTTCACCTGTCGTCTTGGGAAGCCAGTCTGAGAGAAGGACGATTGTCGCTTGGGCTGCAGGGACTGGATCGTTAATATCCCACGCAAGCGGCGAACGTTGATTCCACACATCTTCAAAGTCTTCAAATCCTGGTATTGATTTAGCCGCCATGGTTTTAATGGGACCCGCGGCAACGAGGTTGACTCGAACATTTTCAGCTCCCAAATCACGAGCAAGGTAGCGAGAAGTAGATTCCAAGGCGGCTTTTGCAACGCCCATCCAATCGTATTTCGGCCACGCAACACTGGCGTCAAAATCTAAACCAACAACTGAAGCGCCATTACTAAAAAGTGGTCGCGCTGCCATCGTCAATGATTTCAAGGAAAATGCTGAAATTTGCAAAGCTGTTGCTACATCGGGCCAGGCGGTATTGAGAAAATTTCCACCCAGTGCCGATTCTGGAGCAAAACCAATGGAGTGAACAACTCCATGCAGGGTTGGTACGTGTTCACGAACGCGATCTGCAAGAGCAGCTAGATCTTCATCATGAGTAACATCTAATTCAATAACTGGTGCAGTGTGAGGCAAGCGCCCAGAAATTCTCTCGGTAAGGCGCAGTACGCGCCCAAAAGAGGTGAGGAGAACAGTTGCGCCTTCCTCTTGGGCTAAACGTGCAATATGAAAGGCTATGGATGCATCGGTAAGTACTCCGGTTACGAGAATATTCTTTCCTGAAAGTAATCCCATATTAATGCCCCATTCCTAATCCACCATCAACAGGTATTACGGCCCCAGTTATATAACCAGCTTTCTCACTTGCAATAAATGCGACAACTCCTGCAACCTCGGCTGCGCTGCAAAATCGAGCAAGTGGTACAGCAGCTTCAATTTCATGGCGTCTTTTTTCATCAAGTTCGGCTGTCATATCAGTTTCCACAAAACCAGGAGCGATTACGTTAGCAGTTATCCCGCGGGTTCCGAGTTCCTTTGCAAAAGATCGCGCCATTCCAATTAAGCCAGATTTGCTGGCTGAATAATTTACTTGGCCAGCTGCTCCAACTGAGGCGACAACAGAACCTACAAATATCAATCGACCTCTCTTTAACTTCAGCAAACCTCTGGTAGCCCTTCGAGCCACTCGAAATGCTCCTGTGAGATTAGTGTCCAGTACATCTACGAAATCTTCATCGCTCATGCGCATCACCAATCCATCGCGGGTGATTCCTGCATTTGCAACTATGATTTCAGGGATTCCGAATTTTTCTTCAATTACAGTAAATCCATCTTCCACGCTTTTGGTAGAAGTGACATCCATCGTTACTGCCTCAAAACCGGCAGGCGCAGGGCCGGAGCGATGAGAAACTACTACAAGAAAACCTTGGTTTTTTAACTCTTGCGCAATTGCTAAACCAATTCCTCGATTGCCTCCAGTGACAAGGGCTACAGGTTGTGACATGGGTAAAAGGTACTGGCTACTCAAGCGTAAGTAACAATTTCCACGCCGAAGGAAAGCAATTCTCGCGACAAATGTTCATATATCAAGGTGCACGATGCGCAGGTAGGACCTAGGGTTGAGCCATGCCTGAGGAATTGCACGACATTACATCTGCACAACCGGCTTTGAGTGATGATCAACCTGGAAGAAAACGCAAATACTTTATATCTATGATGATTCGTACAGCGTGTTTCCTAGCAACCCTTGTCACACCAAGCCCTATCCGATGGTTTTTTCTTTTTGGTGCCCTAGTGCTTCCATATTTTGCTGTGATCATTGCAAACGCCGGTCGTGAAACACTTAAACCTGGAGATTCTGTTATTCATGACCGACGTAAAAGTATCAATTAAGAACAAGGAGAACCATCCACTCGTTGCAACACTCCTAGCGCTGCTTTTGGTTGGGCTCTGCATTTGGGCTAGTTCCTGGCAATATTCTCGAGGAGTTGCACGTCATGCCATGAATGCGCGAATTGCTACCCATGTACTCCAAAATCCAGTGGATTTTTCAACAATCGCAAAAGATATCAATGCAGCTGAATGGCGCAAAGTGAGCGTGCAGGGAACCTTCGATTCATCACATCAAATTCTTCTCCGTAATCGATACTCAGAGGGTAAATATGGTTTCGATTTACTGACATTGTTCACTGCCAGAAGTGGGGAAGTTTTTTGGGTAGATAGAGGATGGATCGCTCCCGGTAAAAATGCCACGCTTACTCCTGAATTGCCTAAAACCACATCTTCAGAGGTTCAGATACTTGGCAGAGTTCGTTTGGATCATTGGCTTCCACAAGGATCATTTTTCGCAATATCTGCGAGCAATCAAAATAAACTTGTCCCACAATGGAATGCACAAGCGAAGTACTCACAAGAAACGCAAAAATACTATCTAGATTTACTGGACTCGAACAGCGTCGAGCTTGTTCCAGCATCACCGGTTGAACTTCCAGATTTAAGTGATGGGCCACATATGGCCTACGCACTTCAATGGCTCTTCTTTGCAGGGCTTGTGATTTACGCCCGTATTCGCTTACGCAGGGGCAGATAAATCCTGTCGCGCATAGAGCTCTGCGTATAAACCTTTTCTTGCAACCAGTTCCTCATGTTTGCCACATTCCACAATGACACCCTTATCCAGCACCAATATCTGGTCGGCTTCCATAACGGTGCTTAAACGGTGAGCTATCACGATGCTCGTTCGCCCTTTGAGCGCGATGCTTAGCGCTTCATGAACTAAAGCCTCATTTTCCGAATCTAAATGCGCAGTGGCTTCGTCCAAGATAACCACTGATGGTTGCTTTAAGAGCAACCGTGCAATCGCAATTCTTTGTTTTTCTCCACCTGATAATCGGTGTCCTCGCTCACCAACCATAGTTTCAAAACCATTAGGGAGAGATTCGATTAATGACCAGATTCGGGCAGATCGACAAGCCTCACGCATTTGCTCGAAAGTCGCATCAGGTTTGGCATAACGAAGATTGGCTGCAATAGTTTCATGGAACAGGTGCGCATCCTGCATAACAACCCCGATACAACTGCGCAAGCTCTCTAATGTTAAACCGCGAATATCAATGCCACCTACCAAGATTGCTCCCGACGTTACATCATAAAGGCGAGGTATAAGTGCGCTAATCGTTGTTTTTCCAGCTCCAGATGGCCCGACTACTGCTGTCATTGTTCCTGGCTGGGCAATGAATGAAACGTTTCGTAAAACTTCTCCGCTCGGAACCGTTTCTGGCTTTGAAACTGATTCCAATGAAGCGAGAGAAATCTCATCAGCTCGGGGATATGCGAATGTAACGTCCTTAAATTCAATTCCAGGATTAGAACTTTCGAGTTCGATCGCATGTGGAGAGTCTTGAACCATTGGCTCAAGATCAAGTACTTCGAAAACACGTTCAAATGAAACAAGAGCGGTCATTACATCGATGCGGACATTGGATAAAGCTGTCAAAGGACCATAAAGTCGAGAAAGTAGGGCAGTTATTGCCAAAAGAGTTCCGACAGTAACCGTTCCCGATATCGCCAAGTGCCCACCTATCCCGTAGGCAAAAGCAGTAGCAACTGCCGCAACACTGGTTAGCGCTACAAAAAAGATTCGATTAAGTAGCGCAATTGAGATTCCGATGTCAGCCACTTTGCGGGCCCTTGAAGAGAAATATTCATGTTCATTTGCGGGTTTGCCATAGAGAGCCACCAACATCGCGCCAGAAACATTGAATCGCTCTGTCATAGTGCTCGACATTTCAGCATTGACTTGAAAAGAGGCACGCGTCAATGACTGCAGTTTCCTGCCAACCCATTTTGTTGGTAAAAGAAAGAGTGGCAATAAAATTAGCGAAACAATTGTGATTTGCCACGAAAGTATCAGCATCGTAACCGCTACTAAAACCAAACTCACTACATTGCTCACCACTCCCGATAAGGTAGAAGTAAATGCTTGCTGTGCACCAATAACATCAGAATTGATACGAGAGATAAGCGCACCGGTTTGAGTCCTTGTAAAGAAAGCAATTGACTGCTTTTGTACATGAGAAAAAACCAAGGACCGCAAATCAAAAATCAACCCTTCTCCGATTCGGGAAGAGAACCAACGCCCAATAATGCTCATCAGGGAATCTGCAACCGCTAAAAGGCCAACAAGCATTGCAAGTTTGGTTACCAAGGCTGCGTTTTGTGGAATTACACCTTCATCAATGAGTTTTCGAAGGAGTAAAGGTGTAGCTACTATGAGAAATGCATCGATAACAACAGTTATTAAAAAGAAGACGATGTGCCATTTGTACGGAGTGGCAAAATTTGCAATTCTCTTTATTGTTCCCGCTTTTAGCTTTTGATCCTTCACTGAAGGGTCGGCAGTTATTGAGCGAAAAGTCATCCATGCTGCGTGTTGAGACAAATTCTAAACCGTGAATCCCAACGCTCTAAGTTGGTCTCTTCCATCATCAGAAATCTTGTCTGGTCCCCAAGGTGGCATCCATACCCAATTAATACGCACGTCGGCTGTAAGCGGAGCCAGCGCCTGCCGAGTTTGATCTTCAATTACATCTTGCAAAGGACATGCTGCCGAAGTCAGGGTCATATTCAATATTGCGATATTACTCTCATCGACCATGACGTCATAGATCAACCCAAGATCAACGACGTTGATTCCCAACTCGGGGTCCACTACATCCTTCATTGCCTCAGTGATGTCATCAATCTTTGCTTGCATGTGAACTCCCTATTCTCCTTGAGATTGCCAACACTACTTACTTTTTTCTTGAATTTGTAAAGATGCATCTTTAAAGGCCATCCAGGCGAGCAAGGCGCACTTTATGCGTGCTGGATACTTTGAAACCCCTGCAAAGGCAACCGCATCCTCTAGGAGGTTTTCATCTCCTTTACTGTTTCCCTTGCTTTGCATAAGTTCCATAAATGAATCGAGAATATGCATTGCCTCCGATGGAGCCTTGCCAGTGAGAAGTCCAGACATTACAGATGCACTTGCCATGGAAATAGAGCAGCCATTCCCCTCCCAAGAAAGATCACTAATAAGACCACCTTCTAAAGTCAGATTAAGCGTAATTTCATCACCACAGCTGGGATTCAAATGATGCACTTGAACATCTTTTTGAATTGAGAGTTTCTTGTTTTCGGGATTTTTGTAATGATCTAAAATTACTTCCTGATAAAGGTTATCGAGATTCATCGCTTTCTCCCGAAATATGTTTGCGCTGCACGAATTTCATTTAATAGCAGGTCGATCTCTGCAGTTTGGTTATAGAGATAGAAAGAAGCGCGGGTCGTTGATTGCACACCTAGCGCTCTGTTAAGTGGCCACGCGCAATGGTGTCCGGTTCGAACTGCGATCCCTTGATTATCCAGATACTGACCTAAATCATGTGGATGAATATTTGCAACTGCAAAAGAAACAACTCCTCCACGCATTTCTATATCCGTAGGCCCAAAGATCTTCACGCCTTCTATTTCAAGCAATCCGTTGATAAATCTTTGCGTTAAACCAAGTTCATGTTCGTGAATTTCGCTTAAACCAATTCTTTGTAAATATTCAAGTCCAGCTTCTAAACCAACGGCTTGTGCCATGTTCGGAACACCAGCTTCAAACTTGCGTGGCGCCTTTGCCCATGTGGAATCTGTCATAGTTACCGTTTCAATCATGGAGCCTCCGAAGAGAAACGGAGGCAATTCTTCCAGTAACTCAGATTTTCCCCATAAAACCCCGATACCAGTAGGCCCTAAAGTTTTATGACCAGAAAAAGTCAAGAAATCGATCCCCAATTTTTCTACATCTAATGACATATGAGGTGCAGACTGACAGGCATCTAGAACCACAACAGCTCCCACTTCGTGTGCGCGAGCAACTATGCGATCGAGCGGATTGATGGTTCCTAAAACATTGGACTGGTGTGTGAGTGCCACAACTTTGGTTTTTTCATCAATAATCTGCTCGAGATTCGACAAATCCAAGCGACCATGTAGATCAATAGAAAACCATGCAAGTTCTGCACCTGTGCGTTTTGCCAATTCTTGCCATGGAATGAGATTGGCATGATGTTCCATTTGTGTTACTACAATTCGGTCACCTGGTTTTATATGAAAGCGATTACCCAACGCAGCGTTGCCCATGGCGTATGCCAACAAATTCAAGCTCTCAGTAGCACTCTTAGTAAAGATGATCTCATCAGCTTGAGCTGATAAGAACTCAGCAACGCTTTTGCGCGCCCCTTCAAAGGCTTCGGTTGCTTCCTCTGCTAATTGATGCGCACCTCTATGAGCGGCTGCATTGTGCCATTTATAGAAGTTAGCTTCTGCATCAATGACTTGATTTGGTTTTTGACTCGTTGCACCGCTATCTAGGTAAACCAAGGATTTACCTTCTCTGACAGTGCGTCCTAGGATTGGGAAATCCCTACGAATCGCAACGACGTCAATTGTCATGATGGAAAAATACGCAGACTAGCTACCCACGTATTCGGCATAACCCTTCTCTTCAAGCTTGTCAGCAAGCTCTGGCCCGCCTTCTTCAACAACGCGACCATTTGCAAAGACGTGAACAAAATCTGGCTTTATGTAGCGTAATATGCGGGTGTAGTGGGTGATAAGTACAACTCCCAAATTATTTGCCTCCTTTGCTCTGTTCACTCCTTCAGAAACAATTCGTAGCGCATCAACATCTAAACCTGAATCTGTTTCATCCAATATTGCGATCTTTGGTTTCAGCAACTCAAGCTGCATGATCTCGTGACGCTTCTTTTCACCGCCTGAGAATCCTTCATTTACATTTCGCTCCGAAAAGGCTGGATCCATATTCAAAGCGTTCATCGCATCTTTAACTTCACCAACCCAAGTACGAAGTTTGGGAGCTTCACCACGCAAAGCCGTAGCAGCCGTTCTTAGAAAATTGGAAACCGATACACCTGGCACCTCTACTGGATATTGCATCGCAAGAAAAAGTCCTGCTTTAGCTCTTTCGTCAACGGTCATCTCTAAAACATTTGTACCATCTAGCGTCACTGTGCCACTGGTAATCGTATATTTAGGATGACCTGCAATTGAATAGGCAAGTGTTGATTTACCAGAACCATTTGGCCCCATGATGGCATGCGTTTCGCCGGAAGCAATAGTCAGGTCAACGCCACGCAAAATCTCAATCGGACCTTTTTCGGTTACCACTGAAACTTCAAGACCACGAATCTCTAATGTACTCATACTCTATTTTCCTTCGCTTTTATTATTCTAAATCTCAACCGTGACGGAATCTCCGTCAATGGCCACTTTATAAACTTCCAGATTCTGCGTTGCGGGAAGAGTCACTGCTTCACCTGTGCGCAAATCGAATTCAGCACCGTGTAACCAGCATTCGATTTTGAAATCCAAAACATCACCTTCAGAAAGTGATGCCTCCGAATGTGTGCATGTATCAGCTACCGCAAATACCTGATCCCCAATGCGAGTTACGCATATAGCTTTGCCGTCTTTTTCCAATTTAACCGGTTTATTATCGGCTAGTTGGGAGAGTATAAAGTCTGACATTTTTAAGCACCTGCCCTGGTGAGTTCGTCGTCGATTCTTGTCATCAGTCGTTCTTGCACATTTTCATCCGCAATTTTTGAAATAATCTCTGCGAAGAAACCACGCACCACTAAACGCCTGGCGTCATCGATCTTTATTCCTCGAGACATCAAATAAAAGAGTTGCTCGTCATCAAAACGACCAGTAGTACTGGCATGTCCTGCTCCTACAATCTCTCCAGTTTCAATCTCCAAATTTGGAACAGAATCCGCTCTTGCTCCATTGCTTAGCAATAGATTGCGATTGAGTTCATAGGTATCTGTTCCTTCAGCTGCGCTTCGAATAAATACATCGCCGATCCAAACGGTATGTGCTCCATCGCCTGCAAGGGCTCCTTTAAAATTCACTCGCGATTTAGCCCGCGGTACGCCGTGTTCTACATGAATTCGATGTTCAAAATGTTGGCCCTCTGTTGCAAAATACACTCCCAATAATTCAGCGCTGGCATTTGGGGCCAAAAACTCTACAGTCGGAAGTATACGAACGAGTGATCCGCCAATTGTCACTGTGATGGAGTTGAAAGTTGCATCCCTATCCACCATTGCGTGATGACGGGCCGCGTAAATACTTTCTGACTCCCATTCTTGTAGGGATATGAAAGTTAGCTCCGCACCTGGTGCCACATAGATCTCAATATCCTCGCCGAGTGTTACTCGACCAGAATTTTCAACCAAAACAGTTGCACGTGAATTCTCGCCAATTGAGATTTTGACTAGAGAGAGTTCAACGCCATTTGAACCTGAGAGCAAGCGCTTGAGATGAATTATCTCAGCAATTTCTGAATTTGCAGATATATCCAAAATTGCTACATCTTCAGATTCGGCCTGGACTCGTTGAACGATTACATCTTCACTGTGTGACTGCGATGAAACCAATTCTCTGCTCAATCGATTGAAAGCAACGCCTTTTGGCGCATGTCCAGAGAGCATCAGAGATTTTTCTTTACCAATTGCAACTGAACTGTCGTGAAGGCCACCTAAGCGATTAAGTGGAGTGAATCGCCACGCTTCTTCACGTCCTGTTGGGGTCAAATAGTTAGTCGTGAGTAAAGCCATTATCCAACTGCGCCTTCCATTTGAAGTTCAATAAGTCGGTTGAGCTCTAGCGCATATTCCATTGGCAACTCTCTGGCAATTGGTTCAATGAATCCACGAACAATCATGGCCATTGCCTCATCTTCAGAAAGACCCCGAGACATCAAATAGAAAAGCTGATCATCGCTGATCTTTGAAACAGTTGCTTCATGGCCCATGGAAACATCATCTTCGCGAACGTCCACGTATGGATAAGTGTCCGAGCGCGAAATGGTGTCGACAAGCAATGCATCGCATTTAACTGTGCTCTTAGAATGATGGGCACCTTCTTGTATTTGGACAAGACCTCTATAAGAGGTACGGCCTCCACCTCGTGCCACTGATTTGGAGATGATTGTCGAGGATGTGTAAGGCGCAGCATGAACCATCTTTGCCCCGGCATCTTGATGTTGACCTTCTCCTGCAAAGGCGATGGAGAGAGTCTCACCTTTTGCATGAGGACCCATCAAAAATATTGCTGGATACTTCATGGTTACTTTAGAACCGATATTTCCATCGATCCACTCCATAGTTGCACCTTCTGCACATGTTGCTCGCTTTGTCACCAAGTTATAAACATTGTTGGACCAATTTTGAATTGTCGTATAGCGAACTCGCGCACCTTTCTTAACAATAATCTCGACCACAGCTGAGTGCAACGAATCGGATTTGTATATAGGAGCAGTGCAACCTTCGACATAATGAATATAAGAATCTTCATCAGCGATAATCAAGGTTCTTTCAAATTGACCCATATTTTCGGTATTAATACGGAAATAGGCTTGCAATGGGATATCTACATGAACGCCCTTAGGAACGTAGATAAATGAGCCTCCCGACCATACAGAGGTGTTAAGAGCTGCAAATTTATTATCTCCGACTGGGATAACACTTCCGAAATACTCTTTAAATAATTCGGGGTGCTTCTTTAAGCCAGAATCGGTGTCAAGAAAGATGACCCCTTGCTTTTCAAGATCCTCGCGAATCGAATGATAAACAACTTCTGATTCGTACTGAGCCGCAACTCCCGATACCAGTCTTTGCTTTTCAGCCTCGGGGATACCTAAACGGTCATAAGTATTCTTAATCTCATCAGGAAGGTCATCCCATGTAGTTGCTTGTTTCTCTGTTGACCGGACAAAATACTTGATCGTGTCAAAAAAGATTCCAGTCAGGTCTGAACCCCAAGTAGGCATTGGCTTTTTATCAAATAGCGCTAAACCTTTCAGGCGCATATCTAACATCCACTGTGGTTCAGATTTTTTCATTGAGATATCACGAACAACTTCCTCGTTGAGACCCCTGCGCGAGTTAGCACCAGCTGTATCAACATCAGACCAGCCGTACTCGTACTTTCCGATACCTTCAAGTTCAGGGTGTGCGATGGTCATCGTTTTCCTCTCCTAGATGATTGGCTGGTAGCAGAAACATTGGGAATATAGGTAGTGCAAACTCCGTCTCCATGTGCGATCGTTGCAAGACGTTGAACATGTGTACCCAGTACACGCGAAAGCGCTGCCGTTTCGGCTTCGCACAACTGTGGAAATTCTGCTGCAACATGTGCAATGGGACAGTGGTGTTGACAAATCTCTTCACCCTGCTCGCGTTGTATCAAAGTGGCTGCATAGCCTTGCTCGCTCAACGCTTGAGTAACGGCGAGTGGAAGTGAAAAGCCTTTCTTAGCCTTCTTAATCGATACTTTAACTTTGCTCTCCATGTCTTGGGCTCTCCATTGAGCAAAAGCAACTAATGATGCATCACTGGTTTGAGCTGCCATAAATTTCAGCGCTGATACTGCAAGGTCGTCATAGGAATGTTCGAATTTCTCGCGCCCGCTATCTGTCATAACAAATACTTTGGAAGGTCGTCCTCTACCTCGACTTGATTGCACATGTGATTCTCGCGCCACAAGAATTTCATCGTTCACAAGGTGATCCAGGTGTCTGCGAATGCCAGCAGGCGTCAGACCCAAACGCGCAGAGAGAACGAGAGCCGTCATAGGCCCATTTTCCAAAATGGCCCGAGCAACCAAGCCACGCGTACGCGTATCCTCGCTACCAAGGGATTGGGTCTTTTTCACAACATAAGTGTGTCGTAATTCCCCCGCTTTAGCCAATCGAAAATGGGTGTTGCCTGCCACAATTGCGCTCTTGCTCACCTACCTCCTAGATGCATACCCAAGTCCTAGGCTTGCATCCATGATGAGAGAGCGCATTGCCAAAAGGCTCTCTCCCATTCTAGGAATTTTGCTTTTCTTACAAGCGGGAATTGTCGTTACTGGTGGCGCTGTTCGTCTGACTGGTTCGGGTTTAGGTTGCCCGACGTGGCCTAAATGCACCGGCAATTCATACACACCAGTTCCCAATCAAGCTGAAGGACAATTTCACGCGTGGATTGAATTCGCAAATCGCCTTCTTACCTTCGCCCTCATTATCGCATCATTGGTTGCGCTCTTTAGCGTGATCTATTTAAAGAGACGCGATATTCGCGCATTAGCTATAGGCCAACTACTAGGAATCTTTGCACAAATTCCATTGGGTGGAATTACAGTACTAACCGACTTGAATCCAATTCCTGTTGCAGGTCATTTTCTCTTATCGATTATTTTGATTGCGGCAGGCACATCCTTGTTCGAAAGAAGAGCATATCCACCAATAGTCCAATTAACGCCCACAACGATGAGTAATTTTCTCATTGCACGAGTGCATCTGATCCTTACAGCGATAGTGATCGTCCTCGGAACAGTTGTAACTGGCAGTGGACCACACGCTGGCGATATCGGAGCACCTCGTTTTCACATCAAACTTCAAACCATCACGTGGATTCATGCATGCCTCGTTTTCGCCCTTTTACTTCTCACCGCCATTCTTTTCGTTACTTCACGACAGGATGCGCAGCTTAATAGGCGGGTCATAATTTTCTTTGGCCTCTCAATGGTGCAAGGGGCCATCGGATTTCTTCAGTACTATCAGGGCCTACCGGTTCTACTTGTGGGAGCCCACATTCTTGGAGTAACACTGATTTGGATTGGTGCTTGGCGAATACACCTGTCAAGTAGCCAAAAATAGAGAACGGATAATCGCGCAGATGCAAAATCCATGGAATAGCAAAGACAATCTTGCAGTTGCTTATGCCCGAGCCCTTGCAATGGATGCCGTGCAAAAAGTTGGAAATGGGCACCCTGGAACTGCGATGGCGCTAGCGCCCGTTGCTTATACGCTTTTTCAACGATTCCTCCGTCACGACCCATCCGACCCACATTGGCTTGGCAGAGATAGATTCATACTTTCGTGCGGACATTCCTCCATGACTTTATATACACAACTGTTCTTTAGTGGTTACGGAATTGAAATCAAAGACTTAGAAGAATTTAGAACGTGGGGTGCGCTCACTCCTGGTCATCCCGAATATGGTCATACTGCTGGTGTAGAAACTACAACCGGGCCTTTAGGGCAAGGTGTTGCCAACGGAGTCGGAATGGCAATGGCAGCTAGATATGAACGAGGATTACTTGATCCTGATGCGCCACAGGGGGCGAGCATTTTCGATCACAACATTTGGGTTCTGTGTTCTGATGGAGATTTACAAGAAGGTGTCAGCGCAGAAGCTTCATCCCTTGCCGGTACTCAAGAATTAGGAAACTTAAAGGTTATCTATGATGACAATCGAATTTCGATTGAAGGAGACACTCATATTTCCTTTACAGAAGATGTTTCCGCTCGATACAAAGCTTATGGCTGGGAAGTATTGGAAGTTGCGACACTTCCTACTGGCGATGTGGACCGCCCTGCTTTAGAAGTTGCAATCCAAAAGGCAATCGCGCAAAGAACTAAACCGACTCTCATTAGACTTAAAACAGTAATCGCTTGGCCTGCACCCAATGCGCAAGGAACATCTAAATCGCATGGTTCAGCCCTTGGCGTTGCCGAAATTGCCGAAACTAAAAAGATACTGGGACTAAATCCAGAAGAGCACTTTGCTATGCCCAAAGAGATTCTTGCCCATGTTCGTGAAGTTAAATCCCGTGGAGCAATTCTTAGAAAAGAATGGAATATTGAATTTGCCACCTGGGAAAAAAATAATTCTCAGCGAGCACAATTACTCAAGCGATTGCGCACTAGATCCTTACCTAAAGACTGGAAAAATTCTTTGCCAGTTTTTTCAGCCGATAAAGAAATCTCCACCCGCAAAGCATCAGGAGATGTCATTCAGGAATTGTCAAAAGTTTTACCTGAGATGTGGGGTGGCTCTGCTGATTTAGCTGAAAGTAATAACACAACAATCGAAGGCGGGGGCTCATTTCTTCCAAAAAGTAGTGCCATGAAAGGTGCTAATCCATATGGTCGAATAGTGCACTTCGGAATTCGTGAGCATGCAATGGGATCTATCCTCAATGGCATCACACTCCATGGTTTAACTCGAACATTTGCTGGAACTTTTTTAGTATTTAGTGATTACATGAGGCCATCAGCACGACTGGCTTCATTAATGAATTTGGGAGTTACATTTGTATGGAGCCATGACTCAATCGGATTGGGCGAGGATGGTCCGACACATCAACCCGTTGAACATATCGCCGCCCTGAGAGCTATACCCGGGTTTGCTGTCATCAGACCCGCCGACGCAAATGAAACAACTCAGGCGTGGATTAAAATTCTAGAAAATGACAAGGCTTGCGCCCTCCTACTTTCTAGGCAGAATTTGCCAGTATTTGATCGAAGGCAATATGCCTCTGCTGAGAACGTGGGCAAAGGCGCTTACATACTCAAAGATGCAAGCAAAGGCACTCCGAAAGCAATTTTGATCGCTACTGGTTCTGAAGTTTACCTGGCAGTTCAAGCACAAGTGCTTTTGGAGAAAAAGGGAATTCCCACACGCGTAATCAGTGCACCTTGCCTAGAGTGGTTTGATGAACAACCTCAAAGTTACCGTGACGAAATTTTGCCGCCCGGGATTAAGGTCCGTGTCAGTATCGAAGCGGGTATTAAACAAGGTTGGCGGGAATACGTTGGCGATCACGGAAGTTCTATTTCTCTAGAGCACTTTGGCGCATCTGCTTCGGCACCGAAACTTTTTGCCGAATTTGGTTTTACCGCTGAAAAAATCGTAGAGAATGTGATGCGGAGTTTGGCATGATTTACGAGGATATTTCCTCGGCAGGGACATCAATTTGGTTAGATGATCTCTCCCGTTCGAAAATTTCAGGCCACGATGCACATTCACTTCCATCTAGGGTAGGTAAGGCCGGAGTAGTTGGCGTAACAACTAATCCAAGTATTTTCAATTCAGCCATCTCCAAAGGAACTGAATATGCCAATGACATTCAATCACTTCGGTCGTCAACTGTTGAATCGGTGATTCAAAAACTGACAACTGATGATGTTCGGAGCGCATGTGACCTCTTTGCAGATATTTCCCGAAATTCACTGGATGGACGAGTGAGCATTGAAGTCGATCCGCGAAAAGCACACGAAACGCAAGCCACCATTGATGAGGGCGTTGTGCTCTGGAAAATTATCAACCGACCAAATGCAATGATCAAAGTGCCTGCAACCCTAGAAGGACTCCCCGCGGTTACTGATCTTATTTCACGGGGTATTAGCGTAAATGTCACACTCATATTCTCTGTAGAGCGCTACCTGCAGGTTATTGATGCTTTTATCTCTGGGTTGGAAATAAGGGCCAGCAATGACCAGGAAATAGCATCCGTTTCATCTGTTGCATCTTTTTTTATCAGCCGAATTGATACTGCAGTTGATGAACGCCTCAAAGCTAACTCTTCACCTAAAGCAAAAGCCCTACTAGGAAGAGCAGCTATCGCTAATGCTGCTATTGCTTATGAAGCATTTGAAAATGTTTTGCGATCGCCCAGATGGAAAGCCCTTGCCAAAAAGGGTGGGCACATGCAACGCCCACTCTGGGCATCCACGGGAGTAAAAGATCCTGCCTACGAAGATACTCGTTACGTAATTGAGTTAGTAGCACCCCACACAGTGAACACCATGCCTCAAGCAACGTTAGATGCGCTTCTTGATCATGGTAACTATCGCGGAGAGAATTTATCATCTACCTACGAAAGATCTCACGCGATAATTGCTCAACTGGCAGAAGTCGGAATCGATCTTAGGGAAGTCACTACCTATTTGGAACTCGACGGAGTCAATAAATTCATTGCCTCCTGGGAAGAACTTTTAGCTAATGTTTCGCAGGTAATGAAATCATGATTCGAATCCACGGAAACGCAGTATCGGCAATTGATAAAGTTGATCCGCTTTATCTTGCGCTAATAAAGGCTAGCTCGCGCCTTCGGGGTAAAGATGCAACTTTGTGGGGAGCCCAATCAGAAATCGAGGCTCGTAGCCGGTTGGCGTGGATTGATTTTCCCATTGAGTCTCGAAAACTTCTTCCTACACTTGACGCTTTGTGGGCTAAGTACAATGCATTTAGCGAAATAGTTCTATGTGCAATGGGAGGTTCATCTCTTGCACCAGAAGTAATCGCCGCCTCGCACGGTAAATCAATTACCGTTCTTGATAGCACAGACCCGGATGTTATCGATCGTGCTCTTAAGCTAAACCTTGCATCCACCCTTGTAATCATAAGTTCCAAATCTGGCACGACTATTGAAACATTATCTCAACTGGCGCTCTTTCAAGAAGCCTTTGAATCAAAACATTTAGATCCCAAAGATCATCTCCTTGTTATAACTGATCCAAACTCCCCCCTGGATCGCCATGTAAAGAAATACCAATTGCCTACCATCTATGCAGAACCCAATGTCGGTGGACGTTTCAGTGCGCTTAGTGCTTATGGTCTTGCGCCTTCGGCCCTTATAGGTATTGATATTTCAGTACTTCTAGATCAGGCCCAAGATGCAGAGAGAAACTTTGAGGGACTGCACTCCCCTGCCGTTGGTGTTGCATATTTGTTAGCAAAGAGTGCAGATACTTTTATTTCACTTACTGACGCCCAATCAGCAATGCCGGGGTTATCAGATTGGGTTGAACAGCTAATAGCTGAATCAACCGGAAAGAATGGAAAAGGTGTTCTTCCAGTCATAGTTGAAAGTATCGGGGCACCTATTTCCGGGCCAGGGTTATCTATTTCATTTGCCGGCAACTCTGACCTGGTAGTAGAAGGAGAACTTGGCGCGCAATTCATTTTTTGGGAATGGGTCACAGCGCTTTTGTGTCATGCACTAGCCGTTAATCCATTCGATCAACCAGATGTATCTCTTTCAAAAGAGAAGACCAATTCTCTGCTCTCCAGCTGGACAAATGGAATACCGCAACTTAAGCCTGACTTTATTGATGGGAGCATTGAAATTTTTGGCAGCAATAGCGACGTCTCTACTACGCTGACCGGCCTTCTTAGTTCATTAAATGATTTTGAATATCTATGCGTAATGGCATATCTAGATAGTAAAATGCATTCTCAATTGGGTGAAATACGGCAGATTCTTGCGCAAAAATGTGGCAAACCTGTTTCATTCGGATGGGGCCCGCGTTCACTGCATTCGACGGGACAGTTTCATAAAGGTGGTCCTGCTCATGGAATCTTTTTGCAGATTACCTCAGATCCTTCCCGTGATATTCAAATTCCGGGGCAATCCTTCTCATTTCACACTCTCATCATGGCGCAAGCGATAGGTGATGCCGAAATCCTTATCGAACGGAATCAGAAAGTAGTCCGTATGCATCTCAAAGATAGAGCGCAGGGAATTAGTGACATACTCTTTGCAGGTCGGGCACTTACTTAGTCGTCATCTCCACGCAATTTACGAAGTGCCTCTTCTAGCAATTTAGCGCCTTCTGCATCAGTGCGACGTTCTTTCACATATGCCAGGTGAGTTTTGTATGGTTCATTCTTGACTGGGCTAGGCGGATTGTTCTTATCCCGTCCTGCTGGAAATCCACAACGAGGACAATCCCATTCATCGGGAATAACTACAGTTCCATCTTCGGCAAAAGATGGCTTAGTTTCATGCTTGTTCGAGCACCAATAGGAAACTTGAAAACGACCGATGGATTCGCCACGTTCGGCTTCTCCCATTGGACCAGCACCAACTCGACTGCCCCGGATTGCGCTTCCGCCTGCCATTGGAACTCCTCACTCATAAAACTAATGAAATTTTAAGAAGAAAACTTTACTTAAGTACCAAACTCAGGGCAACAACGCTAGCGAACCAAAGTCCGCCAACAACGATTGTGATCCGATCTAGATTTTTTTCAACAACTGAGGACCCGCCATAGTTTGATGAAACTCCACCACCGAATAAATCAGAAAGTCCACTTCCTTTACCTTTATGTAAAAGAACTAACAGAATCATCACCACACTCGTGACAACGAGCAGAATCGATAGCGCTAGTTTCATGGGGACTCCTTATAGATCTTGTAGAGGCAAAGAGTACTGTAAATCAGGTTGATTGATGAAACTTGACGATTTTTGCTAGCTCCTCAGGGTCAATACTGGCTCCCCCAATGAGGGCTCCGTCAACATCAGCTTCTTTCATGATTTCGGCAATATTTGCCGATTTCACCGAACCTCCATAGAGAATGCGTGTGTCCTGCGCAATCTCACGTGAGCCAATTTCTTCCATTTCATTTCGGATGGCGCTACAAACTTCTTGTGCATCTTGAGGAGTTGCAGTTTTACCAGTACCAATAGCCCAAATGGGTTCATAAGCAATCACAATTTTCTTTAACTCTGGCTTGGAGAGATTTGCAAGTCCGGCTCTCATCTGGCGAATAACATGAGAAACGTGAGTACCGGATTCCCGAACAGATAAATCCTCACCAACGCAGAAAATTGGGGTCATCTCATGAGCAAGCGTTGCCTTTATCTTCTTATTTATAACTCCATCTTCTTCTTTATGAACTGACCTACGCTCACTATGACCAACAACTACGAATGTACAACCAAGCTTGGCCAACATCGGTGCGGAAATATCGCCGGTAAATGCTCCATTGGCACTTGGGGAAACATCCTGTGCTCCATAAAGTAATCGAAGTCGGTCACCATCTACGAGAGTTTGAATGGAACGGATATCGGTAAAGGGTGGAAGAACGGCAACATCAACTGCGTCGTAATCCTTGTCATTGATGCTGTAAACCAATTTCTGTACAACTGCAATGGCCTCAAGATGATTGAGATTCATTTTCCAATTTCCTGCCATCAGCGGTTTGCGCATGATCCACCTTTCCTAACATTCATTTAGAGATCCAGCGCTTTGAGTCCGGGTAAATCTTTACCTTCGAGATACTCCAAAGATGCTCCACCACCGGTGGAAATGTATCCGAAATCTGAATCTTTAAAGCCAAAAGAGCGCACCGCTGCAGCGCTATCCCCGCCACCTATCACTGAAATACCTGAAAGATCGGCTAGCGCCTTGGCCACAATTCGTGTTCCATGAGCAAAAGCAGGAAATTCGAAAACTCCCATAGGGCCATTCCAAAATACTGTCTTACAGGGGGCAATTGCCATTGCAAAATCTTTGGCTGAATCTGGTCCTATATCTAGACCAATCATATTTTGTGCAATCTCATCAGTACTAACAATAGTTGCTGGTGAATCGGCAGAAAACTCTGGTGCCACAACAATGTCGGTAGGCAATCGCAAATCAACGCCCATAGAACTTGCTCTTTCCATCAATTCTTGCACCGTTGGAATCAAATCCTTTTCTACCAATGATTTTCCAATGGATTTACCTTGTGCGGCCAGGAATGTAAAGACCATCCCTCCACCAATAGCTAGAACATCAACTTTATCCAACAGGTTTGCGATTACTCCAATTTTATCTGAAACTTTTGACCCACCCAATATAACTCCATAGGGCCTTACAGGATTTTGGGTCAATTTCTTAAGAACCTCGACTTCTGCAGATACTAAAAATCCAGGAGCGTAAGGCAATAACCTTGGTAAATCATAAACAGATGCATGCTTACGATGTACTGCACCAAAGCCATCTCCAACGTAACATTCAACATAGTTGGCAATTTCTTTAGCTAGAGCCCGACGCTCGTCATCAACTTTGCTCGTTTCGGCGGGATTGAAACGCAAATTTTCAAGTAATTGAATGTGCCCACCGATCGAATTTGCAACAACGTTTGGCTTTACTCCCCCAATGAATTCAACATCGCGTTCTAGCAATACTCGCAAACGTTCTGCCACTGGCGCTAGTGAAAATTCACCTGCAATTACACCTTTTGGTCGACCTAGATGTGCACCAATGACGAGAGAAGCACCGCCATTGAGTAGAAATTTAATCGTTGGCAATGAGGCACGTATTCGTCCATCATCAACAATCGCGCCATCCTTAAGCGGAACATTGAGATCGCACCGCAGAAATACTCGCTTGCCAGAGATCTCAAGCGATTCAAGCATTGACATTAGAGAGAGCGACCTACAAGTTTAATCAAATCAACAAGGCGATTGGAATATCCCCACTCATTGTCATACCAACCCACGACTTTTGCTGTAGTTCCAATAGTTTTTGTTAAACCTGAATCAAAAATACATGAGGACGGATCTGTCACGATATCCGATGAAACGATGGGATCTGCCGTGTAGGATAAATAACCTTTAAGATAGCCCAGTGATGCATCCTTCATCGCGGAATTGATCTCACTTGCACTTACTTCCTTAGCAAGTTCAACCGTTAGATCTGTAACTGAACCAGTAGGCACTGGAACTCGCAAAGCGTAACCATCAAGTTTTCCCTTCAGTTCTGGCAATACCAAACTAATAGCCTTGGCTGCACCGGTGGATGTAGGAATAATGTTTGTTGCAGCGCCCCTGGCCCGTCGCAAATCCTTATGTGGGAAGTCAAGAATCACCTGATCATTGGTATATGCGTGAATTGTTGTCATAAGTCCACGCACGATTCCGAACTCATCATTGAGAACTTTTGCCATGGGAGCAAGGCAGTTAGTGGTGCACGATGCATTAGAAATGATGTGATGGTTGGCTGGGTCGTATTTCTCGTGATTGACACCCATAACAATGGTGATGTCCTCATCCGTTGCCGGAGCTGAAATTATTACCTTTTTTGCGCCAGCACCTATGTGCTTCTTTGCATCCGCACCCTTTGTAAAAATTCCAGTTGATTCGATAACAACCTCTGCTCCAACTGCTCCCCAAGGAAGTGATGCAGGATCGCGCTCTGCAAATACTTTAATGGTCTTGCCGCCTACGGTAATCGTGTCATCGGTGTATGTGACATCGAGTCCTAGGCGACCCAAAATTGAATCGTACTTAAGAAGATGGGCCAATGTTGCATTGTCAGTGAGATCATTGATTCCTACAATTTCAATTTCTGGCGAGGTAAGGGCTGCCCGAAAAAAGTTTCTACCGATACGTCCAAATCCATTTATACCCACTTCAGTCACTGCGAACCTCGCTTAGGAATCTGCGTTATGGACACCATTTTGACCAGAACGTTGAGCGTCTACGAACCTTATCAGGGGAATTTCTGCTCCTGCCAGTGTGAACTGGCGTAATAAAGAATTAGTTAAGTAGCTCAGGTGACAATCCTGCCTCAGTATCGGGGATCCCTAAATCCCCAGCTTTCTTATCAGCCATTGCTAAGAGACGACGAATACGTCCAGCAATGGCATCCTTTGTCATCGGAGGCGTTGCAAGTGAACCCAATTCTTCCAAACTTGCTTGCCCATGATTAATGCGAAGTTCTCCTGCCTCTTTGAGATGATCTGGAATTGTTGGCCCAAGAATTTCCATTGCGCGTTGTACGCGTGCTGCAGCAGCAACAGCTGCGCGAGCTGAACGTCGCAAATTAGCATCATCAAAATTTGCTAATCGATTAGCAGTTGCTCGCACTTCGCGTCGCATTCGACGCTCTTCCCAAGCCAATACGCTTTCATGCGCACCTAAACGGGTGAGAAGAACTCCGATTGCATCCCCGTCGCGAATGACAACGCGATCAACACCACGAACTTCGCGAGCTTTTGCAACAATTCCTAAACGACGTGCGGCACCAACAAGGGCTAGCGCTGCTTCGGGCCCAGGGCAGGTAATTTCAAGTGATGATGATCGACCTGGTTCGGTGAGTGAACCATGTGCAATGAAAGCACCACGCCATGCTGCTTCGGCATCGCAGATTGCAGCTGAAACTACTTGAGGTGGAAGTCCTCGAACGGGCCTTCCATTTCCATCAACGAGGCCAGTTTGTCGTGCAAGTGCATCACCTTGTTCAGTTACGCGAACTATGTAGCGAGAACCTTTTCTTAATCCACTTGATGACAGAACTGCTAAATCACTTTCATGGCCATATATATCGGCAATGTCTTTGCGTAAGCGCCGCGCGCTCTGAGCTGCGTCGAGTTCTACTTCTATAACAATTTTCCCTGAGGAAATATGTAGGCCACCTGCGAATCGAAGTAAGGCCGAAACCTCAGCTTTACGGCAACAAGGTTTTGTTACCGACAGGCGGCTCAGTTCGTCTTTTACTGAAGATGTCATGGCCATGTGCTTATCCAATCAGGGTCTGTGCAAAGATGTTGCCAAATACGGAAACCAATTTCTCTCCATCATGATGAATACTTCCGGGTGCCTTACTGAGATCGGCAACTATAAGTTTTCCACCCATTTGCGCAACTTTTTCCGCTAAGGCGGCTCTATTTCTGACAACTACAGTGTCTGCAATCACATAATCACAGGCCATTTCAGGTGCGTAGTGGTGTATCAGGTTTAGGTGCTCTTCGGGTTCATGACCGGCAAATTCATCCCCACTTGAATTGGGGTGGGCATCTAGATTGAGCAGAATAATTCTCTTAGCCTTTGATTGCGTGAGAGCTTGCCTCTGTTCTACTACTAACAAATGTGGAAGAACGCTAGAGAACCATGAACCCGGACCCATAGTTATCCATTCTGCTTGAGCAATTGCTTGCAGGGCTTCAGGGCGTGCAGTTACATCTGAAGGTAAAATTTTGAGCGACTCGAGTTTTCCTTTTGCTGTTGCAACTTGCTCTTGCCCACGTACTACAACGCGTCCAAGGGAGGAGAAAAATGTTCCTTCAATATCAAGTGGTGCAGAGGCCATGGGTAAAACTCGGCCCACAACTTTCAATAACGATCCCACACGATCTAGCCCAGTAACAGGATCCTCATCGCGATCCCAAAGAGCGGCCAAAAGAAGATTGCCTACTGGGTGGCCCTGAAGCCATTGCCCGCCAGTGAAGCGATATTGCATTATTTCTGCCCAGTTTCTACCCCATTCATCATCAGCGCAGAGCGCTGCCAGGGCCATACGTAAATCACCGGGAGGAAGTATGGGCAACTCATTGCGTAAACGTCCACTTGATCCGCCATTGTCGGCGACAGTGACAATGGCAGTGATATCAGAGGTAATTCGACGTAGAGCGCCAAGGGTTGCTGCTAATCCGTGCCCTCCTCCGAGAGCGACAACGCGAGGTTGCACTATTCGCGCCCCATATCACGGTGCACTGCTTTGGCATCAACGGGAACAGGGACGGTAATCGCAGATAAACGTCTGGCTAACTCTTGTGCAACCGCAACACTTCGATGTTTTCCACCAGTGCAACCAACTGCAAGGGTAAGGAATTTTTTACCTTCACGAATATATCCCGGAACCATCTGACTAATTAGCCCAATATAAGTCGCAAGAAACTCTTCAACACCCTCACTAGAGAGTACTTTTTTGCTTACTTTTTCAGATGTTCCCGTGAGAGGACGCAATTCTGGAATCCAATGAGGGTTCGGTATGAATCTACAATCCAGAACCAAATCAGCGTCAACGGGTATTCCATACTTGTAGCCAAAGGAGAGAACATTGACTCTCACTCCAAAATTGTCTCCTTCTGCGAAAATCTCACCTACTCGTTTCTCCAACTGGTGAACATTAAGATTGCTTGTGTCAATAACAACATCAGCGCTAGAGCGCAATTCTTCAAGCCGTACTCGCTCTCTTTCGATCCCATCAACGATTCTGTCTGTGCCTTGCAGCGGATGTGGCCTTCGAGTGGACTCAAATCTTTGCACCAGAGCTTGATCTGTTGCATCAAGAAATAAAAGACGATGAGTTGTTGAACTACTTGCAAGGTCACTGAGCGACTTTGTGAGATCGTCAAAGAATTTCCCACTTCGAACATCAACAACTACTGCCATCGCTGCAATATCAGATGAATTTGCTTGCTCAACAAGGGCCGGTAGTAGCGCTGCGGGCACGTTGTCCACCACATACCACCCTAAATCCTCAAGGGCATGGGCTACCGTAGAACGTCCAGCACCGGACATCCCGGTGAGAATCAGCACTTCTCGATTACTTTTCATATCCTCTTTATCTTGCTATATCTGTCAAGAACCCTCTAAAACCTCGCCTGTTTGAGCATCGAAACCCTCGATAGGTTCTCGAGAAATACTTTCAGCAATGAGGTCGGCTATCTTTTTTCCTATTCCTGGAATTCGTGCAATCTCTTCTGTGCTTGCTTTTCTTAAAGCAGAAACTGATCCAAAATGATCCAGAAGTGCCTTGCGACGAATATCGCCCAACTGTGAAACACTATCTAGAAGGGATTCCAACATTGCACGTGACCGTCTCGATCGATGAAAAGTTATAGCAAAACGATGAGCTTCATCGCGGATTCGTTGTAACAAGTACAAACCCTCACTTGATCTGCCAAGCATCACCGGCACAGGATTTGCTGGCAACCACACTTCTTCCAATCTTTTAGCCAATCCGCACAATGGAATCTGTGAAAAACCAGTCTCTGCCAGAGCCCTCACTGCAGAATTAACCTGAGGAACTCCGCCATCAACAATGATGAGTTGAGGAGGATAAGAAAATTTAGCTCGCTTACCCCCACTTTGGTGCACTTCAATGAGATCTATCGATTGCTCGTCAGATAAGCGCTTAAGTCTGCGAGTAAGAACTTGGTGCATGGCTCGGGTGTCATCCCAAGCCGTAGTGGTGTCGATGATAAATCGACGGTATTCGCTCTTCTTCGGCACTCCATCTTCAAAGACCACCATTGAAGCAACGACGGTAGTACCGGAGATATTGGAAATATCAAAGCATTCGATGCGAAGTGGCAGCTCGGCAAGCCCAAGTTCTTGTTGAATTTCAACTAAAGCTTGCCCACTAATTCCTACGTCGGCAGATCGCTTGTTCACGTGTTGAATCAGCGCATACTGTGCATTACGTTTGACTGTTTCAATCAATTCGGCTTTTTCACCGCGAATCGGAACTTTGATTTCTACTTTTGAACCTTTTCGTTCAGAGAGCCAGAAGGCTAAGGTTGAAATCTCATCTGAGGATTCGTTGATAAGAATCTCATGTGGAATTTCACTCGCTTCAACATTGCCATACATAGAGGCAAAAAGCGCAGTGATCTCATCTTGACCTTCAACTAGATGCTTTTGATCCACGAGCCAAGATCTAGATCCCTTAATAGCGCCTCCCCTGATAACAAAGACTGATGCAGCAACAAAAGCGCCATCTCTGTGCAGGGCTACAACATCGGCAAAGAGTGTTTCGGATAAAGCACCCTCTGTAGATTCCTGGGCATGCTTCAACCCAGCGATTTGATCGCGAATCTTGCCCGCTCTTTCGTACTCTTGAGAAACAGAAGCCAACTCCATCTCCTTCTCAAGAGTTGGAATAATTTCTGCTTGTCCAGCATCCATGAAAGAAACAATTCGATCTGCAATAGCTCTATGGTCCTGTTCTGAAATCCATCCCACGCATGGGGCTGAACATTTGCCAATATCGCCTAACAGGCATTGACGTTTGGCACGTTGGGCTTTTTGAAAATTTGAATCTGTACAAGAGCGAATTCGAAATACCTTTAAGACCACTTCAAAAGTGTTACGCAGCGCCCATGCCTGCGTGAAAGGGCCAAAATACTTCACCCCAGCTTTCTTCTGCTTTCGCGTGATCAGAAGTCTGGGGAAATTATCCTCTATCGTTAACGCCAAGTAGGGATAGGACTTATCATCACGAAATTGCACATTGTAATCCGGGCTATATTGCTTGATCCAAGAGAACTCTAATTGCAGCGCTTCTATTTCTGTATCAACAATTGTCCAATCAACTCGTACCGCCTCATGCACCATGCGGTTAGTGCGCTCTGGCAAATTGGCCTGAAAGTAGTTACTCAGCCGGGACTTGAGACTTAATGCTTTTCCGACATAAATAACGTGATCCGAGGAATCAAAAAACCTATAAACGCCAGGAAGGGGTGGCACATCCTGTGGACGATAGGAACTTGGATCTGACATTACTTCGAACTCGCCGTCTTCTTTCGATTGGTGGAGAGCATCGATGCTAAATAGAAACCTGTGTAACTATCCTTATTCATTGCAACTTCTTCTGGAGTGCCTTGGGCAACCACTCTTCCACCACGAAACCCACCTTCTGGGCCCATATCAATTACCCAGTCAGCTGATTTAATAACATCAAGATTATGCTCAATAACCACAACCGTGTTTCCTGTATCAACTAGCCTATTGAGCACGCCTAGCAACTTACTTACATCCTCAAAGTGCAATCCAGTTGTTGGCTCGTCTAAAACGTAAATGGTGCGCCCCGTAGACCTGCGTTGCAATTCGGTTGCCAGTTTTACTCTCTGTGCTTCGCCCCCTGAAAGCGTGGGTGCAGATTGACCTAATCGAACATATCCAAGGCCCACCTCGCACAAGGTGGTGAGAAACCGTGCGATTGTGGGAACAGCTTCAAAAAAATCTCGAGCTAGCTCGATTGGCATATCCAAGACTTCCGAAATCGTTTTACCTTTGTAATGTACTTCTAGGGTCTCTCGGTTGTACCTAGCCCCATGACACACTTCGCATGGAACATAAACATCTGGCAAGAAATTCATCTCAATCGTGATGGTGCCATCGCCGGCGCAATTTTCACAGCGTCCACCTTTAACGTTAAATGAAAATCTTCCTTGCAAATAACCACGCACTTTAGCCTCTGAGGTTTCGGCAAAAAGAGCTCTAATTTTATCGAAAACTCCCGTATATGTAGCCGGATTCGAACGAGGTGTTCTGCCAATTGGTGATTGGTCAACATGAACAACTTTATCGAGCAGATCAATGCCGGAAACGCTTCGGTGACGACCAGGAACCATGCGTGCACCATTAAGTTTATTTGCAAGAGTGATATAAACAATGTCATTTATAAGAGTAGATTTCCCCGAACCACTTACACCTGTAACTGCAACGAATGCACTCAAGGGAATCGCAACTTCAATATCTTTTAAATTGTTCTCT
Organism: Streptomyces griseus; assembly: GCA_945884695.1. Lineage (GTDB taxonomy): Bacteria > Actinomycetota > Actinomycetes > Nanopelagicales > Nanopelagicaceae > QYPT01. Next base: position 39,855 of record CAMCYO010000010.1, read on the forward strand.
TTTGCTCCCTTCACTACCAACTGACGTTTAGGGTCGATAGCGCGTCTCTTTGAAGGTATGGGTATCGACTTTCTTCCAGATAGATATGCACCTGTGATCGATTCTTTCGAATCTATAAGCGCTTGATAATCGCCAGAAAGAACAATTTCTCCGCCGTGCTCACCCGCACCTGGTCCAATATCTACAATCCAGTCTGCAGCACGAATCGTTTCTTCATCATGCTCCACCACAATGAGTGTGTTTCCTAAATCTCTTAGCCTCGTCAAAGTTTCTATGAGTCGATGGTTGTCACGTTGATGTAATCCAATGCTGGGCTCATCGAGAACGTAGAGCACTCCTACTAATCCTGAACCAATTTGTGTCGCCAGGCGAATTCGTTGCGCTTCTCCACCAGATAATGTGGCAGCCGGGCGTTCAAGGGAGAGATAATCTAGGCCAACATCGAGTAGGAATCCCAATCGAGCGTGCACTTCTTTCAACACTCGTTCTGCAATTTGTGCCTCTCGCGCATTGAGATCTACTCCTGCTAAAAATGTTGCGCAATCTGCAATAGAGAGTTCGCAAATTTGGGCAATATTTTTCTCTCCCAAAGTTACTGCCAAGACTTCAGGCTTCAATCGAGAGCCTTTACACGTGGGGCAAGGAATCTGACGCATATAGCCTTCGTATTTCTCACGGCTGTAATCACTATCGGTTTCACCGTGTCTTCTATGAATGAAGGGAATGACACCTTCAAAACCGGTGGAATAATTGCGAACACGTCCATAACGATTCTTGTATTTCACATGTACTTCATAGTCAGAACCATGCAAGATGGCCTCTTTTGCTTTGACAGAAAGTTTCTTCCATGGCGTATCTAGTGAAAATGAAACTTCTCCTGAAAGTGCTTGCAACAGCCGCAAAAAATACTCTGATGTCTGCCCAGATGACCACGGAGCAATTGCCCCATCATTTACGGAAATAGAGTCATCAGGGATGATTAATTCCTCATCAACTTCGAGCTTGGTACCTATTCCTGAACACTCAGGGCAAGCTCCAAAAGGTGAGTTGAACGAGAAGGAACGCGGTTCCAATTCTTCAAATGAAAGTTCGCAATCATGACAGGCCAAGTGCTCACTATAGGTACGTTCCTTTGTTGATTCTTTGGAATCTACAAAATCCAAAATGACGATCCCTTGAGCCAAACGCAGAGCGGTTTCAATTGAATCCGTTAGGCGAGTTTTAGATTCAGCTTTAGCGTTCAATCGATCAACGACAACTTCAATCGTATGTTTTTCTTGCTTCTTCAATTTGGGAGCTTCAGAAAGGGCAACCACCTCTCCATCAATTCGAGCACGCGAATATCCTTGGCTAATCAATTCTTGAAATAGATCTACGAACTCACCTTTGCGAGCACGCACAACCGGGGCCAATATTTGAAATTTCGTCGTTGCCGGCATTGTCAAAATTTGATCAACTATTTGCTGAGGAGTTTGTCGACTCACACTTTTTTTGCACTTGGGGCAATGAGGCCTTCCTGCGCGTGCAAAAAGTAAGCGTAAATAGTCATATACCTCTGTAATTGTTCCGACCGTGGAGCGCGGATTTCTATTTGTAGATTTTTGATCAATAGAGACAGCAGGTGAAAGCCCTTCGATAAAATCAACATCTGGCTTATCCATTTGCCCAAGAAACTGCCGGGCATAAGCAGAGAGAGATTCAACATATCGACGCTGCCCTTCGGCAAAAATCGTGTCAAAAGCCAAACTTGATTTGCCGGATCCAGAGAGACCAGTGAAAACGACGAGTGAGTTACGTGGTAATTCAATAGATACATTCTTTAGATTATGTTCTCTTGCGCCTCGAACGACGAGATGGTCTGCCATGTAACTAAAGACCTCCGATTTCCATCGCGCGTAGCTCTTTCTTTAAATCCCGTATTTCATCTCGAAAGCGAGCCGCTAATTCGAATTGTAGGTCTTGGGCTGCAGAGCGCATCTGAGCAGTGAGCGACTCTATCAACGCCAACAACTCTTGTCTTGGCAGAGTAGAGGCCTGATGAGCACTTATAGCAATTCCTGAAACTTTTGCCTTATTTACACCGGCTGTAGCCAAAAGCTCTTGAGTATCATCACTCTCCCGATTAATCAGGTCAGTAATATCAGCAATCTTTTTACGCAAAGGTTGCGGGTCAACTCCACGTTCTGCATTGTAAGCAACTTGTTTTGCACGTCGACGGTTTGTTTCATCAATAGCCTTCTCCATTGACTTTGTGATGTTATCTGCATACATATGAACTTCGCCAGAGACATTTCGAGCCGCGCGTCCAATAGTTTGAATTAATGAGGTAGCAGAACGCAAGAAACCCTCTTTATCTGCATCCAAAATCGCCACTAGCGAAACTTCAGGTAGGTCCAATCCTTCACGAAGAAGATTTATTCCAATCAAGACGTCATACTCACCTGAACGTAGCTCGCGTAGAAGCTCAACCCTTCGCAAGGTATCAACTTCTGAATGTAGATATCTGACACGTACACCTTTCTCTTGGAGATAGTCGGTCAAATCCTCTGACATTTTCTTTGTCAAAGTGGTGACTAGTACACGCTCATTCCTTTGCGCTCTCAGATTAATCTCTTTAAGCAGATCATCTATCTGACCCTTGATTGGCTTGATAACAATCTTTGGATCAACCAAACCAGTTGGCCGAATAACTTGTTCCACAACATCGTTATTGACCTTCTCTAGTTCGTATTTGCCTGGAGTTGCGGATAGAAAAACCTTCTGTCCGACTCTTTCAAGAAACTCATCCCAACGTAACGGTCGATTGTCCATGGCACTGGGCAAACGAAAGCCATGTTCAACTAAAGTCCTCTTGCGTGACGCGTCTCCTTCATACATTGCTCCTATTTGCGGAACAGTGACATGGGATTCATCAATTACCAGTAGAAAATCTTCCGGAAAATAGTCAAGTAAACAGTTGGGTCCAGAACCGGGTGTGCGTCCGTCAATATGCCTGGAGTAGTTCTCAATTCCGGAACAGAATCCCAGCTGTTGCATCATTTCGATATCAAAGGTTGTTCGCATTCTCAGCCGTTGGGCTTCCAGCAATTTTCCTTGACGCTCGAAATTCTCTAGGGCTACGGCCAATTCTTCTTCTATATCTACTATCGCACGTTTCATGGTCTCAGGCCCAGCGGCGTAATGGGTGGCTGGAAAAACATACATCTCGGTTTCATTGCGGATTATTTCCCCTGTTAGGGGATGCAGCGTTGTGATTTTCTCGATTTCATCCCCGAACATTTCAATTCGCAGTGCCAACTCTTCGTACATAGGAATGATCTCAATGGTGTCTCCTCGCACTCGAAAAGTGCCTCTTTCAAATGCAATGTCATTACGACTGTATTGAATATCAACAAATTTTCTTAGGAGAGTGTTCCTGTCGATCTCATCCCCTACTTTTAGACGGACCATACGGTCTATGTATTCCTGTGGTGTGCCAAGTCCATAAATACATGACACGGTTGCCACCACGATTACATCACGTCTGGTCAGAAGTGAATTGGTAGCAGAGTGGCGCAATCGCTCCACCTCATCATTAACGCTCGAATCCTTTTCAATAAAGGTGTCAGTTTGAGGAACATAAGCCTCTGGTTGGTAATAGTCGTAATAGGAAACAAAATATTCGACAGCGTTATTGGGCATTAATTCACGAAATTCATTTACCAGCTGGGCAGCCAAAGTCTTATTTGGAGCAATAACCAAAGTAGGTCTCTGTAAACGTTCGATGAGCCAAGCCGTAGTTGCTGATTTTCCAGTGCCTGTTGCACCTAGTAGAACAATATCTTGCTCCCCTATTGCAATACGGGAAACAATTTCTACAATTGCTTGAGGTTGATCGCCGGCAGGTACATAATCACTAATTACCTGAAATGGTTCTACCGATCTTTGTAGATCGTTTATAGGGCGCACTACGTAACTCTATCCTTGCTCAAGAATTCTTGCGCTCCAGGGTTGGTAAAATATTTTCCCAAAGATGCTCAACTTGACGCAGAAGTTGATCAGGAGATGCATTATTTTCCAATACGAAATCTGCCACCGCGATTCTCTCTTCTGGGGTGGCTTGAGAAGCAATTCGTGATGCTATTTCGGAGTTGACTAAACCCCGCTCTCTAAGTCGAGATTTACGCAGATTCAAATCAGCCTCAACCGTTATGACTGCGTCAAAGCGTTCAATTGCCTTGGATTCAACGAGCAACGGTATCTCATAAATCAGTATCTCCTGAGAATGTAAATGCGCAACAAAGTCTTCGAATAGAGCTCGTACTATCGGATGAACTATCGCTTCCAATTTCTTCTTTGCGCCAGAGTCTTTAAAAATGATTTCGGCGAGTGCTCGTCTATCTATATCGCCATTTTTCAAGATGCCATCACCAAATTCAGCTACCACTGCATCAAAACCATCACTCCCACGCTCGATTGCAACACGAGCAAATTGATCGGCGTCTGCAACTCTGGCACCTAGATCTGAGAAAAAACCACCAACCAATGACTTGCCGGCTCCAATTCCACCGGTGAGAGCAACAATGAGCACAGTCAGACCCTAACGCTATTCAACGAGTGTGAAAAGAAAACGGCCCACGAGATTGATCTCATGGGCCGCGCTACTCTCAAATTATTCTGAAACAGGTGCTTCCTCGACAACTGTTGCAGGAACTGCGGCAGCATCAGCGGCTTGGGCTTGAGCTTTTTGTTTCTTATGCGCTGTAAAACGTGTTTGAGCTTCAGCGTACTGACGCTCCCATTCTTCGCGCTGTGTCTCATAGCCGGGTTTCCACTCTTGAGTGTCTGCATCGAAACCTTCAGGATAGATAAACTTTCCATCTGCGTCATAACGTGCAGCCATTCCGTATTGAGTAGGATCGAAAGCTTCGATTTCCACTTCATGGCCCTCATTTGCTTGCTTCAGAGAAAGCGATATGCGGCGTCGTTCTAAATCAATATCAATAATCTTTACAAAGAGTTCATCATCTACTTGAACAACCTGCTCGGGAATTTCGACATGACGCTCAGCTAGTTCGGAGATGTGAACCAAGCCTTCTATGCCTTCGTGTACGCGAATAAACGCACCGAATGGAACCAACTTAGTAACTTGACCTGGCACAACTTGATTGATTGTGTGCGTACGAGCGAATGCTTGCCATGGATCTTCCTGAGTGGCCTTGAGAGAAAGTGAAACACGCTCACGTTCGAAATCAACCTCAAGAACTTCCACAGTTACTTCATCGCCAACTTCAACGACTTCACCAGGATGGTCAATATGCTTCCATGAGAGTTCAGAAACGTGAACAAGTCCGTCAACTCCACCTAAGTCAACGAATGCACCAAAGTTTACAATTGAGGAAACTACGCCAGTACGAACCTGACCCTTTTGCAGTTGATTGAGGAAAATTGTACGTGATTCAGATTGAGTTTGTTCTAGGAATGCACGGCGTGACAGAACGACGTTGTTGCGATTCTTATCAAGTTCGATAATACGAGCTTCAACCTGCTTGCCAATATAAGGAGTGAGGTCGCGTACTCGACGCATCTCAACCAAGGAGGCAGGAAGGAATCCGCGCAATCCGATATCAACGATTAGTCCGCCTTTAACAACTTCAATAACAGTTCCGATGACAACTTCGTCACGCTCTTTCTTACCTTCGATATCTCCCCATGCCCGCTCATACTGTGCGCGCTTCTTGGAAAGAATGAGGCGTCCTTCTTTATCTTCTTTTTGTAGAACTAAAGCTTCAACTTTTTCGCCGACTTTAACAATTTCATTTGGATCGACATCGTGGCGAATGGAAAGTTCGCGCGAAGGGATTACGCCTTCTGTTTTATATCCGATATCTAGAAGTACTTCGTCCCGATCGACTTGTACAACTATGCCTTCAACAAGGTCACCATCATTAAAATTTCGTATGGTTCCTTCAATTGCGGCGAGAAAATCTTCTGCTGATCCAACATCATTTACTGCTATTACTGGTGAAATGCTCAAGGTGCTCCGTAGGGATAGATGAGTAGTAGGAATGGGAGTGCTAAGGGTATGGTTTTATGCGCCCTTGGGTCAATTCGCGTGAGTAGACTCAACCCATAATGAAGCAATACCGGGAACTTTTACGCTATCCGAACGCGAAAGTCCTACTTCTAGCAGCTTTCCCTGCTCGTGTCGCCTACGGAATGATTGCTCTGGCAACTTTCTTTAAAGCAGAACAAGCAACAGGTTCAATCGCAGTTGCTGGATTAGCGATTGGCCTCGAATCCCTATCTTCGGCACTCACTGCCGGACTCCGAGGGGCGCTCATGGATAGATGGGGACAGAAATGGCCGCTAAGAATCTTTGTACCTGGTTATGCCATATTGATTTTAGCTCTTAGCTTTTCCCAAAATCGAAATTCAATTCTCTTCTTTGCATTTGTCTTAGGCCTATCTGCTCCCCCCATCAACCTTTCTATTCGCCCATTGTGGCAAAGTGTGGTTCCGCCACATTTATTAAGAACTGCATACGCACTTGATACTGCAGTAATTAGCGCTGCAATGGTTCTTGGTCCAGTAATTGCGACATCCCTTGCGCTTTCATCTCATCCAAGTTCTGCACTCATCACCTGTGCAGTCTTAATTTTCATCGGTGGCACTTCTTTGGGATTCACAAAAGTTTCTCGAAACTGGAAACCAGAAAAGAAGGACGCCACCGAAACTGGAACATTTAGAAGTCCGGCTATGCAACTTCTCATGCTTGAAGGTTGCATTATTGGCTTCGGATGGGGAGCCTTTGATGTAGCAGTTCCTGCATTTGCAACGATAGAGAATGTTGCCAGTCGAACGGCTTGGATTCTAGGAACAATGGGAGTGTGTAATATCGCCGGTGGACTCATCGGAGGACTTATTTCCAAGCGGGTCACTCCTTTAGTATCGATGACGCGCACATATGTTCTCTGGTTTATAGCCTCCGTTCCCCTCGCCTTCACATATCCGGGATGGAGTTTGGCGTTGGCCGCGGCCTTCTTAGGACTCACTGGTGGAGCACTGCAAGTTTTTTATTGGGAAGTAATGGAAGCGGTAAGGCCTCGTGGAACAGCAACCTCGTCACTGGGTTGGTTATGGACAGCAGAGGGAACTTTTATGGCGTTGGGAGCTGCAGTTGGAGGATGGATCTCCAATCAATATTCATCACGGTACGCGCTCGGCATAACCACAATCACTCTGGCTATCGGATGGCTGGTGCTACAAATAGGAAAAACAAGATTGTCCGCTGCCAATCAGTTGCCCAGTGAAGAACAAGATCTTCTTGCAATGAAGGACAACACTCGACCCGCAATTTAGCTCTTGCATGCTGAACTAATGCGCAGCTTCATTCCAACTCTTACCAATACCAACACTTACCGCTAACGGTGCCTTAAGCGGATATGCAGAACCCATTTCTTTGCGCATAATTTCGGTAAGAATTTCGGCCTCCCCTGATCCAACCTCGCAAATAAGTTCATCATGGACTTGCAATAACAATCGCGACTTTAAGCCATGCGTATCAATAGATCTCTCCACATTAAGCATTGCTTCTTTGATGATGTCAGCAGCCGATCCTTGAATTGGCGCGTTAAGTGCCATTCGTTCGGCAATTTCACGACGTTGACGATTGTCATCCAATAAATCTGGCAAGTAACGGCGTCTTCCCATAATTGTTTCGGTATAGCCAACCTTGCGCGCTTGTTCCACAACGCTACTTAAATAATCGCGAATTCCGCCAAATCTTTCAAAATATCGCTCCATAAGCAGTTGTGCCTCTGGTGGTGAAATCGATAATTGCACCGAAAGTCCGTAAGCGGAAAGTCCATAGGCTAAACCGTAAGACATCGCCTTAATCTGTCGGCGCATCTCCGGATCTACGCGCGTTGCAGCAACCCCAAATACTTCGGAGGCGATAGTTGAATGGAGATCCTCACCCTTATTAAATGCTTCCAATAAATTCTTATCATTGGAGAGGTGAGCCATAATGCGCATTTCAATTTGACTGTAATCAGCAGTTAATAAGGATTCATAACCGATTCCGGCAATAAAACATTCACGAATCCTTCTACCTTCCTGCGTCCGCACGGGAATATTTTGTAGATTCGGACCGGTCGAAGAAAGACGGCCCGTGGCAGCAATCATTTGCTGAAAATTGGTTCGGATTCGACCGTCACTATCCACGGCTTCAAGCAAGCCATCGATTGTTGTTTTAAGTTTATTTGTCTCTCGAATACGAAGAAGTTGATTCAGAACAGGATGCTGAGTTTTTTCAAAAAGTGACTGTAGCGACTCAGCATCGGTTGAATATCCGGTCTTAATTTTCTTGGTTTTAGGCAATTTCAACTCATCAAAAAGCAGCACCTGTAATTGCTTTGGAGAGGCAACATTAAATTCATGACCTGCTGCCTCGTGAGCTTTCTTGGTCTCAAGCTCCACTTCAGAGGCAAAGAAATCGCGAAGATTATTGAGCTCTGCACCATTGACCGCAATTCCTCGTCTCTCCATTTTTGCTAGTAGTTCGGATATGGGCATCTCTAGATGCTGAAATAGAGTGAGGAGATTTCGGTCGGAAAGTTCGGTTGTCAGTGACTCGCGCAATGAGAATAGTTTCTCGGCATGCAGATAGGAATTCCCATCCCATTGTGAAATATCCTGAGAACGGCTTCCTGGATTGACTAAATAGCTGGCAAGTGATGTATCAAAAATGACTCCGGCTACATCGTGGAGACGTCCAAAGGATTTCGCATCATGCATCACTTTATGAATCTTTGGATCTGTAATCCAACTCCCCATTTGAGGTGAGTTCA
>CAMCYO010000011.1 GCA_945884695.1 Streptomyces griseus
GAAGAAATTAGAAGCATTAATAAAAGAACAGTTGTTATAAATTTACGTCTCACAACTTGAGGGTATGAGGTGTGGGAGATAAGAGCAATACCTTTTTAATAGGCTGTTCGCTTAGCGATTAGGCATTTGCCACTATTCACACACAGATAGTGCCCCGAGTGGGGGTCGAACCCACACTGGGAGGATTTTAAGTCCTCTGCCTCTGCCATTGGGCTATCGGGGCCACGTGAAGAGCATAGGTTACACGCTAATGTGTCAGTAATTTCTCGTTTGTAATGAGGGCCGGCGGTAGCTTGATTTCCAATTGGTATCCATTCTTCATTGGCACGAATGTAAATGTCTTTCTAGGAGGAGGCAAGAGACCAGGCAATTCCATCGAGAATATCTGTCTCACATGCAACAAACTCTTTTGCGCCCGTTGCAATCATTACTTGGGATAAGACCAAAGATCCTGCAGTAATCACATCAACTCTGCCGGGGTGCATATATCCCAATTTGGCACGTTGATCTTTTGTCATCTCTAAAAACATCTGTGAGATTTCATGTACTTTTTCTACAGACACCCTCGACAAATGAATTGCGTGGCGATTATAAGTCTCTAAACCTAGTGATGCGGCTGCCACGGTAGTCGCCGTACCAGCGACTGCAACTAAAGTTTTGGCTTTCGTTAGTGGAACGCTTTGTCCAGCTAAGGCAATAGCTTCTTGGATATCGATGGTTGCTGATGCAATTTCTAGTTGATTTGGGGGGTCTGATTTAAAATGACGCTCTGACATCCGCACGCAACCAATATTTACACTTTTTGCACTTTCAACATGTGCTCCACCAAATACAAACTCGGTAGATCCTCCCCCGATATCAACGACAAGAAATGGTCCACCGCTTGATGGCAATTCCTTTGTAGCGCCTTGAAAGGAGAGTGTCGCTTCCTCGTCTCCAGAAATAACTTCTGGATAAAGTCCTAAGCGTTCATATACACCGTTAAGAAATAAGTCTCGATTCGTTGCATCCCTCGACGCGCTCGTTGCGCAAAAGCGAAACTTTTCAACACCTCTGCGCGCAATTTCACCCGCAAACTGATCAACTGCGCTGAGGGTGCGCAAAATCGCATCTGGATGGAATTGCCCGGTTTCATCAACACCTTGCCCAAGTCGAACAATTTCCATTGTCCGATAAATCTCGCGAAAATTACTTCCATCAATATCGGCAATAAGAAGACGGATTGAATTAGTTCCGCAATCTATCCCAGCAACGCGCATTATTTTTCTCTCTGGGCTGTGTTATCACTGCAGGGCTGATCACTCCACCACTTAGGAAGCTGTGCTAGCGCTTCATCACCAAGAGGATTCACATCTTTTCCAGCGCTGAGTGAATGTGCAACTAACGAATGTAAACACTTCACTCGATCGGGCATACCTCCTGCAGAGATTTCTCCTAGTTCTGGTACATCAATTCCTAAAGCGCTCCGAGCTGCAATGTAGTCATCATGCGCTGCGTGGTATTGCCCAGCTAAATGCGCATCTGTGACAAGTCGTTGGTTCATGGTGTTCATAAGGCCACTGGATTCAAGAGTTGAAATCGCACCAGTTAAACGTGGGCAAGTGGCGTAATAGAAAGTCGGAAAGGGAGTGCCATCGGCTAATCGTGGTTCTGTTTCGACAACTGCTGGTTGGCCACAAGGACAGCGATAAGCAATTGCATGGACATCTCTAGGGGCTCGGCCTAACTGAATTTCAATTGCTTCGAGGTCAGATTGCGTTGCTTTTTCCGAGCTCACGAATTTTGCACTTCGGTAATTGATGAAATAACTCTGTTGTACCAAGGAAGGCCACTTGGTAAATCTTTAGACACCGCTGTTTCTGGTGCACTTTCTGTGCCTTGAGCTGAATCAGTGACGATGTACTGACGCTCTCCGGGCATAATGAAATGCAATCTTTCGCGCGCTTGAGATTTAATGTATGCAGGATCTCGCCAACGTTCTAATTCGCGCCTTGCATCTGCTAGTGCAACATCTCCTGCGTGAAGTTGCGCCTTGACTGCGCTGATCTGTGCTCTTTGGGCAAAGTAGCGCTGAGTTGGTGGAGCAAGGGTGAAAGCAAGAATGAATAAAATAATGCCAAGTGTGAGAATGCGACCGGAGCCCGCACCTCGCGAATTATTACGAGCGCGCGAGTATCGAGATTGACGAGGGCCTCGAGAATATGGGGATCGGCGCGCTACCAAGACTTATCCTTTAAAACGTGGGAAGGCGCTACGACCTGCGTATTTCGCACTCGTGCCAAGTTCTTCTTCTATACGCAGAAGTTGATTGTATTTTGCAACTCGCTCACTACGTGCCGGTGCACCTGTTTTGATCTGCCCGCAATTTGTAGCAACTGCCAAATCTGCAATTGTTGTGTCCTCTGTTTCACCCGAACGGTGGCTCATCATGGAACGATAACCAGCTTTGTGTGCCATATTTACAGCATCCAAAGTTTCTGACAGCGTTCCTATTTGATTCACCTTTACTAAGAGTGCATTGGCAGTATGTGAGGCAATTCCTTTTGCTAATCGCACGGGATTTGTTACGAATAGATCATCGCCAACTATTTGAATTGCACTTCCCAGCTCAGTTGTCATTTGCCCCCAACCAGCCCAATCTTCTTCATCGAGTGGATCTTCAATCGAAACAAGCGGGTAAGAACTCACCAATCCTGCGTAGTAGGCAATCATTTCAGCAGATGAACTCTGAGAGCCTTCAAATGTGTATTTGCCATCTTTATGAAATTCGGTAGCAGCCACATCCATAGCAAGTGCTACATCTTTACCCGGTGCAAAACCTGCCAATGTAATGGCCTCAAGGATGAGATCTAGAGCAGCCCGATTGCTTTCAAGGTTTGGAGCAAATCCACCTTCATCACCAACACTTGTGGCCAATCCGCGCTTTTTCAAAACAGATTTAAGGCTGTGATAAATCTCAGCCCCCCATCTTAGGGATTCGCTAAATGTTGGCGCACCAATGGGTGCAACCATAAATTCTTGAATATCAACATTGGTATCGGCGTGTGCTCCGCCATTGAGAATGTTCATCATCGGAACGGGCAAGAGATGTGCTTCAGCCCCACCAAGGAATCTAAATAGCGAAAGATTTGAACTTGTTGCGCCGGCTTTTGCAACGGCAAGTGATACTCCAAGAAGTGCATTTGCGCCCATACGAGATTTGTTGGGAGTTCCATCAAGTGCAATAAGTGTGTCATCAACTTTACGTTGATTACCTACATCAAATCCCTTAATTGCCGGAGCGATTTCATTTATAACAAATCCAACAGCGTTATGTACACCTTTACCACTGTAACGCTTTCCACCATCGCGTAACTCTGATGCTTCGAATGCACCAGTAGATGCTCCACTTGGAACTGCTGCGCGCGCTTGAGTGCCATCATCTAATCCAATTTCAACTTCGATAGTTGGATTTCCACGTGAGTCAAGAATTTCTCGAGCTCCGAGGGTTTTGATGGCCGCCACAATGAGTCTCCTTTTATATATTGAAATGTATAAAGGCAAAAAATGTGTTAAGAGGGCTATCGTACCGTGCTTTCAATTTGGACAATCTCAGCCATTAAACCGCGAGCCGCATCTCTTAAAGCGCCTTCGGGATCAACTCCGTTTTCTTGTGCCCAAGCAATTGTGGCGAGTAGAACTTCGCCAACGCTTTTTTGTGTTGCCTCTTGCGGAGTCTGGATTGCAGTTGGCAATGTCAGCGTAAGTTTGTTTTTTTCTGCTCTGTAGAGCAATTTGCTGACAAGAGTCAAGGCCGGTTGAGCTAGAGGTACTCCATCAATTGCAGATGTTCGCCCCTTTTCTAGCACTTTTAGCGCTTCCCAATTTTCTAAAACTTCCTCGCTAGATGAAACTTTTACATCAGCAAAGACATGGGGGTGGCGACGGATAAGTTTGTCAGCAACTTTTTCGGCAACATCTTCTATGGAAAAGGGCTCTGTTGAATGCTCTTGTGCAATCCGTGCGTGAAAATAAACCTGAAGCAATACATCGCCAAGTTCTTCAAGCATTGCTTCGCGATCATTTGTTTCAACCGCTTCTATATATTCATAGGATTCTTCAAGCAAAAACTTAATGAGTGTTTCATGGGTTTGCTCTGCATCCCAAAGACATCCACCTGGTGACCGTAACTGGTCCATCACCGCAACAAGGCGTTGCAAGTGAGATTGAGTCATGGTGTTGCAGCTGGACTTACTGCTGAACTTGCAGAGTCAACTGCGACAATGTCGGCCACCGCATAATCCCAAACTCCGTAGCGTGGATTTATATCAATTTTGGAACTCCGTGCTTTTGCGGCCACTAACTTTTGAATTTCGTCGTTAACGCTGCCGGCAGGTACGCCTGCAGCCTGCGCCGCTTGCCCAACCTTGTCCGAAAGAATAAGAAGTTCAAGATATGCATCTAAATTAATAGATGCAATATTTGCACTTGCAAGTGCTTTTGGTAATCCTTCTTCTCCACCGACTTGGTTCACGATGCTGGCACGACGAGCATCAATTTCAGCCTTGGTAACCTTTATTTTTGCTTCATCCGCTATCTGGCGAAATAGAGCAGAAATTAAATGGAATCGAAGTTGTCCTCGAGTGAGATCTTCACCTGTCTGTAATTGCATACCTGCCTGGTCAATGCCAACACGCTCTGCCAAAATAGTATCGATACTTGATTGCAGTTCTGCTTGTGTAATTTTCTTAGATCCAACGGTGGCTGCAACGTTTACATGAGAGCATCCTGTAAGAATTAATGCGCTTGCAATAGTTAGCGCTACTAGTGCTTTCTTCACTTCGTGCTCTCTTTCATTGGCGCAATAGGAATTGTTAAATTATGAATAGCCTCAGTTGCCCAGGGCAGAAGAGAAGTATCCCCTATCAAAGCCCCTGGTGATGACGGCGCCCATGTTTTCGCGCTTGGAAGGGCGACTAAAACTGAATTTGTCGTGGATTTATATATGGAGCCTGGATAAATACGGTTCAGTTTGAGTTGGAGTGACTCAGGTAACTTAATTGGACTCAATCGCAAATACTTGCCCTGTAAAACCACTTCCGTAAGTTTGACAGCCTTAGCGGTAGCGCGAAGACGCGCTACTCCAAGTAAATTCTCGGCCTCAACTGGCAGGTCTCCAAATCGATCAACAATTTCACTATAAATTTCGTCAACTACTGCATCGGTGGTGACATCTGCCAAGCGCCTATAAAGATCTAATCGTAGGCGCTCTCCTGGAACAAACTCAGGGGCAAGGTGAGCATTTATTGGAAGCTCTATTTTGCACTCACGATGCTTCTCTTCACTTTCGATAATGCCACTCTTGTAATCCTGTACAGCTTCTCCGACCATTCGCATATACAGATCAAAACCAACATCTGCAATATGTCCAGACTGTTCGCCACCAAGGAGATTTCCTGCTCCTCGAATTTCCAAATCTTTGAGTGCAACTCTCATACCTGCACCAAGTTCGGTATTAGCTGCAATTGTTGTTAATCGATCATGGGCCAACTCTGTAAGTGGCTGGTCGGCAGGGTAAAGAAAATATGCATACGCACGCTCTCGCCCGCGTCCTACTCGGCCTCTTAGTTGATGCAGTTGCGAAAGTCCGAACAAGTCAGCGCGTTCGACAATGAGTGTATTTGCATTTGCAATATCTAGACCACTTTCAACTATGGTCGTGCAGACCAACACGTCAAAATCGCGATTCCAAAATCCTAAAATAACATCCTCTAAAAGATGTTCTCCCATTTGGCCGTGTGCGACTCTAATTCTTGCTTCAGGAATTAGAGTTTGAAGGTGAGAAGCCACTCGATCAATTGACTCGACACGATTGTGTACATAAAAAACTTGGCCATCTCGTAACATCTCTCTACGAATTGCGGCAATAATTTGTGCTTCTTCACTTGGGCCTACATAAGTCAAAATTGGATGTCGCTCTTCAGGTGGTGTTGTAATCGTGGACATCTCTCTAATCCCGGTAACAGCCATCTCTAGAGTTCGCGGAATCGGAGTTGCTGACATCGCTAATACATCAACAGTTGTCCTTAATTTCTTCAAGGACTCCTTTTGTTCAACCCCAAATCTTTGCTCTTCATCAACAATAACAAGTCCGAGATCTCTAAAATTGACATCGGATGAGAGCAAGCGATGAGTGCCGATAATGACGTCAACGCTTCCGGATGCCAGTTCGCTGATTATTTCTCTGCTCTCTTTTGCTGAATTAAATCGTGACAGCCCTGCGACCTTTACAGGAAAGCCGGAATATCGCTCGTTAAACGTTACTGAATGTTGCTGAACTAGAAGAGTGGTTGGAACTAAAACTGCCACTTGTTTGCCATCTTGTACTGCTTTGAAGGCTGCCCTAATTGCAATCTCAGTTTTTCCATAACCTACATCTCCACAAATAATTCGATCCATCGGGAATGGTTTTTCCATATCTGCTTTAACTTCATTGATTGTTGATAATTGATCCGTTGTTTCAACGTATGAGAAAGCATCTTCTAGCTCTCTTTGCCACGGTGTGTCAGGAGAGAATGCAAATCCGGGTGCGCTCGTGCGAGCTGCATAAAGTCGAATGAGTTCTCCAGCAATTTGACGCACAGCTTTACGAGCGCGACCTTTGGCTTTTTGCCATTCGCCGCTTCCGATTCTGTGAATAGTTGGAGATTCACCTCCAACATATTTACTCACTTGTTCTAGTGAATCAGTTGGAACAAATATGCGATCTCCGGGTTGTCCCCGTTTGGCTGATGCGTACTCAATGACCAAATATTCTCGTGTAACTGATCCTGTCGTGCGATGAACCATCTCTATATATCGGCCTATGCCATGTTGTTCGTGTACGACAAAATCACCAGCTTTAAGTTCTAGCGGATCAACTGTCTGCTTTCTGCGAGAAGGTAAGCGATCGCCATCTTTGCTTCCACCTTTACTGCCAGAAAGGTCGCGTTCTGTAATGAGAGCCAACGAACATTCATTTGCAACAAATCCATGACCGATATTTGAGGTTGTAATGGTGAGGGTTCCTGGCACTGGTGGAGTCAGCAGCGTGGCACTCATCTGTACCGCAATATCTGCTCCGCGAAATACTTCTGCATAGCGTTGTGCCATGCCAGCTCCCAAGGCTGAAAAAACAATTGCATATCTCTGTGCAATGAGATCTGAAATTAGGTTAATCGCGCTCTCCGCATTTCCTCGCATGGGCTCTATGGGCAGGCAATCAGCAAAAAATGTATCTTCATCTAAATCACTTCCGAAGGGATTGAAATTCTGAAGTGAGAGATCTGCACCTGCAATCTCATCTTGTAATTCATCCCAAGAAAGGTATGTTTCATCGCCATCGTGTAATGGCGATTGTGCCCCAACGGACGCATTTGACCATGAGGCCGCAAGGAACTCTTTATTTGTTGAAAGTAAATCTGTAGCACGTGAGCGAATTCGTTCGCTATCCAGAAAGATTATTTCAGTCGAAGGTAGCGCCCTTTGGATGATACTTTCTTGTGAATTTGTTAAGAGCGGAATAAGTGATTCCATTCCCTCAGTGACAATTCCTTGACTTATTCTGTCGAGAACTTCTTTTGCAGTAGGATACTTATCTATGAGCTCATAAGCCCGTGCTCTGACTGAATCTGTTAGCAAGAGTTCACGACAAGGATAAATTGGGAGTTTTCCTACAATAGGTTCGATCGTTCTTTGATCTGATACATCAAAATAACTAAACTCTTCGATTTCATCACCAAAAAAGTCAACTCTTACAGGATGAGCCGAGAGAGGTAAGAAGATATCTACGATTCCACCTCGGACTGCAAAATCTCCACGACGCTCTACTAAATCTGTTCGCGTGTATGACAGAGAGGCCAGGTGCTCAACTAAACCAGTGAGTGAAATTTCTTTCTTGGTTTCTAATTCAACAAGTGCATCTTTGGCTAAATCTGAAATGAAGCAATGTATTAGGCCTCGTGCAGGAGTTACGATTATTGGATTGCATGAGTTTGGAGTAGTTCTAAAGCGTTCTATTTCATAAAGAGTTTGAATTCTTTTTGCAATAGTGTCGCTACGTGGGCTTAAGCGTTCATGAGGAAGTGTTTCCCATGCCGGAAATTCGTACACACAATCGTGCAAAGTTCGAAGTTCGCTCACTAAATCCTCTGCGCTTCGGCTAGAAGCAGTTACAACAATCAGTGGGCGCTCTTTTGCACGGAGAGCGAGAGCGAAGGGATAGAGAGTTGAAGGTGCTACGAGAGTTCGTGAATGTGAAATTGCCTCCGCAAGGGGGCCACTATGTGAGATTGTTGAAAGTAATCCGCGCATGAAGTGCCCTACCTTTCACATTGAAATTCTTACATCTCGAAATTAGGTGGCAAATGCCAACTAGCACCCACTCCCAAAATGGTGGGAGGGGCGCAATAGTGAGTCTAGAGCAGAAAAGACCTGAGAGGATTAGCCCCATGTCTCCTCAAGGTGCACCTGCCGACGATGCGGAATTGCGAAGTGATGTGCGCAAGTTGGGCGATCTCCTTGGACAATCACTTGTACGTCAAGAAGGTGTTGAACTCCTAGAACTAGTTGAAGCGGTTCGAAGCGCAGTTCGCGAAGGTGGAGGTCAAGAACTTCTTGCCAACCTTGGGGTTGATGAAGAAGTACAACTAGTGAGAGCGTTTAGTGCATATTTTCACTTGGCAAATGTTGCTGAACAAGTTCATCGCTCCAGGATTATTGCCCAGTCGCGAAGTAAGAACGGATCGTGGATTTCGCAAGCGGTAGATAAAATAATTAGCGCACAGGAAAAACCAACTGCTGGACATGAATTCTCTCAGAGCGATATCCAACGATGGCTTGAAAATTTTGCATTCCGCCCGGTATTTACCGCCCACCCCACTGAAGCAGCTCGTAGGTCTTTGCTTGGAAAACTTGGACGCGTTGCTTCATTATTGGACCAGAAGAATTCTCTGGAACAAGAGCGTCGATTGGGTGAAACCGTTGATTTGATCTGGCAGACAGATGAATTACGTCTAGGGCAACCCGAACCTCTAGATGAAGCAATGAACGCTCTCTATTACTTGGATGATCTCTTTCGTTCCACAGTTCCAGATGTTCTCGATGATTTTGCTCGCGAAGTAAGGCGACTCGGAGTTGAACTGACACCATCGAGCCGTCCACTCACTTTTGGAACGTGGATCGGGGGAGATCGTGACGGCAATCCCAATGTCACTGCAGAAGTCACTCGCCAAACATTAGTTCTGCAAGTTGGCCATGCCATTAGGGTGACGTTGGCTGCAATGGATGAGATTCGGCAAACTCTCTCTATTTCAACTCGTATCGCTGGTGTTTCGCAAGAACTACTCGATTCAGTTGCACAAGACCTGAAGCAGATCCCTGAAATTGAAGCCCGTTTCAGACGCATAAATGCAGAAGAGCCCTACCGATTAAAAGCCACTGCAATTGTGCATCGGCTTAATCTCACTCGCGAAAGACACGCTGTCGCTGGCCCACATGTACCTCATCGCGATTACAAAGATAGCCACGAATTAATTGCTGACTTAACGCTGATGCGAGATTCATTGCTCCAACATAAAGGTGCCCTAATAGCTACGGGCATGCTAGAGCGCACTATCCGGACTGTGTCGGCATTTGGTTTAACTCACGCGACAATGGATATTCGAGAGCATGCAAAAGCACATCATTTACTTTTGGAACAGGTTTTGAAAAATGGATACAAGGAACTTACCCCAAGCCAACGTTTTGCCCTTCTTTTGGATGAATTAAAGAGTCCAGTCCTTCATTCAGAATTTGCACTTGATGCCACAGCACGGAAAACTTTTGATACCTTTCTTGCAATAAATGATTTGATTGACCGATTTGGTCCTGAAGTTATAGAGACATACATCATTTCGATGACAAAGGGACCCGATGACTTGTTAGCCGCCGTTGTTATAGCCAAAGAGGCCGGACTCATTAATTTCTCTGCGAAGAAAGCACTCATTGGTTTTGCCCCGCTTCTAGAAACTGTCGCAGAACTTCGCTCGGCAGATGTAATTCTCGATGCATTGCTCAGTCAACCAACATACCGCCAATTAGTAAGCCTTCGCGGAGATATTCAAGAAGTGATGTTAGGTTATTCCGATTCAAATAAGGATGCTGGTATTGCAACGAGCCAATGGGAAATTCACCGAGCACAACGACGACTTCGCGATACTGCCAATAAGTACGGCGTGAAATTGCGTCTCTTCCATGGACGCGGTGGATCTGTTGGTCGCGGTGGTGGACCAACCTATGACGCGCTGATTGCTCTACCTTGGGGCTCCATTGATGGTCAAATAAAAATGACTGAACAAGGTGAAGTTATTAGCGATAAATATTCGCTACCTGCGCTAGCACGAGAAAATATCGAGCTCTCACTTGCGGCAGCACTTGAGGCAACAGTTCTCAATCGTGGGCCTCGCCAATCACCTGCAGATTTGGCCAAATGGGATGAGTGCATGAGCCTTGTCAGTGAAAGTTCTTTTACTCGCTATCGCGCACTCGTTGATCATCCAGATTTGCCTGCTTATTTTTACTCATCGACCCCTGTTGAACAATTAGGCGAACTCTTTCTTGGCTCACGTCCTTCTATGAGACCAGATGAGGAAATTGGTCTAGAGAGTTTGAGAGCGATCCCTTGGGTATTTGGATGGACTCAGTCCCGACAAATTGTTCCTGGTTGGTTTGGAGTTGGAAGCGGGCTTAAGTCAGCGCGCGAGGCAGGCAAAGGTGATGTGTTGAGCAAGATGCTGAAAGAATGGCATTTCTTCAGCACCTTTATTTCAAATGTAGAGATGACTGTGAAAAAAACTGATCTCGATACTGCCAGAAGGTATGTTTCTAGACTTGTTTCACCAGATTTACATCACTTCTTAGATGAGATTACCGAAGAGTTTGAGCTGACTAAATTAGAGCTCTTGAAACTCACAGGAAAAAAGGAATTGCTCGGAGATCAACCAATTCTGGCCCGAACTCTTCAAGTGCGCGATGCGTATTTAGCCCCATTACATTTACTACAAGTGAATTTACTGGAAAGAGTTCGTAGCGGAGATAAGGATGCAAATCCCCTACTACGACGCGCTTTACTGTTAACAATAAATGGCGTCGCAGCAGGGCTGCGTAATACTGGGTAAGCGTTAAATTACAGGAACTGTTGCTAACGCTTCCTTGATTGATGCATCAGAAAGTTTGTGATCAACCATCGCTCCACCAAGGTATGCATCATATGCAGCAAGATCAAAGTGACCATGTCCGCAAAGAGCAGTAAGTAGGACTCGCTCTTCGCCACTCTCTTTGCACTCTTTAGCTTGACGAATAACTTCAGCTAGTGCGTGTGTTGGCTCTGGTGCTGGAACAATTCCCTCAGTGCGAGCAAATTGAACACCGGCAGCAAAGCAATCAAGTTGGCCAACAGCTACTGCATCCATAAGTCCCAGCTCATAAACATGTGAGATGAGTGGAGCCATGCCGTGGTAGCGCAATCCACCTGCGTGAATTGGGTCTGGAACAAAATCATGTCCAAGTGTGTGCATCTTCATGAGCGGGGTCATGCCTGCAGTATCGCCAAAGTCGTAGCGATATTCACCGCGAGTCAACGAGGGACAAGACGCTGGCTCTGTGCCACGAATCTTTGTCTTCTTACCCTTGGTTAGATTCTCACGAATAAATGGGAAAGCAAGGCCGGCAAAGTTTGATCCACCACCCGTGCAACCAACGACAACATCTGGGTAATCTCCCACTTTGGCAAATTGTTTTAACGCTTCTTCGCCAATAATTGTTTGGTGGAGCAGAACGTGGTTGAGAACGCTACCGAGGGCGTAATTAATCGCTGGGTCTTGCGCGGCAACCTCAACTGCTTCGCTAATTGCAATACCTAGCGAACCAGTGTGATTTGGATTCTTCGCTAACTGATCACGACCTGCTTGGGTCAAGTTCGATGGAGAGCGATGCACTTTTGCGCCAAAGAGCTCCATCATCATCCGGCGATATGGCTTTTGATCAAAAGAAGCTCCTACTTGCCAGACTTCTAACTCCATACCGAAAAGTGCACAAGCAAAGGCAAGGGCTGTTCCCCATTGTCCAGCGCCAGTTTCAGTTGTGAGTTTTTTAATGCCTGCTTGGGAGTTGTAATAGGCCTGAGGAACGGCGGTATTTGGTTTGTGGGAACCCGCAGGGCTTACGCCTTCATACTTGTAATAAATTCGAGCAGGTGTTCCTAAAGCTTTTTCTAAATTGTGTGCACGAAAGAGTGGAGATGGTCGCCATAAACGATAAATCTCTTGGACTGCTTCTGGAATATCAATGTAACGCTCGGCAGTAACTTCTTGCATGATGAGTTCCATTGGGAATAGTGGAGCAAGTGCCTCTGGTCCAATGGGTTCGTGAGTTCCTGGATGTAGAGGTGGTGGCGGTGGAGATGGCAAGTCAGCAATTAAGTTGTACCACTGCGTTGGCATCTCGGATTCGTCAAGGAGTATTTTGTGATCTTTGCGTGAAGTCATGCGGGCGAGTGTATAAGGCTAAATCCCGAACCGTCTAGAGAGATTAGATATTAAAATCTTGCTGAGTTCTTTCCAGTCCGTGAGATATCAAGGATTCAACGGCATCGGCGCCTCTATCGATAAATTCGGCTAAGGCTTTCTTTTCGGCACTTGCGAAATTCTTGAGCACGAAATCTCCAGGATCTTGGGGTCCGATGGGTCGGCCTATTCCCATGCGTACCCGGAAATATTCGGCAGTGGCCAATGAAGAGGTGAGTGATTTCAAACCATTGTGGCCGTTATCACCTCCAGCAATTTTTGTGCGAATTGCGCCAAAAGCAATATCTAGCTCGTCGTGAATGGCAATGATATTTTCTGGTTCGATTTTATAAAAACTAGCGAGCGCCTTAATTGGACCGCCAGATTCATTCATGTAACTCTTAGATTTTGCAAGAATTACTGACTCTGCATCAATCCCAGTACCAATTTTAAATGCGCCGATATCCGTGCGAGATTTGTGTGTGCTCCATTTTGTTCTATGGCGAATTGCAAGGAGATCTACAACCATCTGTCCAACGTTGTGACGCGTGGACGAGTATTCATCCCCAGGATTACCTAATCCAACTACCAGCCAAACCATGGAGTAAGAGTACTTGCTTAGTCCTTCTTTTCAGGAGTAGCAGTGGCATCGGTTGCAGGTGCTTCAGCAGTGGCATCGGTTGCAACTGGAGTAGCTTCAACTTCATCATGGCTTGAGCGCACTGAAAGATGCACAACCGGCATACGAGGATCGCTGATAAGAGTTACGCCAGCAGGTAGCACAACATTTTCTGCATAAAGAGAAGTACCGGCAACAAGACCCGTGAGATCAAGAGTTAAGAAGTTTGGAATCGACGTTGCTTCTGTTTCAACTTCAATTGTGTTGTTAACATGCTCAAGAATTCCCTCGCGATCGAATTCACCTGATGTATGAACAGGAACTGCAACTGTAACTTTTTCACCGCGACGAACGATGACAAGGTCAACATGCTCAAGTGTGCCTTTGATTGCATCACGAACGATTGACTTAGGAAGTGTAAGTTCAGTTTTTCCATCTACAACAATGTCAAGAAGAACGTTTGATGTCTTTAGTGCAGTGCCCAGTTCGCGAGCAGGCAGTGAGATGTGAGCTGGTTTTTCACCATGGCCGTAGATAACAGCAGGAACCATTCCGTCGCGACGTGCGCGTCGTGATGCGCCTTTACCGAATTCGGTGCGGGTTACTGCATTAATGGTGATCTCGGCCATTGACGTGCTCCTCTAGTGCTCTATGGAAACTTCTCTTGTAATAGCGCTGAAAACTCTTAGGAGTTAACACTTTGGTTTCAGCTTGAGAGCACATGCAATCTTGAACTTACAAGAATGCCGTCGATTACGGTGTGCTTACCCTCGCCGGAACGTGGGCTGAGATTACCCAATCGGGCCACCATCTAGCAAATTGGGCAAGGATCAGAAAGGGATCGGCATCGGGCGTCAAACTCAACCAAGGCGCGAATCTGGCTTTAACTCAACCCATCAAAAAGGCTCGTGACAGAACCATCTTCAAAGACTTCCTTAATCGCACGAGCAAGCAATGGCGCGATAGGCAAAACCGTTAGTCGATCAAAGCGAGATTCTTCCGGTATGGGCAAGGTGTCTGTTATGACTACTTCACTCACTTTGGAATTCTTCAGGCGCTCAACAGCTGGACCAGAGAGAACTGCATGCGTTGCAGCAACTATTACTTCGCGAGCGCCATCATTGAAAAGGGCATCTACGGCCTTAGTGATAGTTCCTGCAGTATCAATCATGTCGTCAATAACAACGCAGGTTTGGCCTTCTACATCTCCAACAACTTTTCCTACAACAGACTCGTTGGGAATACGTGCATCTCGTGTTTTATGAATAAAGGCAATTGGGCACCCGCCTAGTAAATCGCTCCAACGTTCAGCTACACGAACGCGACCTGAATCGGGAGAAACAATAGTTAAGCGTGTGCGATCTACTTTGCTCCCTACATAGTTTGCAAGCAGTGGCAGAGCAAATAAATGATCCACTGGTCCATCGAAGAAGCCTTGGATTTGTGAAGTATGTAAATCAACAACCATCAAGCGATCGGCACCTGCTGCTTTGAAGAGATCAGCCATAAGGCGTGCAGTAATTGGTTCACGACCTCTATGTTTTTTATCTTGTCGTGCATATCCGTAGAAAGGTGCAACAACAGTAATGCGCTTTGCTGAAGCACGTTTGAGTGCATCCACCATAATCAACTGCTCCATGATGTGCTTATTGACAGGATTTGCGTGGCTTTGAATCACGAAGGCATCGCATCCACGAACACTTTCCTCAAAACGTACAAATATTTCACCATTGGCAAAGTCATATGCCGAAGTTGGAGTTATTGGAATACCTAAATCGGAAGCGACCTGCTCAGCTAACTCTGGAAAAGCACGACCTGAAAATATTCTTAACCGCTTTTCGGAGGCGAGTCGAAGTTCGCTCATGACGTGGATTTTCCTTTCTTAGCGCTCTTTTCAGAAACTTCTGCAGATTTAGTGCCGGCTCGCTTGCGCAAGACCCACCCTAGAACATTTCTCTGCTCTGCTCGCGCAACTGCGATAGATCCAGAAGGCACGTCTTCTGTAATTGCCGAACCAGCTGCTGTGTAAGCACCATCTCCTACCGTGACCGGAGCAATCAAGATTGTGTCGCTTCCGATGCGAACATGGTCACCAATTGTGGTCAGATGTTTTTCTAGCCCGTCGTAATTGGCAAAAATTGTGCCGGCACCAATATTTGTACCCACTCCAATCGTGGCATCTCCTACATAGGAAAGATGAGGGACTTTCGAACCCTGGCCAAGGGTTGAGTTCTTAATTTCGACATATGCACCGACGCGAGAGTCTGCTGCCAGAACTGCACCGATGCGTAGATGGGCAAAAGGTCCCACTACTGCGCGTTGACCAACTTTTGCTCCAGAACAATAAGACTCCTTGATATGCGCTCCGGCTTCTACTGTGCAGTCAATCAGAGTTGTCCGTGGGCCAATGACGGCACCCGTTGCAATCTTTGTATCTCCCGCTAGGGCACTTCCTGGATATATAAGAACATCAGCTGAGATCTCGACAGTTGAATCAATCCATGTTGTTGTTGGGTCAATAAATGTCACACCTTCGCGCATCCAATGGTCATTGATTTGATCACGCATCAAGCCAGCGCATTCTGCCAATTGAACGCGATCATTAACTCCCAAGATCTCAATAAAATCGGGTGTAAGAATTGGAACTACGCGATCTCCTTTTTTGCGGAGGAGGGCAATAACGTCGGTGAGGTAAAGCTCGCCTTGTGAATTGCTATTGGTTAATTCTCCAATGACTGATTGCAATTTCTTTACATCAAATACATATACACCAGAGTTGATTTCTTCAATTTCGCGCTCAATATCGCTGGCATCTTGTTCTTCAACAATTTGGATTAAATCTCCAGAACCATCACGAATAATTCGGCCATAGCCAGTTGGATCTGGATGTTCAGCAGTTAAAACCGTTGCGGAGTGTCCGCCGTCAAGATGGGCTTGAACTAATTGACGTAGTGAATCTGCTGAAAGAAGCGGTGTATCGCCTGCAAGAATTAATACAGTGCCAGATGCCGAAACGCCTTCAAGAGCCAATTGCGTTGCATGGCCTGTGCCACCACGACGTTCTTGAAAAATTGCTTTGGATTTTGGAGAAATTTGCGCAATATGTTCTTCAACGCGCTCACGCCCAGAACCAACAACTATACGAATATTTTTCGGGGATAGTTCCTCAACTGCATGGAGTACGTGCCCTAAGAGAGTGCGACCTGCGAGAGAATGTAAAACCTTGGGAGTTGTTGATTTCATACGCGTGCCTTCACCAGCTGCTAAGACGATTGCGTAATCAAGCCCACTCAAATCAAGCTCCCATCGCTAGCGCTAATGGATCCGTTCATGACCTAGCCTAATTGCTCAACTAGTTCACTTGTTAATTGCCTGCGAAGTTAGGTTCTGTGGCTTCGCATACTGCGCTCCGCCACCAGGTATCGATCCTGGACCCTGGGCTTCAAAGGCCCATGTGCTAGCCACTACACAATGGCGGAACCTGTATTCTCCCGTATAACAGCAGTGCTTTCGACCAGAAATAGCCAAACCCTTGCCGGTCTTGGGATATTTTGGCTCGAGAAAGCGTGTGAACGCCCGAATTTTCTGGCCACAAGCGCTCGCGGAAGGTCTGAACATATGCGCGATGAAGTGGATCGACTTGTTTCGGCATGGAAACGCGAACGCCCTGACCTAGATTTTTCTCCACTGGAGGTTCTAAGTCGCATCACCCGTATTGCCCGCCATTTAGATATTGCACGGCGTAATGCCTTTGGTGATTTAGAAACATGGGGATTTGATGTTCTTGCCTCATTGCGAAGATCTGGTGACCCTTACCAACTTTCGCCTGGTCAATTAATGCAAGAAACTTTAGTAACAAGTGGAACGATGACAAATCGTTTAGACCGTTTAGAAGAACTTGAATTAATTACTCGCCGAACGGATCCAAGTGATGGCCGCGGAAGTTTGGTCACTCTCACTAAAAGTGGGATGCGTGCAGTAGATAGCGCAATGGAGGAGTTACTTCAGCGCGAACGTGAATTTTTAATCTCTCTTACAAAAGCAGAGCGAACTCAACTTGCTGCGATGTTGAGTGGACTTGCTGGTCCTTTTGATTCTGAAGGACAATAAAACTTTTTTTAACGAACCTCAATCACCTTTGCGCCAGAAACTGGTCCAGTTGCTCTTGTAACGCTTCCTACAACTCCACTTGATGTTAAAGCAACAGTTAAATCCAGAGCATGCTCCTCATCTGCAACAAGAAATGCAACCGTTGGTCCTGAGCCGGAAACAATGGAGCCAAGGGCGCCATATTCATTTCCCACATCTAGAATCAGGCGTAACGCTGGGCGAAGTGAAATTGCGGCAGGGCCCAAATCGTTCGCTAGATTTTTTCCAACTTGAACGCTATCGGCGCTAAGAAGTGCCTGTAGTAGTTGGTCATTTGCTTGAGGCGTTGCAATTTCCAGTTCAGCGCGCAAACGATCGCACTCTGCATAAACCGCAGGAGTTGAAAGTCCGGATGTTGAAAGTGCTAACACCCAGTAATAGGTGCCTCGAGAAAGTGCAGAAGCAACATCGTCGCCTCGTCCGCGACCAACTGCAGTTCCACCTGAGAGCATAAAAGGTACATCGCTACCCAATTGTTTTGCGATTGTTTGCATATCTTCTCGAGATAGCCCCAAACAATAAAGGGCATCTAAGGCCAAGATCGTGCCTGCAGCATCAGCGCTGCCGCCTGCCATTCCTCCAGCAACAGGTACGGATTTCTTAATTTCAATCTGTAGATCAGTCGGAATGTCATATTTTTTTATCATTAATTGAGCAGCTCGTGCAGCAAGATTAGTAGCATCTGCCGGTACGCCATGTGTGTGATCGCCGGTAATTGAAAAAGTAATTCCAGCACCTTGAACGCCTTGTGAGATTGCTATTTCGTCAAAGAGTGAGATGGCTTGAAAAACTGTAACAATATTGTGAAATCCATCATTTTCTCTTGGTCCCACCGATAGTTGCAAATTTACTTTTCCCGGAACGCGAACAACGACCGTCGTTGGTGCAAAAGAACTCATGTCAAAACCCTATTCCCATTTCGAGTTTTGCTCGCGCGATGGCGCAGAAACCTTCAACCTCTAAAGCTTCACCACGCAAAGTTGGATCAATTCCGGCTCGCTGCAAAACCGCCTCCGCTACCGATGGACTTCCTAGCCACGGTGCAAGTGCAGACCTCAACATTTTCCGCCGCTGTGCAAAAGCAGCATCGACTGCTGAAAAAACACTTAATCGCATCTCCTCATCCCCTGGTGTTACGCGCCTTGTGAAGCGAACAAGTTTTGAATCAACATTTGGAGCGGGCCAGAATACGAAACGGCCGACTGAACCTGCATTAACCATTTGAGACCACCAGGCTGCTTTAACACTTGGGATTCCGTAATCTTTAGTTCCTGGCTTTGCAACTAACCTGTCGGCGACTTCGGCTTGAACCATAACAACGCCAGAATTTAGAGTTGGGAATTTTTCTAAAAATCTCAATAGGACCGGAACTGATACGTTGTATGGCAAATTTGCAACTAATACCGTTGGGTTATTTGGTACCTCTGTGACATCAAATGCATCTGCATGTATAACTGTGAGTTGATGAGCGTTGGTCGAATGCAGTGCCACTGTATGTGGGAGCTCATTGGCTAATCTCGAATCAATTTCTATCGCAGTAACCATCTTGGCTTGTGCTAGGAGAGCTAGAGTTAACGACCCCAATCCAGGACCAATTTCTAAAGCGTGATCTGCAGATGTAACTTCTGCAAGTCTGACAATCTTGCGACAGATGTTGGCGTCAATGACAAAATTCTGACCCAATGATTTAGCAGGTTTAAGATTGAGTTTCTCTGCCAGCGCGCGAATTTCTATTGCGCCTAATGAATCATTCATGAGGAGCTGAGTTCGAAAACGAACCAAAGAATCGCTCAGCATTGCTTGCCAAAGAGGTTGCAAGTTCTGCAAGGTCATCGCCCCGTTCTTCGGCAATTGCACGAACAATCGTTGCAATGTGTGCTGGTGTGTTGAGGGATCCACGATGAGGCATTGGGGCTAGGAACGGTGAATCAGTTTCGACAAGCAATTGATCAATGGGCACCAACTTAACGGCCTCGCGAAGTTGAAGAGCGTTTTTGAAAGTCATTGTTCCTGCAAAGGAGAGAATGTATCCACGATCAATACAACTCTTCGCCATCTCTACATCTCCAGAGAAGCAATGAAAGATTGTTCTTGGAGGTGCGCCAACTTCAAGCAAAACAGATAAGACATCCTCGTGAGAATCGCGGTCATGAATTACTAGCGCTTTCTTGCTCTTTTTTGCTAATTCAATATGCCACTTGAAAGATTCTTGCTGGCGCTTTCTCAATTCTGGTGGAGTACGAAAATAATCAAGCCCTGTTTCACCAATCGCGCGAACACGAGGGTGCTGAGCGAGTTCTTCAATGATTCGCAAGTCACCTTCTAGATCTTCAACAACTGGTGCTTCATTTGGATGAAGCGCGACTGCCGCCAGAACACTCTCATTCCAATACTGCGCCGCTTCAACACACCAACGAGATTGTTCGGCTGAATATCCCACTTGAAGGACACGATCAACGCCAACGGACCTAGCTTGTTCCAATATCTCACCGACTTCTTTCGAATCGGGGGCAGTATCGGTAATAATTTCCAAATGCGCGTGAGAGTCAACCGTTGGTACAGGAAGTGGCTCGGGCAAAGGTGCACGTTTGCGATCTAAATCTCTACTGTGGCGATCTGCCATACGCGTTACTTACTGTCATCTAAACGTGGAAACAACACTGCGCTTTTGATAACGATTGACCCCGCTGGTAGTTGACCCCAAAGAACAACATCGGAAATTTTCTGTTGAGAAATGGAGCCCAGAGTTTTATTTGCGCCCAAGCTTTCCCATAAAATCTCACAAGTTGCGGGCATAACTGGATTTAGCAATACAGCCAAAGCTCGCAACGATTCGGCAGTGTTGTAAAGAACTTCCTCTAGTTGCCCTTGGTTAGCAGAATCCTTTGCTAGTTTCCAAGGTTCTTTTTCAGTCACATAACCATTCACTTTCTTACAGAACTCCATAATCGCATTGATTCCACCTTGGAAATCTAAAGCGCACATGGCCTGGTCGGCCTTACTCACTGTCGCCTCAAGAGCGCTTTGGAGCGCTCTATCTTTGGCAACTGCTGGAATCACTCCAGCACAATATTTTTCAACCATCGCAGTAAGTCTAGAAGCAAGGTTTCCAAAATCATTAGCGAGTTCACTTGTATATCTGGCACTCATATCTTCCCAAGAGAATGAGCCATCGGTTCCAAATGGGATTGCTCGTAAAAAATAATATCTAAAGGCGTCGACTCCAAAATGATCTGTGATATCACTGGGTGCGATTCCTGTTAATTTACTTTTGCTCATCTTCTCTCCGCCTACAAGAAGCCAGCCATGGGCAAATACTTTCTTAGGTACCGAAAGGCCTGCGGCCATCAACATTGCTGGCCATATCACTGCATGGAAACGCAAAATATCTTTTCCAACGAGATGGACATCGGCGGGCCAGGTTTCTGCAAACTTTCTTCCGCCTTGGCTATTTGGATCATCACCAAGTCCAACAGCAGTTGCGTAATTAAGAAGGGCATCAAACCAGACATACACAACTTGATCCGTATCCCAAGGAACAGGAATACCCCAATCAAAAGTTGAACGTGAGATTGATAAATCTGACACACCACCTTCTAAGAATGAAAGAACTTCGTTTCTGGCACTCTCTGGTTGGCACGCATCTGGATTATCTTTGTAATGCTTTAGTAACGGCTCAACAAAAGCAGAAAGTTTGAAAAACCAATTGTTTTCATTTACTAACTCAATTGGCTTACTGTGAATCGGACAGAGTTTTTCGCCATTTGCTTCAATCAAATCTCCGGGTAACTTAAATTCTTCGCAATCAACACAGTATGGACCTTCGTATTTTCCTGCATAAATGTGTCCGGAATCCTTTAAACCTTGCAAAAACTTTTGTACGCGCTCGGTATGACGTGGCTCAGTTGTGCGAATAAAATCATCATTGGCAATATTAAGAGCTTTCCAATTTGGTTTCCATGCACTTTCAACAAGACGGTCAACCCAGTCTTGCGGTGAAACCTTATTGAGATCAGCTGTGCGCATTACTTTCTGCCCGTGTTCATCGGTGCCGGTAAGGAACCAAACCTCTTCACCGCGTTGCCTGTGCCAACGAGTTAAAACATCTCCTGCCACAGTTGTGTATGCATGACCGATATGTGGAGCATCATTAACATAATAAATTGGCGTCGTTAAGTAGAACGCTTTACCTACAGAATTGCTCACGGGGATATCTTAGAGGTTGATTTAGCATCGACAACTGCAGAAAATACGAGGCGCTTGGCGATATCAAACTCTTGAGCCACGGTAGTTATTGCAGTTTTTCTATCCATGCCCGCCTCTTCATATTCTTTAACTCTGGCGACAATGCTTGTAGTTGAAATGACTTGGGCACCCTCTTGCGCGCCAGCAATAACAATTGTTAATTCTCCTAGAATTTCTTTACTTTTCGCCCACAGTAAAAGTTCCGAAAGTGTTCCGCGAATAGTCTCTTCATAGGTCTTAGTCATCTCTCTGCAGATTGCACCCAAGCGTTGTGCGCCTAAAGATTTAATTGCATTCTCGAGTGAATCCACGAGACGGTGAGGTGCTTCAAACCAAATTATAGTTCGCTCCTCAAAGCGGAGTTCTTCAAAAAATTTCTCTCTCGCTCCTTTGGTACGGGGAGAGAATCCCTCAAACGTAAACCGATCTGTGGGTAGGCCAGAAAGTGTAAGTGCTGTAGTTACCGCACTTGGCCCAGGAATAACTTTTACTTCAAAATTTTCTCCAATTGCATCTCGCATAAGACGAAACCCAGGATCACTAATTGTTGGCATGCCAGCATCAGAGAGTACAAGAACCCTCTTGCCTGCTCGCAAATATTCCAATAGTTCTTCTGACCGAACTTCTTCGTTGCCCTCGAAAAATGAAATCACCTTTCCGCTGAATTTCACTCCTAGATCACTACAGAGTCTGTGGAATTTTCGAGAATCTTCGGCTGCGATGAACTCTGCATCGCTAATCGCCTCCTTAAGTCGAAGGCTTGCATCCCCAGGGTTTCCAAGTGGGGTTCCTGCTAAAACTAAACTCATAGTGCAATCCTGCCAGTAATTTCTCCGTGCACGCTTAGGCTAACGACATGGCTCCGATCGTAATTGCACTCTTTTCCTTTGGAATGAGTATGTGGAAACTCGGGCGACCAAAAAGCTTTGTTTTTGATGAAGTTTATTATGTAGATGGCGCACGTGATCTCTTGAAATATGGTGTTGAAGTTACGGGCAAAGCACCAGAGTTTATCGTTCATCCACCAGTGGGAAAATGGTTCATAGGTTTTGGCATCAAGATTTTCGGTGACAACTCCTTCGGATGGAGAGTTGCGGTCGCCCTTGTCGGAGCACTTACGATAATTCTTGTAGCAAGAATTGCACTGCATCTATTTAATTCGCAATCCATATCTGCACTAGCTGCAGGCCTTATGGCAATGGATGGCTTACACCTGGTTCATTCTCGAACAGCGCTCCTTGATTTATTCCTTACCTTCTTTGTACTTTGTGGTGCACTATCTTGGCTCAAGGGTAACTATTGGGTAACTGGGATTTCTTTTGGGTTAGCAATCGGAACCAAATGGAGCGGTATCTATTTTCTTGCAATCTTTGCCCTCATGACAATTTATAGAGATTACATTCAGAACAAAGAAAAGTATCTCCAACATCTCATGCTGATTAAATTCAAAAGCGTGCTCAAAAGAGTGACACAATTTATTTTGCTCCCTATCGCTGTATACATAACGTCGTGGGCTGGATGGTTTCTTAGTTCACGTGGTTGGGATCGGCATTGGGCGCAAGATCGTGGTTCAGCTTTTACTTTCATTCCTGACTCAATTCGTTCCTTTTGGCATTACCATGCAGAGATTCTTAATTTTCATACATCTTTGACAGAACATCATTCATACCAAGCAAATCCGTGGAGTTGGCTGGTGATGGGAAGGCCAACTTCATTTTTTTACGAAACTCCCAAAAACTGTGGAGCGAGTGCATGTTCCCAAGAAATTTTGGCACTCGGAACTCCACTTCTTTGGTGGGCGTTCACAATCGCCTTAGCAATTCTTGTTGGGTATTGGATTGCGAGTGCACTACATAGACGAATTGATAAGAACATATCTTTTATACTTTCAGGTGTTATTGCAGGTTACCTACCTTGGTTTTTCTTCCAAAAGCGAACAGTATTTACGTTCTATGCAGTAGTTTTTGAGCCTTTCTTGATCCTGGCCCTTACCTATTGCCTGCACAAATATTTGGGAATTGGGCCTTGGGAACGTAGTCGAAAAATTGTAGTCATACTCTTTATTGGAGTGATTGCCATCAATTTTGCCTACTTCATGCCGATATTTAACGGTTCTGTTCTTTCATACGATCAATGGCATCAAAGAATGTGGTGGCCTTCCTGGATTTAAATGTACGCCTTATTCGTTTGCTGCGCGGTTTTGCTTGAGGCGATCAACAGCTTCATCTGCTAATTGTTGATCAAAGACTTCATCTTTTGATGGTGCAGCCGCAGAGAGTGCTTCTTCCGCAAGGCGTTCTTGCTCATCAGACCATGCCCCGGGAATAGTTAAATCGATTGTTCGTTTTGGAACAAAGGCCTTTGGTGCGGTCACGTATGTCGGAACTGGAACTGAATTCGGTTGCCATGCATTTCTATCTTGTGCAGTTCCTTTTGGTATTAAAACAATTCCCGTGAGTTCCCTTTCAGATAATGGAACCCAGTGATCTTGTGAAACTTTAGGGGTTACTACTTGCGACAAATTGGTAATTGATATGCCAGCAGTTGCTCGTTGAAGTTGCACAACTCTTCGACGCTGATTCTTGATTGCCGAACTTTGACGTCTGATGTGTGCCACATAAATAATGACTCCAGTTAGTGGCAATAAGATATAGGTGTACGGCAATGAATTTAGAATTACTTGCATAATTGTCACCATGAGTGTTATTGATAGAAGGGCGAAAATAATTCGACGACGCATGAGTACTTGCGCCATTTTGGATTCATGATCTAAGTCTGTGTGCAACACGCTATTAGGTGAAATTTCAGAACCTGTACCACTTGCAACAATTCTAAGAGCGCTTTTATATCTTTCAACTGACTTACCTGAAAACTCGTCATGACTATGCACCCAACGAGGGACGAAATAGGCGATCCACATTCCTACGATCGCTAGGTAGATAAGTCCTGAAGCCATGATGCATAAAGATAGAGGTGAATCAGATGCCTATCGTGGATTTACGCGCATAATTAATGAAATTTTCTTTCAATGCGCGTTATGAAATTATTGGGTTTTCGCGAACGAAACATAGATGGTCACGCCATTGACCATCAATATGAAGGTAGCGAGGTCGCTCTCCTTCCAATGTATATCCAGCTTTTTCTGCAACCCTTCGTGAGGCGACATTTTCTGGGCGCACATTGATTTCGATTCTATGAAGCAGAAGTGATGAGAATCCATGCTCAGTAAGTAGGTCAACAGCTTGCGTAGTCAACCCACGATTGCAGAAAGCCTGATCAATCCAGTATCCAATGTGGGCTCCTCGCAAAGCGCCGAAAATGATTCCTCCCATGGAGATTTGTCCAACCAGTACTCCTTCAAACCAGATTGCCAATGAGATAGAGCGCTGAGCGCGACCTTCTCTGTTATATGCGTTAATCATCTGAAAATAACTTGGAAGATTCGTCTTGTGATCTTCGCCCGGGATACGAGGAAGTGTCGCCTCCCATGTTTTAAGCCAATCCCGATTTGTATTCCGAACTCGATTCCATTGCCTGCGATCTCGTATTCGCAATGGGCGAAGTTCAAGTGAGCCAAATTTAATTACAACTGGCCAGTGATACGTCGAGAACTTTTGCATGGTTCTAGAAATACCTCCGCCGTAAGACAACCACCGTTACTTGGTCACCGGATGAAAGTTCAGTCGCATTTTCTGGAACGGCTATGAGCGCATTTGCATCTGCAAGAGTTGATAATTCTTCTTGATCAGAGATTGCACGCACAGATTTTCCATCTTCAGATAAGAATGCTCGCAGATACGAACGAACTCCTGAATTTGAGGCAATTGGTTTTTCGAGCTTGGCTTTAACGCTCGGGCGGTGAATATTTTCAGACCCCAACATTGTTCTAATCATCGGGCGGACAAAGAGTTCGAAGGAGATGTATGCCGATATCGGATCTCCCGGCAATGTAACCACTGGCGTTCCATCTGGCCCGATCTTTCCAAAGTTATGTCGTCCACTATGTTCGATAGCCATATCCACAGTAGTGATCTCGCCCAGAGTACCAAGAGCTCGTGTGATTAAATCAAAAGAGTCATCACCTCGTTCGCCACTTACAACAATAAGATCTGCGCGCACAAGCTGATCTTCCATAACTGCTTTTAACTCTTCTTCATTATCTGGAATTGAATGAACCCGATATCCGATGGCTCCAGCCTCGCGCACTGCAGTGGTCAGTAACCATGAATTTGTTTCAAACTCTTGTGACCCAGTTAAATCTTCACCTGGCTCAATTAAATCTGGACCAGCAGAAAGTATGACGACGCGAGGATGTGGCAGAGTTGGAAGATGTCCTAATCCGATGGATGCAGCTAATCCAATGTGAGTTGAACGAATCCGAGTTCCTTTTCGCATGACCAATCGCTCGCCCGCGTAGATGTCTTCTGCCAGCGTTGCTCCATGAGCGTCTAGAAGAGGCAGTTCAAAGGCTTCAAGTGGCGCGCACATGGATAGCAAAGAACTCAAGAATTCATCGACACGAATCTGCTCTGACATAATCACACCATACTTGTTAAGGGCAGAGTTGTAGGGGATTTAAATGGTCGAGGCTCATGAAAAAGCGGCATTGCGCGAACAACTTCGTCAACTGCGTCAAAAGCGATTCACAAATGAACCTTTTCTCCACTTACTTGCATCATCGCATCTTATCCAGGCAAAAGTTATAGCAACTTACATCTCATATGGATTCGAGCCTTCTACATCCGAACTCAATGCCGAACTCTTAGCCATAAATAAGACTCTGCTACTTCCAAGAATTTCAGAAGATTTTCTAGAATGGGTTCAATGGAATGGAGATTTTGAAGAATTGCAAGAGCATGGCAACCTCCTAGAACCACTTGGCAATGCAGAGGAAGATTTAACAATTATTGATGTGATCATAGTTCCTGCACTTTATGTGGACGCAGATGGATTTCGTTTAGGACAAGGCGGTGGTTACTACGACAGAACACTTGCAACACTCAATGCATGGAAAATAGCACTTGTACATCAAGGCGAAGTTGGTGAAGATCAAATTCCGAGGCAACCTCATGACATTCCTGTAGATGCAGTTGCAACTTCAAGAAACCTTAAAATCTTCAAGAAATAATTAAAATATAAAACTAAATCAAATATTGCGACGGTCTTTTTCGGCAAGATTAGACAAATAGGCGTTGTACTGTGCCAACTCATCGGGCTGACCCATAGCAGCCATTCGCTCGGCATTACGGTCGATACGTTTTGTTTCTTTTGTATCATCTCGAGTCCATCGAATAAATGTTGCAATGAGAGCCAACAAAATTGGGACCTCTCCCATTGCCCAACCAAGTGCACCTCCCATTTTTTGATCAGCTAAGAGGTTAGTTACCCATGGCGTATGTAACTGAGCGAAATATCCCCCATCGAGCAAAGTAGTTGCAGACATAAGTGCGACTGAGAAAAATGCATGGATGCTCATTGCGGCAAATAACAGGATTATACGAACCAGATAAGGACTCTTCTTAGGGTTGGGATCAACTCCAATAATGACATGAAAGAAGAGAAAACCTGCAAGAACAAAATGAAGATTCATAGCGAAATGTCCGGTATGACTTTCCATCATTCCACCAAATAGCGATGTGAAATATAGAATGAAAAGTGAGCCATCGAAAATTGCTAATGCAACTATCGGATTGACAACTATTTTTGCCCATCGTGAATTCAAAATAACTACGAGTTGACTTCGCACGCCTCGCTCATCATCTGTTCGGCCTTGCGGAAGTGTTCGAAGAGCCAGAGTAATTGGGGCTCCCAAAACAAGTCCGATAGGAGCGATCATTCCCAAAATCATGTGGGCAACCATGTGATATGAAAAGGCGAAGTGTGCATAAACACCGAAACCGCCACTTGTTGCAATATCAATTGCGCCAATTCCAAGTGCAAATGCGATTGTTCTTCCTATGGGCCACTTATCACCTCGGCGAGTAAGAATGACAACTCCAAGAATGTAAAGTGCCACGGCAAGTATTAAGAACCCAAGAAATAGGGCATCTGGATTAAAGGCAAAGAATATATTTTTCAATGTTGGCGCATCTGGCATCGGAAGTCCAGCAACGGTTATGGCTGGGCTGAATTCTGGATTCGAACCAGGAGTTGGTGCTTTGTTTGATGACAACCAAGCTCCCAAAGCAAGAGCAATAATCATGATTCCAAGTTCTGCCACAATCATTTGAGCAAATTTTGGCCAATCTACTGTCACTACTTTCTTCAGCGAGAGATTCTTTCGGTGCAAATACCCAATATAAATAAGCGTCAAGGTCAAGATGATCTTCCCAATTACAACAAATGCATAAGTACTTTGCCACGCTTGCGCAAAGTTTAATCTGGCCCATACATTTGCCGATCCACTAACAACAACTGCAATCGCAGCCCAAAGAGCCAACTGGCTAAAACGTGGTGTCGCAATTACCCTATCTCTAGAGCCCATCAACGCCAATGAGAATACGCCACCTACCCACATTGATAATGCAATTACATGAATAACAAGTGATCCGATAGCTAACGCATGTGATCCGCTTGAAGCTGAATGAGATTGGAAAATTGGAGCTACTATGCCTAAAAGAGTTATCATCAGCAACCCAATTGCACCGCCTGTTTTATAAATTCGACATGAAAATATAGTTACAAATAACGCGGTAATAAACTGAAAACCCATGTACTGGCCGAGAGTAATCTGAGTCAGGAAAGACTTCATAGTGTTTAAATCAAATACTGCCGAGACTGATTCTCCTAATATATTTGCCAGTGTAAAAATAATATTTCCAATAGATGCAACGGCCCAAATCAGAGCGGACCAAAAGGTCACGGAGCGAAATTGAAGGCTTTTAGAAGTGAGCCGACCTTTTTCATCTTCTAGAAAGAATCCGGTTGTAAGCAAAGAACCAATCACAGCGATGCTTGCAGTGATTCCAATAAATTTGCTTACCGTTACAAGCGCATTAATCGCCGGGCCAGCTTCAGGAAGTATTGGAGCGAAATACATCATTTTCCTTTAAAGATCTTTCGCGCATAAAGTGACAGTGAGACTAATACGACGAATGCAAGGAATAGCAGGACGATAACAAAAATAGAAGTTGCAGAAGTACTTCCACCTATTTCAGGTGGTGCTGCACTAGAAGTAGATGGCGCAATAGAAGGGGCTGAAATTTCAGCCGGAGCAGAGTAAGTAAATGTGAATGAACCTTCCAGTGGCGCATCGGCGTCGGATAGCAAACTATATGTAACTGTATAAAGGCCGCTATCGACAAGTGATTGTAATCCAATAAGGACTCCCATTCCATCGACGATAAGAGAGCCATCGTCAACGCGAGTTCCTTTTTTATCCGTTACAACCACAGTATTTCCCATATCGCTTAACGCGATTTGAGTTGTGATAGTGACAGCGCTCGGAGACCTGGTCACCGTAGATCCGCTAATTGGAGAAGTACTCACTAATGAATTAGCTAATGCCGATGGAATGCTGAGTAGGGTTAGGATCAATATTGCTGAAGAGATGACCAACTTGCGCACTGAACGCCCCCTATTTCCGACTCGATTCGCCTCAATCGTCTCACTTCTTTACACTTACTTCTACTGTACTTTCAAGAAAACTTTTGTTGCTATGCAGGAATAGTCCGAGATAAGGATGTGCAATGCCCACGTATCAATACGCGTGCAATGCGTGCAACCACGAATTTGAGATTTTCCAGGATTTTCAGGAGGCTTCTCTAACAATTTGCCCCGAGTGCGATGGCGAGATTCGCAAAATTTATTCAGCGGTAGGTGTGGTCTTTAAAGGTTCTGGATTTTATAAGACAGACTCAAAAAGTTCTTCCAGTGCCACAATTTCTCCGCCCACCCCAAAGGACTCTATTTCCACCAAAGAAAGTACCTCTACCAAAGATACTGTTGCAACAAAAACTAGTAGTGAAAGTGCCACCACTTCGACTAGTAAGAAGGAGTGAAGGTTACTCTTCCATTAATTAATCATGGTGTGGCGGCTTATTTTCTCTCAGTTGTGCATCTCTTCTCTTTTCATCTTCTAGATCTTGCGCAGGGTCGCGTTCGTCGGCGCTGGATTTCGGAGTTATTTCACTCATAGATATAATTATACGGCCTAGAAGAGGAATCACATTTAGCCGAGGAGTTAGGTTTGTTTAATTCATTAGCCCACCTAGTTGTGCGCAGGCACAAACTCACCCTTTTTACATTTATTCTTATTGTTATAATTGCTGGAGGTGTTGGGTCACTATCATTTTCAAAATTAGAAAGTGGTGGCTATTCAGACCCAAAGAGCGCCTCTGCTAAAGCGGCTCGCTATCTTACGGATACATTTCACGTTAAAGACCCTGGAGTCATTCTTATTGTAGATGCAGGGCGGGATATCAATGATCCTGAAGTTATTTCCGATGCACTGGCATTGGAAAAATTAGTCAAGGCCGAGCCTGGCGTTGCGCAAACTTTTTCATATTGGTCTGCAGGTGCAGCGCCAAATCTAAAATCTGCCGATGGAAATGCTGCATTTCTTTTCATTTACACAACTACTACTGATTTCGGTGCTGTAAGTGAAATTGGAAAAAGAATTCAATCAAAATACGATGGTACTTTTCAAACACTGAGAGTTTATGCATCCGGTGGAGGTGTAGTTACAAACGCAATTAATAGCAGAATTTCTAAGGACCTAGCGTTGGCAGAAGCTATCTCGATTCCCTTGGTTTTTATACTGTTGATTTTTGTTTTTGGTGCCCTTGTCGCATCGGCAATGCCACTTGTTGTAGGCATAAGCTCAATTCTTGGTGCATTCTTCTTGATCTACCTATTTACTTTATTTACTTCAGTAAGCGTTTACGCCCTAAATCTCATTACGGGCCTGGGGCTGGGTTTAGGAATCGATTATGCATTGCTCATTGTTAATAGATTCCGTGAAGAATTGCATGCCGGAAAGAGCGTAGAAGAAAGTGTTATTACCACGATTAATACCGCAGGAAAAACTGTTTTCTATTCGGGCCTCACTGTGTTCGTAACGCTTCTTTCACTGATTATGTTTCCATTAGCCTTCCTTAAATCTTTTGGATACGCGGGTATTTCAGTAGTAACTCTTGCGGTAGCTGGCGCACTCATTCCTTTGCCAGCAATTCTTGTAATGACTGGACGCAAAATTGATAAAGGTGTTATTCGCAAAAGTGCAATTACTCCAAGAGAAGATGGGCGTTGGGCATCAACTGCTCGCTTTGTAATGCGCCGTCCGGTTCCAATTGTGCTTGTATCTTTGATTGTTATATCTATCTTTTCAGTGCCAATCAAGAATATTGCCTTCGCACAGATAGATTCGCGAGTATTGCCCGCAACGGACAGAGCAGCTGTTGCCTCTCAATTAATTTCGGACCGTTTCCCAGGTGAGGAGGGAAGCCCGATTGAAATCATTATTCCTAATAGCGGTGGGAAAATGGATGAGATTGGACAATATCTAAATAAAGTTGGAAAGATTGCTGGAGTCATACGTGTAAACAATCCAGAAAATTCTGGCGACGTCTTACGCATCACGGCAATTCAATCTATGCCTTCTCGCACAACCGAGGCTGCCAAAATGATTCATGCGCTCCGTGCACTTTCCACTCCTGAGGGAACTCTTATTGGTGGACCCGCAGCTGATTTCACAGATTCGCAAGATGGAATTGCTCATGCACTACCTTGGGCGCTGGGCTGGATTGCATTGAGTGTCTTTATCTTAATATTCATTTTCACAGGCTCAATAATTTTACCTATAAAGGCTGTGATATTAAATGGCCTTTCATTAATCGCAACACTTGGAGTTTTGACATGGATATTTATTGATGGACATTTGAAATGGCTGGTCGGAGATTTCACTCAGACGGGAACAATTGACACTGGCTCCACAATTCTTGTTGCAGTAGTTGTTTTTGGTTTATCTATGGATTACGAAATATTTCTACTTTCGCGAATCAGAGAAGAGCATGTGGCTGGGAAAACAAATACAGAATCCGTAGCCACTGGCCTTC
Source organism: Streptomyces griseus (assembly GCA_945884695.1). GTDB lineage: Bacteria > Actinomycetota > Actinomycetes > Nanopelagicales > Nanopelagicaceae > QYPT01. The sequence goes on from CAMCYO010000011.1 coordinate 31,629, forward strand.
AACGATCGGCTCGAATTATTACGGCAGCAGCACTGCTTCTTGGTGTCGTCTTCGCAGTCTTCGTTTCCAGCGGGGTCACATCAATTAAGTTGCTTGGTTTCGGTGTTGCATTCGCTGTCTTGCTCGATGCAACCTTGATTCGCGCACTACTCGTCCCGGCACTAATGCGTCTCTTCGGAGAACGCAATTGGTGGGCTCCAAAATCGCTTCGCCGATTTACTCTCACTCACTAATACCCGTTACTCTTTCGCCATGGATTTAATAGTCACTTTGCAATGCATAGATCAACCGGGGATCGTACATTCGATGACTTCGGGAATTTTGGCCTGCAAAGGAAACATTATTGAGAACCAGCAATTTACTGATCCTGCAACAAATATTTTTGTTATGAGAACTCGATTTGAAACACCCCTCACTCAAGTGCAATCAACGCAAATTCTAGAAAAGGAATTGGAACGATTCACGCCAGCCCTTCGTTTGCGCGCTGCTGAGCAGAAGAAGAAGGCGCTCATTCTTGTAACCAAGGAGAGTCACTGTCTGCGCGATCTTATGTATTTACTTGAGCTTGATGAGCTCCCAATCGAAATTCCGCTGGTAATTGCAAACCACGAAGACCTTCGCTCGCTAGTCGAAACTCATGGCATTGCTTTCGAAGTCCAAAATAACGAGAAAGTAATACGTGATCGGATTTTAGAGTTGGGTATTGATTTCGTTGTGCTCGCACGATACATGCAGATTCTCTCGAAAGAGTTCTGCGATTTCATGCCTGCAAAGATTATCAATATTCATCATTCATTCTTACCGGGCTTTAAAGGTGCCAAGCCGTATCACCAAGCACACGCACGAGGTGTGAAAATCATTGGAGCAACAGCTCATTTTGTTACGAACGAACTCGATGAGGGACCAATTATTGAACAAGATGTTGCCCATGTAAATCATGCTTCAACTCCTGAAGAGTTAATCGCAATTGGACGCGATATTGAAAGAAGAGTTCTTGCCAAGGCAGTTAAGCTCTATGCAGAAGATCGAATTTTTCTTGTTGGACAAAGAACAATAATTTTTAGTTAATTTTTATCAATGCGTGTCCCCGGCGGGAGTTGAACCTGCGACCTACCGCTTAGGAGGCGGTTGCTCTATCCACTGAGCTACGGGGACTTAAACCTTTATATTAGTTATTTAATAGGGTAAGGATACTCGCAGAGTATTTCTAAAATGGAACCTTTTTTTACGCATAAAATTGGCTTATCCAATACAAATGACTAGCATAGGTAATCTAACTGATCAGGAGTATTTTCCTCATGGAAGGCCAACAATGAAGGCGCTTGTTATAGGCGCGGGTGGCGTTGGCAGAGCAATCGCAAATATCGCATCGCGAAGGCCATTTATTTCATCAATGGTTATTGCCGATCGTAATTTGTCTCGCGCTGAAGAAGCCGTTACCCGTGTCAACGATTCACGATTTTCTGCAGCTCAGGTAAATGCTGCAGAACTTGAGGATATAAGAGAATTAATCCGCAAAGCTAATCCTGATGTGGTGATTAACGCAGTTGATCCTCGCTATGTCATGCCGATATTTTTGGCATGCGAAATTGAGAATACCAATTACATCGATATGGCAATGTCACTCTCTCGCCCGCATCCTCACTATCCCAATACTGAAACTGGTGTGAAATTAGGAGATGAGCAATTTGCTCGAGACTGGAACTGGAGCGAACGCGGAATCTACGCCCTGGTTGGCATGGGGATCGAACCAGGAATGAGCGATGTATTTGCACGATATGCATCTGACTACCTATTTAGTCGCTTGGATTCCATCACTGTTCTTGATGGCTCTAACCTGACAGTTGAAGGACACAACTTCGCGCCTTCCTTCTCGATTTGGACCACTATTGAAGAATGTCTCAATCCCCCCTTAGTTTGGGAAGATGGCCGTGGGTGGTTTACAACAGAACCATTTAGCGAGATTGAAGTCTTTGATTTTCCTGAAGGAATCGGCCCAGTTGAATGTGTCAACGTAGAACACGAAGAAGTTGTGCTCATTCCTCAAAAGGTCGATGCAAAAAAAGTGAACTTTAAATACGGGCTCGGTGCGCAATTCATCACGACTCTTAAAACAATTCATATGCTTGGCATGGACCGCAAGGAACATGTAGATGTGCAAGGAATTTCAGTTGCACCACGAGATTTGTTAACTGCATCGTTGCCAGATCCGGCAACATTGGGTGAGCGCATGAGGGGTAAAACTTGTGCGGGCACTCTCGTTAAAGGATTGAATAAAGAAGGAAAGCCATACGCTTGCTATATGTATAACGTTATTGATAACGCTTGGTCCATGAAGGAGTATGGCGATCAAGCAGTTGTTTGGCAGACAGCTGTAAATCCCGTTATTGCAATGGAGCTCATTCATAAAGGTATTTGGCAACCGTCGGGAGTAAATGGGCCTGAATGGTTTGATGCAAAACCTTTCTTAGATTTACTCGAGCCATACGGAACAACATGGACAATTCGAGAAGAAGACTCGAGCGGAATCGAGATTTAAAGCTATGAAGCATGAGTTTGACGTCATCATCGTTGGCTCTGGTTTTGGTGGTTCAGTCTCTGCTCTACGTCTTATTGAAAAGGGTTATCGCGTTGCAGTTCTTGAGGCAGGCAAGCGTTTTGAAGATAAAGACTTTCCCAAAACCTCTTGGCGACTAAATAAATTTCTTTTTGTACCGAAATTGGGGCTTTTAGGTATTCAAAGAATTCACGTGCTTCCAAATGTGCTAATTCTGGCTGGAGCAGGGGTTGGTGGTGGATCCCTTGTTTATGCCAATACTTTGTATCAACCGAGTGACCAATATTTTCAAGATCCACAATGGTCTGCAATTACAAACTGGAAACAAGAATTAGAACCTTGCTATGTACAAGCGCGCGCTATGTTAGGCGTAACTAAATATCCATATTTTTCACCCAGTGATCAAGCTCTTAAAGATGCATCAGAAGCGCTGGGAGTTGGCCATACATTTACACTCGCTCCCCTTGGAATTCACTTTGGAAACAAGCCAGCAGAGAAAGTTAGTGATCCCTATTTCGGTGGAGTTGGCACCGATCGCGAAGGTTGTGTCGGTTGTGGAGCTTGCATGACGGGTTGCCGTCACAATGCCAAGAACACATTGCCAAAGAATTATTTGGGCCTTGCAGAAAAAGCTGGGGTGAAAGTATTTCCACTAACTACCGTTAACCAAATATCTCAAGAAGCTAACGGAGATTGGGTTGTTACGGCCAGTAAAACCGCGAGATGGAGTGGTGCAAAATTAACTTTTACTGCACCACAAGTAATTGTTTCTGCAGGAACTTTCAATACTCAAAAATTATTACACCGCATGAAAGATGACGGTAAACTTCCTCACATATCACCTCGTTTAGGTGATCTCTCTCGAACAAATAGCGAGTCATTAGTTGGAGCAACAATGCCAACTACAAAAATCAATTTCAGTACAGGTCCAGCAATAACATCCTCTTTCTATCCCTCAGAAGGTACGCACGTTGAATCTGTCCGTTATGGAAAGGGCAGTAATTTCATGGGACTTATGCAAACTCTGATGACTGATGGTGAATCTTCCAAAATCCGTCGAAAGCAATGGTTGCGAACATTTATCACTAAGCCATCCCTCTTGCCAAAAGTTCTCAATGTTCGCCATTGGTCTGAGAGAACGTTCATAGCTCTAGTTATGCAAAATGTTGACTCTGCAATCAAAGTGCGCGGTAAACGTGGTTTGTTTGGTTGGCGCTTAACTTCAGAAAATGATCCGCTTAAGCCGAATGCAACGTGGATTCCAGAAGCCAACGCAACAGCACGACAAATTGCATCTCAGTACGGTGGGATAGCAGGTGGCCACATTGGAGATCTCATAGACGCCCCCTTCACGGCACATTTCGTTGGTGGATGTGTCATAGGAGATAGCGTGGAGAGTGGAGTTATCGATCCATATCATCGAGTCTGGAATTATCCGACACTCCATATTATTGATGGTTCAACAATTACAGCGAACTTGGGTGTCAATCCTTCGCTAACAATTACGGCACAAGCAGAACGCGCAATGTCTATGTGGCCAAACTGCGGTCAGGTTGATCTTCGCCCACTTCAAGGCTCTGCTTACAAAACCATTGCTCCGATCGCACCACATAATCCTGTTGTACCAGCTGGTGCTCCTGCCGAATTACGAATACGTTAATCAATTATGGACAATGTTAATACTTCAAAATTTGCTCTTATTACTGGTTCAACTGCTGGAATCGGTGCAAGTTTTGCAGAACTACTTGCCGGAAACGGATTCAATCTGGTCCTTGTAGCTCGCGATAAAAATCGATTAGATGAGAGTGCGAAAAATCTATCTACAGCGCACAATGTACGATGTGAAGTGATTCAGGCTGATCTTGCAACAAACGATGGTGTAACTCAAGTCGAAAAGCGTCTGCTGAATTTACAAGAGCCAATAGAAGTCTTAGTTAATAATGCAGGTTTTGGAATTAACAAGAGCTTTTTAGTAAGTAACATTGATGCTGAAAAGCAGCTACTTGAAGTACTGGTTCAAACTCCCATGCGTCTGATGCACGCAGTTTTACCGATTATGCAAGCTAGAAATAGTGGAACTGTTATCAATGTATCCTCGGTTGCTGGTTGGATAGCCGGAGGAACGTATAGTGCATCAAAGTCATACTTAACTGTATTAAGCGAATCCCTTAATTCTGAATTACGAAAAACTAATATAAATATCACCGCTCTCTGTCCTGGTTTCACGCGCACAGAGTTTCATGAACGTGGGCGAATGAAAATGCAAGCCCTTCCTTCATTTATGTGGCTCAATTCTGAAAATGTCGTTACTAAGGCCTGGAAAGATTCGCAAAAAGGTAAAGCTCTTTCGGTTCCGGGTTGGCATTATCTGATTTTGAGTTTCATCACTCGATTTGGCCCCCGACCATTAATACGCAAAATTGGCATGAACGTTCGGATAAGGCAAGGGCAGAAATAACCCCATCTGCTAATTTTCACAGTCAATTCCTAGAAACCGTGCGTGGGCATACTTGCTCTTCATGAGATTCATCGCTAAGATTGGGACATAATCTGTAGGGGATCTATTGGGGGTTTATATGTTTGCCAAAGTCATTACCGCCTCGGTTGCAGGCTTACTCCTTGCAGGGTCATTCATCGCACCACCGGCAAGCGCTGCTGTAAAGATTAGTAACGGGGTTGCCTGTGCAAAATCTGGGGCAACTACGAAGGTGAAGACAACAACATATAAGTGCGCAAAGAACCCGACAGTAAAAAACGCAAAATTAACATGGGTTAGTAAAGACTGTCTAGATGCTAATACTTCTTGGATTAAATCAAATAAAGA
>CAMCYO010000012.1 GCA_945884695.1 Streptomyces griseus
CGCGCATTGAATCGACTAAATCTTTTGAAGATTGAACTGTTTGGTTGTCGTAAAACTCCCAGTTGGCCATTACGACAGGTGCGTAGTCGCATGCTGCGTTGCATTCAATATGCTCAAGTGAAACTTTTCCATCGGCAGTAACGCCATCGTTTTCGATACCTAAGTGCTCTTTAAGGCCTGCAAATATGGCATCTCCACCCATAACAGCGCAGAGCGTATTTGTGCATACTCCAACGTGATACTCGCCAACTGGTTTTCTCTTGTACTGAGTATAGAAAGTAGAAACTGCTGATACTTCGGCACTTTCTAATTCAAGCTTTTTAGCAATCAATTCTATTGCATCATTTGTTACATATCCATCTATTGATTGCGTAAAATGTAGCAATGGCATGATCGCAGAACGTTTGCGTGGGTAACGAGCGATGATTGAATCCATGGTTTGTTGTTGAGTCTGTGAAAATGCCATTAGCGATCAACACCTCCCATCACGGGATCGATAGAAGCAACAGCTCCAATAATGTCGGCGATTAAACTGCCTTCACACATTGCTGATGTTGATTGCAAGTTATTAAAAGATGGTTCGCGGAAATGAACTCGATATGGCTTGGTTCCGCCATCGGATACCAGGTGCACACCAAGCTCACCTCTTGGTGATTCAACGGCTGAATAGACCTGGCCCGCAGGAACAGGAAAACCTTCTGTTACTAATTTGAAGTGATGAATAAGTGATTCCATCGATTGCCCCATAATTTGGCGAATGTGATCAAGAGAGTTTCCAAGTCCATCTCCGCCAAGGGCTAATTGTGATGGCCAAGCAATTTTCTTATCAGCAACCATTACTGGTGCTCCTTCAAGTTTTTCAAGAGCGTCAACACATTGTTCGATAATTCGCAGAGATTGTTCTAATTCATTCATGCGGATGAGGAATCGGCCGTAAACATCGCAAGTATCAGCGGTAATAACATCAAAATTATAATTCTCATATCCACAATAAGGAGCAGTCTTACGAAGATCCCAAGGCAGACCAGTTGAGCGAAGCACCGGTCCTGTAACTCCCAGCGTTGTACATCCGGCAAGGTCGAGGTAACCAATTCCTTCAGTGCGTTTCATCCAGATACTGTTTCCAACAAGTAATTTCTCGTTATCTTTAAAATCACGTCGCAGCTCTTTAACACTTTGACGGATTTTTATAAGCGCTCCTTCAGGCAAATCTTGAGCAATTCCACCTGGGCGGATATAGGCCATATTCATGCGAAGACCTGCGATAAGTTCAAATATATCTAGGACTTTCTCGCGTTCGCGGAAGCAGAAGATCATGGGAGAAAGTGCCCCGAGTTCAAGGGCTCCTGTACCTAAGGCCACCATGTGAGATGAAATGCGATTGAACTCCATCATCATGACGCGAATAACACTTGCACGCTCTGGCACGTCGTTGGTAATTCCAAGAAGTTTTTCCACGCCAAGGCAATAAGCCGTTTCGTTAAATAAAGGGGCAAGATAATCCATACGAGTTACGAAAGTAACTCCTTGGGTCCAGCTTCGGTACTCGGTATTCTTTTCAATTCCAGTATGTAAATAACCAATTCCACATCGCACTTCAGTGACTGTTTCGCCTTCAAGTTCAAGGACTAACCGCAGAACTCCGTGAGTTGAAGGATGTTGTGGCCCCATGTTAACGACAACTCGTTCTTCTTTTGTTGCGCCAATTTCAGTAACAAGGGAATCCCAATCTCCACCCGTGACAGAAAATACTGTGCCTTCTGTTGTTTCTCGTGAGGATGCATACGGATCTGTCATTGAACTCATTATTTGTATGACCTCCGTTCATCTGGAGGGGGAATTGTTGCGCCCTTGTACTCAACTGGAATTCCACCAAGTGGATAATCTTTGCGTTGAGGATGTCCGCGCCAATCATCAGGCATCAAGATGCGCGTTAAACCCGGGTGACCATCAAAAATAATTCCGAACATGTCAAATGTTTCACGTTCGTTCCAATTATTACCCGCCCAAACTTCGACTAATGAAGGAATATGTGGGTCGGAATCCGAAACGCTAACCTCAAGGCGTACTCGTTGATTGCGTGTAATTGAAAGTAGTGGATAGACCGCATGAAGTTCGCGGTTAACTTCAGTTGGGTAATGAACTCCACTAACTCCAAGGCACATTTCAAAAAGCAACTTATCACGTAAAATCAATGCTACTTCAATAAGTTTTTCACGTTTCACATGCAATGTAAGTTCGCCTCGATCGACAACAACTTTTTCAATAGCGTTGGAAAAATCTGGATATGCACGTTCTAAGTCGTCGGCAATGTCATCAAAATAACCGCCAAATGGACGCTCGCTAGAGCCGGGTGAAACGAGGCTGCGAACTAACCCCCCATAGCCGGAAGTATCTCCGGTGCCTTTGGCTCCAAACATTCCTTGTTCGCTCATGCCAACAATCCCTTTAATTGATGCGTTGGTTTTGCGTTCATGGCAGCTTCTTCAACTTCTTTAATAATTTTTTCACGATTTGGTCCAAGTTTTTCAGCGTAAATATGATCGTGTAACTTCAAAATTGCATCCATCAACATTTCAGGACGCGGTGGACATCCTGGCAAATAAATATCAACTGGAACCACGTGATCTACACCTTGAACAATTGCGTAATTGTTAAACATTCCGCCAGATGAAGCACATGCACCCATTGCTATAACCCATTTTGGCGCAGCCATTTGATCATAAATTTGACGAAGGACTGGTGCCATCTTATTTGAAACTCGACCAGCAACAATCATGAGATCGGCTTGGCGAGGGGATGCTCGGAAAACTTCCATTCCAAAACGAGCTAAGTCATATCGACCAGCACCTGCTGCCATCATTTCGATCGCACAACATGCAAGTCCAAAAGTTGCCGGCCAAAGAGAATTCTTTCGCATGTAGCCAGCAAGTTTTTCAACACTTGTTAATACAAGCCCACTAGGTAATTTTTCTTCTAGACCCATAATTAATCCCATTCCAATCCGCCGCGGCGCCAAACATATGCATATGCAACAAATACAGTGGCAATGAAGATAGCCATCTCAACAAGTCCAAATAAACCTAACTTGTCAAAAGTTACTGCCCACGGGTAAAGAAAAACGATTTCAATATCAAAGATAATGAATAACATTGCGGTTAAGAAATATTTGACTGGAAAACGTCCGCCTTCGGCAGCTTGGGGACTTGGTTCGATTCCGCATTCATAGGCTTCCAACTTCGCGCGGTTGTAACGTTTAGGTCCTGTGATAGCCGCAATACCAACAGAGAAGGCAGCAAAACCAAAGCCAATTGCCCCAATCACCAAGATTGGTACGTAAGGATTTGGCGCTGAAGTCATGGTGTCGAAATTCTAGGGTTGAAAAAGCCCCCTGAATTACCGCTACCCCTTGATAGCACTGTGAACTGCGACAACTCCACCCGTGAGGTTTTTCCACGTAACCGCGCTCCAACCCGAGGCTGAAATGCGCTTGGCCAAGGAGCCCTGATCGGGCCAGATTCGAATTGATTCGGCCAGATACACATAGGCATCAGGATTTTTAGCGGTGCCACGGGCGATTGCCGGCATGGCTTTCATCAGATAATTCATATAGAGAGCGCGAAATGGCCTCCATGTTGGATGGGAAAACTCAGCAACAACTAGCCTGCCACCTGGTTTTGTGACCCGAAGCCCCTGTGCCAGCGCTTTATCGAGGTCGGCAGTATTGCGAAGTCCAAAAGAGATGGTCACAAGGTCAAATGTTGCATCAGGAAATGGCAGAGTAAGAGCATCGGCTTTCATAAAGGTCAGTTCTGGATGGCGAGCGCGACCTTGGGCCAACATCCCGTCAGAGAAATCAGAGGCAATCACTTCAGCCCCAGCTTTGGCCAATGGGGCGCTAGAGGAACCGGTGCCGGCGGCGAGGTCAAGAATTTTCATACCTGGCCTTGGCGCGATTATCAATGTGGTTGCCCGTCTCCATGCGCGCGTTCGGCCCAAAGACAATAAATCATTCATGAGGTCATAGCGCTTTGCAACGCCATCAAACATTGATGACACCTCATGAGGATCTTTATTGAGGTTGGCCCGAGACATGTGCCCATTCAAGCGCAGAGTAGGCTTCGGCCACAACTCACAATCAATGAAGTATCCACCAACGAAACTCACGAATGCGTGAGTGAGCAAAGGGGCGAGCATGTCAACGATTTCCTTGAAGAGCGCAGTTTTCCCACAAACTTCTGTACTCAATAACGCCATTCTGGTTGTCACGGGAACTGCATTTATTGCTGGCTTAGCCCAAATAGCGCTACCAATTCCTGGCTCACCCGTTCCTGTTACAGGGCAGACGCTGGCTGTTTTACTTATTGGAACCAGCTATGGCGCAACCCTTGGATTAACAACGCTACTTACATATCTACTAATAGGAATTGCTGGTGCACCAGTTTTCGCAGGCGGTGGTCACGGAATGGAAAGATTAACGGGTGCAACTGGCGGTTACATTATCGGAATGGTGGTTGCATCATTGGTTACAGGCGCACTTGCTGGACGACGCTGGGATCAACGCTTTCGTACGGCACTGCCAACAATGTTGCTGGGTAACGCAATAATTTTCTCTTTTGGAGTTTTCTGGTTGCATTCTGTTACAGGTAAGAGTTGGTCTTGGACATTGAGTGCAGGATTTACTCCATTTATTCTTGGTGAAGTTTTGAAGATTGCAATTGCTGGAACTTCTCTTCCACTTGTGTGGCGCAAGATCCAAAAGTAACTATTTATTGTGCCCCAATTAATTCCTGTAACAACCACGCGCCTAGGCGAGCATCTGCCGTTATTGGAGTTACTTCCCGATGCAAAACCATTTTCGTGGGTACGTGGTGGCGATGGAATGGTTGGCTGGGGAGTATTTGCTCAAACCACGGTAAAAGGCACTGATCGATTTGCTCAAGGTCGAAATTGGTGGCACCAACAGCTAGAAAAATTTGCAGTTACAGATTCTGTCCATATCACTGGCACTGGCCCAATACTTTTTACCTCATTTTCATACTCTGAAGAAGATGAGTCTGTCCTTATCATCCCTCAAGTTGTCGTTGGTATGAAGGGCGGAAAATCTTGGATCACGTGGATAGGTGAGCAAGCCCAACCACCGCTACGCCAAACTCCAGAAGTACTAAGTGCGCCGGCTTACACATGGAGCAATGGAACGATTTCAACTGATCAATGGAAAGAAAATATTTCCATTGCTGTTGAGAAAATTCAGGAGGAAAAGATTGAAAAAGTCGTGCTTGCTCGCGATGTAAATGCATTGGCTTCTGCAAGCATCGATCCTCGGCTCATTCTTCGAAACCTTGCGGAGCAATACCCATCCACGTGGTGTTTCTGTGTTGAGGGACTAATTGGAGCAACTCCGGAACTGTTGTTACGCCTAACACGCGGAATGGTCACTTCGCGAGTCCTTGCAGGCACTATCAGTAAAACAGGAGATGATGAAAAAGATCTTGCAAGATCGGCATCTCTAGCAAGATCCTCCAAGGATCTTGAAGAGCATGTTTACGCTGTGCGCTCGGTAGTTGAATCACTTTCACATTTTTGTTCCTCAACAAATGTTCCTGACTCACCCTTCGTCTTGCACTTAGCAAATGTTATGCATTTAGCAACTGATGTCACCGGAGTAATTTCTGAATCCGCACACCATGTAGATACATTTGCAATTCTTGCAAAGTTGCATCCATCCGCTGCTGTTTGCGGAACTCCAACACAATCTGCAAATGCAATAATTTTGGAATTAGAAGGCATCTCCCGAGGTCGATATGCAGGACCGGTTGGATGGATCGACGCCCGAGGCGATGGTGAATTAGGAATTGCACTTCGTTGTGGCGAGATTGCAGGAAATTCAATTCGGCTTTTTGCTGGTTGCGGAATTGTTGCAGAATCAGATCCAGATAAAGAATTAGCCGAGAGTCAAGTTAAATTTGCTCCGATGATTCATGCTCTAAGTAAGGCTTAGATACAAATCCTTTAGAGCTTTAGCGTTTATTTCGCGAGAAGGTACAACTGCAACAACAACACTTAATCCAGCAATTGGTTTCTGTATTTCGTTAATTAAGTCACCAATGCTCTTTACTTCAGTTGCCTCAACTCCAAAGCCTCTTGTAATTGCAACAAGATCTCGACCGTGTGGAGTTCCGAAAATCTTTTCAAAACCTTCGACACCGCTTTGCGGCAAAGTTGAAAAAATGCCCCCACCATCGTTGTTGATTACAATAATTCTTGCCTTAATTCCTTCAGCGCCAATAAGTCCAGTCACGTCGTGCAAGAAGGCAAGATCGCCCAAAATTGCAAGGGTAGATTCTCTTTGCGAAGCAATTCCTAGGGCAGTTGAGATATTCCCATCAATTCCTGCAAGTCCACGATTAGCAAATGTTTCAACTCCACTTCGAGGAACGGCAAATCCTTCAATGTCGCGGATCGGGCGAGATGATGAAACAAAGACTGTCGTGCCAAGGGCAACTGCTGATGAAATAGCTTTGGCGATACTTGCCTCTCCCCAATTAGGTAATGAAACTGCCGCTTGACTCGCTCGCTCGCTCTGCAAATTCCAGTCGGCAATCCATTGCAGGGAACACTTCTTTTTGATATTTAAGGATGGAAGGGCTGTAAAAATTTCATCTGCAGTGCGCTTTATATCTACTAATAGCACGCGAGGATCAATAACAATTTCTTTCTTAGCAGATTTCACTAAAGCGTTTATTGATCGAGAAAGTGTTGTTCTTCCAATAACAATGACTACTTCGGGCTTGAGTAGAGCTCGCGTCTTTTCTGAAGTTAAGAACAGCGAAGCGTGAGCTTGTGCATTTGGAAAAGTTAGTGGATCTTCTGCAATGACCGGCCAACCAAGTTCGAGAACGAATGTCTTGACCAATTTAGCGTCTAAGCCTGCACGATCATGGCCAATTACTAAGACGCCTTTCTCCTCATTAATGATTAATTCTTTACTTTCCTCGCCCACCTTAATAAATTTTCTTGACTTAATATTTTGGAGCCACTCACTATCGTCATCGCTTAATAAGGGTTCATCAAATTGAACGTTGAGATGAACTGGGCCATTTTGTAGAGCGCTCAATGCCTGAGTTAAGTCACTTTCAGAACCTGAAATATCAGATGCGAAATTCGTTGCTGGCCCAAAAAAATCTTTCTGCATAGTTGTTTGGTTTGCACCACTCTGACGTAGACGTGCTGGACGATCGGCTGTAATAACAAGGAGTGGGACTTGCGAATGCCACGATTCAAGAACTGCGGGGTGATAGTTAGCAATTGCAGTTCCGCTGGTACACAAGAGAGCAACAGGTACTTCTGTAGCTTTTGCAATTCCGAGGGCAAAAAAGCCGCCAGTACGTTCATCTATACGCACATGCATATTAATTAAATGCAATTGTGAAGCTTCGTAAAACGCGATAAGTAAAGGGGCATTGCGTGAACCGGGAGATACAACGACGTCTTTAATTCCACTTTCAATAACTTGGCGAACTATAGAGCGAGCAAGTTGAGTTGATTGATTCACGAAAGCCACCCCTCCTTCGTTACCCATTTATCTGCGCCAGCGCTCCAAGTCTGTCGTACTCGATCACGCCACCAATCCAATCTATTGCCTGAGACTGCACACTCGCTCAATATTTGAGGATTAGGATTCATTGAATTTACCTTTATTGCACCATTAACAATTGGAAGTTCATATAAATCAATTGCCAATAGTGCACCTGTTGCCAAGCCACATGCATAAGGCAATTGTGAAAGGGTACTGGCCAATTTAAGCCCATATGAAATTCCTACCGCAGAATCCAAAGCGCTCGAAACCACAACTGGCTTTTGGAAATGTTTTGCAATGTTAAGGCAATTTTTGATTCCCCCTAGGGGTGCAACTTTTAGAGCAACGATGTCAATCGCTGCATCTAGGTTCAAAGCTAATGGGTCAATCGATTTTCTAATGATTTCATCGCCTGCAATTAAGATTGGAGTAGATAGCAGATTTTTTAATTCGCGTAACTCACTTTCTGTTGCGCAAGGTTGTTCAACAAATTCAATACTTCCTAGTTCAGAAACTTTCTCAAGAATTTCTAACGCTTGCTCTACCGACCAATTCCCGTTGACATCTAATCGAATCTTCGCATTAGGAATTAATTGTCGAACTATTTCAATGCGTGCAAGATCTTGTGCGTTATCAATTCCCACTTTTACTTTTACACTCGTACATCCAGGAAACCATGAAAGTACTTCTGCAATAGCCTGCTCTCCGTTAACGGCGGGCATCGTGGCGTTAACAGGTATCCATTCGCGTATTTTGGTGGGCGGTGAAACGTAGGCAGATTCGATGGCACTTACTAACCAAGGAACACATTCTCGAGGTGTGTATTCAACAAAAGGTGAGAACTCTCCCCAGCCATGAGGGCCTTGAATGAGTAGGACTTCGCGAGTGTCCACTGATCTAAAGCTTGTTTTAGTTGGCAGTGCAACCACTTGAATAGATTCAAGAATTGAATCTAACATTTATGGACGCCTTGGAAATTTTCCAAAATCTGGAGGACGCTTTTCTTTAAATGCATCGCGACCTTCTTGACCCTCTTGTGTCATGTAGAAAAGCAAAGTTGCATCGCCAGCAAGTTGTTGCACACCAGCAAGTCCGTCATCGGCAGCATTCAAACTCGCTTTGAGTAAGCGAATTGCCAATGGAGAATTTCTTAGCATTTCACGACACCATGAAACAGTTTCGGCTTCAAGTTCGGTAATTGGGACAACTATATTGACAAGCCCCATATCTAGAGCTTCTTGTGCGTTGTATTCACGTGTAAGAAACCAAATCTCTCGGGCTTTCTTCTGCCCAACATGAGCTGCAAGAAGTCCTGCACCGTAACCGCCATCGAATGAGCCAACCATTGGACCGGTTTGTCCAAATTTCGCGTTTTCTGCAGCAATCGTTAAATCACAGACAACATGAAGTACATGCCCTCCTCCAATAGCCCAACCTGCAACCATTGCCACAACTGGTTTAGGTGTTCGACGAATTTGAACTTGTAAGTCTAAAACATTGAGTCGGCCAATACCTTTTTTTGCTAATGAATCATCTCCGAGATAACCATCATCTCCGCGAACCTGAATGTCGCCACCAGAACAAAAAGCTTCGGTGCCAGCACCAGTTAAAATTATTACACCGACCTCTTCATTATCTCGAGCAAGTGAAAAAGCGCTCTGTAATTCGATAATTGTTTGAGGCCTAAATGCATTACGGACCTCTGGACGATTAATCGTGATCTTTGCAATTCCGTCAGCAACTTCATAGATGACATCTGTGAAATTTTCGTCAGCTGTTGCGTCTTTCCATTGCGGAATCGCACGACTACCGAACTCACGCTTGATTGGCTTGCTCACATTTCCTCCTGCACGGGTACGGGCGCTAGCCTACGGTGGCAATGGATAAGTCGTTAAAACGAGAGCTGCGCAGGGTCCCCGCAGAGCGCTCAATTACTCAGGTAATGGGCGAAATAGGTGCTGCCATTTCTGGATTTGGTCCGGCTCTTGGTTTTGGTCAAGTGAGCAGTAGCCATGTTCCCGAGGGCATCGATCTTGTCATCGCAACGAGCGGCTCAACTGGTAGAGCTAAAGAAGTTGGAATATCTGCAAATGCATTACACGCATCAACTCAATCTGCTTTAACTTTTCTTGGAGCAAAACCTGGTCAGAGATGGTCGTTGCTTCTGCCACTTACACATATTGCTGGAGTAAATGTCTTAGCAAGATCTCTGGAACTTGGAACTGAACCTATTGACCTTCGAAATAGTGAAAAGTTCGTTGATGCCGATTTTACGGCAATTGTTCCAACGCAACTCTTTAGAGCAATAAATGGCGATGCAGAACTATTAAAACATTTACAAAACGCGCAAGCCGTTCTCGTGGGTGGAGATGCCCTGACAAATTCACTTACCAAAAGTGCACAAATGGCAGGGATTAACCTTGTTACTACATATGGAATGACTGAGACTTGTGGAGGATGCGTTTATAACTCCAATCCATTACCCAACGTTGAAGTCAGAATTAGTAAAGACCATAAGGTGCAAATCAAAGGGCCAATGCTGGCAACGACCTATCTCAATAATGAATCTTCTTGGAACGATAGTTTTTCCTCTGGCTGGTTTACAACAAATGACATCGGAACTTTTGATAGCGGTATGCTAAAAATCTCAGGAAGAGCAGATGAGATTATTATTAGCGGGGGAGAAAAAGTTTCTCTAATTGCCATTGAAGAGGCTTTGGCTCAAAAATTTCCTGCCAGTGAGCTTGTTGCTTGTTCTGTTCCAGATCCCGAATGGGGATCTGCTCTTTATATTGTTACTAAAAATGGCTCAGCCTTAAATGAGCTAGAAACGGTTCAACACCTAGAAAGTGTTCTTGGGGCCGTTGCCAAACCAAAAGGATTCCTTTACGTAGCAACTATCCCCATGATTGGTGTTGGTAAAGTTGACCGAAGAGCACTTGCCGATTTGGTGCGCGAGCAAGGGGTTGGTCTATGACATCAGGTAATAAGTGGATTCTTGGAGCTAGACCAAAAACTTTGCCGGCAGCGATTGCACCAGTAATTGTTGCAACTGCCCTTGCTCGAAGTAGCGCTCGTCCTTTAATGGCTGTGCTTGCTCTCATTGTCAGTATCGCTCTCCAGGTTGGGGTTAATTATGCAAATGATTATTCGGACGGGATCAGAGGAAGTGATGCCAACAGAGTTGGGCCAGTTCGCTTAGTTGCAAGCGGCTTAGCGCCAGCACAAAGCGTAAAAAGAGCTGCAATCTATAGTTTTTTCATTGCAGCTGTTGTTGGGCTATCGCTCGCAATTTTTACATCGTGGTGGTTAATTCTTGTCGGTGCAATATCTATTAGCGCAGCATGGGCATATACCGGAGGAAAGCGCCCCTACGGATATAGCGGTTTCGGTGAAATTTCAGTATTCATTTTCTTTGGTTTAGTTGCGACAATGGGTTCATTCTTTGTTCAAACCCAAACTATATCGATAAATAGTTTTCTGATAGCGATACCTGTTGGATGTTTGGCATGTGCAATTCTTGCAGTTAATAATCTACGAGATCGCGAGAAGGATGCCCTCGTTGGAAAAGATACTCTTGCTGTGAGAATGGGTGATAGGAATAGCAGGTATTTTTATATTGGCCTACTCATTGTTGCCCAGATTACCGCCCTCATCGCATCTGCACCGTGGTCACTTCTCACACTTGCAATAACTCCGCTTACCATTTCTCTAGCTCGGACAATTGTTCAGGGGGCAAAAGGGGAAGCGCTCATTCCTGTTTTAGTGAAAACTGGTCAAGTGCAACTGCTCTTTGCACTCCTATTTGCCATCGCGCTGTGGCTCTCCTAGAAAGGACATAGACTCTCCTTATGCGTTATCTCCCCATAGTGATTAGTTTTGCAATCACGGTTTATACCTTGGTTGATTGTGCGCGCACCGATTCTGCAGAAATACGTAATCTTCCAAAGTGGGCCTGGATTCTATTAATAGTCATCATAGGAACCATCGGCAGTGTTGCATATTGGATTCTTGGTCGACCAAAGCGCACACGCCCACCTCGCCCAGGAACTCATCGAATTATTCCGCCCGATGATGATCCAGATTTCTTACGAAAACTCTAAATCTCTTAAAGTCCAGAGTAGGTATGTTTTCCGGTTCCCCATACATTTACGTAAACGTAATTAAAGAGAAAAGTTGAACCAGCGAGCAAGCAGAGCCATGCAGCTTTTCTTCCACGCCAACCAACGGTTACTCGTGCGTGTAAATAAGCCGCATATCCAACCCATGTAATAAATGCCCACGTTTCTTTTGGATCCCATCCCCAATATCGACCCCATGCATGCTCTGCCCAAATAGCTCCTGCAATTACAGCAAAGGTCCAGAGTGGAAATACAAATGCTACAAGTCGGTATGAGAGTTGATCTAAGACTTCAAGAGAAGGCAAGCGTTTTGCCCATGCACTCCGCTCGCCTTTTTGTTCCATCGCATCTAGATATAAATATGCAGCGGCAATCACATTCGCTAATAAAAACACTCCTCCAGAAACTATTGCTGCAGAAACATGGATCACTAACCACGTTGATTTAAGAGCAGGTACAAGGGGCGCACTTGGGCGGTAGAGAACAGTAATTGCAGTACCCAAAGTTAATAGAACCGCAATGGAGACTAATAAGCCCAACCATCGCAAATCATATTTACGCAGCGCAAAGAGGTATGCGCCGCAAAACGCGAGTGCTCCCGTTATGGAAAACTCATACATATTCCCCCATGGAACTCGTCCAGCGGAAATTCCTCGTGCAATAACTCCGGCGAACAAAAGCAAGGTACCTAGGATCATGAAGGAAGTCGCAATGCGCGCAATTTTCTCTGTTCGAGTGAAATCAAAAGTTTTAACCAGCAGTCCGCTAGTAGGTGCTGGTGACTTGGGAGCACGAACAGCCCAGGCGGTTTCGTATGCATGAGCAAAAAAAGCCAAGGTATAAAGAGCCATAGATGAATAAATCAAATAGTTAGATAGGTAGGCCCACGATGAATGTGTCATCTCTCAACTCTCTCCAATAGTTCAGCCAAGCTCGATATTTCATTCTCTAATCCAGGTGCACCATTCTTGGCTAAACCTGCAACTTCAACAATTCCATTCTCGTTTACTCGAATCCAGATCCGACGTCTTCTGGTAAAAAGGGATGCAAGTAAACCAAGAATGGCAACAATACCGCCAAGGAGCGCATAGATCTTTCCTGGGTCTTTTACGATCTGAAGATTAACCCAGGGAGTTACTCCATCAAATGTGATGGAGCCCTCAGGAAAAGTAAACCTTTGCCCAACCTTTAAAGAGTGCAGACCGATCTTCTCCATTTTGGAAGTATCGATTCGATAGACAGATTGGGGAACTCCGCGATCCAAGCCGAGATCTCCTTTCCAAATAGAGAAAAGAAGTTTTGGATCAAGTGCTTCTGGGAATCCCGAGATTCCACCCCGCACTTTGTCTCGAGCAGCCGTTGGTAGGAATGAGGCAATGAAACCTAATTGCGGATTTGAGTCTGGAACTTTGATTGCACCAATTGAAGTTAAATTAGCATCTTGAGGCAAGAATGGCACAGGCCCTTGCATCACTACTTCTCCGGTTGAATCTCGAACGGTTACAACGGGTGAATAACCGTTTGCTTGCAAGTAGATATTAGTACTTCCAAAACTTAGTGGGCTATTAACTTTAATTATGTGATGTGCAAGTCTAGCGCCTGGTTTTTCAATTGTGTCCACACTCAAGGTGTAATCCTCAGGAGCATTGGTGAGCAAATTATATTTTGCGATAAATTCTGTAACTTTTATTGAAAAGGATGGAAGAGATTTATCAGAAAATAGCTTGCCATATGACACTGAATCGTAAGAAGTTGGGATGTTTACAAATCTCTCTCCTTTATTGATAATAGCTTCACCCCTCATGCCAAATAATGCGCCAAGACTTACTCCGATCAAGATGAGAACGAGTGCTAGGTGAAAGAGAAGATTTCCTGTTTCACGCAAAAAACCTTTCTCCGCAGAGAGTGCGCCATCAAATTCACGAATTCGAAAACGATTCTTCTTGAGCCAAGTCCTGCCTGATTCGAACTCTCCACCAGCTCCTTGCCAGCTTCGATAAAATTCCATTCGATTTAAATTCTTAGGAGTTATCGGAGGAAGAGCTCGAGCCATTTTAAAATGATCGAGCGAGCGAGGCAGTACACACCCTATGAGTGAAATGAAGAGCAATATGTAGATCGCGCTAAACCAAGGTGATCCATAGACATCAAAGAGTGAAAATCGATCAAACCAATTTGCCAATGTTGGATCATTCGCGAAATATTCTCGAACGGCCATTGGGTTTTGACTTCTCTGCGGAATAAGTGAGCCTGGGATTGCAGCCACACCTAAGAGCAAGAGAAGTATGAGAGCGGTTCGCATACTCGTAAGTTGACGCCAAAGAAAACGCAGCATTCCAGAACTATCAATTTCTAGTATTTGATTCTCTTTTTGCATCTATAGCACCGGAGTAAAATTCGATATAAGTGAGCGAAGCGAAACCATGATTTCACTCCAAATTCCGAGAACTTGCAAGAGACCAATTAATATGAGAAAAACTCCACCAGCTTTTGAAATTACGTTGCCTTTACGGGAAAGGAAATGGCGTAATCGTGCAGATCGATCGAGGAATAATCCAGAGAAAATAAAGGGCAAGCCAAGTCCTGTGCAATATCCAAAGGAAAGAATCGCTCCACGAAGTGCGCTGGATTCTTGGAAAGCAAGAGTTTCAACTGCTGCAAGTGCTGGACCAATACACGGAGTCCAGCCCACACCAAATGCGAATCCCAATATTGGTGCACCGACAAGGCCGCCCATGACTGAAACTTGCGGGCGAAATGTTCGCATCATAGGAAATCTGCCCATAAAAATTATGCCCATCACGATCGTCAATAGCCCGAGCCCTTTTGTTATATACCCTTCATGATCAAGAATCTTTGATCCAATTCCACCAAAAAGTGCACCGTATGAAATAAATAGGACAGTAAAGCCTGAAACGAAAAGGATTGACCCTGCAAAGACTTTACCTTTACTGCTTGAAATGCCTGCCGCGAATGAAAGGTATCCAGGAACTAGCGGAAGCACGCAAGGTGAGATGAAAGAAATTAAGCCAGCAATGATCGCAATTGGAAAAGAAGCAAGAAGAGTACCGTCGAAAATTTGGTTAACTACAAAATCTTTCATTCGGCAGCCACTCTTTCGATGAGGTCTGTTAAGGATGCAACCGTAATTTCACCAGATATTCTTCCAGCCACAAGTCCATTTTTATCAATCACCAAGGTTGAAGGAATTGCATTTGCAACAAGTGACTTCCGAAAGCCAAGTAAAATTGAGTCATCAATGAGGGTTGGGTATGTGATTGAAAAGCGCTTTATGAAAGCTTTTGCGTTGGCTGGATTGTCTCGAGTAAGAATTCCGACAAAATTAACATCTGGAAAAGAAAGTGAGAGCGCGGATAAAGTTGGCGCTTCAGCTCGACAAGGTGAACACCAAGATGCCCAAACATTCACTACTGCCACTTTCCCTAATGTCGCAGAATAGAAATTGGAATCTAGCGTTTGACCTTCAATTGACGGTGCTTGGATTCTCTGGCCAATTTTCATAAATGTGACTGCTCCATTGCCCGCAACAAAACTTTCTGTGCTCGAAGATGAGCCACCACCACCGCATCCTGTTAAAACTAAAGTCATCACTAGTACGAAAATAAGTCCAGCAGAATAATTTTTTTTCATTTTTTAGAAGGCAGTAAGTGTTGTGCAGGTTCGGAATATGTCAGGTCCGAAATGATGCCAGCCTCGTTGAAATGAATACTTGTCACCGATGCCAAAGTGCATACACGCTTTCTAGGATCGTGTAATAAGCGTCTACCTTCAATTGCACTCCTCAAGATCCATATTGGGAGTTGATGAGAAACGCAAATGGCGTCTTTACCTTGAGCAGCTTCATGTGCAGAAAAAACTGCAGCAAGCATGCGATTAATTTGTTCTACGTACGGCTCTCCCCAAGAAGGTTTCCAGGGGTTCCATAAATGTCGCCACGCGGAGGGATGAGCAAGTGCCCCATCGCCAATGCCAAAAGCTTTTCCTTCAAAAATATTGGATGCCTCAATTAATTTTTCATCAGTAGTTATTGCAATTTTATGTATTTTTGAGATCGGTTGGGCTGTTTCTTGAGCTCTTTGCAAAGGTGAAACATGTAATGCGCCTAAGTCGAGTGTTTGCGACCACTGTGCAATAACTTTTGCCATTTCGGCTCCGCGCTCTGACAATCGCCAACCTGGTTGACGGCCGTAGAGAATCTTCATTGGATTCTCTACTTCTCCGTGTCTAATCACATGAACGCTGGCCATGGGTAAAGCATAAAGCGTAAATACCGGCCGCCTATCGCTAAGGTTGAGATATGGCGCATACAACCAACAAAGCTGCCTTCTTTGATGTAGATAACACCCTTTTGCGAGGATCAACCTTGTATTTTCTTGGACGAGGCATGTACCAGCGAGGGTTCTTTTCAAAGAGCGATATCTCAAAGTTTGTACTAGCAAATATTCGATATCGTCTTACCGGAAAAGAAAACCCAGATGAAATTAATCGTTGGCAAGATGCAGCCACAGATTTCATCGGTGGCCACAACGTAAAAGAAATTCTGGCAATTGGTCAGGATGTTTATGATCAATATGTATCACCAAAGTTGTGGCAAGGAACAATTGATATTGCGCAATCACATTTGAGTGCTGGCGAAGAAGTTTGGCTAGTCACTGCAGCCCCTGAAGATATGGCGCAACTTATCGCTAAGAATTTAGGGTTTACGGGTGCAATTGGGAGCAAAGCTGAGAGTAAGGATGGAATTTACACAGGAAAAATGCTTGGTACCTTGCTTCATGGCAAAGAAAAGGCCAGGGCGCTAGTTAAGTTAGCTCTTGAACATGGCTTTGATTTGAAGAACTGTTACTCATATTCAGATAGCCACAACGACTTGCCACTTCTCCTTGCGGTCGGAAATCCCAGCGCCATTAACCCTGATGCAATTTTGCGAATACGAGCTCTCCGTGAAGGCTGGCCTATGCATGATTTCCGGCGTGCACGCGTTCTCAATCGCGCCCTTGGGCCAATCATCTCTCGCCTTGCAGCCCTTGGAACCTTTATAACTCCACGGTGGGGTAAACGTAAAGAACGGTAAATACCCGATGCAATATGCCAGTAATGTAGGCAAGTTATGGAAACGCGATCTTTCACAGACTTCCTTCGGGGACTCGATGACTCTTCTCTGCTTGCACTCTTTGAACTTCGCCCTGATTTAGTTTCCCCAGTACCACCCGATCTTTCATCTCTGGCGGTTAGGGCAAGTTCTGCGCCGAGCCTTGCACGTGCGGTAGATAGCCTCAATGAATGGCAATTCCAAGTTCTCGAAGCATGTTCTGCACTTAACGAACCCATGAGCGAGAAAGAAATCATTTCACTTACCGACACTTCCGCAAAATTTGTGATTCCTCACCTTATTACCTTGGCACTTATATATAAATCTGATGACGGTTTACGTTTACCAAATTCATTGCGTGAAGTGTTAGGAAATGAACCTGCAGGACTTGGGCCAGCATCAATGGCAAAGTTGGTTATGAAAAAACTCGCCGACGCACCTGAAGCGTCTAAGAAGATTTTGGAAAGACTCACGTGGGGTCCGCCACGTGGAAGCGTCGGAGATATTCGAAATCCAGGACCTGGAATTGCATGGTTATTGAAGGAAAACTTCTTAGTACCCCTTGATCAAAGGACTGTAATACTTCCTCGCGAAGTTGGAATTTTTCTTCGTGGTGGAAAGGTTCACAAAAATCCTGAACCAAATCCACCAGGCGTTGATGGAGAAAAAGTTGCTCAGTCAAAAATTGATAGGGCATCAATTGCCAACATTGCAACGGTCTTGCGTTGGTGTGAAGAAGTTCTCAACTTCTGGTCTGAGGAACCACCGAGTGCACTTCGTGCTGGTGGACTTGGCGTACGCGACTTAAAAGCAACTGCAGATCACTTGGGTGTTGACGAAAACTGCGCTTCTTTTATAGCCGAACTTGTCTACTTGGCAGGTTTAGTTGTGATTGATGCCGATGATCGCGTTCTGCCTACACATTCATTTGACCTGTGGTTAACTCAAAACCCTGAAGTTAAGTGGCGCTCTATCGCATCGCTGTGGCTAGTTACTTCACGGGTAAGTGGATTAATTGGTCGTGGAGATTCAAAACATATTGCAGCCCTTGGACCTGAACTAGATCGAGTAAACGCTGCATCTACAAAGAGATTAACTCTTGAACTCTTAGCTCAATACCAATTGCTTAGACCAAATAGTGAAGCATTTCTCAAGCTAATGAAATGGCGTGCGCCTTCACGCCGAAATGCAGGACTTCAAAATGAATTGGTCAGCTGGACTTTACGTGAGGCTGAATGGCTTGGAATCACTGGGCAAGGAGCAATATCTACATATGGCCTTGGATTCATTAATAACATCGAAGATTTAGGAATTTCTGCCAACTTACCAAAACCAGTTGATCATATTTTGATTCAAAGCGACAACACCGCAATCGCTCCCGGACCATTGGAGATTGATATTGCTCGAACCCTTGATTCAATAGCCGACATAGAAAGTCGTGGTGGAGCAACTGTTTATCGTTTTAGCGAGACTTCAATTCGTCGCGGGCTAGATCACGGCAAAACTGGCGAGGACATAAAGGATTTCTTGCGCAAGACTTCGAAAACTCCGATGCCTCAACCACTGGAATATCTCATCAGTGATGTCTCTAAGCGTCACGGACGACTTAGGGTTGGAAATGCAAATGCCTATATCCGTTGTGAGGATGCAACAATTTTGACGCAAATTCTTGCTGACAAAAAAGTTGAAGGACTCCAGCTTCGAAGAATTGCACCAGAAGTTTTAGTCTGTGAGCATGAACCACAAGAAATTATTGCAACGCTTCGAAGCGCTGGATATATGCCTGCGGCAGAATCTCTTTCAGGCGTGCTTCTTACTGGACCTAAACTCAATCGTGCAAAGTCCAAGCCAAGGCCTCCGCGTATTATCGGAGAAATCGAACGCTTAAGTGACGAAGTCTTAGCTGGTGCGCTACGTGCACTTCGAGCTGGTGAAAAATCTAGCCACAAACAAAGTTCATTAAGAGAAATTGCAGCAAATGCGTTAACCGCACTACCAAGAACCACTGCAAATGAAACATTAGATATTCTCAATCAATTTATAAGAGAACAAAAGACGCTTTCAATTGGTTACGCCGATAACAACGGCTCTGCCACGCATCGCATTGTTGATCCATTGAGCATTAGCGCAGGTTCGTTAATCGCTCGCGATCACGGTACAGGCGAAGTGCAATCCTTTCGAATCCCTCGCATAACTGGAGTCGCACCACTATGACCTCCCACGATGAGGCCAAATACGGCAGAATTACACCCATGCTTGAAGCTTTAGAAAGACTTGTTCGTTGCGAGTCGCCGACTGAGGATTTAGATGCCTGTAAGAAGGTAATAGAGATTGCAAGTGATATTGCGCAAGAAGTTTTAGGAAAGCCAGCAACAATTCTTGATGTTAATGGTCGACCTGTTTTTTGGTTAGGAGCAGAAAACCCAGAAATTGTTTTACTCGCACATTTAGACACTGTTTGGCCCCACGGATCTTTTACGCCTTTGTGGAGTGTTGAAGGCGACGTTGCACGTGGCCCGGGAATTTATGACATGAAGGCAGGATTTATCCAAGCACTATTTGCAATGAAAAATCTTGAAGGTTCAGTTGCTCTCATTGCCACAACAGATGAAGAAACCGGTAGCGCAACATCTAAAGATTTCATCGTTGAGTTAGCAAAAAAATCCAAAGCTGTTCTTGTTCTTGAAGCGGCAATTGATGGAAAAGTTAAAACTGGCCGTAAGGGTACTTCCATGTATCAAGTTACTGTGCACGGAAAAGCAGCTCACGCTGGTCTCGAACCAGAAAAGGGAATCAACTCAACGGTTGAGATAGCCCAAATCGTTCTGCACCTGAAATCTCTTGAAAATATCGAACACGGCACAACTGTTGTTCCTACAATGTTGCGTTCTGGTAATACCACCAACACAGTCCCTGATAAAGCAACACTTGATATTGATGCTCGTTCTTTTTCGCAAGATGAACTTCTTCGCGTCGATAAAACCATTCGTGCCATTAAGCCTATACATGCCCAAGCACGTATAGAAATTACTGGTGGATTAAATCGACCACCTCTTGAATTGAGTGCTACAAAAGATTTATACGATCGTGCCGAAAAAGTTGCTGCTGCAATGGGAATAAAACTTGGTCATGCACGAGTTGGCGGTGCCAGTGATGGAAATTTTGCTGCCGAAGCTGGTGCAAAAGTTCTTGATGGGCTCGGAGCCGTGGGAGAAGGTGCACACTCAAAGAATGAGTGGGCAAGTGTTAAAGCTCTTGAAGAGCGCAGTGATTTCTTGCACGCTTTTGTTAAGGCGCTATTAAATGACTGATGGACCACTAATCGTCCAAAGCGATAAAACGCTACTGCTAGATATTGATCACCCGCTTAGCACTGAATGCAGGCGCGCAATCGCACCCTTTGCCGAGTTAGAGAAATCACCAGAACATATCCATACATACAGACTCACCTCGCTTGGACTTTGGAATGCTCGTGCAGCCGGACACGATGCCGAACAAGTAATAGATACATTGCTTCTGTATTCACGATACGCAGTGCCACATTCAATCTTGGTAGATGTTGCCGAAACAATGTCTCGTTATGGGCGTTTGCGTTTGGAATCTGATCCTGTTCATGGCTTAATTCTTATTACTACCGATACTGCAGTTCTTGAAGAAGTTATCAGGGCTAAAAAAATCGCACCATTGTTGGGTGTGCGAATTGATGCCGAAACTATTGCTGTTCATCCAAGTCAGCGCGGGCATATTAAACAATCACTACTTCGCCTTGGCTGGCCAGCAGAGGATTTTGCAGGCTACGTTGATGGGCAACACCATGAAATTGATTTGGTTCAAAATGGTTGGAAGATGCGCCCCTATCAAGAGTATGCAGCAGAAGGTTTTTGGCATGGCGGTTCAGGCGTAGTCGTATTGCCATGCGGAGCAGGTAAAACAATTGTTGGCGCAGCAGCTATGGCACATGCAAAAGCCACAACGTTAATCCTTGTCACAAACACAATTGCAGCAAGACAATGGCGTGAAGAATTGCTTCAGCGCACCACTCTTAATGACGATGAAATAGGTGAGTATTCTGGTGCTAAGAAAGAAATCAGGCCTGTAACTATTGCTACATATCAAGTTATGACAAAGAAAAAGAATGGTGCATACGCACACTTAGATTTATTTGACACCCACGACTGGGGATTGATTATTTACGACGAAGTGCATCTTTTACCTGCTCCTATTTTTCGCTTCACTGCAGATATTCAATCACGCCGTCGGCTTGGCCTTACGGCGACTTTAGTTCGCGAAGATGGCCTTGAGGGCGAAGTATTCTCTCTAATCGGACCCAAGCGTTATGACGTACCTTGGAAAGAGATTGAAGCACAAGGTTATATTGCTCCTGCCGAGTGTATTGAAGTTCGAGTGACTTTAACTGAAGCAGAGCGATTGACATATGCAACAGCCGAACCAGAAAATCGTTATCGACACTGTGCCACTACTAAGACCAAACATAATGTTGTTCAAGCCCTTGCAAAGCGTCACGCAGATGATCAAGTGCTTGTTATTGGACAATACATTAATCAACTCGATGAATTGACCGAAATGTTGGGTGTTCCACTTATTAAGGGCGATACTCCGATTAAAGAACGAGAGCGATTATTTAATCTCTTTAGAAGTGGTGAAATCAAGTGTCTTGTGGTTTCAAAAGTTGCAAACTTTTCCATTGATTTACCTGATGCAACAGTGGCAATCCAAGTTTCAGGAGCCTTTGGTTCTCGTCAAGAAGAAGCACAACGCCTTGGTCGTATTTTGCGACCAAAATCCGATGGCCGAACTGCACGTTTTTATTCAGTTGTTTCTAGGGACACAATCGACCAAGACTTTGCTCAAAACCGACAACGCTTCTTGGCCGAACAGGGTTACTCGTATCGAATTATTGATGCTGACGATGTTTTTCAAGGGAAGATCTAAAACGTACTGAATCGACACGAAAAAAATCGTGTTGCTTGCCATCAATTAAAATAACGGGAACTTGCTCACCAAATTCCTTTTCTAGTGAAGCGTCACCGTCGATATAAATCTTTTCAATGTCGAAATCTAGTTCTACTTTTAAAGATTCAAGAGTTTCATGCGCAACATCACAAAGATGACAATTATGACGTGAATATATGGTGATTAAATTTCTCATTGGAGCAACTATTTCTTCTTTTTCGCTCGGCTAACTAGCGCGCGATCTAATAATTCTTGTGCAACGAGTGTGAAATCTCCTTTTGCACGATAAAGGTTTGACTCTAAATCTTTAAGTACAGATACCGCGGTAGTTTCGGCAATTGTTCCGACGAGTGGGCCATATTTTTTTGAAAGGGCGGAATGTGCAATTTTGCTAATTGCTCGCGCGAGATCCGCTCGGGCCTCCTCTAGCGATGGTTCAATTGGCTGAGAAACCCCTGAAGCGGTAAGCGGAGGTTCATTACGAATTCGATTAAAGAGTTGGTCACTCTGATTTTCTATAGATTTACTTTCTGGGGTCTTGTTTTCCACGAGAGCATCATCTCATCCTGATACGGTTTGCGCATATGTTCGCCAAAGGCAAGAACCTGACACGAGCCACGATCGCAGTTATTGCGATTGTTGCTGGATTAATCGTGCCAACTCATGCTGATGCGTATTCACAAATTCGGCAATTCCCATCAACTGTTTGGGGAAATCTCTACGCAGGCAACGGTGGTGGTAAGAATCTTTCAGGAACAACTTTTGGTGGAGCACATTTAGAGGCCAAGAGCTCTTTTGTAGTTACCTATAACAATTTTCCAGAGTGGGCAAAGAAAGAAGTTCAGGCTGCAATAGACATATGGTCCTCTTACTATGTTTCAAAAGTACCAATACAAGTAGAAGCAAGTTGGGTTCGTCCGCGCGATTCTAGGATTTTAGGTAGCGCGATGCCTGTCGATTACTTTGCAGGCTTTCCTGGTGCACCCGATCCCACGCTTTGGTATCCCTCGGCGCTAGCAAATGCTTTAGCTGGTACAGATTTAGATACTAAGAAATCAGATTTAGTTATCGAAGTTAACTCAACACAGAATTGGGACCAGCGAGGCGACGGTACACCAACAACAACCGAATTCGATCTTCAGTCTGTTTTCATTCACGAAATCTGCCACGGACTAGGTTTCCTATCTACTGATTCTTATGACAGTAATCCACTCTCATTGACTTATCGTTGGGGCAAAATAGTTCGCCCAACTGCCTTTGATGCATATGCCCAACTTCCAGATGGCTCTCGACTTGCCGATTTACCTTCGCCTTCACTTGAACTTGGTAAGGCGATGACAAATTCATTGGTTTGGTCTGGACCCCTTGGTATCAAAGCAAATGGTGGAGTTAAACCAGTTCTTTATTCTCCTAAAGAATATGACGCTGGTTCATCGGTAAGTCATGTTGATGAAGCCACATTTCATTCTTCAACTACAGATTCAGTGATGACGCCGAGTTTAGATGCAGGTGAAGTTTTCCATGGTCCAGGTCCCTTAGCGCTTGCAATGATGGATGATCTGCGACAAAAACCTCCAGTTGGAATTGCCATTGCTTTACCGCAAAATCCTCGCAATCAAGCCGCTCTTGTTGGAGATAAATCGGCGGTAATTACTTTTGACCCACCAGCTAATCTTCGCGCTGCGCAAATTTCTAGTTACATTATTAAAAATCTCAAAACTGGGCAAGTGACAAATGCCCAGGAAAGTCCAGTTCTCATCCCCGACTTAAAAAATGGGCAAAGCTACTCCTTCACGGTAACTGCGAAAAATTCATTAGGTAGTTCTGAGGCAGTGGCCACAAATTCGGTAGTACCTCAAATTGCGTGGACATCTAGCGTTTTTGATCCAACTGCCGATGGCTTGCACGTGGTCACAGCAAATTTCCGCGGGCAACCCGCAATTGTTTATACCGACAGCGCTAAAGGAATTTTGAAATTAGCTCTCTGGAATGGAAAGACTTGGAAGAAAGTAACGGTCGATGGTCGCGGAGGCTCGGGAGGCAAAACAACGCACGACGTGTCTGGCCCTATCTCGGCATGTGTTGGTGGGGTTGGCAGTGCTCAGATTCTTCATATTTTCTACACTGATCTTCAAGATAATGACTTGAAGTATTCCAAATTTGATAACGTGAATTTCACTTTTGAAATCGTAGATGGCAACGGTCCAACTGTTTTATCTTACGAACAACAAAACCGTGTTAGATCTGCTAACAATGTGAGCATTTCTAATGCATGTGCAGCAACTGCGGCTGGGGTTCAAGTTTTCTATCGTGATGAAAGTCAAGGAATTTTGCTTGGTGCGGTAAAGCCCCAAAGTGCGCAAAAAGATCAGTGGTTTTATGAAATTGTTGATGGCGATCGTGCCACTGATAATCGAACAACTGGTGATGTTGGTTTCCACTTAAGAGCCGTTGCTGTTGGAAGTGACGTTTCGGTTCTATACGATTCTGCAGTCGGGCCAATTGTGCAAAAAGTTATTGCCCAAGGCGAAATTCGCCTCGCTACCCGTACATCGATTTCCAAATTGGGATGGAAGTATTCAACGTTAGATAAATCAGATAGTGCAACTGCAGTTGTCGGATATGAAATCTCGCTCAATAAAACACTCGCAGGGGTGATTGCAGGATGGCTAAGTTCTTCTCCAACAACCATTCCAAAACCAAATCAATTGCGTTGGGTGAATTTGAACGCGCCTGCAAATATCAATGTGATCAATACTGGAAATTATGGAGTTCCGAGTGCTCCTATGAGCGTTGATTACAAAACATTAGCATTTGGCTGTGGAATGAGAATTTGTTCGTCAGATCTAAATGTAGCAACACAAAACACAACAATTAAATTAGCTACAAATTCGATGGGTAAAAACTATCTGCAGAGCGATTGGGTAACCATTAATAAAATACGATACATAGTCGCATCCGTAGACGGAAAATTATCTTTCCTTAAACCCTAAGGCGTTATGACTTAGCGTTGCGACGCTGAATGCGAGTCTTCTTCAGAAGTTTCTTATGCTTCTTCTTCGCCATCCGCTTACGTCGCTTCTTGATTACTGAACCCATACGCCAGGATCTCCTTCTAATTTAAGACTGTCATTAGCCTTGGAAGGATAGGTTACCTCGTAAGTGTATGAAAAATCGAAACGCCTTTTACGCTTACGCCTAGGAGCAATACTCCAAAATCTCGGCTAAACCCCATTGCAATGGGAATTACGACTGACGGCGCACCGTATGCCCCAATTAAAGAGCCCTTGCTATCAAAATTTAGAATGAGAGTTGTTGGCTTTTTTGGCTTCCATCCAGCCACTTGCGCAATTGGCGAAGTTGAAATAAATGCCATCAAATGCGAATTAGGTGAGGCATCCCATGTCATGGCACTTGTTTTTGATGCGTACCGCGTTGTCCAAATAGGAATTAGATTCGGAGCAAACTTTGTAATAACCGCCTCAGTCTTTCCAGCAAGAATTGCCTCACCACCTAGAACCAGAGTTGGTGTTGAACTTTGCCATGCTCGCATTGCTTGCGAATTAGAACTACGAAGAACGCTAACCAATTTTCCCTGCGCTGAAACAGAGGCGATAATTCCATCGCGCTTTCCCATCAATTTCTTGCCACTAATTACTTCAGTGCTACTGCCAAAAACTATGAGTGAATTATCTAGTTTTCTAGAAAGAGCGCTCAATTCTGTATCAGATTTTCCAATTGTTAGTGGTTTTGCAACAAAACCATCAGCTTCTGATTGCAGAACAAAACCAGCGTTACCATGAGAAGTTAAATAAGTTCCAGCGATGGCAATGCCAAGATCTGTAGTAACTGCTGAGCGCACAAGTACTGCTGCGCCCATGTCATATGTGAGAGTTTGCAAAAGTGTTCCGGCACTTGAAATCCTCCAAGCAATGACTTGAGTCAAGTCATTTCTCAGTGGAAGTTCGGCCTCTGCAGTAACTGAATCGGGATTAAGTGCCGGAATCACTGGCAAGGCAGTGCTCGTCTCGACGTTCGCTGGTTTTGCACTCGATCCCACTATCCATATCTCTCCTGCTGAATTCTTAGTTGCACTAGTCACAATTTCATTAACACCTGAATCTAGAGCCAAAGCCCAACGTGTAGCACCTGTTTCATCGACGCTTTTAACAAAACCATCTGTTGAGGTTGGGCCAAGAGAAGTACCAAAGAGAGTAATAGTTTTTCCTGAAACAATGAAACCAGTTGGTTTTTCATTTTCACTCAGCGCGAAAAGAGGAACCATAGTCCGCGCAACAACTGGTTTAGTTGCGCCATACGAAGCTTGTACGGTCAGTGTCAGACAAGTGATAATCGTGAATAATAGAAACTTTTTCACTTCTGGAGCATCACGCTAATTCTTGAGAGCGATTGCGCGCAGAAGTCATGGCTTTCTTTACAATCTCTGAAAGGTTTTCGCTTCCGAAAGTTGCAAGGGCTGCCGCAGTTGTGCCATTTGGGCTTGTGACATTTTCACGCAACGTTGTTGGACTTTTACCTGATTCTGCCAAGAGTTTTGCAGAACCAATCATTGTTTGAATCGCTAATTCAGATGAAATATTTGCAGGCAGGCCTAAATCAATTCCTGCAGAGATCATCGATTCAACGAATGCAAAGAAATATGCAGGACCTGAACCGCTAAGTGCAGTAACAGCATCTTGTAACTCCTCTGCTACCTCAACTACTCGACCCGTTGACTCAAGAAAACCTCGAACAAAGTTGGCATGCTCTTGCTTAACTCCAGTGCCCAATGAAATTGCTGCCATTCCTGCACCGACAAGAGTTGGTGTATTTGGCATTACTCGAATTACTGGATTGGCGCTACCAAGTCCTGAAGCGATGAACTCAATTCTCTTTCCTGCAACAAATGAAAGAACTAGGGCTTTTGGTGGGAGTAAGGATTTAATATCAGCCAGGACGGCAGCCATATCTTGAGGTTTTACAACAAGTAAGAGCGCATCTGCACTTGTGACAGCTTGAGTGAGAGTTCCTTGAACAATCTGATATTTAGTAACGAGCTCTTTAGCTCGATCTTCGCGCTTTTCACAAATAGTTATTGAAGAGGCGCTAATACCTGATTGTATGAGTGCGCTAATTAACGCCTCTCCCATTACACCTGCACCGATTACAGCAATCGACTTTGGTGTGGCATCTGTCATCATGAGTAAAGGTTACCTTCTACCGATGTGCGTTATCAGGCAATAAAGCGTAGGCTCTGCTTCTATGCCTGAAATGAAGCCAGGATTTGCGCGCGATTGGATTGAATTTGCAGATCCAAACGATGACGACGAAATTTTCAAGTGTGACCTCACCTGGTTGACCTCTTTTTGGACCTGTATTTATGGCGATGGCTGTAAAGGTGTATTCGCTGATCGACCAAATGATGGCTGTTGCACTGAGGGCGCTATGTACTCAGATGAGAATGATGAGGCAAGAGTTCTCAGAGCTGCACAAGATTTAACTCCAGAGATGTGGCAATTTTTTGACCAAGCTCAGCCAAAGCGTCCTGGTGGAAAACTACAAATTTCAGATAAGGACAGCGACGGCGAGCGCAAAACAAGAACAGTCAATGAGTCATGTATTTTCCTCAACCGAAAAGGACATGAAGCTCCAGGATATTCTGGTTCATTTGGTTGCGTGCTCCATCATTTGGCGCAGAAAGAAAATCGTCACTTCGTAGATACAAAGCCAGATGTTTGTTGGCAATTACCACTGCGCAGAAGTTTTGAGGTGCGCGAAGTTGGCGAGCGCCAATATTCGATAACTGTTATTGGTGAATACGAAAGACTTGCATGGGGCGATGGCGGAGATGACTTCGATTGGTATTGCACGAGTAATACCGATGCCCATGTTGGTAGCGAGCCCGTATATATCTCTAACCGCACCGAACTCATAGCCCTGATGGGACAGGATCCTTACGACATTTTGGCTAAGCACTGCAATGACCGAGTTCGGGCGATAAAAGAAGTAGATGCGCGCAAACTCCCCCTATTTGTCATCCAGCACCCAGCCACTTTGGCTAATAAGAAGTAGTCAGTCCTTCGCTCTAGGCTGTACCCATGGCTAAACCCGAGAAAGACCCATTCCGTTGTGTTGAATGTGGATGGACAACAAATAAATGGGTTGGCCGTTGTGGTGAGTGCCAAGTATGGGGAAGCGTAGAAGAAATTTCGGCACCGAAAAGACTCTCACTTGTACCTGGCGCTGTTAGCCATCTTGCAACACCTATAGGAGATGTAGACCTTACAAGTGCAACTGCGCGATCAACGGGTGTTAGTGAATTAGATCGCGTTCTTGGTGGTGGCCTTGTTCCAGGTGCTGCAATTTTGCTAGCTGGCGAACCCGGAGTTGGTAAATCCACTCTGTTATTAAGTGTTGGCGCACAAAGTGCATCTCGCGGAATTCGTTCGCTATTTATAAGCGGAGAAGAATCCGCCTCCCAAGTGCGTTTGCGCGCTGAGCGAATTGGCGCAGTTGATCCTTTGTTGTGGCTAGCTGCTGAGAATGATTTAGGCGCAGTTATTTCTCATATTGATACAGTGAAACCAAATCTATTAATCATCGACAGTATTCAGACAATGAGTAGTAGCGCATCAGATGGTTCTGCGGGTGGCGTTACTCAGGTACGTGAAGTAGCAGGTGCACTTATTCGCTTAGCAAAAGATCGTGATATCACTTTGCTCCTAGTCGGACATGTGACAAAAGATGGCTCAATTGCTGGTCCTCGATTACTTGAACATATTGTTGATGTCGTTTTGCAGTTTGAAGGCGAGCGCCATTCTCGATTGCGCTTAATTCGTGCAACCAAAAATCGTTTCGGTGCTAGCGATGAAGTAGGGTGTTTTGATTTACATGATGGCGGGATCGAAAGCGTTGCTGATCCCACGGGTCTATTTACTACTCGGCACACTGAACCAGTCCCCGGAACCTGCGTCACCGTAACACTTGAAGGTCGGCGCCCACTCCTGGCTGAAATTCAGGCACTTGTTGGCACGGGTCGCGATAATGATTTTGGTAACGCTCGCAGAGTTACTAGCGGACTTGATTCAGCTCGCACATCAATGACGCTTGCAGTCCTTGAATTACGGGCAAATATTCGCATTGCGGGTCGCGATGTTTATGCGGCCACAGTTGGCGGTATGAAAATGACTGAACCTGCAGCAGATCTAGCGTTAGCACTTGCTGTGGCATCGGCTGCAAAAGCACTTGCTCTACCCAGTGATTTAGTTGCCATTGGAGAAGTTGGTTTGGCTGGGGAAATTCGAAAAGTTAGTGGTGTTGAGCGACGATTAGCAGAGGCTTATCGTTTGGGATTCAAGCGAGCACTTGTTCCACTTGGCAGTGACGTAAAAATTGATGGGATGGAAATTGTAGAAGTTTCTCGACTTGATCAAGCACTGAGTCGGGTAAAGATTTCCGGAGAATGAGCGCGCTAGAAAAAGAAATTATCTCCTGGTTTGAAATCAATAAAAGAGATTTACCTTGGCGCTCGGCAACTCCTTGGGGCGTCATGGTGAGTGAATTCATGTTGCAACAAACCCCAGTTGTCCGCGTATTGCCCAAATGGAATGAATGGATGCAACGTTGGCCAACTCCTGCCGACCTTTCAAAAGCATCCACTGCTGAAGTTATTACCGCGTGGGGTCGTTTGGGTTATCCGCGTCGAGCGCTTCGATTGCATGAGGCTTCAAAGGTAATCGTTCGAGATTTCAATGGTGTTATTCCTTCGACTCAGGAAGAGCTACGTTCATTGCCCGGAGTTGGCGAATACACAGCAGCGGCAATCGCATCTTTTGCATTTAATCAGCAAGCACTTGTGCTCGATATCAATATCAGGCGCCTCTTTGCACGCCTTATTGATGGCGTGGAATTTCCGACTCCAGCACCAACCAAGACCGAACGTGAAGCAAGGCAAGAGCTCATCCCCAATAGAGACGCACATATTTGGGCAGCCGGGACCATGGAGCTGGGTGCCCTCATTTGTACATCACGAAACCCAAAGTGCGAACTATGTCCCCTAATGAGCCAATGCGCCTGGAGAAATAATAATTACCCAAAATCTGAGCAGGTGCGCAAAGGGCAAAGTTGGCACGGTACTGATCGCCAATGCCGAGGCACAATTGTTCAAGCGCTTCGCGAAAAAACTTTCATGAACGAAGCCCAACTCAAAGCTTTATGGAAAGAAGACTCACAAGTAGAGAAAGCACTGGTAACACTTGTAAAAGATGGGCTGATTGAAAAGAATATGAAAGCATATTCATTGCCTTCCACTTAAATATTTCTCTTCAAACGATCGGAAACCGATCCTATACAGTGCCACTCAATTTCTTTATATAACTTTTTAACATCACCGCTAAGTATCGCCTCTAACAACTGAGTGTGATTGGGAGCTTGTTCGGCAAGGGTTGGATGTGGGCCGACTCGATAAAACTCTAAACGAATTCGTGACATAATACTCTTCCATAAATGAAAAGTCTGCTGCGTCGCTGCAGTTTCCATCGTTATCATATGAAATTTAATATCAGCCTCATTTACTAATTCAATATCTTTGTCTTTAGCGCCTTGACGCATAATCTCAATTTGCTCATTTAACATTTCAATGACTTTTGGGGTGAATTTCTTCTCAGCATGTTTAAAGGCAAATTTTTCCAAAATAACTCGGGCTGGCAATAACATCTCAAGAAATTCTTCATTGGAAATTTGAGTGACAAATACTCCACGATTCGGAAAATGCTCAATAAGGCCTTCACTCTCAAGATCGCGCATCGCCTCACGTACAGGACCTGGGCTA
Source organism: Streptomyces griseus (assembly GCA_945884695.1). Lineage (GTDB taxonomy): Bacteria > Actinomycetota > Actinomycetes > Nanopelagicales > Nanopelagicaceae > QYPT01. The sequence continues at coordinate 30,618 of CAMCYO010000012.1, forward strand.
CATTGAAACTTCTTACTTACTTCATTTTGCTTTAGTTGTGTACCAGATTTTAGTTCTCCTGAAATAATTGCCTCACGCAACAAATGAACAACATGAGTGCGCTGGGATACAGTTTTGCTACTAGATAACTTGAAGAAATCGGATGGCATTTTTTTACTCTATCAGGTTAACTAAGAAAATCACTTATTGCGCTGTATTTTTCAACTCTTTTGGCATCTAATTCAAACCCGATACCAGGAAGAGTTGGAATCTGTAAATAACCATCCGCATCCAACTTCCATGGTTTTGTGCTTAAGTCATCTACATACGCCGAACCTGTGCAGTATTCAACTTTATCTGCACTCACAATTGCAGATGCAAGTTGTAAATCTGCTGCTAATCCAATTGCAGTATTCCAGCCATGCGGAATTACTCTCACGCCAAACTCTTCAGCAATTGTTGCAATCTTAATAAATTCACTAATGCCACCCACTTTTGTTACATCAGGTTGAATGATGTCAAAAGCGCCACCTGTAAGAAATGGAGTGAAACTCTGGCGACGAGTTAGTACTTCTCCACCAGAAATTGGAACACTTGATTGTTTGCGCAATTCCTTAAAACCTTCTAAGTCATCTGGACGAAGTGCTTCCTCAAACCAACCCACATTGTAATCTGCCAACATGCGCGAGGCATTGATTGCCCATCGTAAATTTCCGCGCCAGTAAGCATCACTTCCACCAGCATCAACTGCAAGGAAGGAATCCTCCCCAATTGCTTCACGAGCGCTCTTAACTAAGAGCTCATCATTTTTTGTATCGATGCGACCAAATGAACCCCACCCAATTTTAAATGCTCTAAAACCTTGTGATCGTAAATTCTTTAAATTAGCAGTCATGATCTTTGGTTCTTCCATTAAAAGTGATGCGTATGGCATCACTTTTTCGCGAAGACGACCACCAAAGAATCGACCTATTGGCTGACCTGTGACTTTTCCAAAAATGTCCCAGAGCGCAATATCAACTCCGCTAATTGCATGGGTGACTGAACCTCCACGGCCCAACCAGAAAGTATTTTGATGTAATTTTTCACTCACTCGTTCTGGTTCTAACGCGCTTTCTCCAATTAATAACGGTTTCAAAACCTCAAGGGCCGCCGCCACCAATAAGTCGCTGGTGAATACACTTCCGACTCCAACCACACCTGTATCTGTTTTGATTGCAACTAAAGTATGGACAGCGCTCTCAGGTTCTAGCTCGGCAGTCCATCCACCTTTATGCGTGGCCCCACGCAAACCTGCGATCTTG
>CAMCYO010000013.1 GCA_945884695.1 Streptomyces griseus
ACAGCATATTCATCTAAATCATTGAGAACAGCGTCTACACCTTCTCGATCAAGGAGGCCGTTGACCATCTTTTTCTCTGCCCATGAATCGGGTACTTGTTTGACGCAAACGGCGATTTTCACAAGGTTGACATTACTATTAAGCGCGCATAGCGACAATTCGAAGCGATACTCGTAAGTACTGCCATCTCTGCCTTAAAATCCCCCAATGCTCGCAATTGTTGCTCCAGGCCAAGGTTCTCAAACTCCTGGCTTTCTTACTCCGTGGCTTGAGGATCAACAACTCAGAGAACTTCTCAATGACTTCTCGGGAGCTATTGAATTGGATTTATTGCATTTAGGAACCAATGCCGATACTGATGAAATTCGAAATACTGCAAATGCGCAACCGCTAATTGTTTCTGCTGGCCTTATTGGTATGCAGGCACTTGGAAAAAATGTGACTTATCAACTCACTGCAGGACATTCAGTTGGAGAAATTACCTCTAGTGCAATTGCAGGTGCATTTACTGCCCTAGATGCGATGGCGCTGGTGCGCGAGCGCGGATTAGTGATGGCTGTTGCAGCTGCCCAGAGCGAAACAGGGATGTCTGCAGTTCTCGGTGGAGATCGCGCCGAAGTTCTTAAAACAATTGCTGACTTAGGTTTGATTCCGGCCAATGACAATGGCGCTGGCCAGATTGTTGCCGCAGGAGATCTGATTGCCCTTGCCCAACTCAATGACGCTCCACCGGCTGGAGCCCGAGTACGCGCACTACAAGTAGCGGGTGCATTCCACACACATTTCATGCAACCAGCACTTTCTCACTTGCAAGAGTTTGCAAAAACTATGGCAGTGACCGATCCACATGTGAAAACCCTTTCTAATAAAGATGGTGTGGTTGTCGCAAATGGAGGCGAAGTTCTCGGCCGCATAGTCAACCAAATTGCTAATCCAGTTCGTTGGGATCTATGCATGGAGACGATGAAGACCCTAGGTGTCACAGCAGTACTTGAATTACCTCCGGCTGGAACCCTGGTTGGTTTGATTAAGCGTGCACTTCCTGGAGTTGAAACTGTTGCGCTAAAAACACCCGATGACATTGACTCTGCATTGGATTTAATCAACCGACATAGTGAGAAAGTTCTCTCATCATGATTAAAGTTCGCAAAGGAACCGATAGTCAGATTCTTAGCGTTGGCGGATATCAACCATCGCGCATTGTTCCAAACTCAGAAATTATAGAACGTATCGATTCAACTGATGAATGGATTCAGCAACGCACAGGCATTGAATCACGCAGATTTGCAGCACCCGATGAGAGCGTTATTGATATGGCTACAAAGGCATGCCAGCAAGCACTCGATCGCGCGCACTTAACCATGGCAGATATTGACACTGTCATTGTTGCAACAATTACATATCCCTTCCAAGCACCCAGCGCTGCAACTGCCCTCGTTCTGCGGCTTGGAAATCCTCAAGCTGCCGCATTTGATATCAATGCAGCGTGTGCTGGTTTTTGTTATGGCCTTGGTATGGCAAGTGATTTCGTTCGTAGCGGAACATCCAAATACGTACTTGTTGTCGGTGTTGAAAAGTTAAGTGATTTTACCGATCCAGATGACCGTGCAACTGCATTTATTTTTGCCGATGGTGCTGGCGCTGTCATTGTTGGGCCATCAGACCATCCTGGAATTGGGCCAACAGTGTGGGGTTCTGATGCTGATTCACGCGATGCCATTGTGATGAACCCTTCATGGAATGATTTTAGAAATGATGCCAAGGGTGTGAAGTGGCCAAATATTTCTCAACAAGGTCAAGCGGTATTTCGTTGGGCAGTTTTTTCCATGAGCAAAGCAGGTTTGCGCGCCCTTGAAGCTGCAGGTGTGACCCCAGATCAACTCGACGCGTTCATCCCGCATCAAGCTAATGTGCGCATTATCGAAACAATGGCTAAAGAGATGAAAATCCCAGAAAAGGTAATTATCGCCCAAGATATTCGTACCTCAGGAAATACTTCGGCTGCTTCGGTACCCTTAGCAATGTCCGCTTTACTCGTAGAACACCCGGAACTGCACGGCGGATTGGCGCTACTGATCGGTTATGGCGCAGGATTGGTCTATGCAGGTCAAGTTGTTCAATTACCACCGAAACCATAAGAGCAAGAACTAACTACAACCACGTACGGAAGGGCACCACATAATGGCACTGACACAAGAGGCAGTACTGGCCGGCATCAAGGAGATCGTTGAAGAAGTAGCAGGAATTCCTGCAATATCGATTGAAATGAACAAAAACTTCACCGACGATCTCGATGTAGATTCATTAAGCATGGTTGAAGTTGTTGTTGCCGCAGAAGAGCGCTTCGGCGTCAAGATTCCAGATGATCAAGTTTCAGAGTTAGCCACAGTTGGCGACGCTGTTAACTTCATCGTAAAAGCTTCCGCATAATTATTTTCTAAATCCATGTCACGCCGTCGCGTTGTAGTTACCGGTTTAGGTGCCACCACACCTATCGGTGGAGATGTCACATCCTCTTGGTCAGCACTCCTTGCTGGCACAAGTGGTGTGCGCACTTTGACTGAGGAGTGGGCAAAAGATATTCCGGTCAGCATCGCAGGGCGTGTTCTTGTTGATCCCAGCGAAGTAATGGAGCGCGTAGAAATGCGCCGACTAGATCGCTCAGAACAATTTGCCATGATTGCATCTCGCGAAGCATGGAAAGATGCTGGCTCACCTGAAGTTGAACTTGAACGCTTAGGTGTTGTTATTGCATCAGGCATCGGTGGCGTTACAACGTTGCTCGATCAATACGATGTATTAAAAGAAAAGGGCCCGCGTTTTGTAAGTCCGCACACTGTGCCGATGTTGATGCCCAATGGCCCTGCTGCAAATGTTGGTCTCGAACTTAAAGCTCGTGCAGGAGTACACACGCCCGTGAGCGCTTGCGCATCGGGGGCTGAAGCAATTGGTTATGCGATGGAAATGATTAGAAACAATCGCGCTGACATCATTGTTACTGGCGGAGTTGAAGCAGCGGTACATGCACTGCCAATGTCGGCCTTTGCCGCAATGAAAGCTCTCTCTACTCGCATGGATGATCCTGCAGGTGCATCTCGTCCCTACGATGTAGATCGCGACGGCTTTGTACTTGGCGAAGGTGGCGGAATTTTAGTTCTTGAAGAGTACGAACACGCAAAAGCGCGAGGTGCCAAAATTTATGCAGAAATTGCTGGACAAGGTTTAACGTCGGATGGTTATCACATTGCTGCGCCCGATCCTGAAGGCAATGGAGTGCGCCAAGCAATTGCCTTTGCACTGAGCGATGCTGGTTTAACTACTCGAGATATCGTGCACTTAAATGCTCACGCAACATCTACTCCAGCAGGAGATGTTGCAGAAGCAAACGCCCTTCGCACCGCCCTTGGCAAAGATGCAGATCATGTTGCCGTTTCAGCAACAAAATCTATGACTGGGCATCTATTAGGTGGTGCCGGCGCAGTTGAATCAGTTTTCATTGTTAAAGCGCTACAAGATCGCATGGCTCCACCAACAATTAATATTCATAATTTGGATCCAGCTGTAACTATCGATGTTGTGCGAGATAAGCCTCGCGCACTTCCTGCGGGAGATATTGCAGCCCTCAATGATTCATTTGGTTTTGGTGGACACAACGTTGTCCTCGCATTTCGCACGCTCTAAAGAATAACTATGGACGAGCGCGATCCACTTCATCGAATAGAGCGACTTGTTGATCCCGGCAGCGTTGAACTCATTACACCTTATGATAAATCGGGGATGTTAGCTGTAACGGCGCAAGTTGTAGGTAACCGTGTCGTGATCTTTGCCTCCGATGCAACTATTCAAGGTGGTGCGCTCGGTGTTGATGGAGCACGCGTCATTGTTCGCGCATATCAAAGTGCGATGGCTACACAATTGCCCATCATTGGTATTTGGCATTCAGGTGGCGCACGTTTGCGCGATGGAGTTTCCTCCCTCAATGCCTTTGGCGAAGTTTTCCAAGCAATGATTACAGCTAGTGGAAAAATCCCACAACTTTCTCTAGTGCTTGGACCTACTGCAGGCGGCGGCGCGTATGGCCCAGCGCTGACCGATGTTGTTGTCTTAGCTCCAGAGGGGCGCATATTTGTAACAGGTCCTGACGTTGTAAAAAGTGTGACGGGTGAGAAAGTTGATATTGCAACACTCGGTGGGCCAGATGCTCACCGTAAAAATAGCGGTGTTGCACATGTTATTACTAGAACCGAGCAAGAAGCATTTGATCGAATCCGCGATCTCACATCTTTATTTGCCAATCAAGGCCATATCACGACAAATATCAGTGAAAGTGATTTAGGAAAACTAGTACCCGATGCCAGCAAGCGCGCATATGAAGTACACCCACTCGTTGATGCAATTTTGGATTCCGATGGGGAAAAGTTAGAACTTTTGCCCATGTGGGCTGAAAATATGGTGACAAGTATTGGTCGTTTAGGTGGGCGCACGGTAGGTGTTGTTGCAAATAACCCACAGCATCTTGGCGGAGTTCTAGATTCATCTGCTGCAGAAAAAGCCGCGCGCTTTGTGCGCACCTGTGATGCTTTTGGTATTCCACTTATAGTTATTGCAGATGTTCCAGGCTTTCTCCCTGGTGCGGGTCAAGAATGGGAAGGCGCAGTGAGGCGCGGTGCGAAGTTGCTTCATGCCTTCGGTGAATCAGTAGTGCCTCGCGTCACCCTTATTACACGGCGTGCATACGGTGGGGCGTACGTTGCAATGAATTCAAAGTCGCTTGGTGCAACTCGAGTATTTGCTTGGCCAATGGCCGAAGTATCTGTCATGGGAGCAGTTGCTGCGGTGCGTGTATTACATCGCAGATTATTGGTAGATTTACCGCAAGATCAAAGAGAATCTATGGAGCTAGAACTTGCTGCAGAACACGACAGAGTTTCTGGCGGAGTAGAAAAGGCGTTAGAAATTGGCGCAGTTGATGAAATTATTAAGCCCACTCAAACCAGATCAGCCCTTGCTAAAGCAATTGCGAGTACGCCATACCGCCGTGGAAATCATGGAAATATTCCGCTGTAATACCGATCGAAGTAGGAGTTGCTAACTTCTACTTCGTCTTAAATGTTACCGAAACTGTAGATGTAACTGTTTTAGCAATGCTTGATGTGTCATATGCGCCACCGCTATCTGTCATGGTCGAATCCTGAGTGGTTACTTGAAAAGGACCTGCTGTAACACTGATGACAGCGCCAACTGTTCCGCCAACTGCCTTGGTTAATGCAATCGCACGAACTTGGGCATCCTTCATCGCTTCTTCTAATAACTGTGGGCGAAGAGTCGGAAGAGTTGAAACATAATAGGCAGGCCCGTAGTTATTCACGTTGACCCCTGTCTGCAAAAGAGTGCCGATTCCTTGGCTCAGCTTTGAAATCAACTCAACATCCTTTGAGCGCACAACTACATCGCGCGCTGCGTTATGGGACAAAATACGACCTGTTAAATTGCCGTTTACATACTCTTGGTTGGCATAAGTTGAAACAGATCCAAGAGTAAGGGCGTCGGCCGGGATTCCACCTTGAGTTAAATAAGCCGTCAGAGCAAGAACATCTGCGCCAACTTTGGAAATAGCATCGCCAACTTTAGGGGTTGATGCTTGAACATTAAGAGTCCATACAGCGTTATCGGCAGTTGCAGAAACTTTGGCAGAACCAGTAACTGTGATTCCCGAATTATTACGAGCTGCAAAGCCCGAGCCAACTTTTGTTAAGCCCCCGCCAAGTGCGATTGCAATGATGATGGCAGAAATAATAATCGTGACGGCTTTGCGACGCTCGATTGTGATAATCGGACTTTCATTGAGTTGGCTCATGGCAAGAGTTTATCGTTTAAGAGTTACTAATCCCAATTTTAAATAGCTTCGCTCTCTGAAATTCCGTCCAATTCCACTTGCCTAAATTGCTCCAACTCGAGATCCCACGCACTTCCGACCGCACTTGCGAGGGCTTCTCTCATCTCATCTTCAGGTAGTTCTAGGGCCCGTGCTATTTGGTTTTCGTCAACGAGTACTAAGCCAGCTCCATCAAAGTTTGCGCGATGAATTCCAAGATTGGGCGTGAAGCGATAGAGAGTGCTCTCGCTTTCACTTTCTTCGCGAATTTCAAACCGCAAGTAATGCCAACCACGCAGAGCACTTGCTAACTGTGCACCAACTCCCTCTTCATCTCTCCATTCACACGATGTGCGATGCATTCCTGCAAGCAACGGTTGTGGTTGCCAATCGAGAGAAATAGATTTACCCAAAAGATTTTGTACCGCCCACTCAACATGGCGCGTAAGTGCACTGGGGGCAGAGTGAATAGTTAAAAAACCCCGAGCAAGAGGTGCTCGAGCGCGAGCTCCCAACCTCTTCGATGGTGCGGTACTGCTTTCCATATCTGTCTCCTTGTAAGTGTTGGTCTGACCTTCCCCGGTCCACCAATTCACTTTCCCAAGACATTTACTGCTAATTACATGGAAGTAATACCTATTTTTACACCCATTTACGGGTATTACGCCAGTAGGCGCACCTACCTCAACTACTCCTTTAGGCATTCGACCCATCTGCCTGTACCCTTTTAGGTAGTCGGACGCTTAATCAGTACCCGTTTCATGGCCTAAAGCTTTGCTCGGTATCGCTGGCGCAAGAGGAAGACTGGTGATCGAGGTTTTCTCGTTCACCCCACATATCGAAGGAAAAGTAAAAACATGGCAACAGGCACAGTTAAGTGGTTCAACTCTGAAAAGGGTTTCGGTTTCATTGCAGTTGATGGTGGCGGACAAGATGTATTCGTTCACTACTCAGCAATTCAAGGAAACGGTTACAAGTCCCTTGAAGAGGGTCAGTCAGTTTCATTCGAGGTCGTACAGGGTCCAAAGGGTCCTCAGGCCGATGCAGTGAACGCTAACTAATACTCACCACTTTAAATAGGAAGGCCCCTCAGGAAACTGGGGGGCCTTCCTTATTTTCTACAATTGTTAATATCCCACTTGTTCTGGAATCTCTCCTACTTTTGCTTTCTTCGCCTCAACTGCTTTCGATGGATACGCATTAATTCCAGCTTTCCATTTATCTAAATATGGCCAAGGATAAATTTCTCCCCGCCTTACCCACCAAATATCGGGCGGAGTTGGCCAGGAAATTCCGTAATGTAAATGGGGTGCAGTGCCACGTGCATCCCCAGATGTCCCAATGAAACCTAATAGGTCTCCGACAACGACTCGAACACCAGGTTCGATTCCATCAGCAATCTTGCCTAAATGAGAGCCGTAGTAGCGAACACCATCATCGCCAATCATCGACACATAGAGGCCACTACGATCTGCGCCAAGATTTGTCTTACCACTCCACTTATCTATGCGATTGACTTCGTCTATTACGCCACTAGTTGATGCTACAAATTTGCATCCTTTTTTTGCCAAAATATCTGTTGCAGGATAATTGTGATGGGCACGGGCGTAAGTCACGGTGCATCCTGCAACGGGGAACGCATACTTGACGGCTGCTTGTGCTGGATTAAATGGTGTCACTAAGAAAGAAAGAGTTAAGACAAATACGGGAAGTAGTTTTCTGTGCATCTTTCGAGCATACTGCCTCTATGCGTAAATTAGATGGAGGACTTTCCACGGCGTTAGAAGAACGTGGAAACATTCTCACCGGATCTTTATGGACTGGTGAATTACTACGCACTGCACCTAAAGAAATTGAGAAAGCACATAGGGCTTTTGTCGATGCCGGAGCGCAAATCATTACCTCCTCGGCCTATCAGATTTCTTTCACTGGATGCTCAGAAAGAGGGTGGAGCGATAGCGAAGTTGTTGACGCGCTTCGTCTTTCGACAACTCTTGTTCGCGAAGCAGCTAATGGCAATGTACCAATAGCAGCCAGCATCGGTCCGTATGGTGCAGCCCTTGCTGATGGTTCTGAGTACCGCGGTAGATATGCTGCATCGAAATCAGCAATACGTGAATTTCATAAGCAAAGACTTGAAATATTGATTAATACCGAGCCAGATTTCTTAGCGCTAGAAACTATGCCCGATATTGACGAAGTTGAAATTTTGGTAGATCTCATTGCTCAATCAGAAACAAAAATTCCATTCTGGGTTGCTTACTCATGCAAAGAAGGGGCGCTGACAAATGCTGGACAGCGCTTTAGCGAAGCGGTTGCACTTGTATGCGAACAACCCGGAGCAATGGCAGTTGGCGTCAATTGCACTGCGCCAGAATTGATTGCACCACTTTTGCGCTCGGCCAACTCATCGCTTCCCTTTATTCTCTATCCCAATGCCGGTCGCACATGGGATGCAAAGGCCAAGCAATGGGTTGGCTCATCTAAGCGCGGATTTGAAACGGAGATGATTGCCGAATGGATCGAACTTGGCGCTGAAATTATTGGTGGGTGCTGTGGAATTTCCCCTAAAGATATTGAAAAAATGGAGTTGTCTTAACTTAGAGTAAAAAATATTCCAAAAAAGTCACTCAGCGTAATTGCAACTTCAACAGATTTGGCAATTGCAGTCTGCTAAATAGTTCTATGCACAATTTCCATAAGGTCCTAAGATCTCACTTAATCCAATGTGAACACTGTCGGAATGGAAAAATTTCCGGCAATGAAATCCAAGATGGTTTTAAGAGTTTTGATGCGCGAGCCCCTGAATTACTCTATTCTTAGGCAACGAGGTTCTCACCGTATACTTGTCTCGTCGCATTTCCCTCGAATCCTCTACTCATATCACGATGTAGTAGAACTTTCTGGAAGTGAAGTACGAGCATTGCTTATGAATCAAATTGGACTTTCGCATACTGCAGCAATGGAGGTTATTCAATGATCAGAGTCTCAGTTGAGATTTCCCAAGTAGAAGTAGGAAATTGGTTTGCTAGTGGAATCCTTCCTATCGAGGGCGAATCAAGCGCGTTTCAAACTGGAGATACCTCATTAGATAACTTGCGAGTGAGATATGTCGATGCAATCAAGTGGGCCACATCAACCGATGAAATTGAATTTGTCGAAGTTTTCGTCAATCAAAATCAACACACATGAGAACTTATCTCATAGCGCTCCGGCACTTACATGCTGACAAGAACTTTAGGTAATTTCCTATCGGGATTTGCCAATAGCGCAATCGCATCACCGAACTGTGCAAATGGAAAAACTTGATCGATAATCTTGGGAGATTTAATAACCCCTTCAGAAATGAGAGTTAGAGCTTCCTTATATCTACCAGGTCCATTGAGGACTCCATAGATTGAGAGATCTCGCAAGACAACATCTGCCACATCGAAACTTTCCATAGGAGTATCCGGAACTCCAAGAAGCACAACTTCGCCGCCAGCGCACACTGCTTGGAATGAGGATTTAATAGATCGATTTGTTCCTGCTGCTTCAACAACAACATTGACAGAATGTGATGGCATCTGATCTGGCATTACTGGTTCGAAACCCAATGAACGCACGCGCTCTGCACCTCGTTCACCAAGAACTGCAATGAGTACTTCCCATCCGCGATGCGCAAGTACTTGCGCAGCAATTATCCCAATAGTTCCATCTCCGATAACAAGTGCTCGGCCTCCTGCGGCCTTGATGCGAGAAACTCCCGCAATCGAAGTAACTGCGGGTTCTGCAAGAGTCGCATCGCGAAGCGCCAAGCCTTTGGGAATTGGATGTGCATTACCAACGGGAACTTTTACAAACTCTGCAAGTGCTCCAGGTCCTCCGCGTCGAACGCCAATCTCAATGCGCTCTTGGCACCATGTTGCGCGATTTTTACATCCCGCACAAATTCCACAACCAACGATGGGATCCATAATCACTTCTGTGCCAACTGGCAAAGCGGCATTCGTAGATTGAGCAATCGTTCCGCTCATCTCGTGTCCAATTTGCATCGGAAATGAAGCATTACTGGTGGAAAAGTATGGATGCTTGCCATTCAAGAGCTCTAAGTCAGTACCGCAAAGTCCAACGTAACCAACGCGAATAAGCACCTCATCGTAAGTGATTTCAGGAACAGGAACTTCCACAATCTCCCACTTTTGTGGAGCGGTGATAAATAACGCCTTCATCGTTTCCGCAGACTTTGTATTTGTCATTAAGCCGCTTCGCTCCCACTTTGATTAGTCGATGTTGCATGCTTAAGGAGCCACATGCGCAATGATTCGCGCTGGGAGTCTAAGAAAACGGCAAACAAAATGATAAATCCTCTAATTGGCTCCACCCAGAATGGATCAATAGCGGTGAGATTAAGAGCATTTGCAATCATCGATAATAAAAGCACTCCACCCAAAACATCGAAGTAGGAACCACGACCACCGGTGAGACTTACTCCACCAATAACAGTTGCAGCAAATACTTCAAAAATTACACCTTGTCCGACGTTTGCTGGCGCAGAACCAAGTTCTCCGATAATTAATAACCCGGCAACACCTGCAACTCCTCCAGCAACCATGAACATGCGGCGTTTGACCGCACCTGGATCGATACCTGCAGCGCGTGCGGCAACCGCATTGCTTCCTACTGCATAAAGACGACGTCCACCACTTGTAAAGCGAGAAATGATTACAGCAATTCCAAAGGCAAAGGCGGTAAGAATTACTGAGTTAGGAACTCCAAATGACTTTTCTCCTCCTAAAACCAAGAGAACTGGATTAATTCCGTTCAAAGTTCTGGCTTGATTAACCACATAGGTAAGTCCGCCCAAAACAATAAGTGTTCCAAGAGTTACAAGAAAACTATTCATTTTAAGTCGAGTCACTAACGATCCGTTTACCCAACCAATTCCAACACCAACACCAACGCCAATGAGTCCTGCAAGAATGGGGTTAAGATTCCAACCACTTCCAACATCTCCTTTTCCTAAAGATATCCAGGCAACCAGATAGCCAACAAAACCCATATTCACACCGAGGGAGAGATCCATCTCTCCTCCGATAAGAGCCATTGCGGCAGCAATAGATAAAAGGCCAAGAACTGTGCCATGAAGTAGCACATTAGAAAGATTATTGAACTGGAAGAAGCCATCAATTGTCAGCGCAACCACAACAATTGTCAGGGTTAAGACAATCCAAATAAGATGATCAACCAATCGGTTAATCCATATTGTTTTTTTCATGCGTCGATCCCTTCGATGGCTCGGATAAGTGTTTCACCGTCTAAATCTTCGGTGTCAAATTCAGCTATTTGTTCGCCCTTATAAAGGACAATAACTCGATCTGTTACTTGTAGAAGAGTTTCTATTTCGTCAGAAACCAAAAGAACTCCAGCACCTCGTTCGCAAGCCTCTGCAACAATGGTTGTAATGCTTGCCTTTGCCGCGATATCAACTCCTTGAGTTGGTTCTTCAAGCAAGAGCAAAGATGGTCCCGACTCAAGCATTTTGCCAAGAGCAACTTTTTGCTGATTGCCTCCACTTAACGTGCCAACGTTCTGCTCTGGTCCTGTGCAGATAATGCTATAAGTGCTAATAGCATTTTTAGCTACCTTTTCAGCTTTACTGGGAAATTGAAACCCCCATTTATTTTGCAACCTATCAAGCACAGTCATCGTGAGATTATCTGCCACATTAAATTGCTCAAATACGCTTTCACCGCGACGGTCCTGCGAGAGATAACCCATTCCCCGTGAAATTGCTTCCCGTGGACGCTGCACAACTTTGCTTGAACCTCCAAAATTGGTCGTGCCCCCTGATGCCTTTTGTAATCCGAAAAGAGCTTGAACTAGCTCGTGCTTTCCACATCCTTCGAGCCCTGTTACCCCAACTATTTCTCCAGAATGAATAGTCAGTGAGATTTTGCTGAAGGCATTCTCCTTACTTAAATCTTTTACTTCAAGTAAAACGTTATCTTTATGAAAATCCATACTTGAATGATGAGTTTGGGATTTTCGAGCTCTCTTGGTTAATGCAGAGCTTGCACCCATTTCACGAATCAAATCATCAGATGAAATCTCTGACGTTTGAAAAGTGCCGCGTGATAAACCATCGCGTAATACGGTAACCCGGTCTGTAATCGAAAAAACCTCTTGAAGGTGGTGTGAAATATAAATAATTGCAACGCCAGATTCCGATAAATTCTTCATAAGTTTAAAGAGCCTGCTGATTTCAGGTTTTGCTAAGGCTGCAGTGGGCTCATCAAGAATGATGAGCTTGGCAGATCGTGAAAGCGCTTGTGCGATTGCCACCATCTGACGTGATGCAACACCAAGACTTGCCATAGGAACTCTTGAATTTACATCAAGACCAACTAGTTTCAAAGATGCTTCGGCCATTTCCCACACTTGCGTCCAATTGACCAAACCGCGCTTACCCATAGGAAGTCGCCCGACGAGAAGATTTTCCCCTACCGAAAGAGTTGGGAATGAACTCATTTGTTGAGGAACAAGTGCGATGCCTGCATTGAGTGCGAACTCAGGATTACCCGGTTCAAGCTTTACTCCATCAAGAACTACTTGACCGTGGTCTAGCGTTACAAGCCCAGTTATGCCACCAACTAGTGTGGATTTACCAGCGCCGTTGCGACCAACAAGTCCGTGAATCTCTCCCTTATAAACATTCATAGATACGTTTTGTAAAACTGTTGTCTTGCCATAGATCTTGGTAGCACTTGTGGCTTCCAAACACATTTCATTCTTCAAGACGAATCCTTTTCCAAACATTGATTAACAAAAGAGTACGTCAACTTGGCGATCAAAAGAGTTAATTCTCTACGGAGAGACCATCTCTGATCTCTCCGTAGAGAATATTTAACTTAATCTATTACGCATTACCCCACAAGGCTGTGTTGTCAACATTTTCCGGTGTAACTGGAATCGTCTTCAATGCCAATGTTGGACCAGCTGCGCTGTTTTTGATCTTTCCAGCGATTGGTCCTGAAGATCCAGTGGCAGAGAAAGCACCCTCTGTGATTTTGCCACCGTCAAGAACGATCTTGACTAGATTTGTTACTGACCCGAAATCAGGCAGTGCCTGGCTTGAGGTTGCATCAAAATAGCCATCGCGGAAGACCTTCATTGTGGCTGCGCATCCATCTACTCCAGCAAGGAATATATGTTTGGCATTTCCACGCTTGAAGAGCTTGTTGATCGACTTCAGCGCCGTTGTAACTACAACTGAACCTACGCAGTCGGAGTGCATGTAGATGCCATCAACCTTTTTAGCTGATGCAACGTCACGTGTGGCTTTGGAGAATTCAGCCTCAGTCCATTTAGTTGGCTTCTTGATGAGCGTTATTTTCTTATACTTCTTGATGACGTCATCAAAACCGTTTCCACGATCTTGTGCAGTGATGCTTGACATGTCGCCTTGAATCTCAAGGACAATACCCTTGGCAGATCCATATTTCTTAGTAAGAAGCTTAACCATGGCTTTAGCAGAGTCTTGGCCAGCGAGATAATTATCTGCCAACACGGTTGCAGCTACTGCGCAACCATCTGGCAATCTATCGATTGCGAAGATAGGAATTCCAGCTTCTCCGGCCTTAGCTATAGGTGCACAAATTGCTGCTGCATCTGCTGGAACCATGATGATAGCGCTAACCTTTTGCTCAATTAGGGCTTCAATTTGTGTTGCCTGATCTTTGGCAACACCGTTTGCGTTCTTCGCAATTAATGTCCAGCCCTGCTTCTCCACCCAAGTTTTAACACCGGCTGCAATAACTTGCTGACCAGCATCCGCTAGAGATGGTGAACTCATTCCGATTACTACTCCAGCGCCTTGTGCGCTAGTGCTGTTCAATCCCAAAGCAAGCAGTGAGGCCACGGCAAGCAGTGAGACTTTCTTAGTGAAACTCTTCATCTTTCCCCCTTGATTATAGAATCGTTTCCATAGGAAACTCTCAGTATTCAAAACCTTAATCGCCTAAAGGTCAATAGGCGTTATCAAAATGTTATATTCGCAGCCTTTTTACGCGTGACACTTCACAACCTGTTTAAACCTATCCCATCACGAGGGTGGACTTGTTCTCATGAGACATAGCATTCGTACATGAAAACTTTGCCCAAAGCCGATCTTGATGTGGTTGCAAAGTACTTTCAAGAAAACAACGTTGATCTTGAGAACGCTTCATTTCTTATTTCTGGAATGACAGGGTTTGTTGGATCGTGGTTAGTGGATTCTCTGGTGCATATTAATAAAGAGTTTGGTGTGAAGATCGCAATCACAGGAATTACTCGAAACGCCTCCAAAATTAATACCTGGAATAATTTACTCCCAGAGAATGTGAAAATCATTGAGTCAGATATACGTACGCTAAATAAAGTTGAAGATAGTTTTACTCACTTTGTGCATACTGCGACTCCGACAACGTCAGCAACCCGTGCTGGAGACCTAGTCAATGTCTTTGAGTCAAGTGTACTAGGAGCAAGAAATCTCCTTGAGATTGCGAAAAAGCAAACAGTTCCACCAATTTTTTTACACACGAGCTCTGGTGCAGTTTATAAAAAATCCCCGAGTCATTTGAGGAACATTCCTCTCACATGGCCAATGCAAGATCTTGCAGCCTCCGAAAGCGTTGACGTTGAGTATGCGCGCGCAAAAATTGAAACCGAAAAATTAATAGTGGCTGCAACTGATGAAGGTTCCGTGCAGGGCATTAACGCCAGGCTTTTTTCCTTTATGGGGCCAAGGGTGCCACTTCAAGAGCACTATTCGATTGGCAATTTCATGTACTCGGGAATGTATGAGGATGAAATTAAACTTTCTGTAAACCCCACCACCGTTAGATCCTACGAACACGCAACTGACATGGCTAGTGCGCTCATTTACATCTTGGGATTGGGCCAAACAGGCGTCTTTCATGTTGGGTCAGATAAAGGAGAAGAACTTATTGCTTGGGCAGAGCTTGTCGGTAAGGTCTTTTCAAAACCAGTTAAAAACCTGTACGTAGATAATGCTCAAAAGACCGACATCATCCCCTACGTCCCCGAGCATGATGAGCGAATTCCAAGAGGTTTAGGTGAATTAATTTCAAAAGAAGAACAAATTGTTAACTGGAGAAATTGGTTAAGTACTCATCATTAATGCGGGTGAATCACTTGCCTCACTACTTGCGCGCCATGTAGTGCGTCCATCGCTTCATTTACGTGAGACATAGGGCTTACAGATGTCAGTAGCTTTTCAACGGGCAGTTTGCCCGCTCTCCAGAAATCAACAAATTCTGGAATATCTACCCGAGGATTTGCAGAACCAAGATAAGAGCCACGTATTGTTTTTACATCCGACACTAATGAAAGAGCAGATATCGAAAGCATCTCTGATGCAGGTGGTAAACCAACGGTGACTGTTGTTCCGCCCCGACTTGTTGCCTCGTATGCTGCTTTCAAAGTATCGGCGCGACCTGCGCATTCAATGGCAACAAGAACTCCGGCAGGAAGGTGATCTCGTAAGTTTTCATGTGGATCTAATGCAAAATCTGCACCTAGTTCAAGGGCGAGTTTTCTCTTAGATGCAACAGGGTCAATTGCAAAAATAGGAGAAGCTTTAGAAATGACTGCGCCAATGAGCGCCGAAAGTCCAACACCGCCAAGTCCCCACACTCCAAGTGATTGACCTGGTTTTGCATGCGCGGAGTTTCGAACAGCACCAATTCCTGTAAGTAGTGCGCAACCAAAGAGCGCTGCAATATCAAATGGGATCTCATCAGGAAGTTTGATCAGTGAGCGCTCATCAAGGACCGCGTACTGGCTATAGCAAGAAACGCCGTTGTAATGCTGCACAGGGGCACCGTTAAAACTTATCCGCGTTCCGCCACCGATCATTTCACCGCGTGCATTCGATGTTGCACCGACAGAACAAAATGCTGGTGTGCCCGATGTGCATTCACTACACAAGCCACAACTAGGTAGGAAAACACTTGTTACATGGTCTCCAACTTTTAGCCCTTTAACGCCCGCCCCTAGTTCGAGTACAACTCCTGCAGATTCATGCCCGGCAATAAGCGGTAAGGGGCGTTGTCTGGAGCCATTAACAACGGAAAGATCTGAGTGACAAATACCAGCCGATTCAATTTTAACGAGCACTTCACCAGGGCCAGGTGGGGCTAAATCAATTTCAACAATTTCAAGTGGAGTAGATGTTGCGTAAGGAAGTGGCGCGCCACCTTGGCGAAGAAGTGCTGCAAGTGATTTCACGTACGAAATCTTTACTTTCTACACTCTTAAATCAATAGTTGCGCCACCATCAACAACGATGGTTTGCCCATTGATGTAGGACGCTTTCTGAGAGGCTAAGAAGACAACAACGGATGCTTGCTCTTCAGGACGTCCCATGCGTTTCATTGGAACAGCTTGAGCAAATGCTTCGTAGGTAACCTCTTTGCCGTCAACGAAAATTCGATTCTGCGTCTTTGTAAATCCCGGTGCAATTCCAACTACCCGAATGTTGTCAGGAGCCCACTCCACTGCAAGTACTCGAGTTAAAGCTTCCAGTCCTGCCTTTGATACTGAGTACGAGAGCCGACCAGGTAAACCGATTCGTGCAGCAATTGATGCAATCGATATAACTGTTGGATAAGGAGATTTCTTAAGATGCGGATACGCTGCGCGACAGCAACGAAATGCCCCATCAAGATGCACATTAGTAATAAAGCGCCAATCCTCATCGCTATAGGTATGGGTCGAATTCTGGCGAAAGTTTCCTGCGTTATTTACTAATACATCAAGGCGGCCAAAGCGTTCAACAATTTTTGCAATTCCTTCATCGACAGATTGAGTTGATCCAACATCGATGGAGACTGTAAAAACGCGCTCCCCCGTTGGATCCAAAGTTTTTGCAACTTCTTGTGCTGCATCTTCGCGAAGATCCGAGACCACTACGTCATAACCATCGTCAAGAAATTGCTTACACATTTCAGAACCAAGGGATCCGCCACTTCCGGTTACCAAGGCCACTGGGCGCGATGAACTCATACGGCGAGTTAATCAGTATGGGCCTTATTAGACAAGGGATTCGGCATGAGGGAACATTGCAGGCGTGAGAATATTCAAGCGATAGAGTTACTCCCTGCAAGGGGCGGTAGCTCAGTTGGTTAGAGCCCGGAACTCATAATTCCGTCGTCGTCGGTTCGAGCCCGACTCGCCCCACTGTGGATCTAACTGGTAACTTTAAATACGAAATCCAAGTCAAAAGAATCAGCAGGAATATCTAACATCAAGGAAATCACATCGCGGGTCATGGGTTCAATTTCTTCTTCATTGCGGGCTTGTGTAAAGACATTTTCTAGTGAAGGAACGTCAATAAACCAAAACTTTCCGTCAGGTTGCACAGTTGCTTTGTAAGTAGTTTTAATCATCGCTCCCACCACCTCTCTCCAAGAATTGATTGCAATTGTTTCATGATTGCAAGAGCAGGTAAATCCCCAAGCTCCCTGTGTCGTGGAATCGGAATACGTAAATGACCCACGGTGATAATCGAGTGGTTGCCACCTTCACTTAGGGTGATATTTGAGATTCCTTGACGAGCGCACTCCTTATGAACTCTTCTAAGTAGGTCGCGTCGCTTCACCGGGCAAGCACACACTTTGAAGTTCTCTTTCAGTCCCCTTAAAAGAGAATCTGTGTACAGACCTATCCTTGGCATAACTCTGGAAATCATCTGAATTCCGAGGCGCTTCCACTTTAATAAAAGCCTTGTAACTCAACTCCTCAACGAATATTCTTAGGCTATAACTCAATTGCAAACGCTCGGCCACTGGAGAGGTGACATTTATGTCCGGATTACAAGCAGGAGCCTCGTCAATAAAGATCAATCCGAAAATGGGTTTGAAAAAGGGTGGCTTTAGATTATTTGCAGAACCCATCACATCCATTGATGACGATATGGAATTGGGTGTTCTTGTTCTTCAATCCAAAGGCAGTCGCATTGCAATTATTTCTTCCGATCTTGGAAATGCCACACCGAAGGAAGCTACAGAAATCCGTGAGCTAGTAGCCGGAATACTTAAAATCGAGCGGGCACATGTTCTATTTAACCTCAGCCACAATCACAGCTCACCAACACTTCCAGATAACAACGGCAACGCAGTGGTGGAAGAGGATTACAGAAAAAGTCTTGAGTACTACACGATGCTCCTTGCAAACTTGACTACGTGTACTAAAGATGCGCTAGCAAATTTGCAAGACGCTCGAATGGGTTACGCATGGGGCGAGGCAGATCTCAACATCTATCGCCGTGAGTGGAACAACGGTCAAGATATTCTGGGAGAAGTACCAGACCATCCAGTTGATCAAAGTGTTGGCGTTATCCGATTTGATGATCTAACCGGTAAAGCAATAGCAACTCTCTTTAGATTCTCTTGCCATCCCGTGGTTAATGGGGCTGCATCCCCCACGCTTTCTGCTGATTTTCCTGGGCCCGCTAAGAGAATTATTGAAGAGAAAGTTGGCGGCGTTGCACTCTTCTTGCAAGGTTGCGGTGGAAACGTCAATCCGCAAGTGGGTATCGGATACGAAACCGATTGCACCGAGTCTGTTTACCGTGTCGGCACAGCGCTAGGCGCTGAAGTTGTTCGCGTTGCTCTGGGTATCGAAACCCATCGCTATCAAAAAGAGCGAGTATTGCTCAACAATGTGCCAAACATTCTTTTCAAACCTTGGACTGCCGTCACTGATCATGCAGAGATGACACTTTCTGGCCGAGAAGAAGTAGTGCCATTTAGATATTCACCACTTCCTGAAAGATCTATCGTTGAAAATGAAGAAGTGAAATGGCGCAAGGAAATTGATGATCGCACTGCGAGAGGTGCGCTCAGTTGGGAAATTCGTGCAGCACGCACAATCCATGCCTGGACAGTTCGAGTATTGGCAACATTAGATAAGCCCAATCCAACATGTGATTTCATGGCCCACGCGCTTCGAATCGGTGACATCACACTTGTTGGTTTAGGTGTTGAAGCTTTCTACCAAACAGGTGAAGAAATCAGAAAGCGTTCTCCATGGAAAGAAACTTTTGTGCTCGGCTACACCAACGGAACGATTATGTATCTGCCTCGCGCAGAAGATTTCCCCAAGGGCGGTTGGAAATGGCCAAACACTTACGCGCTTCCTGATTTATTACCTCAGGTGTATTGCCAACCTGCACTATGGCATCCTGATTCAGAACAAGAAGCAGTTGAAGCCGCACTCCGTGCCCTCAATCATCTAAAGGACTAAAGAACTTCTGCAGATTGAAGCAGGAAAGTTCTTAATCAATTCTCCAAATTGGTTTTAGGAAGTCCAAGTTTCTCTAGTTCTCTGTCAACGATCACTCCTGAACAAAAACTCTTGATTTCTCTGGGCCACCGCAGTAGAATCTCATTGTTTTCCAACTAATTTCCATAAATGAACAGGGACCTAAAATGGCAAATGCAACCTCAGGAAATGAATTTGATTATGTTGTAATTGGTGCCGGGTCAGCCGGATGCGCACTCGTTAGGAATCTGTCAGATCGAACTGGTGCCAAGATTTTACTTCTTGAAGCAGGTGGATCAGATGAGCGAATAGAAATTCAGGATCCCACAAAATATTTTGGTTTATGGGGAAGTGATGTTGATTGGAATTATGAAACCGTTCCTCAAGAGTTTGCAAACAATAGATCTATGCGTTGGCCAAGAGGACGCGTTCTCGGAGGAAGTAGCAGTATCAATGGAATGGTCTATCTCCGAGGTGACCGTCTTGACTATAACACTTGGGGTTATCTAGGAAACTATGGGTGGGGCTTTGATGAAGTTTTTCGAACATTTACTTCAATGGAAGGAACGAGCAACGGATCATCCTCTGGACCGCTGATGCCTGCTGTAGTAGTTGACCGAAGTCCACTCTCTCAGATATTTATCGATGCCTGCGGTGAACTTGGAATAAATTATAACGAAAACTTTAATAGCGGAAGGCTTTCAGGTGCAGGGTGGAATGAATCTACAATTTACCAAGGAAAACGACAGAGTTCCTATCGAGCCTTTTTGCACCCAATTATTGACAGGCCGACAATTACCATTGAAACAAATGCGATAGTACAGAAATTAATCCTCAATAGCTCTCATCGAATTGAAGGCATTACATATATAAAAGATGGCAAAGAGCACAAGGTTTCTATCGCTCGTGAGTTAATTCTCTCAGCTGGCGCAGTTGACAGCCCAAGGTTGCTCTTGTTATCGGGGATTGGGGCGCCAGAGGAACTTCGCTCCATTGGAATTAAGCCTGTGGTTGAACTTCCAGAAGTTGGCCGCAATTTAGTCGACCACATGTTGATAGGTGTCGCATTCGGATCTGCTTCAAAAATCGATGGACGAAATCCATTTGTTACTGAAAGTTGTGCATTTGTAGGTTCAAACCCAGGAGTAGTCGGCTCTAACATACAAATTTCGTTCGTGAATGAAAAGAATTACGTCGAAGGGTACAAGGCTCCTGAACATTGCTTCACAGTAATTCCAGGAATAGTGAGGCCACAAAGCCGAGGCTGGATAAAATTGCGCTCTGCCGATCCGACCGTTGCTCCACTTATTGACCCACGTTACTTAAGTGAAACAGCAGACTTAGATGACTTTGTCAGCGGAATCCAAATCTCGCGTGAGATAGTCAAAACTAAAGCCTTTTCCCCTTGGACTACAGGTGAAGTCGCTCCCGGACCTGCTTGTTCAAGTGATGCACAAATTCGAGATTATGTTAGATCTGTTGCAACGACGTGGTTCCACCCAGTAGGCACGTGCCGAATGGGAATTGATTCTGGAGCAGTAGTTGACCCAGAGCTTCGAGTTCAGGGAATTGCCAACCTTCGCATCGCAGATGCGTCGATTATGCCTACTGTCGTATCGTGCAATACCAATCCTGCCAGCATGATGATCGGCTGGAAAGCTGGGGAACTAATTGCTAATAGCAATAACTAGTTTTCCAGGTGCCAGCTTGCTTAAAACGATTGAAATAGAATTGAAAATGTGGTTGCACCAAGATCGCAAGTAGGTCTTTTGAAATGCACTCTGTTTATTTTTAAACCTACTGAATAATCACATTATCCAAAGGTTTGCCCGCAGCCAAAAGTTGTAACTGACTTTCTATGAGTTTGCGAGCTCTTGGTTCGAATGCACTCGAGTTTCCACCGATGTGGGGCGTTATGAATACTCCCTTCGCACTCCATAAAGGATGACCCGCGGGAAGTGGTTCTGGATCTGTGACATCTAGCGCTGCAGTAATGCGCCCAGAATTTAATTCAGCAACAAGGGCATCGGTATCAACAATTGGTCCTCGTGCAACGTTGACAAGGAGTGCTCCATCTTTCATACGGGCTAAGCGCTCCTTATTGAAAAACCCTCGACTTTGATCTGTCAAAGGCATAATCAAAATGACCACATCTAGCGTTGGAAGATGCTTATCAAAATCGACCATCTTTATTGAACCATTGCCGCCGGAATTTGAAAAACCAACAATTTCTACATCAAAGCCCGAAAGATTACGGGCAATCCTTTGACCAATTGCGCCGTACCCAACAATGCCAATCTTGCGATCATTAATCGAACGACCACCATGATGCGCCCATACGCCTTTACTTTGCGAGGTTATGAAATCAGGGAACTCTCGCAACGATGCAATTGTCATGCCAACCGCTAACTCTGCAGTTGAAGCATCATGTATTCCGCGTCCATTACACAAAGTCATTCCAGGTCTTACAAATTCGAGGGCATCGTCATAGCCTGCATTGGGCATCTGCAAAATTTTGAGATTTGTCATCTTTCTTGTCAGCTCTAGCGCTGGACACCCGCCCATATATTGGGGAACGTAGAAAGTAATTGTCGAAAGATCTGACGTCTCTATCGGGGTATTTTTCGGAGATAGTTTTGTTATTGAAGCAGGAACGGTTAAATCATCCCATTGCGTCCAGACTACGTGCTTCACAGCGCTCCCCTTTAATTACATGTGTTTACTTTTGCCCACCCTCGAATGCGTAATCTTAACTGCGCTTGCACTCAAAAAACACCTACTGCCATTAAATCTTCTCGCTATTGCCTCCTATGATAGAGACATGGCATCACAGAGTTGGAGAACTTGGTCCGTCCGCGATTGTGCGAAATATATCCACGTGCCAAGTGCCGATGACCATAAATACTCACGCGGAGTTTTAGGGATTATCAGTGGTTCTAAGCAATACCCAGGAGCAAGTGTTCTCAATTGCGAAGGTGCTATGCGCACCGGCATCGGAATGGTGCGATATTTCGGGCCGCGGTTTGCTCAACTTCTAGTTTTACGACAACGTCCAGAAGTTGTGATTGTTGAAGGAAGAACAAACGCATGGTTAATTGGTTCAGGCATTGATTCCAAAAAGATCTCCTGGTCAAGAAAAAGAGAAATCATTCGCGCGCTGAACGAAGGGAAGCCAACAGTTTTAGATGCTGGCGCACTCCACTTAGTTCAATATTCCAAAGGGGTAACACTTATTACTCCTCATTACGCCGAGCTTGCCACTCTTTTATCAGCGCGTAATATCAAAGTAACTTCAACAGCAATAGAAGGTGATCCAAAGAAGTGGGCGTCTATTGCAAGTGAAGAATTAGGTGTTACTGTCCTATTGAAAGGCAACGTCAGTGTTGTCGCTTCGAACGGAAAACAGATTCAACTTCCGGCATCACCAACGTGGTTAGCCACAGCAGGAACAGGTGATGTACTCGCTGGAATTATTGGAGCTTTACTTGCAACACATTGGCGCGAAATTGACGACAACAAAGATTTAATTGCATCTATTGCTGCAACAGGTGCATTCATTCATTCTCGTGCAGGTGAAATTGCTTCTAACGGTGGACCTATCACCGCACTTGATATTGCGCGTGAAGTTCCTAAAGTAATTTCTAAAATACTTTAGTCACAATAAAGTTATTTATTATCAATAATTTCTATCTAGGGTGTTCCCCTCGCTGTTACTAGATAAATACGCTAACCTGAATTATGCCTTTAAGAGTTTTACTCATTAATGACGATGCTTTCGAACTCGTCACTCTTGCCGACTCAATGCGACTGCACGGTGTCAATATTGTTGGAGAGGCGCAGGATTATTTAATTGCTGAAAATATTTTTAAGAAGTTACATCCGGACGTAGTAGTTATAGATGTGCAATTCAATTCTCACGGTGGAGTCCCATTTGCTCGAGGTTTGCGAAAACTTGCTCCCGGGGTTGGAATTGTTTTGATCACAGCGTGTCCAGATTTGCGCTTACTCGGACTTGAAGAAAAAGACATTCCCACCGGAACTCAAATTGTTCTCAAACGCTCGGTCGGAGACTTGGGTGTCATTTGCGATGCAATTCCCGAATCTCTCATTGCTATTAAAGGGAAAAAGATTGTTAACTGGATGAATGATCATGGTTCTGTTCATCCTCATGCATTTACTTCCATTTTGCATCAATTTACTGATATCCAAATTGCGACTTTAAGACTTGTGGCAGTCGGCATGAGCAATGCAGAGATTGGCCGGACGAGATTTGTCAGTGAGAAATCAGTAGAGCAAATTGTTGCGCGGATAGCACAACACCTCGGATTAGTTGCCGACAGAAAGCAAAATCTTAGGGTGCTCATCACGGGAGAATATTTTAAATGGATTGGTGCTCCACGCCACTAGGCATAACCCAAGATTTTAAGCTCCTTCAGGTATCGTCACCGATGTGGAAATCTCCCAAATCCGAAACCGATGGGTAGAAATTCTCGACCTCTTAGAGCGCGAGAACCATGTTGCCTGGTTAGCATTTTTCGATGCTCGCTTGGCAGAAATAGATGGAAATATATTGACCTTAGATTTTTCAGATAGTCGCAAGTTTGCCTCAGCCCATGAATACAGCCAGGTGCGAACTGAACATGTCAAAGCCTTAGAAAAAGCTATAACAGAAATTCTAGGTACTGAATTGCGAGTGGTTGAAAAATAATGAAATTTCATCTCATGAGAACGGCGCTTGCTGCAAGCATTATTGGCGTTCTTATAGCCCATGTAAATCTATCCCCTGCAGTTGGCGCAACAAGCACGCTCTCATTGGCAGTGCAACAGACACCGAGTACAACTGAGCCGACTATTTCTTTATACGGCTCACTTAAACCAAAAAAGTCTGGCATTAAGATTTCAATCCAAGTTGAAATCGATAAAAAATGGCAAAGTACTGCGCTGACTACAAAGACCAATGCAACAGGAACATGGCGGATAGAGGGTTCTGCCAGCGCACTTAACACCGTAGTTCGGTATCGAGCAAAAGCACTTGTCGGTAGTAAGTTCATTTACTCTCAAGCTCGAACAATCACAGTCAAAGAACTTCCCGAAATTAGCATTGCTGATACAACAACTATCATCGATCAAACAGGTCCTGGTGGGTACATTCACGGACTAGATATCAGTCGCTGGCAACACCCCAATGATGCCCCCATAGATTTTGTGAAGGCTTATTCAGCAGGAGTTAGATTTGTCATGATCAAGGCATCAGATACTCGAGATATCTCTGATGCACAGGCGCTCAAATACCTTGTTATGGATCACAACGCCGCACAAGCAGCCGGGATATATACAGGCTTTTATCACTACGCAACTTTGCCAGATTCAACTGACCCAGCAGTGATTGTTGCTGATGCAAAAGCGCAAGCGCAAAAAGTTTTATGGCGCTTGGCAAGTCTTGGCGGTTACACCGAGCGAGATCTTTCGTATGCGCTTGATCTTGAGAACAAATGTGTCAGGCTGACAAGTGGTGGTGCTTGTGCAAAAAACGCTACTCGGAGTGCAACAACTTTGTGGGCTACAACATGGCTAGCAATGGTTGCTGAGAAAACTAATCGCCTTCCCATTCTCTATTCTTATCCAACATTTTTAGAAGGATCGATGGTGAGAACTGCCGAACTCCTTAAATATCCACTATGGATAGCCCATTACGCAATTAATCCAGCAGATCCTCTAGCCAAGCCTGGGCAGAAAAGTGGAGGATGTTTTGTTCATTCCTGGACAACAGCAACGTGCGAAACGATTTGGACTTTCTGGCAGTACTCATCATGCGGAATTGGAAAGAAATATGGCATACCAAGTACTCGAGTGGATCTCAATGTTTTCAGAGGTCCGCCAAGCTCATTCCTGCAATTAGTGAAGGGTACGTGGGTTCCGGAAGTTTCTGACTTGATGCCCAAACAGGAACCAAGTCAAACTTTCGTCGAATCCATTACTGCAACGACGTCTAATAAGAATGTTATTTTCAGCGTTATGGTCAAGCGTCCTGACGCATCACCAGTGGTAACAGGGACGGTCCGCTATTTCGCAGATAAAGATGCAAATCTCTTACTTACTCCGCAACAATCAGTTGTACGACTTTCAAGTGGCAGTTGGATATTAACGGTCAAGGGAATCCCAGCAGGTACTTGGCCTGGAAGAATTAAATACACCGACATATCTGGAACGCATGCAATTAGTGATGCTCCAGTTGTATTCACTCTTTCGCAAGGCCCGACCGGCACACCTACACCAACTCCTCCAAGCACATCCCCTACCCCTAAGCCTCCTGTTACTCCTAAGCCGGCCGTAGATGGTTGCGCTAATCAGATTAAGAATTAATAACAAAGGCGTAAGGTAGAGTTGACGCACTATGTCGCAGATTAAAAAATTATCAGCAGGAGTTACACGTACTGATAAGGCGATGTCTGATGGGCGCACTATTCGTTATTACGATACGGACGGCGCTTCCCGAGATGCAGTGGATCAACGCCAGAAAGAAGATCAACCCACAATAGGTGAATTGCGATTTGATTCATTAGTGAATGAATGGGTGGCAATGGCGCCCCATCGCCAAACCCGCGTCTTCTTGCCACCAAAGGAACTCTGTCCACTATGTCCAACTGTTGGTGAATCGCTTACTGAAATTCCAGAACCAAGATATAACGTTGCTGTTTTCGATAACCGCTCACCATCATTGCGACCACCAGAAAGTGGGTGGGAATTACCTAAAACACAAGGCCCACAAACTTCCACCGCACCCGCTGCTGGAGTATGTGAGGTCGTTTGTTACACATCAGATCACGGAAAATCATTTAAAGATCTTTCACCTGCTCAAGTTCGTACGGTCCTTGAAGCCTGGCGCGATCGCACCGCCGAGATTTCTAAATTAGATTTCATTGAAATAATTTTCCCATTTGAAAATCGTGGAGAGGAAGTCGGCGTAACTCTTAGCCACCCACACGGACAAATTTATGCATATTCGTATCTGCCTCCTCGAGCAGAGAAGATGTTGGAATCTGCCCAAGCACATAAAAAAGCAACAGGCCGAGTCTTATTTGATGATCTTCTTGCCCGCGAGATTAAAGACGAACTCCGCATCGTGGCTCAAAATGCACATTGGGTTGCATTCGTGCCCTATGCCGCTCGCTATCCATTTGAAATTCATGTTGCGCCAAGAAATCCTGTTCCGGATTTAGCAGCTCTTGGCGAAGAGGCATGCGATGCATTCCCTTCAATTGCACTTGAAGTTCTCAACCGTTTAGAGGGCGTTTTCAATATCCCTATGGCCTACATCGCAAGTTGGCATCAAGCCCCAGTAAAACATGACAGAGACATTATGAGATTGCACTGGGAGATAACTAGCGTTAGGCGTGCTCCTGGAAAGTTAAAGTATTTAGCTGGCTCTGAGTCATCAATGGGTGCATTCATTATGGATATGCGCCCTGAGCAATCAGCAGACCAGCTGCGAAACGTTGTATTAGGAAAGTAATGAGAGTTCTCGTCACCGGTGGCGGTTTTGGTGGGAGTGCGATAGCTATCGTAAGTGCAGGTGCTTCAGAGCATATTTCAAAAGCAATCACCGAAGCATTTATAGGAAAAAGTTTTGGGCCCCCACGTTTTTTACTTTACTTCCAAAGGCAGGAGCCCATCTACTTTAAGAACTCAATTTAGGTATCAAGACGATGGCGCAGATCCCAAAGTGACCTTGTAGGTTTTTGATCCACCTGTAGGGAGTTCCACGACAACTGAAACCGTTGCTCCAGGTGCGTAGGAGCGAATTCGAACGATTGCCGAGACTTGATCGGTAATTCTCACACCATCTACAGATTTAATGATCGACCCAACTGGGATGCCAATTTTCTCTGCAGCCTCTCCTGGTGAGAGTTGCCCAATGCGGGCGCCATTACCTTTATATGCAGTATCAAAAATAACTCCAAGAACCGGTCGAGTTGATTTACCTGTTGCAATAATTTCATCCGAAATACGTTTTGCTTGGTTGATAGGTATTGAAAAGCCCAAACCGATACTGCCCGTTGCTCCACCGGATGTAAGTGTTGCAATTGCAGAGTTAACACCAATAATGCGCCCCGATGAATCCAAAAGCGCACCACCGGAGTTGCCAGGATTGATTGCCGCATCTGTTTGAATTGCATCAATGTAAGACTCAGAACCAACGGTTCCAGTGGTGACTGGTCGATTGATTGCTGAAATAATTCCACTTGTCACAGTGCTTGCAAGACTTAAAGGTGATCCAATTGCAACAACAGGATCTCCGATACTTACCTTGGAAGAGTCACCAAAGGTGATCACAGGAAGATTTCCCTGCTGTACTTGAACAACAGCTAAGTCGTAGTTGGTATCTCTTCCAACCAATTTGGCATCAATAGTGTCGCCATTGCTGAGCTCAATCTTTATCGTTCCGCCAGTAGTAGCTAACTCAACAACATGATTATTGGTGAGAATATAACTCGATGTAGAACTTGTGCGGATAACAGAACCTGATCCTGTTCCACTTCCCGTAGATCCTGAGACCAACACCGAGACAACACTGGGTGTAACAGCGGCTGCAATTGATTTAACGTTCATGGACCCTGCGCCAAAATCAACTAAAGAACGCGATTTTGGACATGTTCCATCAGTTGATAAATACATGGCTTGCGTGCGAATATCAACACAAGCCTTTACAGTTGCCGGCGCTGGAGTTACTGCTGTTGCCACGCCACCTGCGACAAAGGCTCCAATGAGAAACCCAGTTCCGATTTTTAAAGAAGTTGAGCGCATGAACGAGTTTTTAATTGTCGTGAATGAGGTCATCATTTCCTAGGAGCCTTTCAGTCGATTCGTACGTGGTCGAGACTTCAATACATTGCTGGGTAAATTATCAGAAAATAGTCAACCCTTGCTAGGAATTATGCAAGCACAACCCAATCACCGGAGACGGCAACTTTAACGCTGGCAAGTGGAGATGTTGCTGGGCCGGCTAAAACTTTTGCACCATTAAATGGGTCGAAGGTTGCGCCATGACATGGGCAGATAAGTGCTTTATCTGTTGCCAAATATTGAACTGTGCATCCCTGATGAGTGCAGATTTGAGAGTAGGCAAATACACTATTTTTAGTTCTAAATAAAATAACTGGTTCGCCAGTACCTAAAGCAAATTCGTGGTTCTTTCCCATGGGTAAATCGGCAACTTTGATGATTGCACCACCTGGTGTTAGCGCTGAACCAGTAGTCCTCTTTTGAAAAACTCTTGCCAGAAGTGTGGCCACAACAGCCATAGCTCCAAGGGAGGCAACACGTAGCGCGCCTCGTCTATCAAGTGAAACATCTATTTTGCGTCGGTTGCCAATTAAAACTAGTAAGTATGAAAGCCACATAACTGCATAAACGGTATCGCTACCTAAAAAATATGGTTTTACATGCCATGTTGCTGTTAACCATAAACCGATCGACATGGAAAAACCCGCAAAAGCACTCAAGGTTGGAGCTATCCAGAACAGCGTCGCAAATCCCAATGCAAATTCAATTAAAATGACACCAATTCCAAAAAAGGTTGAGCGTTCTAGCATATATTTAAAGATGAGTCCCAGTGGTGAAGATGTCTGGAAGCCAACTAATTCACGCGCAAATGAGGTTGGCCCAGTCTTTGCCAAGAATCCAGGATCGACCGCTTTGTACCAACCACCATAAATCCAGGTCACGCCTAGCCAGAGACGAATAACACGAACGGAAATATGTTGGCTTCGCCAAGAGGCCAACAATGCTTGTGTGTGCTTATTTACCATGACCAAATCCTAAATGTTTAAGGTAAGAATTGCTCCCTGACTTGGACTCGAACCAAGAACCTGCCGGTTAACAGCCGGCTGCTCTGCCAATTGAGCTATCAGGGATTAGTAGTGCAGGCGCAAACTCTATCGTATGAATTCTTACCTTTCTAATTGCGCCTATTTTAAAGGGTTATAACTCCCCTAGTGCTAAGTCATAGAGAGTTCGACGCGACGCCTCAAGGGCTATGAGCTCTGTAAAGAGAGCGGTGTGCTCGGCTTCATTCGTTACAGGATTGAGTCGTTGGAGGGTTGATTTTAATTCTTCAATTGCACGTTTTACGGTAACTTCGCGCAATCTTGCAATGATGCTTTCAATATATCTCTGTGAAATTTCTCCATCGGCCCGAACCGGTTCAACAAATAGCTCGGCAATCAACGCTTTCATATGCTCATCTTCGATATCATCCATTCGCACATTGTCATCGGTATGGGAATCAATTATCGTTCGTAATTGCTGGTATGCGGGATGTGTAAATGCATTCAATTCAATATCGGTCCAGCCAAGTGCGAGATCTGGCATCTGCAATCGAGCTTTTAAGACTTCACGTTCGAGCACCAACCTAGGTTCATTTGGACTTGGACGCCAATCGGAGTTCTCTGTAATCGGCGCAGATGGAGTTGTTGTATCAGGACGTGAGCCTTTTGCAACAACTGCAGAAACAGTTTCGACTTCGACACCTAACCATCCTGCTAATAATTTTGTGTACTCAGGGCGAAGTGACTTGTCGCGAATTTGCGCAACTAACGGAGCGACGGCGTTAAGGGCATTTACTCGTCCTTCGGCTGTTCCCAAATTGTGTAATGCCAATTGACTCTTTATCGCGAATTCAAACAAAGGTACTCGTCGTGCAATGAGATCGCGAAGAGCTAAATCACCTTTTTGTTGGCGCAAATCGCAGGGATCCAGGCCGTCTGGTTCGACAGCGACAAAAGTTTGAGTGACAAATTTCTGGTCATCGCTAAATGCGCGCAGGGCGGCCTTCTGTCCAGCTGCATCGCCATCGAATGTAAAAATAACCTCGCCTCTAAATGCATCGTCATCCATCAATAAATTTCGCAAGATACGGATGTGATCGCTTCCAAAAGCAGTTCCACATGTTGCAACTGCTGTAGGAATTCCAGCCAAATGTGCGGCCATTACATCGGTGTAGCCCTCAACTATGACTGCTTGACGCTTCTTTGCGATCTCTTTTTTTGCTAAATCCAATCCATAGAGAACCTGACTCTTCTTGTAAATTGGCGTTTCAGGAGTATTAAGATATTTAGGCCCAGTATCAACTTCGTCACTTGCCAGTTTGCGTGCACCAAATCCGACAACATCGCCTCGAACATCTCGAATTGGCCACGTTAGGCGATTGCGGAAGCGATCAATTGGTCCGCGTTGACCCATCTTTGATAATCCTGCCACTTCAAGTTCTTCGATTGTAAAACCTTGCGCACGTAAGTGTTTGGTAAGCGAATCCCATTCATCTGGTGCGTAACCAACTCCAAAAGTTGCGCACGCATCTTTATCAAAACCTCTTTTAGAAAGTAACTCTCGGCCAAATTGCGCGCCGGATGATTCGTTGAGTTGTGCTTGGTAAAACAACGAGGCAGCTAAGTTCGCTGCAACCAAGCGCGATCGCTGACCTGAAGGCGCAGATGGTGCACCACCGCCGTCTTCGTAGTGAAGTGTGTAACCAATACGATCTGCCAATTTTTCGATAGTTTCAGTAAAAGATAAGTGATCTATCTTCATTACGAACGCAATGACATCTCCACCAGTCTGGCATCCAAAACAATGAAAATAACCTTTGCTTGGAGTCACATGAAATGAGGGAGATTTTTCATCATGAAAGGGGCATAATCCCTTCTTTGCGCCACCACCAGCGTTTTTGAGTTGTACGTAATCTCCAACAACTTCATCAATCGGAGCGCGGTCGCGAATATAGGCAACATCATCGTTTTTGATACGACCACTCATGGCGTGAAGTCTATCTAGGAGCTAAGACGAGCATGAAGGGCATAAGCGCCCGGGTCGGTCAGGCTTGCAACTTGATCAATGACCACACGCAATTTTTGGGCCTGCGTTGCCGCTTGTTCCCAATCCTTGAGCAGAATTGAATCGAGATTTGTTGGTGCGCTGGCTAGAACCATCTCTACCAGTTCAGAGATAACCACTCGTTGCTTCAAGTACCGCTCTTGCGCACGGGGAGCGTTGATTAAGTAGTGACCTGCAATGCCTTTAAGTAATCCAACTTCCATCTTTGAATCTCGTGGCACTTCAAGATT
>CAMCYO010000014.1 GCA_945884695.1 Streptomyces griseus
ACTGGTGTTGGAAATTCCACCTCTCACACAGCCAGAATCTATCTTGCTAGCGATACTGCAACTGCTCTCCAAACTCTGACTGGATTTAGCAATCCCTCTACCATCTCTGGTTTAACTGCAAATACCGGATATGTGGTGAGCATTACCGCAGTGGGTGATGGTGTGAGCTATGCCAACTCTGTCGCATCACCGCTGTCGGCAACTATTACCACTAACCGAGCACAACTGCCTACACCTAATGCTCCAACTGCCAGTCCAACTGCAAATACCCATAAGTCATTGGATATCACGTGGAGTGCTATTTCTCACGCTACAACCTACGTATTGAAACTTTACCTCTCTGATGGGCAAAACATAGTAAATACGTTGACGGGCCTTACTACAACTTCGAAGACATTTAATGCAAGTGATTACGCTTCAATTGCAGAGGCAACAGGTTACAAGGTTTCTATAACGGCTATTGGAGATTCCCAATATATCGATTCGGCAGAATCTGCCTTGTCTTCACTTGCAACTACAATTACCGCCGATGCCACTTCTCCAACAATCTCCTCTCAACCATCAGGTGTAACAAAGCTTGCAAATCAAACTGCAAACTTTTCGGTGACAGCCGCCTCCCCTGATGGCGGGACATTAAGTTATCAATGGCAACTTTCTACCAACTCAGGTGTCGCATGGGGCGTTGTCTCCACAGGAAGTGGTGGTACAACAAGCTCTTACACAACAGCAACGCTACCCATTGCTGCCAATGCATATCAATATCGAGTTGTAGTGACAAATACATACTCGGGATCATCATCAACGACTACATCCACTGCGGCTTCATTGGTGGTTAATAAAGCCGACCAAAGTACGTTAAGCGTTACCTCACGAGATGGAATTCTAGGTACTCCTCTAACCCTGGCTGTAAGCGGAGGATCATCGTCAGGGGCTGTGACCTATAGCGTTGCAAACGGTTCGGCTACCGGTTGTTCCTTAGCGTCAGGGGTTCTGACTGTGAGTACTACGGGAACGTGTAGCGTAACTGCCACGATGGCATCAAATGAGACCTACAACGTCGTTTCATCCTCTGCAACTGCTGTCAATTTTATTGCTACCGCACAATCAGTAGGAGTGAGCGTTAGCAACACGGTCGTCTACCAAAGCGGTATTCCGATTACTGTGGTTGTCGGCACTGCAGGAAAAGTTACATTCTTTCAAAATGGTAAAAAAATCCCTGGGTGTGTTGAGGTGCGAGCGAGTGTGACCTCTGCAGCTACGTGCTCATGGAAACCTACAACTTTAGGGGATGTGACAATTACAGCAGAAATCACACCCACAAATACAAATATCCCTGCGACGATATCTTCAGGTATGGTAGTGAGAGTAACTGAACGCTAACTAGGAATTCGAGTGGTTTGTAGACTCTAAAGTTATTTTGTAAACATTGCGAGCATCGGCAAACCCAGCAATAGAGTCTGCAACGAGGCCACGGCTTGGATTGAAAGCGATGGAGACTTCATTTGTGTCAGAACGCAATTGCCAATATGTTTTTGGGTTATCACCGTTCCAATTAACATCTCCATTGGCATCTTCTGGCAAAGCAACTCCTGTTGATTCAAGACCAACAACTGCGTCCACGGTCACAGTTGTTGAATCCCCGCCAACTAGACTGAACATGCGATCCAAAATTCCATTATTACTAACTGTGCCATTTGCACCAGAATAGTTATTGAAATACACGCGGACAGAATTAATGAGTGTTCCATTGTCTTGAACAGAAATTGGCAAAACATTACCTGATCCGTCACGAACAATAATTATGAAATCTTTTCCAGCACAATTTTCTGAAATATTAGTCAGAGTAATCTCATTAAAAGTAAACTTGTGATCAGTGCGATTAACAAAACTTTCAAAGGGAGTGACCGTGACACCTGTGGTATCGCATGCGGGAGTTTGAACAAGACCGCCACCAAGTTCAGCCGTGCTGCCACTAGAGTTATTCAAGGTAATCAGCGCTCCAACCGCAAGACCCAAAGATGCAATCGTTAAGCCAACTGCTACACCTAAAAATATCTTTGGGAATTTTTTGCGTTCAACTTTAACCTTTTCGATGTCAATTAGGCTCATTTAAAAACCTGAACCAATCTGCCACATAAGATGAATCTGCAATCGCCAAATAAAGAAGTAGACATACACTCTCCTGAGTTAGGGGATTACTGCAGGGACAACCCAATCTTACCGCGAACTGTCATGGATAACGAGTCCGTTATGACTGCTTAAATCCCAACAAACCCCAATAATATTCCGACGAACGGAAAGACCATCACAAGCGAGCCACGAACTTTTTCTATAGGAATTCTTTGAAAGCCTTCATCGGTTTGTATATCAACATAATCGGTATTTACATTGTTAACGATTGCTAAAACTGGGTCCAGCCCTGGTTTATCGGTCACAACCACAATTTTTTCTCCAGCGCTCACCGTTGAATGATGCCAGTACACGGCAACCGATGAAGAGGCCGATCCAAGTGCATTCCTCAAACCCGATTTTGGGTGATCAATCCGAAGACCAAGGGCAAATAAGATAATGAGAAGAATGAGGCCAAATACGATTCCGCGCTTAGTGTTATCGCTCATTTGCCATCCCCTCCCAAGTGCTCAGGCTTAACCCCAGGTAAGTTCATAGAATACCTCGGTAGAGCGCAAGCACCACGAAAACTCGATACTTTAAGGAGCATTATTTCGAGGTCTCTTTCTTAGTCACGCTTACCTCTTTGGGTGAGATCAATTTTTTTGCGGATTTTGCTGTAATTGAGGCAAGCCATGTATCAATCTCAAGATCCTCACTCGTTGGTAGAGGCGAGGAGTTAGGGCGAGTGAATTTTCCAGGGACCTTAAAATTCTTAAAGCCCCTTATGTTGACTTTTTTAAAAGCCGAAGTTGCACTAGCAATCACCTTCGAAGGATCAAATGGCCCTCGAGTTTTTTTCTTACTTTGCGCTAATTCAGAGCTGGCTTGAGCCTGGCTACTCTCGGCCACTGTTGGCTCAATGATTAATTTCTTGCGCTCCTTGCCATTTCTCTTAACGGTTGGAACTGTTTGAATGTTGAATAGCCATCTCACAATAGCTAGAGGGTAATTAATAACTCGCGTAAGTAGATTTTCAGGCTTCAATGGAACTTGCGAGGTGGATCCAGAATCATCTGAATCTGCCTCAATCTCTGCAGTGGACATGCCAAACATCATTCGATTCGTTCGCGAATCAGGTCGGCCCACGCCGCGCCAGGTTGCAACTTCGATGACGGTACCTTGACTCATTTTTCCAATGACGAGTTTTTGACCATCTGGTAAATCAATCACCAATGCCGAATCAGAGATAGGAAGAGGAACCCGAGAAACTATGGGCTTAGCTGGTGAATTATCTTTCTTCGCTGCCATGATGATCGGCTACCTTCCCTCGATTTTTCATGTCAGTTGAAATCCCAAAATAGAATCCAGGATTGTTAGATCCATCGTGCTCAGAGCTGGATCGCAGACAAGTGGGACCACAAGACCGCTTTCTCCATACTTCAAATTATACCCAGCTCTGGACAAATAGAGGTTCTGACCGACCGGATCGGGCAAGGCAAGTACGGTGCATACGAAAGCAATATTGGTGCGATCGGGGGCAGTCGTAGACAAAGTGATATCTAATCGGTGCCCGGTGCAGGTTGAACTCAAATCTGAAACTCGAATTCCATCTAATATGAATCGGCGATTACTGGTATCAAAATGGCTAATCATTCCAAGATTGACAGCATCATCACAGGCAAATATCTCTGCGCTGCCCCCACTTAGCGTTACTGACGCCGAACCGCTACAGACAAATGATGCATTTCCATCTGATGAAACGAGTTTGACTCCCCCTGCACTGCAATGAACATCGCCAACGGGGAGTGAGATCACCGCAACTGCTGCCCCTGGTGTTCCATTTGCACCCGCTGCTCCATTTGCACCCGCTGAGCCCCGTGCTCCATCTATACCCGGCGCACCATTTGCACCCGCTGCACCATTTGCACCAGGTGCTCCGGCAACTCCAACACTTCCGGCCGGACCCATGGGACCTCCCGGACCGATGGGTCCTGGAGCACCATCTATACCATCTCGTCCATCAAATCCATTAAGTCCAACAAACCCATTCTTGCCTGCTACACCAGCAGGACCAGCTAACCCACGGGGGCCAATGGCAAGTGCCAAAACTTGATTGAGATTTCCACTTCCTTGAATTTCATATCCTAAAAGAAGGTTATCAAATAAGTTTGCTTGCGTTGGAGCGCTTCCTGCTGCATAGAAAGATAACCCTCGCGTGAAAAGAAGTATGAAAACTAAGAGTGCTAATTTCCTCATGAAACCTTCTCTGCAGTAGCCACATTGTAAAAAGAATTAGCCAGTAAGTGGATCAGGGGTAAAATCAAAGCACCTATGGTGAAAATTTCTGATTTGAGACTGGATTGATAGGGCAAATTTTGAACATAGAGAAATAAGGTCAACGCAAAATACGTCACCACAGCGGCTTCAAGAAAAGCGTTGCGTTTCCATCGGCTCAAGAGATTGATTTTTGGTGGTTTTAGAAGTAATTGAAACGAAGAAAAAAGCGTAATCATTATGATTCCTAGAAGAAGGGCGATAAACCAACTTTGAGTCCAAACGAAGCCTACGACTAATGCGAAAAATCCAATAAAACCCACCCAGCCACTCGATATGAGATATGAGACGTGAAGCGTTTCAGATACTAAAGAGTCGCTCTTTAGACCCATGGTAGTTCTGTGATCCATAAACTCATGAAGCAAGGCTTTGACGCCAGAAAGCGTTCCAATAATGATGGCTGTCACAACAAGTGAGTCATGGTGATTTCGCAGCCCCAGAGCCATGCTTTCTGTCAAAATCAAAGAGGCAAAGAAGAAGACACCGGAAATAACAGATACGAAAACCAGCAGAATAAATCGTGCAAACCCTGAGCCAGACTCCTTGCTAGTTATCGGAAAATCTTTCCCTCCTATTTCAACGAGATAATGGGCAACAAAACTTGTAAAAATCCAACTTAAGGCTAGTGAAATTATGAGCACCACCGAACGCAGATTCATAACCTCTCCGATAATAATCTGACCTATTGCAAAACCAAAGAAGGCAAATATTCCGCTATAGGAATCAAGCAAGCCAATAGTAGAAATTGCAATAAGAGAATAGAGTGCAATATTTGGAAGATTTCCATGGGTAGTTAGTCCTCCTTCAAGACCCACTACGAGGCCTAACGCTGGAAAGAGTGCCCACAGGAATGGTGAAATCTTATGGATGAAAGTATCGTCTTTCATCAGCAAGAATTTGAAGAGGGAAGTTGGCAGCATTCCAAGGGATCTCGATCTCAACACATATGCAGGGTAAAGAAAGCGCGGAACTCGCTTATCAAATAAAAGGGTTCCAGTTTCAACAAGATTTTTTTGGCGCAAAAAAGTCAAATTGGAGTATTTACGAATTCGGGACACAGATAATACGGTGAGCATAAAAATGATTGTTAGCAACAAAAAAACTAGATCTTTTGGAATCTCAGTTATGCTGTATCGGGTGAAAGTTATGACCTTGACTTGCGCAACCTGCGTTCCTGAAATACTTCCATCTCCAAAGACATAAACCGTGTAATTTCCAAGGGGTAAATCTTGAGGAAGCGTGGCCGAATACACCAAAAATCCCCTGCGATTTACAGAGCTCGGTTTAAAACTTATCTGAGGCGAACCAGGCTTTAATAACTTCACTTCCCAGGGATCCTTAGCTGAAATTCCCCCAACAACAATATTTTGCTCTTTGCCTCTCTCCCAGGTTAAGACAGGAATATCAACTGCAGATGCAAGTGGTAGGGATTGAAAGAGAAAGAATCCTGTAAGGAAGGTTGCGAATATCCGCTTACTCATTTTTCAAAGCGTCAAAGATAAGCCAAAGTCCAAAAATCAATGGAACGGTAATCATCAAAGCTTTTGGAGTCAGGAAACGTCCGATGATAGGAATAATAAAAATGACAACTCCGGTGATATCTGGAATCTTAGGATGTTGAATATCCGGTGAAGGATTATGGTCGCCTTTAACAATAAATCCCTCTTGCGCATCCCCACCAATAATGCGGTGAGAGAAGACACCTACTGCGGTTCCATCGAATCGGCGACCGACATAGGCCACGATGCTTCCAATTTTGGGAGTTACGTTGGTAGGCGGAGTCGTAAGAATAATGTCACCAGGATTAATCGTGGGAACCATCGAGCCGGTAAGAACAACACGTGCTTTGACTGTGCCTGAAAAGGAAAGAACGGAGAAGGTTAAGAGAACAATTGCTAGTGCATAACCTGACCACCTAAAGGCGGTGGTCATGCGGGTGTACCAAATACGGGGGCCAACAACTACCCGCTCCTCGGGGGCCTGCACAAAGAGACTGGACTTAGTCTCGATAATCTGCTCGCCTGCAATCAAATATGTGTGCTCGCCAGAGGTATCGGAAATGGTTATCAAGACATTGGATTCTGGAACATCTGCCGTTGCCTCAATCCAGAGCTCGGTCGCTCCCAATAAATGTGGACCCGATCCCGTACTTGTTGGATGAGACATGCTCCGCCATTCATGAAGGCACTTTCCAAGAGGTGTGACTTAGAAAGTAAAGACCAATTAGTAAATCTTATAGGCGCATGCCCACATAAAGAAGAACGACCCACCCTAGTTACCTAGAGCGGGTCGTTCTTTTCTCAACTAGTAGTTCTTATTATGTAACGGTAGTGCTTACATACCCTGACGGTACAGAACTCATAGATTCAACAGTGAGCTTGGTAACAGCAGAACTAGATGTTCCATATTTTGCTCCAGTGCCACCATCACCCAAAGTAACGGTGAGTGTGTTAGCAGTGAGAGCACATGCTGCACCTGAGATATCAGCAGCTCCACCACTTCCGGCAAGCACTGTAACAGTACAAGTTGTACCACCAGCGTCTAGCGTCAATGCGATACCTGAGTTATAGGGAGCGGGTGATCGGCCTGAACCAGCACCACCGGTTACACCTGAGGAGTGTTTCCATCCTAGGAACAATGGGTTAGCAAGTACGCCGCCCACAGAATAATTAGTAGCCACGGTTGAACTATCGGTGTATCCCTTGATAACGAAGGTTTCTCCGCCACAGGCTGCAGTTGAAGTGTCGACATTAGAAAGTGCAAACGAGCTGAATAAGAAGTCAGCGGCGACCGTGTCATTAACGTAGGTTGAATAAGGCGTAAGAGTAATTTCAGTATCACAAGCAGTCGTTGAGGCGATACCTTGACCGAACTCCACAGCAGAGCCTGAGTTAAGTGAGATAGACGCTGCAAGAGTTGATCCCATGCCCATTACTGCAGCAAGTAGACCAATCCCAAGGACAACCTTGAACTTCTTCTTCGGGGAGCGAGCAGATGGTTCAAAAGAGCCACCCAAGTTTAAAATCTCCATCTGAGCTTCCTCCTAAAGGGGAATTTGAGCTATTCCACAATCTGTGGATGGCTTATTGAGGGTTAGTCAAGCACCCACGCCCCTCATGAGGCAAGTGGCGACCCCTGCATTTCCACCCTAAAGGCTCACCCGTATACGGGTATTACCTCGATTTGAGCGTATTTGGGCCCAAAATTCCTGATTTGCCCCAATTTGTGATCCTTCTTCTCTCCTGCCCTACCGCGCAAAGCTCGCCTTGTGGCGAGGGCCCGAGGTGGGCGGGCGGTGGTAGCTCACAAGCTGGTCTAAACCTGAGTCAAAAAAGTAGCGTAAAATAAGGGTTGTAGAGAGCCATTACTAAAGTTTCTTGGCACTTATAAAAAACATCCTCAATATCTGCCTAAAACAATGGTTTTGGGTGCCCCTCAATGAACTCTTACTTGTGCCAGGTGTTGAGTGTGAAGCACTGCAATTTCCTGCTCTGCATATGCTAAAAGTGGCGTTAAATAATGACGCAAGGGCAACTAGCGAGTTGGATTGTTAACAGTTTCAACCGTCGTACGACCAATAGTTTGACCATCAAGATTGACAATCGTTGCACTGGAATCAAGATAGAAGGTCACATCCGCACTCGTTGCAGATAAATCAGAGCCGTCATAAATCGATGTTCCTGAAACGCTGAGCGAAACAGAACCAGCCATAGGGCTTGAAACCACGGTGCCATCACCGGTCAGATAAGTCAGAGCAAGTGCTGCAGCGTCACTACTGCTCACCGGAGCATCGACATTGGGTAGCGAAATCTGCAAGACATGGGCCTCAGGCGTTGCCCCAATGGATAGTTCAGCGCCTAGGGTACTAATCAAGCGAATGCGCAACTTCTTTCCACGGCAACTTGCTAAATCCAAATTAGAAACTGTCACACCGCGCACTCTAAAAAATCCTGCGGAGGCATCCCCAGCAGTGGGCGCGGAATGCCATTCTTCACCGATGGCTGCAAAGACAGTTGGGTCGCATGCAATTGCCTGCTGAGAGCCTTGACCAAATTCTAAAGCGCCACTACCCACGGTCACAGTTGCTGCAAATGTTGAAACAAGGAAGGGCACAATGCCAGCAAGTGCTGCCCCAATAAGGATCTTGTTCTTATGCCGGCTCTTGCCACCACCAAAGCCCGAGCTCACGCGCCCGCTCAATGGAGATTGCAAACCTTGTTGCATCAGGACTCCATTTCAAGGACAGCAAAAACCCATTGCGGGTCGCTT
Organism: Streptomyces griseus; assembly: GCA_945884695.1. Taxonomy (GTDB): domain Bacteria; phylum Actinomycetota; class Actinomycetes; order Nanopelagicales; family Nanopelagicaceae; genus QYPT01. The sequence continues at coordinate 8,716 of CAMCYO010000014.1, forward strand.
GAAATTTTACCTGCGCCTATGCGCTAAAGCCGTGATTGACCGCGCCAAGAACGATGTGGTTTTTTAAGAATTAGCGCCTCAAAACAAGGCTATTTTTAATCAAATTCATGCCTAAACCAAGACCTCTGAAATACACAATCCTAAAATTCGATGGCGAACCCTGCGTGCAGAATGCAGACTCCAATGTGGGCTCAGTCATCGCCACAAAGCTCATCCTGGCATAGAGGCCTCCCATAGCGCTGCGAGTTGCCACCGCTTTCATGCCTCCGTAACTATTGATAATCGCTAAGACTTGATCGGTAGTGCCAGAGATCAATAGTTGCGAGGTCATATCCCCGCTCACTAATTGCTCTCTATTGAAAAACGATTGCGGTGAATTTTTTACATAGATATCGAAATAGAGATTGCTTCCTTCGATACAAGCCAATAAATATCTCGGCCCATCTAAATTGATTGCAGGCAATAATCGAGATGTAGCACGCGGATCCACCGGTAGGACGTTGGGAATATCCACTCTCATGCGCTGATCGGCAAGTGGACCAACTGGAGTTGGTGAAGGAGAGGGTGATTCATCTACGAAAGCTGTTCTTGTCTCCACTGATTCAACAGGCGCACGCGTTGCATCAGGACTGGGCATCGCACTGGGTGAAGGTGAAGCCTGCGTTGTATCTGCCGGAATAGGAACCTCAGAGGGTGTATCCGTTGGAGTATCTGCAGGAATAGGTTCACCGCTAACTTCAGGTGCTGGTATCTCTGTACCCGATGGCGCAGAACTTTCATCTGCAATAACGGGTGCAACAACGGACAAAATTACGCCCACTACAGCGAGTGCAAAGAATCGCTTGGCTAAAACTTTCGGTTGGTGCGAAGCCATATACAGGGGAATGCGTCCAAAGAGGTTTAATCGTGGTCGGTTAGCCCATCTACCAAATTCCACATGGCAATCATAACCGTGGTATCTACCGAACACCCCGTTTGAGTGACCTTGGGACATCCACGTAAACTCAGCCCTCTTTACCTATATCTACTTTGGGAGAAATTTGGCTACCGAATTTCGGACACGAGTTCTCGTGGCAGAAGATGAGGAATTTACCCTCAATCTTCTCCGCGAGATTCTCACCGATGCCAATTTTGAGGTAGTCGGGGTCAGGTCTGTCTCTGACGCCATTGTCACCATCGAAAGTTTCGACCCCCACGCAGTCATTACCGATCTCAACTTTGGAATCAATGCACCCAGTGGCGCCGATTTGCTGATTTTCCTTCATGAAGAGCGCCCGTGGATTGGCAAAGTGATTCTCACATCTCACGCCTCCCCTAACTTGGCCCTGCCCCGCGGGACAGAGTTGCCACCGAATGTTATTTACTTAGTGAAATCAGAGTTGCAATCCATTGCCTCCCTCGGCACTGCCATCAATGATTCCATTGCAAAAATAAATGAGACCGTCATTAAGCCCGTTCTCGATAACTCAAGAATTGTTGTCAGCGACACACAAGGTGAAATCTTGCGCCTCATGGCAGAGGGCTTCACCAATCAAGCAATTGCCACGCGCCGCGGTACTTCCCTTCGCGCCACTGAAGCCCTTGTACAACGCACCTTTGCAAGCCTTGGCCTCAAGCCCGATGATGAGTTTAACCCACGCATCCTTGCCGTTCGCATGTGGCAAGAAGACAAAGTGGTGATCAAATGAAACGTTTCTTTGAAAACTTTGTCACCGTATCTACAGGTCGTTGGGCCGTTTCTCTTCCCTCCGTTGCCCTTTACCTGCCCTTCAGTTTCCTCTTTTCTCTAGAACGCGAAAACGCGCTTAACACTGGCTCATTTGGTACTCAACTCATGGTTGTTACCGGCGGAGAGCTTGCAAGCATTCTCTTTCTATTCATTGCGCAAGTAACTCTGCTCGCCTCTCGCAAAGAACGTCGCCAAAATTTGGCCCTGTGCATTACGGTCTGGTTTAGCACCGGACTGGTTGCAGGTTTGGTCTCTGAGTACTACGGCCACTACACCCTAGGCGTCGAATCGCACATAGTGATGCGCGTTGCAAACTCACTTCTATTTTCAGGTTTTGCACTTGGCTTGATTGCTTACTGGTTTGGAACTTTGCGCAAAATCCGTACCGAAAGAAATGTTTTGCGCTCTCTAGAAGACCTCCTCACTGTCGATACTTCTCAACTCAATGAGGCGCAGATTCAAGCGAAGAAACTAGCCATCATCAACCTCCACAGCACACTGCTTCCCAAGGTTGTACAACTTCAAAAACTTACTACTGGTCTTCAAAAATATGGCACATCCGAATCCCTGGCTGTTGCCCTAGCCGAATTAGAATCATTGGCTGAAGATTTGAAAGTTAAATTGGATTCAAAATTGCGCGTATTAGAGGTCTCGCCTTCCCTTCTAGACCTCAAGAGCCAAGATAGATTAACGCCCGTGAAACTGATCTCTGGCTTATTCCCACGAGTGCTTTCAGTGCGCACCTCTTTGATCATCCTCGTCTTTGGCGCTCTAATCGGTCAGGGAACAAGAAACGGAGTAAACGGCGCGATTGTTGGCGTACTTTCCTCAATCATCGTCGTCGCACTTCTTCAGCTATTCCGCGTCATTGGTACTCGCGCGAATGCACTTGAGTCGGCATGGTTTAACCCTCTGGCATATGTTGCAATTTATGCTTTCCAGTATCTCTACACCACAGTTTCGCCAACGTGGTTCATCGGCATCGCAAATCCATATCAAGCTTGGTATGCGGGCCTTAAGACAGTGTGTGCAATTTATATTGCCTCACTTATTTCAACGCTGATGGTTGAACAGAATAACTCTTTAGAATCTATGAGTTCGGAAAGTGCTATCCACCGAAATCAAATTGAAGAGATGAGCCAAGAGCACGAAGCGCTACAGCAGATCACTTCATCAACAAGTTTTGGTTCGATCCAAGGTCAAATTTCAGGCGTCATCATGGCTCTTAATGTTTTGACCGAAAATGACGGAGTGCCGACAACAAAGCGCGATCTTTCTCGCTTTATTGCTGATACAAATACACTTCTGGGCGATGCGATTTTTGAAATCGAGCACATCGGTACGAGAGAATATTCGCGTTGACCGCGAGCAAAACTTCCCCCATCCAGCGCCTTACCAACTACCTTCAACCCAAGATTGATCCATACGCTTCTCTAATCCCAGAACGCATTATCACCTGGCGAGCATTCTGGGGTCTTCTACCCTTTTCAATATTTAGCACTATTTTCTTTATCGCCCCAGCAATCAATTCAAAAACACTCATTCTCACCTGGACAGCAATCGCCTTATTTTCCCATGCAGCGATGGCGCCCTTTGTCTTCTACTTCAATGGCAAATTCGATAGAAAGATTCACATTATCTTCGCTCTCACTATGGGAGCAGTCCGTGGAGCGGTAATCAATTTAGCAGCGCCCATTCTCCTTGTTGAAGATCCGCTCATACTTGTTGTGCGAGCGGCAAACTCTGCTCTCACCGTTCTCTACGCACTCGCCATTGCCTCCATCATCATCTCCATTTGGAGTAAATTTGAAGCAGATTTACGTGAATTACTCAGCAACGCCATCGCATCACAAGGAGTTGCCAAGAAAACAGGTGAGAATCAGAACACTCCTGCAACTAGCGCCAACATTCAACAAGTCATTGCCGATTTAAATGACCACATAGCATCTGCCCAAGAAGGAGATAGCGCACCTCTAACCCTTATGGAGCAAGCCAACGCAATTGATCGCCTCATCAACAAACATATCCGCCCCCATAGCGCAGAGCGTTGGCGTCAAGCAGAGTTAATTTGGCCAAAGATCAAACCTTGGGATGTATTGCGCAAATCTATCTCTCAAACAAAGATGCCAGCCCTCTCTGTTGCTCTATTAATCCTGCCCCTGAATCTCTATGGTCAATTTGTACGAGCTAGCTTTATTAGTGGAATAGCCCTCCAAGCCATATCTATTTTTCTTATAGTTCTCTCACTTAACCTCATTGAAACTCTCACCAAAGAGAGTAAGAACTACCTAAAAAGGCGCAACATTGCATTTGTTATGGTCATGCTTGTTATCAATATGCCCATTCTTTTAGCACTCAATTATTATCTCAACTCAGCCAATTACACCTCCTTGGCCAATTTAGTCCAAGTGCAGATTTCCACAACAATTACCTACATCTTCTTGATTTTCGTTGGCTCTATCGTGATGACAGTTCAAGAAAACCGTGCCACTGCACTGGAGCTCATTAGGGAAATCATCTCTGAACAGACCCTGGCCACCATGATCGAAGGTGGTATCGCTGCATCCACTCAATCCGAATATGCCCAATACCTTCATGCAGAGGTGCAGTCGCAATTAATGGCCTGCAAACTCCTCCTCCTAAAAGCTGCAGAATCTGATTTCACTCTCATGTCCCCTGAGGTCACACAGAAAGTACTCACACGCCTAGAACTCCTTAAACAACCATATGAAAAGAAACCAGATCGAATTCCGACTGTAAGATTGCAAGAACTCAAAAAAACCTGGAAGGGCTTGGCCAAAATAAACTTCGATCTGCCACCAGAGCTTTCTAAAGTTTCACGAAACGGTGAAATCATTGCCCAACTCATCGAAGAACTCATCGTTAACGCCATTCGCCATGGCAAAGCAAAAAACATCACTGTTAGCGCACAAGTGGAGGGCGGTCGATGCTTGATATCAGTACTAGACGATGGCCGTCTTAAATCCACAAAGAAGTCAGGGCTTGGTAGCACACTCTTTGAAGTTTTCGCCCCCGACTGGAAACTCTCTGCAACATCTCAAGGAACACTTGCAACGCTAACCGCCAAGTATTACTAAGCGCCAAATGAAACTCTCACTACTTTCATTAGGAAGGCCTCACTCGCGATTGCAAGTGAGGCCCTCTAACTGAGGTTCTACCAAGTGTGCCCCTGGTGGGACTCGAACCCACAACCTCAATTTCAGTCAGAAAAGTGCTCTATCCCTTGAGCTACAGGGGCACCGCGACAACGTAAAAGACTTTGCAGAGTAGAAAATCTCAAATAAGAAATTCTGTGTAGAACAAACACCTGTGGTTACAAGAAATTCACGAAATTGATACGGAGAGTAATCAACAGAAGTTTCAATAAATTGGTGCTTCATGTCTTTTCTCATGCTAAAGTTTCAACGTTCAGTCAGGAAAGTGAATTCAACGGCGAGCAACATTTTTGTACATCGTTGAAAGTTCTATCCAAAAGAGTTACAGAACTAAGGCCTCGAGATAATCTCTCGGGGCTTTAGTGTTTCTCTTGGTTCGTTCCCACATCCAATGACAGTTATGGTTGACTTAAACCATGAGGGTGAGCCACGCAGCTTTTAGCTGACGTCCAGAACTAATTTATCTAAGAATCTATGAAACCACTGCACAGTCAAAGTTGGCTCATGGCCTTTAGATATCGCAATATTTTCATAGCGATCAAGTAAGTAATTAGTTGCCGTGCTCATCTCGGCCCGAGCCAAGTGATATCCAATGCAAAAATGCTTTCCCAGCCCAAATCCAACATGGTGGGCAACCCCATCTTTGCGCCCGCCCGGACGTTTTTCAAAGCCGAGATTGAGATCTGTTCTATAAAGATCAAAAGTTCTAGGGTTTTTAAAAACGCTCTCGTCATTATTTGCCGACATCATGGCAACTCGCACGATTTCACCCTTAGCGATGCGCGTTCCATACCACTCAACATCTTCATTGAGTTCGCGGTCTTCATAAACCACCACACCGTCTCGGCGCATAAACTCTGATATCGCTGGCTCAATCAGCGATCGATCTTTTCTGATTGCCTCTAAAACATGCGGATTCTTCAGCAACACATACCAAAAATTTGCAATAGCCCGATCCGAGGTCTCTCCCCCTGCCACCATCAGAAGTGAAATAAAAGATGCAATCTCTGTTCGAGATAACCCCTGGCCTTCTTTGGTTCGGCTCTGAGTAATTTCAGTAATCAAATCATCACTTGGGCTAACAATCCTCTGCGAAATCAAATCATCAATTCTGCCTGCAAACTCTTCATGCTTAGCCTTACCCAACGACTTAGCCGGCTCCACACCAGCGAGTGCATTAATCACCAAGTTGGCTACCTCATGGAGATATTCATCGTAACTACTCTCCATACCCAGCATGCGTGCAATAATCTTGAGAGGCAGCGGCGACGTAATTGCTTTAATAGCATCGACTTGCCCACTCTGAGGCAAGACTGCCAATAGTTCGACAACAACATCATTGATCATCGGCTGATAGTCGTGCTCTAGCTTCTTACCCACCATGACGGGTGCAACAATGGATCGGCGAATGTCATGATCTTTTCCATCCATCTGCACCATCGTTGGCCCAATAACATCTGTAAAGATCCGCTCATAGGGGCGAGCAGAGTAAACCTCATGATTTCTAAATACTTCAGTCACATCGTCATAGCGTGTAAGCAACCAACGATTATCTACCGCATCATAAAAAAGCGGTGATTCATTACGCAATTGCTCCCACACAGGAAATGGATCGATAAAGAATTTCTCTTCATGAAGATCTTCAGATTGAATGGCCATCGCGCAAGACTAGGGCATCCCCGTCTAGCGTCAAGGTTTTAAAATCACAACCCCAGCCATCACGCACCTTCATGCATTCCCGGCACCATCCGATAGAACTCGGAGATATCCCACGTACCGCTATTGCCTTTGCCCACACCTAAGGCCTCACCGTTTTTGCTGACAAAGGAGAAGGTGTTAAGAAAATACTTACTGCCAACTTTGGTTACATCGCCAAGCTCCACCGTGACGGGAGTTTCATGAAATGTCCCATCGGCGCAATCTGGATCACAATCATTTACAGAATAAATCCCACGCCCAACACCGTGTCCCTTATCCCATTGATCCCACACGATATTTCGCACTTGCTCACCAAAATCAGCACACGCAGATGTCATGACAGATGGCTTTTGCACAACTAACTCGCACTCAAATGTCCACATCTGATTACCGCGCATGTCATCTCGTGCTGGCAAAAACTCTTGCACCGCACTACCCGCACCAACGCCACCGTCCGCATCAGATTCATCAAATTGCCCTACTGCTCCGCCTAAATTAACACCGGGCTGTATCAATGAAAATCCCAATGTCAGAACCCAGAAACCAATGAAGAGTGAAGTAAAGAGCCCAAAGCCCTTAAGCAGCCTCATCTTCTAAACTCTCCTCAATCGTTGCAATACGACGAAGGATATCCCCGGCTTCTTCCACTTGACCACGGCTAGTCAAAATATCTGCAAGGTCACGCTCGATGGTGCAGACGATTTTCCAATCAGGGTGGCGATTGCCTGTAATCAACGCCTTTGCCTCACGCAAGTATTTCTCGCCCTCTTCAAGGTCTTGCATCAATTTCTTTGCCTGACCCAATTTAAACTTAGACCAAAAGATTCGCTCATCATCATCTGCTGTAACACCGAAATCCAAAGCCTTCTGCGCATAATGCATTGCCTCTGTGCCATTACCTAATTTCACATAACAATGAGCAATATCTTCATCGCAGAATGCAACTTGCAATGGCGCTTTCTGTGTCTTAAAGCGAGCGCGCGAATCAAGGTAATACCCCAACGCCTCCTCCCACTTTTCTAAATGCAAGAGTGCACTTGCGATATTAAATACATCGCGCGCAACATCCATTAAATCTGCATCCACCTGTGGCTCGGCCAACGCCAATTGATAACACTGCATAGACTTCTCATACTCTTTTGCAGAAAACCAAAATGATCCCTCTACACGCAAGGTGCAAATAACATAGGGCAATCCAATCTCGCGATAAATAACAACCGCGCGATCTGTTGCCTCTGCAGCCTCTTTCGGACGATTGAGTTCTTTTAACGTCCACCCAATACCGGTGTAAATATGTGCCATCGTTGCCCCACTTGCCTGTGCACCCAACCCGTCATAAATTTCTTTCGCACATTCACACAACGCCAACGCCTCATGATGTGCACCGCGTTTGTATGCCTCATGACTGAGCTCTATCAAAACATCAGCCCGCTCGGCACCCTCTAACCCTGGCAACTGCTCCCAGAGTTGCTCTTCACTTAACTCGTTCTCCTCGTTCACCGCATCCCTTCTTACATCTTCAGGGGGAAATTTACGCACCCACACCGACAAAGCCTTGGGGTGCAGACTTTTAGGGGGAAGCGGAATATAACACACCTTTCGAACAGGTGTTCGAGTGGAGTTAAGGGGTGCTTGAGCGTGGAATAGGGGCTAATTGCGGCCTGAAGGGATCCGTTGGGTGTTGTGATAAATGCGGAATGGATCAAGTCACTGTCCTATAACTCTTAATCACCGTGATGAAGATTTACGATCTTCAAAGAATGTCTAAAAATGCTGGTCAGAATGGCATTTTCGACAAACTTTGTCACTGTTATCAGATAACAGTGGTGTCAATGTGAGCAACGTGAGAGCAACCGTTTGGTTCACTACATTTACAAAAAAAGGCCCGCTCCTGTTTCCAGAAACGTGCCGTATAATTTGTTATGTAGTGCGCCAAAGATTTTAGAAAGAGGGGGACGCGCTACCAATCGTCCTAAACGAAAGGTTCACGCATGTCCTCCTCTACCCCTTCTACTCGCAAGACCCCACATCAAAAAAGAGCTAATGGCCAAGGAACTGTTTATGTTCAAAATGGTCGCACGGGCTTTACCGCTGCTGCATATGACATCAATGGTAAGCGTCATACAAAACAATTCAAATACAAAAAAGATGCTGACGCTTGGTGTGCGGATCAAGAGCGTGCACGTAAGTCTGGTCAATCCACTTACTCACCATATCCCAAGATGCTTCTCAAAGACTTTCTGCATCAATGGCTTGAAGTACAGCCGATAAATAATGAAAATACGTACAGAAGTTATTTAGCGACGATCGACAATCTTGTGGTGCCATTCATTGGAAATCTAAAGGCAGCAACCATAAGTCCGCATGCAATCAATAAGTGGCTAGGTGATTTAGTAGCGGAACAATATTCAAAAGGTTCACTCGATCTTGCCTTTCATGTGATGCGTGCATCATTCAAATACGCCCACCTGATGGGAGACTTTCCGCAGAACCCAATGTTGCGCGTAAAGAAACCTAAATTGCAATCCAAGCCCACAAAGCAAATCCCGCATGAAGACTTCCAGAAGATCTATCTCGAATCTGCAAAGGATCCATTCATGCATGCCCGAGTAGAAGTTGGCATGATGATGGGATTGCGACCTGGTGAAGTGCATGGTCTTCAATGGAGCGACCTGGATCAAAACTCAAAGACTTTAACTATTGAGCGTCAAGTGCAACGTTCAAAGGGTAAAGGCCTGGTTTACATGCCAGTGAAGACTAAACATTCTCGCATGATTCCAATAACCGATGAACAAATCAGAATTCTTGTTACGCACCGTCGCTATCAAGATCTGCAAAAAGCTTCCTGGAAACATCAAGAGGATTTGATCTTCCCGAATTCGGTGGGAGGGAAAATGGATGCAAAGAAGGATCGCAGAATGTTTGATGATGTATTAAAGCAGGCTGGTGTTAAGCACTATCAGTGCTACCAGATGCGTAAGACTGCATATTCAAATCTTGCACATGTGACTGACTCTGCAACTATGTTGCAATACACCGGGCACTCTTCAATCTCAACCGTTATGAAACATTATGCCTTCGCTTCCACCGAATCTATGAATAAAGCTATGGATGGCATGGATAAGTTAAGACCTGTCGTTACACCTATCGCCTATCAATCCTCAGATTCGGCTGCTAGTTGATTTGAGTTTGACCTTACAAGGTCGGGATATAACCGTAACCTTGCAATATTGAACGACAACTGAATATCTAAATGCAAGACATACGGGAACTTGGCGCCGTATTAAAAATAGTTTGCCACTCCGGCTGACCTACCGGTTGATTGAGAGCGAAAGCAAGATTGGTTTCCCGATGATGAGTCCTGTGCGTGAAGGCAGACCCGGAGCACCAATCCCTAGATCTTTTTGAAAGATAGAGGCTCATCAATTTACCGGTACTGCTGCTCAGATAATTCCTGAGCAGGATGTGTTTCTAAAGAAACCGATCGTGAGCTACACGCAGATCAGACATCTCCCTTATGCAAAGTTATGAAAATTTTTCTGATTTTGCATAGGGGGGGGTAACTCCTGAAAACTTCCGCAGGAAGAAAATTTAGTTACATCAGTTTTTCTTTCTTCTTTTTCTTTTCTTTTTAGCAGGCACCCGACCCCGAAGGGGGCGGAAGAGTGCCTGCAAGGACTCAGCCCCGCAGGGGATGAGTCCTTTCTTAACTCAAATGGACAAGTAAGCAAGATCTAGGGCTAAAGTCATCTGCGGTTTGTGCTTACAAGATTAGCTTTAACTGAGAACCTTTAGCCAACCCCACAAGTTAGGAATCTATGTCTGAATCATTAACCCCAGCCCAAGTAGCCGAATATTTGGGTTTTAAAACTTCCTCTATTTATGCGCTCATTTGCCGCAAAGAATTAGCGGCAACAAAAGTAGGACGAAATCGCCTAATTTCTCCTGCCCAACTTCAGGACTACATGAACCGTAGAGGAATCAATCGAAATATTGATTGTCGATATGCACCCAGCAATCTTGCTAGCTGATAATTCGCCCTTGCAAGCATCGGAATACCTGGTGTTACGCACGGATTTAGATAACTACAGAAAGGCAGTGCCCAATTGAAATCTTCTCAACACTTTGGTTACAAACCCATCGTTGGAAGCCAAGCCAACAAACCATCTATAAAGAGCAACTCCGGTAGTTACAAGCTTCCCAAGCCACCCATTTCTAATGAAGAGAAAGACTTGTTTGAGGCTAAGGCTCAGCTAACTAGAGCTCAAACATTTGAAATTTACAGAAAGGCCTACCCCCACCATTAAGCAATAGTTGCCAGTATATGGGTCAGGCTGCACGAATGAGGATAGACTTGAGAAACAAAGTAGTGGCCTTTAATTCAATCTTTGTGAGATTCATTGAAGCAATCTAGAAGGAGTTTATCTAGTTCCAAATCTGAGATTGCATCAAGGTGCAATCTGCCTGATCGCAAATCAATAAGGTGCATCAGTTGTCTAAAGTTATTTCGATTAAAAGCCGTAGGCTTGGAATCGAAATATTTGCCATGTAACAACGACAAAAGCGCGCTACTCACCCTGAGAGAACTCGTAGTTCTTGGATGGCCCAGAAAGCTATTGATCAATTCACTATTCAGATACAAGACATCTAAAACTTCTTCACAAGTTAAACTCGGCGTCGAATTTGCAATGTATCCAACCCACCATAGACGAGAAATAGCATGATCTCTCCATCTAGACCTACTAGTTGGGCAAAACCAGTGATTTAAGATGAGTTGTGAAAGGTCCTTAGATTTTGTGTCGTCTGCCCCCCACCTGCGTTTCGCGTATTCGAAATAATTGCCAAACGCCAGAGATACCCAAAGACGTTCGTCAGCAGCATGGATAGGTCGAAAGTTTGGAAGTGCATTAAAAATTCTTATGGCGTTCTCTCTGTCATAATTCTTGTCCCAAGAATTTGACTCTGGTATCAAGAGTTCAACCTTAGAGTCAAAATCATATGGACTAGTGATAAGACGCAAGTCATGTTCAAGAACGAGGCTATTTAAATCAAATAATGCGGAATATCCATTCTCCGTTGCCTTAGTTCGGATGCGTTCCAAACTCTCCTCGTTTAAGATTTTGAAGTCAATTGACATTTGCTATCACCTGTTCGATTCCTTTTTTGCCTAACAGGCGTAAGACAGCCCGATTCAACTTTGCAAAATCTGCCTCGTCTGAGATATTCAAACCAACTTTTTCAAATGTTTCAGTCAATTTCCTTGCCCATGCAAACTCTTCCACATCATCCCCAGATACCAATGCCGATAATGCCTCTACAAAAGTATCCTTATAGATTGAGATAAAGAGAAATGATCTATAATTAGCATCCGAAGACATAAGTTCCCAAGCTTGTCTGACATTCGTGCCCATATTTATCGTAATAATATTTGAAGCCAAGCTAATTTCATATTCGTTCTTATCCAATTCAGTAGATGTCTGAACCCGAATCAAATCTTGAAAACTTCTACGCGCAAAACTTATTGGGAAAATCTCTCTTTCACCGACCGCCAAAGTCGCTCCTGGGTCAATCTCAAATTTCAAATTCCCGTATTCTGCATTCAAACCTTCTGGACAATATTGATTAATCTGCGTGACAGCAATAATGAATGGTTCAATCTCAAGACTTCCTAGCACCGCTCCGCTCGGCAACTGCAACTCGCCCTTCATATCCTCGACTTTAATCAGTTTTTTGAACAGAGTTTCTGAACTATAAAAAGAAAGGAAAAAAGCAGCCCTCCCATTTTCGACGAGGCCAAGAAGATGTCTATTTCGAACCTGTAGAACATAGCTGACGACTACCGTGTCCTTTGAATGATCTCCCGAAATGGCAACAATAAAATTGGATTCCAAAGTTGAACCATCTGCATAGTCGGTTGATCCATTCCTTAGAACAGGATGCTGATAAATTCTGTTTTTACTTGGCATTGTGAATCACGACCTCATGCACATAGTTTTGCTCTTCGGGATGAAGCTCAAGTACCAGTTTTATTCTTTGAATTTTCTTCACTGCGCCGATAACGAAATTCGATCTCCAAGTTTTGTCTTTTACAATTTTGAAGTTCGATGCTTCTCTATCAGCTTCACCACTTCGATACAGTGAAAATGTGAATGAGTTTTTAACGGTCGGAGTAAAATACACTTCTACAGTATTCGAGTTGTGCATCCTGACAATTCGTGGATCAAGAACTTCAAGTCCAGCTGATTGCTTTTCACCTCCTGCTTTCCCTTCTGATCTCTTATTCTCCTTACCTCCGCTAGTTTCATTTTCCACGCCACCTTTTTCGGCTTCATTTGTTCCATCGTCCTCCCCATCTCCTCCAAGTTTGACTGGTGAACCAGGTGAGAAAGTAGCGCGCCTCGCTTTATGTACGACCAGATCTAAAGATTTTTCGGACTCACCTTGATCTTTTGAAGCAGTATTAAAGCCCCCGAAGAAGTCATCAAGATCTGATGTGAAGACTTCTGCAGAAGAATCAATCGCTGCGTGTTCTCGAATTAGTTCTCGAATTTCCCGTGTGAATTCGGAGTACTCCTTAAGCTTCTTCTTTCTTTCGACAGGGTCGGTGATTCGGTCGAATTCAAATTCGGTGTGTGCAGGATTCTCTGCCGCCCGGAGGATTTGTGAGCCACTTTGACCGACAACACATAAGAACATGTCAAACGGTTTCGTTCCAGTGAATTTTTCTAGGTTTTTTGCCCGTCGAGAAATTAACATCCCATTCTGACGTGCAACCCCCACATTTCGCCAATCAATATCCTGGCCAATTCTCATAAACCATTCAACTTCGCCAAAGCTCTTGGAAATTAAGGTCCCATGTTTTTCGATACTTGGGTATTGAATAGTAATTGCAGAACGAAGCTCCTCTCTCAATTCTTGACATTCATCTTGTTGTTGACGCGATATTTCCATCAAAAGATTTTCCAGGCACTCACCTAAGTTTGAAGATGTGATTACATTATCGCCACCTAAGCCAACTTCCAGATTCCTTTGGAGAATTGCGTAATAGAAGTTTGAAAGAATTGAAATCTTTATGTCGCGCCAGAAATCATCAGGGTTGTTACCAAGTTCTGGAAATGGAACCAGGAGGGAAGTTCCAATGCCTTCCCCTTGTTTATCTCTTAATTTTGCTACCCATTTGGGCACGTCATCATTCACTAAGGGCATGCATCTGTGCTTATGGCCAAAATAACCCGTACCTTGAGTCATTTCACCATTCTTCGTCTCCATCGATTGCAATATACTTTTGCCTTGGAATCGCGATTCGACTTTAGATCCTTCTTGAATCCTAGAAAAATAAAACACTGAACGTATCTGACTGATTGCAAATGGTGCTTTAGACCCATGCCCGAATGACCCTAGGGATCCTGGTGCATTCTTTATACTGAGTCCGGATCCTTTGACAAGCGCAAGCCATGCTCCGGGCTTACCTTTGCCAGACTCTGTTGGGCCGGTGAGCCCAGTGGTTTCAAAATCGTGAATGCTAAAGAATGGAATAGTTTCCGATGAAACTACCTGATCTATTGCTCTCTTAAAAAATTTGGTTCCCGGGTGTTCTGCACCATGTTGATCTTTGGCGGTTCTTGCTGCCAAATTAAGGAATGGAAGCAATTCCGAAATCCCCAATGCTTCACGCTTTAGTACCTGATCAAATGAGAAGCACATTTTTACAGGCTTGCCAGAATTAGCTCTCGCATCCATGGAATTTTGAATGGTTTCACGAATAAGTGAGAAAACTCGGCGTCCTATAAAGGTGTCAATTGATGAGTTATTGAAACCATCAGTTTCGCCACCGCCATTGGAGGGGAAATCCCATTCCATGAATTAGCTCCTTTCCCTTAGGGCTTAAATCTAAACTACTGGTCTGACATTAGTAAGGGGAATGGGTCCTCGCTTTGAACAGCCTCTAGTCAATAAGAATCTCCTCAGGAGATCTCGCTGAAATTCTTCCAAGGTACTCCGTATCCAATTCATCCAAATAATCAGCCAGAGAATGTTTCCCTGATTTTTCCAGGAGAATAAGAACTTCTCGGGCCAATTCGAGACCATTAATCATCAAAAGTGGATATTGGTCTTCTATGATCTCTCTTTGCATAGGTTCCGAGAAGAAACTTGTAGTCACGTAAGCACCAATCCATCCTCTCTTCAAACGAGCAACGGTTCTAGAAATATGCACACCGCTTGTGGGCTTATTTGGATTCTCGCATTTTGCTTGACCAAGTAAAATCACTTTGACTTTTGAAAATCCTGATCCCAGGTCTAGTCTCCCAACAAAATCCACACCACCATCACCAGATCCTTGCGTGATCCATCCTTCTATGTAGGAGCTGCTACTCCGAGATAGGTGACTTCCGACAACTTTGCTTGCCAATATTTCAAACCCATGCTTGTGATGGGCATAATGGTCATATATGTTAGCTAAACATTTGAACTCACGACTTTTGACATCCGGTAATTGATCAACCTTTGGAACGGAATGGTGTTTGATTACATGTCTGCGCAACTTAGAATCTTGAAGATCACCGTGTTCTACCCAATTCTTCCAAGATTCCGGCGCAAGCTTAAGTGAATTTTCAATATCCGCATTCGTTTCTCTTCGCGCAGAAATCCAAGACCAATCAAACTGATCATTTTCCTTTGCAAGATTCAATACCGTAAATTCAAAAACATAGTTAGTGAAATAACCCAGGTCAGGTTGAAACTGGGTGATCCGTTCGGCGGAATTAATCAGCGCTAGACCCTCGAATACACGATTACCTTTTACCCTGGCACCTACTTGCACACTCCTAAACAGTAGGATCGGCGCGGCTTTAAGCCGCTCATTCCGTAATCCTGAATTGTGCAATGAAAACTGCTCTAGGAGATATCTGTTGCCCAATGCCTCGCTCGGGTCCTTATCGGACTTATTGTCTCCGAAATAACGGGCGTACCCACGATCAGTGTCGAAACGATCTTGCCAAGGTGATTCTTTTGAGCCGTGTTTATGTGTACTGCTTGAAATCAAAATTGCTGGACAGGGGCCCTTTGCTCCTATAGGGCTAATACCCGATTCCATAAGAACTTTGTTCTTTCCATCTGTGTTGGTTACATAAATAAAATTAGGAAGATCGTCAATCATTGGTGCATCTTTGTCATAACTACTGCTGTATCGATAGACATCTCCTATACGCAAAAATCTACGTTCCTGGCGCTTCAAATTGCATCTCGCTCATCGAATAAATCCAAGAATTCTTCATAAGAGTTTAATTCTGCAAAACGTATTTCATAGCGTAGGTTTGAAGTGGATCTGTCTTTGATGACAATAACCGAATCTCTTCCTACTCTTACGAGATCTTCATATGTAAAAGGCGCACGGTTCGGCGTTCTATCAAAGTCGTAATCACTAAAATTCAAATCAATTACTTTATATAACCAACGGCAAAGCCTATCGTTTGGATTCGACATCAACGCTTTATTATTATCTTGACACACTTTTGCACTGACAGGAATCTTAGAATTTGGAAGAAGGAGCTCAAAAGGTTTATCTCTCTCTGGGAAAAAGCCGGGTGCTAATTTATGGATTATTGATTTGATTGGTATATAGGCTTCGCCGTATTTTCTTTCTCTGCCACCAGCGTTCCATTGATTGATTCCTGATTTTTCTTGAACAACTTTATCGCCTGATTTATTACTGTAAAGCGGGAGAACTACATAATCTATTCCAGGAATCAAATCTTCCGGTTCGTCGTCTACTCTGCCTAAGTTCGAAAGTGATTGCTTTTTATCGATTTCGATTGATTCAAAATAGCCAGTTGCGATTTTATCCCAAATATCTGGATCTATTTCAAGAGGTATTGGTTCTAAGTTCGTATGTAACTGCAGATCGAATACTTTCATTAAAACGCTTTTTGATTTACTGTAGCTATATGTATTCACACCATCCGTAAAGCGAATACCTTTACTGCCATCGGGAAATTCGGTGAGAGTGCGACCTCGTAGATCGATTGGTTCTATGTTCTTAATATCTATGAGGGGGTATGGCTCTTCATGAATTATTCCAAAATTCCCTGACCTAACCAAGCAATGATATATGGACTTATCTAACTCTATTCCGAACTCCTTAGAGTCGGCTAAGACCGTGTTATTTCGGTATTCGGATGCCTTAATTGCTATCTCTGGTTTTTGGAGATTGTCGAATGCTCCGCTACCAGAAAACTTTGTGAATTCCTGAATTTTCTCAAGACTTGTTCGGCCTGCGCCTCCCATAACAAAAGTTTTTACACCTACCCCAATGTTGTTCTCTTCGCCCACTATTGCATCGAAAACTTTGTCAGAGCGGCTTATGTCGCGACCTTTTGTGCTCCGAACAAACAACTTCTCCACAAATCTATAGTCAATATAAGCATGGGGGCCGTCACTAAACAGCATGGTCATGCCAGCGACCGACTGCAACAGCTCTTGATAGAGGTTGCGATCGAAGTCGAACAGCTTGTCCATTAATTAAAGCTCCCTGGCTATATTCTTAGCTATTCTGGAGATAAGTGGAACAGTAACGCTGTTTCCAAATTGATGGTAGAGCTTGCTGTCAGAAATATTTGGTAATTTAAATCCCTTAGGAAATCCTTGAAAATTTGCACATTCTCTCGGAGTTAGCTTGCGAATCCCGTCCTTGACTTTTATCAAAGGGACATTATGCCCACCTGAGCCCATGTTAGCTGTTAACGTTGGACATACATTGCTCTTATTTTCTCTAACGTATTGTCTCCGCCATTGGTAAAGAGTGTTTGATGATTTTACGACATTCTTAATCTCTTTATAGCAATCGAATCTATCGTCATAATAGTATTTAGGATCGATCAGCGAAGTTTCAACTGCATCTGCGATTGTTTTTGTTAGTTGAATTGGATCTGGAAATTTGAAGCGATCTGCAGCGCTTTTGGATAGGAAACCAACTATAAACACCCGCTCTCTATTTTGTGGAACGTTCCCATGGGTCATACTGTTAAGGGTCTGATATTTCACGTGGTATCCAATTTCCTCTATGAGCGAGACCATGTAACTAAAGGTCGCGCCTTTATCGTGCGCGAGAATTCCTTTAACATTCTCAAGCAAAATGGCTTTGGGCTTTTTGTCTGCAAGAATGCGAATAATCTCCATGAAGACAGTTCCACGCTCGTCCTTTAGCCCTTTTCTAAGTCCAGCAATACTGTAGGGCTGGCATGGAAATCCTGCTACTAGGACATCATGCTTGGGGATCTCTAAACTATCAATCGCGCAAACGTCACCAAAGTACTTATGTTGATGTTTCGGGGCGTAATTTAGGGAATAAGTCTCTAGTGCCGGTTCATCGATCTCGCTAGTAAGTACACACGCGCCCCCTGCCGATTCGAATCCCAGACGCATCCCGCCAATACCGGCAAATAGGTCGATGAATTTGAAGCTTGTCCCACTTGATTTGCTTTTGCTGGGCACAGAATTGGTACCTTTCTTATGGCTCGGGTCAATATTCAAGGACGATTAATGTCCAATGAGGTCGGATTACCTAGTCAAGACTATGCCAGAAGGCACCGACAAGCCTGGAATTGGTAGGGAGCGGCGGCAAAAAACCTCTTTTGCCTTACTCTTAAGAGGTTACGAGGTGCTTTTGGCCATGATCGAAGGGGCAATATTTGACCGTTAAGTTTCCAGATTCAGCGACTCTAGAGGCGGCTGTATTGAACGCAATTAAGGAATTTGGTGGCGCAGCCAAAACAAATGAAATCGACGCGTTTGTTATAAAGGCTCTCGAATTAACCCAAGAACAAATCAGCCAAATACGAAGTGGCAATCGAACTGAGATTCAGTACCGTCTGGCTTGGGTACGGACAAAAGCAAAGAATCGTGGCTTGATCGAGAAGACTCCAAACAACCATTGGAAGCTAGTAGAAAAGTCGCTCTAGCTAATAAATGCCTAATTTATGCAGTGACCTCAAATGAAATTCACAGAAATAGAAGCACCAGGTCTCTTCTTACTTGGAATTGAGTTACTCGACAGTGCCGGTTTGGACCTTTATCAAACCCTAGAAAGACAACTAAAGCCATTGTTTGGGGAAGATTGGTTTGCAAAGTCTCTTGTGCGAAATTCTGAAGATAAAGAATTGGCGCCTCGAGACCTTTCAGTTCTTCTCGTACAAATAGAGATTAGAAACAATCAAAATTTCCGACTTGCTATCCAAAAGGAATATAACGCGGGCAAGCCCTTAATCAAGTCAGATTTCGAAAGTTATAGGGATCTTCGAATAACACGTAATGAATGGTTTCACCGGACTATCAGCCCAATAACGACAGACGAACTTCATGATTTAACTTCCACTATTTTGCAGATATTTCCTCTAAATACTCAAGTTAGCTTAAAGTCAACCAATATAAATGAGATATTGAGCAGAGATACATACACTCCTGATGAATTACTCAATGCGTCGGGTTTTGTAGGGACATATGTCAAACAACTTAGAGAAATTCAAGAAATTAGAAAGCAAGAGCAAGAGTTAGAAGAAGCGATGCTTGAGGCTCACATTGAGAATGAGAGCGCTATTATGGAAGAGCTAATAATGGAGGAGATGGAGCGAGAACGGAATTCACAATCGTTCAAGCATTCCATCGGGGATCCATATACTGGATCACTTTTACCGCAGAAATACACACTTAAATTGGATGGTTCAATAATTGACCGTAGAGAAGGTTTAGAGCTGAGGAAGAAGCTCGGTGACAAAGCGATTGAAATTGGTAAGTATTTACTAGATAACCACCCAACTGGCGGCAGATTGCGATTAGCTTCCGACGGAACAGTTGTCGGATATCAGGATGAAGAATGGATTGTTATTGGTTCAATAGATTTAGAAAACTGGTTCGAGACATCCTAAAGATGCTTTACTGAATTTTCAAAAACTCAACATTACGTAGATCGCCAGCCTGCACATAATAATTGTCCGCGTCCATAGTTACTGAATCATTAAGGAGTGCACCTTTAGGAATAACATTGCCCTCTCTTATAAGTCTTTGAAGATCCTGAGTTTCGATGAATCCAGGAATGTCATAACTCCATTCTCTGTTTATGATTTTAGACTTCAGTGAGATTTCTAAATCAGTATCAGAATGATTGGTACGAAATTGCCTAGTTATTTCATCAGAGTCAGGGGCAATTCTAACTAACACTAGGTGTGTATAAATCCTTGGAGTCCCAGTAGAAGCAAGATAGTTCCCTTGAAAATCCCAATCTTTCTTTTCAAGTAACAATAGGTTTCCATATGATTTTGTTGACTTGACTGCGATTACAGATTCTCCTATCAAGAAATCAACATCTTCCCAAACTCCTAATGAATGAGTGGAAAGATCAGGTGCCCTAAAATCCTTGTGTTTAAAAAACAAATTTGCAACTGCAAATTCGCTCAATTTTCCCTGAAATGTGTTTGAAAAGATCTCCATATTATCTCGAAAATGGGAGCCACCAGATCTCGAATGTCTGTGCTCTCCTTTTGCGCCAAATGTCATATCGTAAGCAAACTGAAATACAGAGAAAACGGTAGTCGGCTTGAAATTTCTAATTTTGTCAAACTGCACTTTTCTATTAACTGCATAGCTACTGCCAGAAACATCCATCTTGGTAAAGAGTGGGGCGGTCATGATCAGATCCTCCAGGTCAACTTCGTAAAAGTAAATACATTAAGAATCACTGAGTGGGATTTCTTCCATACATAGGGCTAGACTTGATAAAGGTTAAGAACTAAGCGATAAGCCCTTTAGCTCGCTTAGTACCAACCGCGCCAGACGCGCACGGTGGTCCTAAAGGAAAACCGGCTGATGACAGAATTAAGTATCAGAGGAGCGAGAGGTCAGAAAATGGGATCAATAATCCTTACAGGAGTTTCGCATGGGAGACACCAGTTCTCCCTCACACATCCAACTGTTAATGAAGAGACGACTTGTCTGGCGACATGTAGGTGTGGCTTCCAAATTGAGATTCTCAACTTTAATAGCTACGGCGGCACTAAGGACCTACAAATGAAATGGGAGAAACACATTGGGAGCTGGAAGGGTTGGTAGCAACCGGATAGCAACAGTGAATTTCTCCCAGGCTTCCCAATGTCAGTTTTAGGCATTAAAGTGTGCGTGAAACGACGTTTAGGTAGTGCTTAGACCCCTTGGTCTGCTAACTCTTAATTGTTCACCAGTTACACAGACCAGTTAAGACAAAATGGC
>CAMCYO010000015.1 GCA_945884695.1 Streptomyces griseus
GAAATATCACCAGCGGCCTTGGGTGTTTTTAAATCACTAATCATCAGTTCAACAACTGCAGCAGCATCTGATTTATTAGTGCCGATGACTCCTGATGGACCACGTTTTGCCCAACCGACAACATACAAATTCTCATTCACACGACCATCTGTGTTAACAACCTTGCCATTTTCATATGGCACGCCATCTATTCCGGCAGCTTGATAGCCAATAGCAGTAATAACTAATCCGCATTTAATAGTCACATCACCATTAGGGGTTGAATACACAACGCCTTCAACGCGATCTGTGCCAAGAATCTGCTTGGGGGTGTGCTGGAAAAGAAAGCGCATGGTGCGCTCATGTTCACTTTTTTGTGACTCTGCGATTAACAACATTGCATCCAGGTTACTTTTCACATCTTTTTCAGGTTCTGCCCCTGCGCGAACGATCGCAGCATCAATATCTGCTTTGTTAATAACAACATTGGTGTGTTCAAGCTTTGGCAGTTCTCGAAGTTCAGGGGAAGTAAAAGCTGCGTGCTCTGGACCACGGCGAGCGCTGATATAAACATCGCGCACAGCACTGGCTTTAAAGGCATCAATTGCATGATCTGCCGTATCGGTTGGGTCTAGCTCACTTGGTTCTAACGCCAACATACGTGCAACATCCATTGCAACATTGCCCGCACCAATTACTACTGCCGTATCGCAATCAAGTGGGACCTTCACATCAACATAATCTGGATGTGAGTTATACCAAGGGACAAAGTCTGCAGCCGATAGCGAACCAGGTAGATCTTCTCCTGGTATTCCAAGGCTCTTACCTAGGTGTGAACCAGTTGCGATAACAACTGCGTCGTATTTTTCTTTGAGTTGAGCAACGCTTATCTCGCTGCCAATTTCAACGTTGGCAAAGAGGCGAAAGTTAGGATCAGCTGCAATCTTTTCAAAGACTTTAGAGACTGTCTTTATCTTTGGGTGATCGGGTGCAACACCGCTTCGTACTAATCCCCATGGTGTGGGAAGGCGTTCAATCATGTCTATTGCAAAAGTGCGATCTTCATTTTGTTGATTCTGTAAAGCTTGCGCCGCAAAATAGCCCGCTGGTCCTGCGCCAACGATTGCTACTTTAAACAATGGCACGGCCAACTCCTTTAATTATCTTTATGGCGGAGACGAGGAGATTTGAACTCCTGAAGGGTTTAACCCCTTACCTCGTTAGCAGTGAAGACTACAGGGTTGTCTTATCTCTCATCTACTCTTATTTAACCAGTTTACAGGGAAATTAATTGATTTAAATACACCCAACTAAACGTAATTCGTGGGCAAAACATGGGCGATATCCAACTACAAATCTTATCGCCAGATAGAAGTTCGTGATTTGGGTGCAATACTGACTGAGCGTAGCTAGGGATATTGTCAGTCATGGCCTCTAGTTTGTCGGTATGGGTATTAACTTCAAGGACAGCAAGGCCAACCTTGAGCAGGCCAACCAATTCGTCAGAGATTTAGAGCGTTTACTAAAAGAGCGAGAAGCTATAATAAGCGGGGCAAAGGCCGCCGCTTCACACGCAAAAGAATCTCAAGTCTTGCTTGAGCTGGCCAAACCTCCCGTTGATTGATTAAAAGATGTCACCGAAGAAACGGTCCGCATCGAAACTCTTCGTAAGTATGGCTTTGAAAATGTGGCTTCAGTCTACAATTCTTCAGCAATTCAACTAGAGCGAATACCAGGAATTACTCTCAACGCAGCACAATCCTTAAAATCACTTGCAGACCAGATGTATAACGCTGTTGCACAATCAATCTCATACGGGATAGATATAGATGATCTGACAAAAGCAGATAGCGACCTCATAGAAAACCTTCAGGGTCTAGATTATTTAAGAGCGTCAACGAAGAATTCAACGAGCAAGATGAAGCCATGCACTACCAATTCTTGCCAAGACGGTTTACACCAACCTCAAGGAAGGTAATTGAGGCTGAAGGTTTGAACCCAAGCAGGCGGTATTAGCTCTACCTGCTCCTTAGCGCCGTCGAAAGGCAGGACTTAATTTGCAACCCAATCGAATAGATTTGAATTATTCGCCAAACGGGTTCCCGCTCTCGAGATATGAATTCTCAAGATATCTTCACCGATTTCTGCATTTCGAGTTTTGACAGCATCAAGCAAAAGTGTGTGCTCACAAAAAGCAATCTGGTGGTCAAGTTCAGAAAATGTTGACACTACCGCTCTCCTATAGTGCTGGGTGCTATTCCAATAACTGGTGATCAATTTTAGTAACCGAGGTGATGAGACGCCTGCATAAGTTCCAAGGTGAAACAATCTATCGCGCTCTAGCCACAGTGCGCCCGTAGATTCAGGGGCTGCAAGTGATTCAGCAAGGGTAGCTACATTCTCAATCTGAGTGTTCGACAAATTGGCAATACTCTCTTGTAATGCAAGTGGCTCCAAGCGCTCTCTAATCTTATAAATCTCTACACATTCCGCAAAATCCATCCGTGAGACTCTTGCGCTGCTATGTGAACGAATAACAACTAAGCCTTCGTTCTCGAGAAGACGTAGTGCTTCTCTGACGGGAATACGACTCGTCCCCAGATCTTGCGCAATTTTATCTTGGAGTAAAGGCTCGTTTGGTTTAAACCGATGGTCCAAAATCATTGTGCGAATCTGATCAGCCACATGGGTGGCTACAGTCGTAAGTTCAGTACTCTTCACAGGATTCCTTACTGTCGTGATGATTCAAGAGAGCCCATTTTAACAGAGGCATTTCAGTGATTTACCTAGAAACTTCCACATTAGATTCTTGGGTCAAAAACTATTTTTAAGACATCTGCGTTCTTCAAATCTTTAAAAACCACCGGCCAGTTTCCCAGCGGCTCTACCCTGCTGATTAGAGGAGCAAGCCTTACTGATCCATTTTCTAGGAGTTTAAGCGCACGGTTCCAAGAATGTGGCGTTGAAGCAAACCCAGAAGTCAACAAAAGTTCTTTATAGAGAATGACATCTACCGACATTTTCACATCGTGGCCGACTATACCTACGGCGATATATCGTGCTCCACGTCGAGCAGATTTCAATGCAACACCAATACCTCCTTCACTTCCAGAACATTCAATGACGACATCAAAGCTCTCAGCTTCTGGAGAACTTGAAACGCTAAACCCTAAATGCTGGGCAACATCCAAGCGAACTGTGTCTTTTTCTAATCCAGAAATTGTGACAATGCCGCCAGCTGCACGTGCAACTTGAGCAGCCAATAGACCCATAGGCCCAGGTCCTGTCACTAAAACTTTGTCAGCAACATTAATGAGTGCCGGATCCAAAAGAAGATGACAGACGCAAGCCAATGGTTCTGTTAACGCTGCTTCGTGGTCAGTAATCGTATTTGGAATGGGATGAAGCAATTCTTCCGCCACCGCGACATAGGCAGCAAAGCCGCCATCTACAAATGAACCCATTGAAGTTTTGTTCTTACACAAATTCCTTCGTCCGTCCCTACAAAAATCACATCGACACACTTGGTGGTGTGTCTCGCACGCAACTCTTACTCCTATCCACTTCTTATCTACGGCTTCTCCAACTTCAACAACGACTCCAGCAACTTCATGTCCCATGACAACTGGTGGGACAGTTGGGTAAGCATCGTTTGCAATGTGTAAATCTGTTCCACAAACTCCAGCGCCATGTACTTCTACTATGACCTGCCCAGATTTTGGAACTGGTCGTGGCCAATCCATAACAGATATTGAATCAGGACCAATGGCCGTCTTAACAATTGCAGTCATTGTCTCTTTGGATTTGTTCATGCAGGTACTCTCATTTCTGCGCTTTTGGGGTCATTCGGGTGTTCTGTAAGTTGATGAATTTCCGTCTCCATGTAGGCATGCAGTGGAAGGCTTTTAATAGCTAGTTCGACTTTTCTTTGATCATCTGCCCGCCAAATACCCCATGTGGCAGTGTTTAAATCGGTTTTCCATAGCCTTATCAGAGTGCCTTCTTGAGCTAACTCCTTAGCAACTTCCGCCTCTTCTGCACGCAAAGCCAATTGATCACTGTCTGATAATTCTTTAGGAAAACTCACTCGCATTTTAATTAAGAAGAGCATTTTTACTTCGCTTCAGAAACTTTAAAAGTAACATCGCCGCTCTTGTTCACTCCAGTGACTGCATTAGAACCATTAGGAATGAGGGTTAGGGTCAACCACGAACTCTCATTGGTATTTGGCCCAATCTTTAAGCCTTGCCCTCTGCTAATCGCATTTGCTAAGCCGTCATAGGGCCACGATGATTGTGCTTCTAATGCAAACATGGAAGCTCTTCCATACCAAGGATATTCCGGTGTTCCTCTCATGGTCCAAAGCCAGTTATATGGATGTTTTGCTACATCCCATGCCATCGCAACACTGACATATGGTTCAGGTTGTCTAACTGCAGACCAGCCTGCGGTATTGCCGGTGACATACAGCAAACGATGAGATCCAATCGCAGGTTGCTCAGAAAGATCTATTTCATCACCTGAGTGCGAGCGCGCTAGTGGCCAATCACTATCCTGAACAAGAAGATCGCCACTTCTATTTACATCAGGATGAATTGTGCAACCCGCTGGTAAATCTATGCGGCCACCATCAACTGACGGAAATGCCGGATGGTGTCCCCACAAAAAATCTACTTCAAGATCACTTTCATTACTCACGTGACCCTCAATGTGCATTACCGCCTTGTGTGGATCAAGGCGCATCGTCCGACGCACTGTAATTGGAAACCTTGTTGAAGTCTCTAACGTGCACCAATCCGAACCTTGATCGATGACGCTCCACTTAGTTCTAGATGCATCACCGTGAAAACCCATCTCAACGCCATTAACTTCGCAGACTTGGCCAGCATTTGGAATCGTTTCCTGCCAGCCTCCTCGATAGCCTGAAAGCCAGTCCATTTCAGGGTTGCAATAACTAGCTCCCTTGCCCACTGGTGTTGGCGAACTCCAGTCATACCAGGCAAGGGCGTTTCGTCCATCGGGGGTGAAAATTCCACGAATTTCAGCGCCTTGTGCCTCATCGATCTCCACAGACAAGTGGGAGTTCTTCAAAATAATCATCAATTAACCATTCTCAAGAAGTCGACTTTTAATGCGAAAGCTAGTAATTTGCAGTGTAATCGTATCCAATCTAAAAAACAAGAATTCCTCCATAATCTGGCAATTCCAAGAATCAACAATTATTACGCGTCTTTGGGAGAGTTTTGGAGGAAATAGCCAAATGCCAACAACCCTTGACATCGAGAGAGAGTGCCGATTGGATAATCTTTGAGAAATGCGAGGTATTTCAATGTTTAGCTTAAAGGGACAGATTGCAATCATCACTGGGGCCTCTAGCGGAATTGGCCAAGGCATCGCGCTGGGACTGGCCGCTGCTGGGGCAGATATCGCCACCATTTACTACACGAAGGATGACATTGGGGTAACTCAGCGAGGTGTTGAAGGCTTCGGCTCTCGCTTTTTAGGTATTGAAGGCGATGTATCTGATTCGGCACAAATTGCAGAGTTTGGACTACGAGTTCAAAAAACTCTGGGAGATATAAACATCTGGGTCAACAACGCTGGCCGTTTAATGATTAAGCCCATCATCAATACAAGCGATGCCGACTGGCGAGGACTTCTCGGAACTAACCTCGATGGATACTTTTATGGGTGCAGAGAAGCAGCACGTCAAATGCTGCCAAAAAAATATGGCCGAATAATTAACGTAACCTCGGTTACGGAATCACAACCAATTTCAAATGCCAGTGCTTATGTATCAGGCAAGGGAGGCGTTTTAGGTTTAACGCGATCTCTTGCGGTCGAGTTGGCGATTCACGGAATAACTGTAAACGCAATCGCGCCAGGTGCTATTCACTCACGTCTTAACGCCGATGTGTACACCCCACAAGTGCGCAAAATTTATGAAGCTCGTATACCGATGAGAAGAATTGGAGTACCAGCCGACATTGCTCCTGCTGCCGTATTTCTTGCCTCACAGGAAGCGGCTTACGTAACAGGGCAACAAATCGCTGTTGATGGCGGCATAACAATTAACGGAGATGTTGGCTTGGGTGATCAGGAATGAAAATAGGCGAACCTAAAGTCTTAGCCACGGGATTCTATTTACTAGAAGCACCACGATGGTTCGACAACCAACTATTTGTATCAGATTTCTTCGGACTCAGGGTCATCAAATTCCCCTCACCGGTAACTGGTGTACATGAGACTTACTGTGTGATTCCGGGCCAACCCTCAGGATTAGGTTTTGCTAAGGATGGTTCACTGCGCATAGTTTCAATGCTGGATCGCAAATTATTTAAGTGGGATGGCTTAGAACTTGAATTAGTGGCTGATTTATCCGGCTATTTTAAGACAGAAGCTAACGACATGGCCATGGATGAAGATGGTCGTTGTTACATTGGAAGTTTTGGTCTCGCACACTTTGATAGTACAAATCTTGAGGCATCGCCGCTATTGCGAGTCGATATCGATGGGTCCGTTACAGTCGCCGCAGAAAATCTCACTTTCCCTAACGGAATTGTTTTTTCAGAGGATGGTAAAACCCTATACGTTGCAGAAACTTACATAGGAAGAGTCACATCTTTTTCCGTTCTAGAAAATGGCCAACTTGGAGAGCGCAAAACCTGGAGACAGTTTGGAACTGTACCCCCAGTGATGGAAATTAAGAGTGCGACGGAACACTTACCAATTCTTCCCGATGGTCTAGCTCTAGATTCAGAAGGGGCAATCTGGGTTGCTGATGCTAAAGGTCATGGAATCTCACGAGTTCTCCCGAGTGGAGAAACCGTAGAATTTGTTGAAACCGGAAATTTAAGTGTTTACGCCGCAACATTTGGTGGACCTGAGATGAAAACTCTATTCCTTTGTTGCGCCCCTCCAGTTGAATCCTACAATCCACGGACATCAAAACGATCAGTATTAATGTCTTACAAGGGAAGCGTTGTCGGTGTCAAGCGCAGATAATACAAATGTGCGAGCATTTGTCGCATTTGATCATCGAAACTTATTTGATCGTTTACTGGCAAACTCCAAAATACCTCCGGATAATCATTATGCAACCATAGTTCAGATCAAAGACATGATATTTACGGCGGCCACTCATGTAGCAGCTAAGCAAGACACTTCTGATTCTCAGTTTGCCCTTCTAGTGGATGAAAAGTACGGAGCTAGGGTTGTCCTAAATGCCCAACATCAAAACCTCTCAGTGGCTTTATCTATTGAGAGGAATGAAGCAACTCAATTTACACTTGAATATGGTGACAACTGGAAATTGCATGCCGATGCATTGGGACCAACTTATATTAAAGTATTAATCCGATGGTCCAGTGATAAAACAGTCAATATTCCTACCACTGCATTGCTACAAGAAGTGTTCCATTGGACAAGCAAAACCGATCGCGGATTATTGCTTGAGATAATTCCAGAAAACAACAACACCGCACTATTAATTTCAGCTGCAATCGAGATCGTATCTTTGGGTATTTCACCAGCTTTTTGGAAGATACCTGTCCCACAAACGCTAGAAGAAGCCGAGAAGATTGTTAAATCAGCTCAGTTGAACAGCCACACGCTACCTAGAGTATTTCTCTTGGGTGGAGATCGTTTAGGTGAAGAAGCGCGAAGTCAGATTCTTCCATTCCTCAAAATTCCAGGCGTCTCTGGTTGGGCGGTCGGACGAGGGATTTGGGGAGAAGCCTCAGAAAAATACATTTCAGGCTTGATATCTAGCGGAGAATGTATCGAATTGATTACTCACGAATTGACTGAGTTTTTAAGAATCCTTGAACCTGTTACGTGACATTTCGTAGATCTGGATAAGCCGTTAGAGTTAAGCCGCCATCTACAAAGAGTGTTTCGCCAGTTATCCAAGAGGCCTCATCACTTGCAAGAAACAACGCGGCTGAAGCGATATCTGTGGGTTGACCTATTCTGCCTAAAGGCGTTTTTTCTAGCCACTTATTTATTATAACTTCAGTTCCATGGCCTGTTCTAATTGACATTGGTGTGTTCACAATTCCAGGGGCAATTGCATTTACTCGCACACCAAATTCACCAAGATCAAGTGCAGCATTTTTAGTCACCATTTGTACGCCCGCTTTAGCTACAGAATAAGCTGTCGCACCATATGCAGGCACTTCGCTATTAATAGAAGCGATATTTACAATTGAGCCTCCTAGTTTCAACATGGCTTTGGCTTCATGTTTGACTGCTAGGAATACTCCAGTAAGACAGATATCTACAACCTTGTTCCATTGTTCTAATTCTTGTTCGTAAATGGGTGCGCCTTCACCAATGCCAGCGGCGTTAAATGCAATGGAAAGAGGACCGTCTGATGTCGCCAACTTCATTAATTTTATGATGTCTGATTCTGAGCGAACATCTACTAACAAGGTTTTAACGGATTTTCCAAATTCTCTTGCAACATCTTCTAGTGTTGCTGGATTGAAATCGCCTATGGTTACCGTTGCACCTTCTAAAATCAGTCCCCGCACGATGCCTAAGCCAATCCCTGAAGCACCGCCGGTTACAACTGCGTGCTTGCCTTGAAATCTTGGAGAGCGCATCTTTCCACCACCCACAGCATCAATCTCTAGATCAGTGTGTGACATTTTTTAACTCTTTTCCGTTATGGTCGCAATTAGAACACCAATTTCAACGCTCTTACCAGCTGGCACAATTATCTTTATTTCTCCTGCGCTTTCTGCTTCATAGGTCATTAGAGCTTTTTCAGTCTCAATTTGTAGAATCTCTTGTCCTAGAGTGACATAGGAATTATCTGCAACAAGCCATTGTTCGATGTAACCCTCGGTCATGTTGTCTGACATTCGCGGCATTTCGACATTTGCCATGACGTTAGTTCTCCCTTTTATTGTGAAGTATCGA
Organism: Streptomyces griseus; assembly: GCA_945884695.1. GTDB lineage: Bacteria > Actinomycetota > Actinomycetes > Nanopelagicales > Nanopelagicaceae > QYPT01. Next base: position 8,905 of record CAMCYO010000015.1, read on the forward strand.
TTGAAGCTTTTCTGGAGAGGGCTGTAAAAACTCTAACGTTTCGCCATCTGGACCATGGAAATAGCAGACCATTCCCCCACGATTTGTTCCCTCTGTGATTGTCACAGGTGGATTTCTAAAGGAGACTCCAAGGCCTGAGAGCCTGTTAAATCTTTCTAGAATGTCATCAACAAGGAAGGCAAAGTGCGCAATTCCCGGAGTATTAGTTACTAGAGGAACGACTTTTCCGATTGGAGCGATATATTGCACCAGCTCCACAATATGATCCGAAGCATCTAGTGGTGCTTCAGGGATTCGAAATCTAGCGACTTCGAGTATCGCTTCTGGCATGCCAACTAACTTTTTTGTGTAGTCATTATCTTGTCTTTGACGATTAACTAACTCAAGCCCCAAAACATCTGTGTACCACTTAACAGATTTTTCAATGTCTGAAACTGTGAAAGAAAAATGCAGAACACCAATAATCATTTAGCATGTCTCTCACGAACTGACTCAAAAATTGATCTCGCTGAAGGGAAAAAGGCATTCTCTAGGACTGGAGAAAAGGGAATAGGCCTATCTTCAGTTGCCATTCTCCACAGTTTCTTTCCATTTCCTTCATTTACCTCATTAGCGATTGCGATCACCTCTCCAGCCCAGCCTCCCGTAATGGGACCTTCCTCAACAACCAACAAACTCTTGGTTTTAGAGAAAGATTGTTGAATCATGGCGCTATCCATGGGTCTTAGTGAGCGAAGATCTAGAACTTCAGCACTTATTCCGATTCCACTCAATAGCTGAGCAGCCTCTAAGCAATCGGCAACACCTCTCATGCAACTAACTAGCGTGATGTCACTTCCATCACGGGCTATTCTCCCCTTGCCTAGAATATCTACACCCGTAATCTCTTCACGAATTTCCGTTGTGGAATATAAGGCTTTGTGTTCAAAAAAGAGAACAGGGTTTTCATCACGAATGGCAGCTTTTAATAAACGCTTTGCATCATTGGGTGTTGATGGTGCAACAATTTTTAGACCTGGAACTCCAAGAAACCATGAAATCGGTACTTGCGAGTGTATGGGGCCAAACCCTACGCCACCGCCAACGGCAGAACGCACAACCAGAGGAATGCTTTTTTGTTCATTTGAAAGATACCAATACTTTGCAGATTGGTTGATAAGACTATCCATCGCAAGAAAAAGGAAATCTGCGAACATAATTTCAACAATTGGTCTCAATCCCGCAACAGCGCTTCCAAAAGCGGCTGACGCTAAAGCTAGTTCTGAGATGGGTGTGTCAAAGACGCGCTCATCTCCGTATTTATCTCTCAAACCCGGAGTCGCGGCAAAGACTCCACCAGCTTCGGCGACATCTTCACCGAAGAAAATTACATTGTCATCAGCGGCCAATTCTTCATCAATTGCTTCTTTAATAGCACTTCGAAATGAAAGTTCGTCTTTTGAAACACTCATCATGCTTTACCCCCTACTCTTTTAAGATCCATAAATTCGCTTCCTAATTTCCCCAATTCAGGGGTAGGCGCTTTCAAGCCCTTCTCGCGAACATCCTCCATGGTCTTTTTTACGGCAGCCTCAACTGAATCAACTTCTTCAGATGTGAATCCGAATTCAGCCACCAGACGCTCACGTGCAATGATCAATGGATCTCGGAGTTTCCATGCATCGAGTTCCCCTGGCTTCCGATACTTAGCAGGATCGCTTCGTGAATGGCCAACAAATCTGTATGTAAGAGCCTCTATAAATACTGGGCCATCCCCACTGCGCGCATATTCGAAGCTTGCATGAGCTGCTTTTTTGACTTCCCAAACATCATTGCCATCAATAGTTTCAGACTTAACCTCTAGTGCTTGAGCTCTTGCTCGGATAGCACCTGCAGTTACATCTTCCCAAGGCGTATATTCACTATATAGATTGTTTTCACAGACGAAAATGACTGGTAATTTTCTAACTGCTGCAAAATTAAGGCACTCATAAAAATAAGCTTGGTTTATTGCACCATCACCAAAGTATGCAATTGCAACACCATTTTTTCTTGCAAGAGATATTGCAGCACCAGTTGCGGCACCAATGCTTCCACCAATGATCCCGAAACATCCAATTAATCTGTTCTTTAGATCAATAACATTCATCGAACCTGATCTGCCACCACAGACACCCGTGATACGTCCTAGCATTTCATCCATCAAAGCCTGAGGGGTCACCCCAGTTGCTAAGGCATGTCCATGACCTCGATATGTTGCTGCGACTAAATCTTGAGCTTGTAACGCAGCAGCAAATCCAACGGCAACAGCTTCCTGACCTGAGTAAAGATGTGTTGTTCCCACGATTTCTCCCTTTTGGAAGAGAGATTGAACAGTTTCCTCAAATGTGCGTATTAGCAACATTTTTTCAAAGAGGTCTAGGTTTGCTTTTGATTTAATCACAATTAAACCACCGCCAAAGGTGCAGCAAGAGCTCCAGTGGAACCTTTACCTTTTATCGGAGAGAGAATAAAGAGAAATTCACTATGCCCTCCGGCCACAAGTTCAGCAGTTTTTACATTCTCAAGAATGTAAGTGCCAGTCTCGGCGAGTAGGTGTTGGTGAACGACAAATGCACGTGAAGGAATCTCGAAAGGAATAACTTCGAAAGCCCAATTATCTGCCCCCAGAATTGAAACGCGCCTATCAGTTAGCCAATGTGCCAAGTCCCATCCGCATCCTGGCTCTCCTTCAAGGAATTTTTCATTATCAACATTCCAATAACTCATCCAGCCTGTGTGCAAGAGAACAGCGTCCCCTGCACCGATTTCGACACCTTGACGCTTGCAGGCCATCTCGGCATGTTCTGGTGTGATAGCAAATCCACTTTCAAGAACTTTCTTACCCACTACTGCTGCAATATCTAAGCAAACTCCCCTTGTCACCCAAGGCTTCATATTTTCTGCGCCCAGTTTAGTAACTCCAGTTCTTGCAAAGAAATCCTTGTAGTGCCATCCGTTATACGCTCGGCCAGCAATTCCGTTATGACACAGCCCGTCTACATGGCATCCAATGTGATAGGAATGTGTAACAAATTCTTCAAAACCACTCCACTCGCTGACATCGTCGGTGTGGCCTGTGAGGGCACCATCTGCCAATATGAGTTGATTCCACGCCCGACCTGCAGGTCCTGGCATAACCGCATCTAATGTTGGTGCAAGCTCAATGACGGTACCTGTTTTCGGAATTCGCAGAGCTGCAGCGGTTCTATCTGCTGTTAATTCATTTGCTGTACCAGCTTGATCGTCAGCACCATAACGTGACGGCCACCATTTAGGACTTTTAGTTCCGAATCCATCATATTTGTTACTCAATTTGTACTCCTCTTCTAGGTAGGTAGGAAACGAAATCAAGTATTTGATTTATGGATTAGGTGGAGTAACTGCAAGAAGAACTACCAAAGTTTCTTTACCACTGTTCTGAATTCCATGGTCACACCAAGCTGGAAGATAAATAAAATCTCCGACTGTGACATGCCGTGAGCCATCTCGAAACAGCATTTCTCCGCTTCCAGATTGAATCACATAACATTCTTCAGCTTCATGATTGTGCAGTGCCATCATTGACATGGGGGGAACGTAAAGCATCACAACCGCTAAGTTGGTTGATGGAGAATTCGGATTTGAAGGATGGACAACACGAATCCCGCAAGTGGGAACGGTGTCCTCAGAATAAATGACCGGCACGCCGTCCTGAACGGTGGCAAAATATGGGATCCCGCCATCTAGGGGCTTTGGGGTTTTGGGGTTCACATTCTCATACGCTGGCAGAACTTTATAAGCAGGCACTTGCTCTCTCCTTCCCTAGGGTCGCCTCTGCCACATTTTCACTCTAAATTTCATGGCAGTGCCGACGGTCCATTCGAGCTCTCCTGCGCCCAATCTTGGAAAATGAGCCTCATCTGCAAAAAGGCGATCAACCTTAAAAGGGCCTTAAACCCCACCTGTGGTTCAAAGTAGAGTAATCGTATACAACCCTAGATAACCCTCCCTGTCAAGGGTCGCTAATTACGCGTAATTGGAGGCAGTGCCAAGATTATTGCTACAAATCGTATACAAAACCCTTGCACTCCCAGACCTTCCGTGAAAGCATCGCCACATCTCACCTTGAGATGATGTTTAAGAGTTTTGGAAATTACTGATGATGAGAAAAATTGTTAGCTGTTCATCAAAAGGCTTGTTTAACGTCAGGCCTTCATCTCGGGACATCACACCGTATTTCAAACTCGCTGATTTAAACCTGGAGGAGACTCAATGCTCAGAAAGTTAAAATTGAAAAAGACCGCTGTTGTATCGATTTTATCAGTTAGCGGACTCTTCATAAGTGGATTTGTTGCACCGGCTTTTGCCGCACCTGCCAAACCATACAACGGTACAACTATAACTCTTCAAACTTATTCAGGGGTGCCAGAGTTCGATTATTTCAAGTCACTAATGCCAGCATTTACAAAGAAAACTGGCATCAAGGTTAATTATTTGCAACTACCTGTTGCAACGATTGATCAAAAGATTCCATTACAGCTCAAAGCAAAAGATACAGGGCTTGATGTGTTCTTTACGGGATCAGAAAAAATCTCGGCATTTGTTGGTAGCGGCGGAGTTCCTGATCTAAATCCCTACATCAAGAACAAAAGTAAGACTGCTGCTAACTATAACTTTAAAGATATAGCGCCAGCAGTTGAAGCTGCATGTCAGATGGGTGGGAAAACTTATTGCATCGCCGTTCACACTGGTGGAGCTCTTTTGTATTACAACACAAAGATGTTCAAAGAGGCTGGCCTAACACGTCCCCCTCAGACTCCAGAAGAACTGCTTACATATGCTAAGAAGTTAACAACACCTGATCATGCTGGATTCTGTGTTCGTGGTGATAAGTCACAAGGACTATACGATGCGTTCCAAATTTGGAACTGGTTTATTCCTTATAACAACCCAATCACTGGAACTTACTTCGATAAGAACTGGAATTTCTTGATTGGAACTGAACCACAGGCAAGCAATTTTGGAACTTATTATCGAGACTTACTTCAAAACACTGCCCCTAAGGGAATTGCGACATATCTAGTAACAAACTGTTTGCAAGATTTCCAGCAAGGGCGAGTTGCGATGTGGCATGACGATTCCGGCTCGATTCCAGATGTACTGGATCCAGCCAAGTCAAAGGTAAGTTCAGACACTGCGTTCTGGTCAATGCCTTGTCCAGCCATTAACCCAAAGAATTGTGCTCTAGTACAACCATTTGGTATTTGGATGAACAATGCTTCAAAGAAGAAGGATGCTGCATGGCAGCTCATTCAATTCCTAACAACAGTTGAAACGCAAAGAGGCGCTGCAATGGCAGGAAAAGTATTGACGCCTTCTAGACTTTCAGTACTTTCAGATCCAAAGGCAAAGGCAGTGCTTCCAAAGACATTCCCAGAAGCACTTACTTACATCCTGGGTCATCCGAACACTGCATTGCTTCCATTCATTCCTGAAGGTGTGCCGCTTATCAAGCCAATCGCCGATGGTTTATCCGACCTCATTACAACTAATACCCCAGTTGCAGAAATCATGGCAACGATGAAGGCCGGTGTCGATAACATCATGAAGCAAGCAGGTTATCCAAAGCCTTTCCCGAAGGGCTAACGCAATAAAAAGGAAAAATCTACAAAGATCGTGAAAATGTAATAGAGAACTTGTCTCTAAGGGGGGGCAAGTTCTCTATTGCACGCAGGAGAGGAAAACAATGCAGGCTAGTTTATTACCTCATGCATCCCCAAAGAAACGCCTTTCCAAGTCTTCCCGAATTGACAAGTACTTTTTAGCCTTTGTCTCTTGGCCTTCAATGATCATAATGTTGGCTGTTACCGCAATTCCTTTTTTGATTACAATCGGTTTGTCTTTCACAAACTATGATTTAATTTTAGAGCACTGGAATTTTATTGGACTCAAAAATTTTCGTGAACTAATCAAGGATCCTCAACTACCTAAAATTCTCTGGAATACCGCCTACCTGGTAATAGGTAGTACCGTATTAACAACTACTTTTGGGCTTGGGTTAGCTGTCCTAATGAACTCGGCTGTTCGTGGCACTCACTTAGTTCGAACAATGTATATGTTGCCAATTATGACTGCTCCAATTGTTGTGGCTTTCACCTGGAGAGCAATGTTCAATAATGACGCAGGTTGGGTAAATTGGATCTTAGGACTTTTACATCTACCAAAACCTCTCTGGCTAGGTGACCCACTCCTAGCGATGCCAGCAGTCCTTATTTCAGATATGTGGACAGGTGTAGCTTTTCAAGCAATTTTATTGCTTGCTGGTCTGATGAGCGTGCCAACTGATCTCAAGCAAGCTGCAACTACTGATGGAGCAACTAGTTTGCAGGTTTTTTGGCATGTAACTCTGCCTCATATTCGCCCTGTGCTTTTCGTTGCAATCTTGCTCCGGTTAATTGAGGCCTTTAGAAAGTTTGAAGGAATACAAATTCTGACTACAGGAGGACCTGGCATTGCAAGCACTCCCCTAAATTTAGCTATTTACGACACCGGTCTTTATTACGATCGAGTCGGATATGCAGCCTCCATGGGAGTTCTACTCATTGCCATTATCGCAATCTCAGTTGCTATTCTCTTTCGCTTTTCGCCTAAACAAGATGTAGGTAGATAGCATGAAAAATAGACGAAGAGCCATAGAAATCTTTAAAGCTACGCTTTTAATTATTGGTTTGATATTTGTCGCAATTCCATTTGCTTGGATACTCCTGACCGCATTCAAGCGCCCAGTTGACGCAGCGTCAGTTCCTCCCCTAATTTTCAGTCCGTTTACTCTCGACAACTTCAGGGCATTAAGAAGTGATGAATACATAGGTTCTCTCATTAATTCTGTAATTATCACTTTTCTAGCAACTACGACAACATTGTTCTTTGGTGTACCGGCAGGTTATGCATTCGCGCGCGGAAATTTTAAGGGTAGGCGATTCTTTGGTGCCTTTTTACTCTTTAGCAGAATGGTTCCACCTGTCATTTATATTATTCCGTTATTCCTCTTCTTCCATAAGCTCCACCTCATTGGTACATTTACTGGGCTAACTCTTGCTTATCTAACTGGCCTACTTCCCTTTACGGTGTGGATGTCAGCCTCATATTTCCAAGATATTCCAAGCGAGTTAGAAGAAGCCGGGCGAATCGATGGTTGCAATCGTATGCAAGCCTTTGCACTAATTGCACTTCCATTAGCCATGCCGGGTGTCATATCAGTGGGCTTACTAATTTGTATCGCAGCATGGAGTGAGTACTTCATCCCTATGTTATTGGGTGGGCCAACCACATCGCCTGCCACTGTTGGAATCGTTAACTTCATTGGTGTGGACTCTATTAACTGGGGAGCTATGTGTGCAGGTGCGCTAACTTTAATTATCCCAGTGTTTATTCTTACGCTATTGGCCCAACGAGGATTATTATCGGGACTCACAGCTGGAGCCATTAAGGGATAAATACCATGTCAGATATAGCACTCCCTTTTGATGTCCTAACAATTGGTCGCGTGGGCATAGATCTCTACCCATTGCAGAGCAATGTCACCCTAGACAAAGTAGAAACTTTCAAGAAAAGTATCGGGGGAAGTCCTACCAATGTAGCAATTGCTGCTGCAAAGCATGGACTGCGCGCTGCAGTAATTACGCGAACAGGAATGGATCTATTTGGGCAATTCATTAAGGATGAATTAATCAGATTAGGAGTTAGTGACGAGTTTGTTTCTGGAGTTAAGGATCTAAATACTCCCGTAGTTTTTGCAGAAATATTCCCACCAGATGATTTTCCGCTGTACTACTACAGAGAGCCAATAGCACCAGATCTAATGATTGATCCAAAGGAGCTTGACTTAGATGCCATAAAACAAGCAAAAATTTATTGGTCAACTCTTACAGGACTTTCGGAAGAGCCAAGTCGAAGTGCTCATTACGCAGGTTGGAATGCAAGAGATACTGCTGCTCTTACTGTTTTAGATCTCGACTACAGACCAACTCTTTGGGACTCCCCTGCTGCAGCAAGTGCTCAAATTTCCAAAGTATTGGAAAGAGTTTCAATCGTGATTGGAAACTTAGAAGAGTGCAAATTGGCGACCTCTGAGAGTGACCCAGATCGAGTTGCAAATGCCTTAATCGATAAAGGCGCAGAGATCGCAGTTGTGAAAATGGGACCAAAGGGAGTGTTAGCCAAAAGCCGTAATGAAACGGTAGTGAAACTACCTCACTCAATAAAAGTTCTTAACGGCCTTGGGGCTGGAGATAGCTTTGGTGGTGCTTTCTGCTACGGCTTACTCGAAGGTTGGGACCTAGACAGGGTAATTACTTTTGCAAATATGGCAGGTGCAATTAATGCAAGCCGAAGCGATTGCTCTACCGCCATGCCATCCACGCATGAAGTTGAATCTGCTCTCGCGCTCAACATGAAGGTTATAAGTAAAACCATTCAAAGGAAATAACCTGGGGGAAAGTGGGCAAAAAGATTTCAAATAAAATAGTGGCTACCTATTTCCATTTAAAAATCGCACCAATGAGCGTGCTTTGAGCGGAGACGAGGAGATTTGAACTCCTGAAGGGTTTAACCCCTTACCTCGTTAGCAGTGAGGCGCACTCGACCGGGCTATGCGACGTCTCCGAGTACAAGGGAAGTTTAGCGTGTGGGTGGTTGGCTACCAATTCTCTTCACCATTACGCTCACCATATGGAAAATTCAGACAAAGCGTTGGATACCGGCAGCAAGCGCGTTTATGA
>CAMCYO010000016.1 GCA_945884695.1 Streptomyces griseus
AAACTTACCAAGAATACCAGTTTTGGTTCTTTTAAGATTGTGAAGAATACTAAAAATGATTTCCGTGTTCAATACACAGTTGCACCTGGCCGTGTTTGGTCAGATGGAACTCCAATTAATGGAATCGACTTGATGCTGCAACACGTAATTACAAGCACCGCATTCGCCAAGAAAGCTGGTCTGCCAGATCCTTCAGATCCAGATGTAGTTCCTGCTTTTAATTCAGGTGCATACGATGGCGTTTATGACAACCACGTAGTTGGTTTACCAGTTCTTAGCGCTGACAAGATGTCCATCACAGTTTCATATGATGGACAGATTCCTGATTGGGAGCTACAGGGCCCAGGTGGACCTTATCAAGTTCACGTACTTGAGCACCTTGCTGCTGGTAAAACAGCTCTTGGTACTGCTGCAGAAAACGCAGCTGCTAAAGAGAAGTTCTACACAGATGTGACTACTTATAACAAAGCAGCTCTAGAAAAAATGGGTACTGCTTACAACGAAGCATGGAATATTCTTTCGGTTGATAAGGCAACTAATCCTTTGCTGCTCGTTGGAAATGGTGCATACACGGTTGAGAGCGCAGTTAAGGATCAGCGAGTTACTATGGTTTTGAATCCAAAGTACAACTCAGGTCCTGCAACAAGCGGAATCACAACTATTGTTCTCAATTCAAACGTTGCTGATGGTTCACCAGCTGCACAAGCTTTGGCAAACAAAGACATTGACATATATCAAGGTCAGCCAACAGCGGATGCGGTTGCTCAACTTCGTGCGATTAAGAGTGCAAAACTTAACATCCAGGGTTCTGTTGCTTATGAGCACATAGAACTTCGTCTTGGCTCATCTGATGGGACACCATATAAGGGTCCATTTTCGGATGAAGGGGACAAGCAAAAGGCACAAGATCTGCGTACCGCCTTCTTGTTGGCTTACCCACGTCAAGAAATCGTGGACAAGTTGATGAAAGCAATTGATCCAAGTGCCGTTGTTATTGGATCTACAATCACCTTTCCGTTAGATGAGGGCTATGCCGGCGTTATTGCTGGTAACGGATCTGGTAAGTACCTAGCTGGTAACCAAAAGACTCGCACTGCAGCAGCACTTAAGTTGGTACAGAAGTATTACCCAACTGCTAGTGCTACCAACCAACCCGTAAAGATTAACCTCTTGTGGGGATCTCCAGGAAATACACGACGTGCATTTGAGGCAGCAATGGTTATTGCTGAAGAAAAGAAAGCCGGTTTTGCTGTGACAGCGCCGGCAACTGCAGGCTGGGGCGGAAAATTAGAGAGCAGTGCATATGATGCACACTTCTTTATTTTCGAATCAACTGCTGCTTTGCAAGATGGACAGGCATGTGGTACCTACAAGAGCACTGGTGGCTCAAATTACATCGGCTATAAGAATTCACAAGTTGATGCTATTTGTGAAAAACTACAAGCTAAGCAACTTTCACCATCAGAAGCTCGTCGTTTGCGCATGAAGATGGAGGGGTTCGTTAACGCTGATGCAGCAGCTCTTGGAATCTTCCAAAATCCAAATGTAACGGCTTGGGATGGAGAACTCACTGGTATCAAGCCAGCACCGTTCAGCCCAACCCTTTTCTGGAACTTCTGGGAGTGGCACTACTAAGAACTAGTTTCTTAGTAAGCGAACTACTATCAAGAAGTAACTAAAGAAGTAAAAGCAAATGAAAGGCGTCGGAGATTGAACTCCGGCGCTTTTCATTTGCTGTATTATTTGTTTATCGAAAATTTTAGTTGAGTTTAATCGGACCGATTTGGCAAAGGAGCCTCAAAAAGTGATTGCCTATATTTGGCGTCGTCTTGGGGTTCTGCTCGTCATCTTGTTTGGGTCGAGTTTTATTCTTTATAACTTGGCAGCCGTTTCTGGTGATCCAACAGAGGGGTTGCGCGGAAGCACAGACCCGAGAGCAAAGCAACAACTATATTCATTAATCCGAAATCTTCAACTTAATGTCCCACCCCCTGCGCGCTATTTCTTATGGCTAAAAGGAATCCTGGGTGGCCTTACCGGCAATTTGGATTTTGGCCAAACGCGTGATGCGCACGCAGTGAGTTTGGATCTAGCCTCTGCAGTTCCAACAACGATTCGCTTGATCCTTATGTCTACGATCATTGCCGTAATATTGGGTATCTCATTCGGAATCGTTTCAGCACTACGCCAATACAGTCGTTTCGATTATGCCATGACATTCGTGGCTTTTCTTATGTTTTCACTACCAATTTTCTGGGTTGCGGTTTTACTTAAGCAGTATCTAGCAATTAGCTTTAATAATTTTTTAGTTAATGCAACTATCTCTCCAGGATGGATTCTGAGTAGCAGCATCATTAGCGGAATATTTTGGGCCGGAATTATCAGTGGAAGTCGAAAAAAAGTTTTAACTATTTTCGCTATTTCCGCGCTGGCATCGGCTGTTCTGAGCACGATCTTGAGTATTACAAAATGGTTTGCTGAACCCAGTCTTGGTCCGATTCTTCTTCTTGCCCTTGGAATTGGTGTTGCCTTCGCAGTGACGCTTTTATCAACTGGACTTCAAAACAAGAAAGCTCTCAGGGCATCGATAGCCATGCCAGTATTTGCTTTGTTTTCTTATTATCCAGTACAGAGCCTTTTTGATTCACATCCCGGGTTTACCCTTATCGGCGAATTAGCACTTGTGACAATCGCAATCGCAATCGCAACATCATTTGTTGTAGCAAGAATTGACCGTGGGCCAGTTCTTAGAACCACTATTATAACCTCACTACTTGTTGGCCTTCTAATGCTTATCGATAAGTTCATGCAAACGTGGCAGCCTTACATGCAAACAGATGCCGTAAATAATCGCCCTATTCCAACGGTGGGTCAGTCAAATCCCTTACTTGGAGATGATAATTTTTGGTTTACATCCCTTGATACCTTGGTTCACTTGTTCTTGCCAACTATCGCTCTCACTTTAATTTCATTTGCAGGCTACATTCGGTACTCACGCGGAACTTTGCTTGATGTGCTTAATCAGGATTACATTCGTACAGCTCGCGCGAAGGGACTCAACGAGCGCACGGTCATTATGCGCCATGCCTTTAGAAATACTTTGATTCCTTTAACAACAATTATTGTCGTTGATTTTGCGGCTATTATTGGCGGGGCGATCATTACTGAACGTGTTTTTGGGTGGGTAGGTATGGGCACACTCTTTAACAAGGCCATAACGAGTTTTGATTTGAACTTGCTTATGGGAGTCTTTTTTATTACAGCCAGTCTTTCTGTCTTGGCAAATCTAGTGGCAGATTTATTGTATTCAGCACTTGATCCACGAATTCGAGTAGTGAGCAAATCATGATGAAGAAGCGTAAGAACGCTGAGTCCGCCACTATTGATGCTAGTGAGGGTGCAATTGCAAACAAAGAGACCGAAGGATTCAGTCAATCTCAGATAGTGTTTGGGAAATTTTTAGGCCATCGCGGAGCGATGATTTCAATCATGGTTTTGAGTGCAGTCATTCTTATTGTATTTAGCGCACTTGATAAGAAACTTGGTCCCATCAGAATTCCAGGATGGTGGAAATACAGCACTTTAGATCAGCCAGATCTAAGAGTTGAGGGTTGTCCTCAAGGAATTTTGGGTTGCCCAACTTTGCACGTAGTGCCTGGATTCTTAGGAGGAAAGGATTTTGGAATTGGCGAGCATCCCTTTGGTCAAGATGATATCGGACGTGATTATTTTGCATTGGTAATGCAAGGTGCTCAACGCTCAATTTTAGTCATGGTTGTTATCGGTTTGGTCGCAGGTTTTATCGGCACTGTTGTTGGCGCAGTTTCTGGTTTTTATCGCGGGTGGATTGACGCAATCTTGATGCGTTTCACAGATTTCATCATCACTATTCCAGTGATCATCATTGGTTCTGTTATTGGTTTCCACTTTGGAAATCTTGGAGTCCTGTTTCTGGCTCTCTATCTGGGCCTATTTACCTGGACCGGTCTTTCTCGCTTGGTTCGAGGCGAGTTTCTAACACTTCGCGAGAGAGAATTTGTTGATGCAGCGCGTGTAGCAGGTGCTAGTAACCGACGCATTATTTTTAAACACATTTTACCTAATGCAGTTGGCGTGATCATTGTTTCCGTAACTTTAATGATGTCTGGTGCTATTTTGTTGGAGACTGCTCTTAGTTATCTGGGATTCGGAGTTGTTTCACCGGATGTTTCACTTGGTCTTTTGATTAGCCAATATCAAGATTCTTTTACGACTCGTCCGTGGCTTTTTTGGTATCCAGGTGTACTCATTATCATGATTGCCTTGTGTGTGAACTTTATTGGCGACGGCCTGCGTGATGCTTTTGATCCTCGTCAGGGACGCCAGCTGACAAAGAAAGTAAAAAAGCATTCAATTACGCTCTTGAAAAAAGGTGCTAAAAATGAATAAGCAACAAGAGCGCACCGATAGCAAAGCTACTCCCCAAGAGGGCTCCACCAATAACGTTGTATTGCAAAACACTCTCGATACGAGCCGTGTTATGAGTTTTTCTAAAGTTATCAAGACGAGTTCGGGCCAAATACGTAGCAGCACCAGAATGAGTACCAGGAGATTCACCCGGACGAATCAAAGTATTGTCATTAAGTTTGAGTCCACGAATATCAGAACTGTGAATGTTTCTGGCGTGATACCTGCTGGGAGCGGGAGCGGCCCAGGCATAAATCAACTTTTCTCCAACTTCAATGGACATGCAGTATCTAGCGTCGATTTCTTCAACACGATGCCAACCCACAGTGATCTCAACAAATGGATTAGTGATGGTAATTCCCTCATCGAATACAGTGACTTTGGGGCGAATAAAGAGCAAGTACGTACCCCACGAAACGAAAATTCCCCAAGCAATTCCAGCAAGAGCGTCGTGGAAACTTGCAGTGATGAAAAGTTCTATACAGAGCCCTCCAGCAAGAAAGAAGACGGTGCCGGCCAGCAAGTAACTACTCCATGGCCTGAAAACTTCAACGTTGCTCACAGCGCCATCTTAGATGATGTTCATTTCTTATTGGGTTCTAATGAAGAAAGCCTGGTGCAGTAATGACTGAGCCAGTATTAAAAGTTGAGAATTTAACCGTTGAATTTTGGGTGGATGGCGTTTGGTATCCAGCTGCAATTGATATGAACTTTGAGGTGCAAGCGGGACAAGTACTTGCCATTGTGGGTGAATCTGGTTCTGGTAAGTCAACAACAGCACTTGGGTTAATGAATCTCTTGGCATCAAATGCCAGAACTAGTGGAAGCGTGCAAGTGAAAGGCGAGGAGATGATTGGTGCAAACTCGGCAACTTTGCGCCGTACTCGCGGAAAAGAAGTGGCGTATATTTTCCAAGAGCCAATGACTGCGCTCAACCCTGTTTACACCATTGGATTCCAAATTGTTGAAACACTTCGCAACCACTTTGACATGGGCCCAAACGAGGCGAAGGTGCGGTCGATAGAACTCTTAACTATGGTCGACATTCCCGATCCAGAGAAATCATTTAATAAGTATCCGCATCAACTCTCCGGCGGACAACGACAGCGGGCCATGATTGCTCAGGCACTCGCTTGCGACCCCGGCCTATTGGTTGCAGATGAGCCAACAACGGCTCTTGATGTAACAGTACAAGCCGAAATTCTAGATTTGATGCGCGGGCTACGTACCAAACTCAACTCTGCAATTGTGTTGATTACTCACGATATGGGAGTGGTTGCAGATATTGCCGATGAAATTTTGGTGATGAAAGATGGTCTCACTGTTGAACATGGCAGCGCAGATCAAATCTTTAATCGCCCAGCACATCCTTATACGCAAGAACTCCTTGCTGCAGTTCCTAAATTGGGACATAGTCCTCGGCGCTCGCTACCAAGTGAATCTGAATCAAATCCTGCTCCAGTATTGAAACTGAGCAATGTCACTATTGAGTATCCAAAGCGCGGACGTATTCCAGCATTTGTGGCAGTAAAGGATTTTGATTTAGAGATCTACCCAGGTGAAATTGTTGGCCTTGTGGGCGAATCTGGTTCTGGAAAAACAACTGTGGGGCGTGCAGCAATTGGCCTTTTGCCAATCAAGAGCGGCGCAATTGAAATCGTGGGCACAGACATTAGCCATGCAACTCAAAAGGATTTGTTCTCTATTCGCCGCCATACAGGAATTGTTTTCCAAGACCCTGCAAGCTCACTCAATCCACGCTTGCCCATTGGTGAAAGTATTGGAGAGCCAATTTACCTAGATGGATTGGCAAATGGGGCGCAGTTAGCACGCAAAGTGGAGGACTTGCTGGATCAAGTGGAGTTGCCACGAAGTTATCGCAATAGATATCCGCACGAATTATCTGGTGGGCAACGCCAACGCGTTGGTATTGCTCGCGCACTTGCACTCACCCCTGATTTACTGATTGCTGATGAACCAACATCTGCTTTAGATGTTTCTGTTCAAGCGCGCTTTCTTGAACTTCTTCAAGAGTTGCAAGAGAAGTTAAAGTTTGCCTGTCTCTTCATTAGCCATGACTTAGCGGTTGTAGATATTTTATCTCATAGAATTGCTGTGATGCAGGACGGTCGTTTGGTTGAAATTGGAGACCGTGACCAGATTTTGCAATATCCAAAGGATCCTTACACTCAACGCTTGCTTGCGGCTGTGCCGGTTCCAGATCCTGCAGAACAGCGTTTACGTCGTGAAGCTCGTTTAGCTGCGAAGAATTAATTACTCAATTTCAATAAGATCGAGATAACTTTCGTTCCATAAATCTTCATCGCCATCAGGCAAGAGCAATACGCGGTCAGGGCGCAGGGCTTGTACAGCGCCTTCATCGTGAGATACCAAAATGACGCTACCTTGATATTCGCCAAGGGCTCCTAAAATTTCATCACGGGAAGCTGGGTCTAAGTTATTTGTAGGCTCATCAAGTAAGAGCACATTGGCTGCGCCAACAACTAAAACTGCAAGTGCTAAGCGAGTTCGCTCTCCACCACTGAGAACTTTTACTGGCTTATGTACATCATCTCCCACAAATAAAAATGAACCCAAGACATTTCGTGCCTCTGGTTCGCGGATATCGGGCGATGAGCTCTGCATATTTTCAAGGACGGTGCGTTCGAAATCTAGAGATTCGTGCTCTTGTGCGTAGTAACCAATTTTTAACCCGTGGCCTGGAAGCACTTCACCTGTATCTGGTTCTAATTCACCAGCCAACATACGCAAAAGTGTTGTCTTACCAGCACCGTTAAGGCCAAGGATTACTACGCGAGATCCCTTATCGATTGCAAGATCCACATCAGTAAAGACTTCAAGAGAACCGTAGGACTTACTTAATCCAGTTGCAGTGAGCGGAGTTTTGCCACAAGGTGCTGGTGTTGGGAAACGCAGTTTGGCTACTCGATCGGATTTACGGACTTCTTCTAAGCCAGAAAGTAATTTCTCTGCACGACGGAACATTCCCTGTGCAGCTTTCGCCTTTGTAGCCTTTGCCCGAAGTTTTTCCGCTTGCTTTTCTAAGATGGCGGCTTTCTTTTCGGCGTTTGCGCGGTCAATCTTTCGGCGATGTTCATCTGCCTCACGTTGCTGCAAATACTTCTTCCACCCCATGTTGTACACGTCAATAACGTTACGGTTCGCATCGAGGTAGAAAACCTTATTTACTACAGTCTCAATTAAATTCACATCGTGGCTAATAACAACTAATCCGCCGGGATACTTACTCAAGTAATCGCGAAGCCAGGTAATGGAATCGGCATCTAAGTGGTTCGTGGGCTCATCAAGTAAAAGAGTTTGCGCTCCGCTAAATAAAATACGAGCAAGTTCTACTCTGCGTCGTTGCCCACCGCTTAGTGAATTTATAGGTTGATCAAGCAAGCGCTCTGGGATTCCCAAACTGGTTGCAATCGCTTCGGCTTCAGAAGTTGCGCTATATCCACCGGCTGCGCTGAATTCACTCTCTGCTCTACTGTATCTATTCATGACCGCTTCAAGGTCGTCGCCTTGGGCTGTTGCCATGGCCTCCTCTGCTTGGCGCATTCGATCAACGATGAGATCTAATCCGCGAACAGAGAGGATTCGGTCAACAACACTTCCCTCTTCATCACCGGTGCGTGGATCTTGTGGCAAATAACCAATCGCACCACTGCGCAGAACTTGCCCACCTGCCGGCATAGTTTCACCAGCTAATACTTTTGCAAGAGTGCTTTTACCCGCGCCATTTCGACCAACAAAACCAATGCGGTCACCATGATTGATTCGGATATTTACACCTGAGACTAAAAGTCGAGCCCCAGCACGCAATTCAAGGCTCTGTGTAGCAATCATGAAGGTCAGTTTCTCATAGTTTGAGGTAGACCAATTGCCATCTCTATACGCCTGCAATTTCATAGATTCAATTACATCTAGAGGTTTTTTAACGCCTTAGATAGACTCACACCTTCGCATCAGAGTTATTAATAGATGAAATGGATGGGCCCGATGGCATTTTCACAACGTCTCATTGCTCACTCCAAGGCCCAGGGCCGAGATATTAGAGTGGCAATTGTTGGAGCAGGTCAGATGGGCCATGGCTTTGGATGCCAAGTAAATCGAATTCCAGGAATGTCACTTGCATTGGTTGTTGATATTGATGAATCTCGTATTAGAAGTCTCTATGACGATATTGGGGCAAAAGAAGTTGTTATTAGCGATGACGTGGCTGTTTTAACGAAAGCGCTTTTGGCTGGAAAGCCAGCGGGCACCACAACCACAAAATTTGTTGCAGAATTACCTTTTGACATTATTGTTGAATCAACAGGTATTCCTGATGTTGGTGCCCATGTTGCATATACGTCATTGCTTGCGAAAAAAGATGTTGCAGTTCTCAATGTTGAAATGGATGTCACGATTGGTCCACTTTTGCATTACACGGCCCAACAAACTGGCGCTGTTTACACCGTCTGCCATGGCGATGAACCAGTAGAAGCAAAAGTTCTTTTTGATTACGCCCGCGATCTACAGTTTGAAGTAATCGCTGCTGGAAAAGGAAAAAACAATCCATTCGAGCCATTAAGTACCCCAGATACTGTTCGTGAGCGTGCTGATGCAAAGGGCATGAACCCCAAAATGCTCTGCTCATTTACCGATGGCTCAAAGACCATGATTGAAATGGCAGCCCTTGCAAATTCAACAGGCCTTGAGCTTTCAAAGCGTGGAATGTATGGACCTGCTGCCACCATTAAAACGTTGCATAACGTCTACTCATTACAAAAAGATGGCGGAGTCTTAGATCGTGCTGGAGTGATTGATTACTGCACAGGCGATGTTGCGCCAGGCGTATTTGTCATTGTTCGAACCGATGCTCCCTATATTAATGACGAGCTGAAGTATCTCAACTTGGGAACTGGCCCGTACTTTGCTCTTTATCGTCCGTTCCATTTAGCTTCGGTCGAGGCACCGCTCTCACTTGCTCGTGCAGTCTTAGATCGCGAGGCATCACTCTATTCGCCAAGTTTGAAAGCTGAAGTTGCAACTATGGCTAAGAAAGACATGAAACCAGGCGATGTGATCGATTCCATTGGTGGTTACACAGTGCGAGGATATGCCGATATCGCTAAAGATTCTAAGCGCGATAACTTGGTGCCTATCGGGGTCATTGCAGGTGCCATTGTCACAAAAGATATTAAAGTCGGCGATCTCATTACATACGATCAAGTTGCAGTCGATGAATCCAGCTTAATCGTTCAACTTCGTCGCAAACAAGATGAGATGGGCTTGACCTACGCCTCATGAAAGTAGCCGTCGTACTTTTAGCTGCAGGTAGTGGTGTGCGCTTTGGGAGTGAGACAAATAAAGTCTGGCTGGCACTCGATGATCGTCGAGTCATAACTCATTCAATTAAGAACGCAATTGGAGCGTTCAAGGAATGTCGTACGGTTTTAGTTGTCAGTGAAGCAGACCAAGAGTTAGCAAAGAAAGTCGTTGCAGAAGAGTTACCTGATGTAAATATCGAAATAGTTATTGGCGGGCAAACACGACATGGCTCTGAGTTCAACGCACTTAAGCACCTTTCCAAAGCAATAGTGGAAGGGGAGCTCAACGTTGTTTTAATTCACGATGGAGCACGGCCATTGGCGTCGAGTGATCTCTTTGCACGGGTGGCTAAAACTGCTTTTGATCACGGGGGAGCGCTGCCATCTATTGATGTTGATCGGCTAGAGATGGATGTAGTGAGTACGGCACACGTTGCACGCGTGCAAACTCCCCAAGGATTTAGAGCTCAAGAAGTTTTAGCTGCATATAAAAAAGCCGAAGTTGAAGGTTTTGTTGGTACAGATACCGCTGCCTGCATGGAGCAATACTTTCCAAAACTTTCAACGATTGCCGTAGATGGCGAACCCATCAATATCAAAATTACCTATCAAGAGGACTTAACGACTGCCCGTCGGGGTTTACTTACTCGTTCACTGTAGTAACAGCGCCGATAGCCCAAGATCTCGCTCACTATTGATGCGAGTGATTTTGCTATCGCCTTCAATGGCAAGAGTGCGTGCGCCAGATTTTAGTGGCAAGAACCACCCTTGATCACTCTTCGAATCTGCAATTGCTAAGACACGAATGAGCTCTGGAGTAGAAATTCTTTTTACTGTTGTTCTATCAAGTGTTGCTTTGACTACTGAATCTTTTTCAATAATTTTAAGGGTTTCATTAAATGGCAATACTGGCCTTACTGCATCGATATTCACCGCCAATGAATCAATGGTTCTCACAATCTGCTCTTTGGTAACAAGTGGATAACTGGCATCGACTATCAGAACCGCATCTGCTCCTTTGAAGTGGTTCTTGAGTGCTAAATGAAGTGCACCTGCATGTGTAGGATCAACGCCGATGATCATGATTTTCGCAGAGAACGAGGCAAGAGTTTGGCGCAATTGGGGCTCGCTAACAGGTGCAACAGCGACAATGATTTCTTGCCCGCCAGCAACATCGTGCAAAGTTTTTAGGGTGCGGGCAACGTTTGAAACGTTCTCTATTTCAAGAAATGCGCTGGTGGAGGTAATGGCAAGTACGTAGCAAATATTCACATGAACTCCCATCTGCCCCTAAATTTATTATACGAGTGCATAGTAACTATTGGTTTTGGCCATGGAGATCAAGAAGGAGAAGGGTTTTTGTAGGTATAGCGCGAGAGAAACTGCGCTTTAAGCTCTGAAAAACTTCCATCTGCAATAGCTGCTCGCATCTGATCAACAAGGCGCACGATAAAGCGCTCATTATGAATAGTGGCAAGTGTTGCTGCAAGGATTTCTTTGCCTCTAAAGAGATGGTGCAGGTAAGCACGGGTGTAGTGCGTGCAGGTGTAGCAATCGCACTCTTCATCTATTGGCACAAACTGTTTTCGGTAGGGAGCATTGGAAACGTTAAAGCGCCCAGTCATTGTGTAGACCGAGCTTGTTCGGGCTATTCGAGAGGCCAGAACGCAATCAAAGGTATCTATGCCATTTTCTACGCCCACAAAGAGATCCTCTGGGGCTCCAATTCCGAGTAAATGCTTTGGCTTTTCTCGGGGGAGTTCTTCGTTCACCCAACCCACGATGGTGCCGAGAGCTTTTTTATCAAAGGCTCCACCAATACCAAAGCCGTCAAAGGAAATTCCAGACGAGTTCATTCCACCCAAATCCTTAGATGCTTTTCTGCGCAAGTCTTCATACTGTGCACCTTGGATGACACCAAAGAGTGCTTGATACGGATGCGTACTTCGTTCCTCAGTTAACCGCTTGTGTTCATCTAGACTTCTAATCGCCCAGGCAAAAGTGCGATCGAGAGCGCCTTCTTGATACTTGCGGGTGTTATGGAGAGTGGTGCACTCATCGAAGGCGAACATGATGTCTGCTCCGATTTGGTGTTGCACCTGCATAGATATTTCTGGAGTAAAGCGGTGCATCGAGCCATCTAAGTGAGATTTAAAAGTGACACCTTCATCATCGACATGGGCCAAGCGCTCTTTCTTTGTTGCCATCACATCATCTGCTCTGAAAGTTTGTGCATCCATCGCTAAAACTTTTTTGAATCCAACACCGAGTGAGAGAACTTGAAACCCACCGCTATCAGTAAAGGTAGGGCCATCCCAATTCATAAATTTACCAACGCCACCTGCTTCATCTAAAACTTCGGGGCCAGGTTGTAAGTAGAGGTGATATGCGTTTGCTAAAAGTGCTTGCGCTCCTAAATCTTTCATCGATTCTGGAAGTACAGATTTAACTGTTGCTTTTGTCCCTACTGGAATAAAGCAAGGAGTTTCAATAACGCCATGAGGAGTAGTGATGTGTCCAGATCTTGCTTGTGCGCCATTGCCAGGTGATGTCTCGGCGGTGATTTCGAAAGAGAAACTCATTTGCCCAATCTAACCAGAGTTAAGCAGTGGTGTAATCTGCCTAAATGTCCAAACTTGGAACCTCCTATTGGAAGCTGTGGAGCGCAACAGCAATATCTAACCTGGGCGATGGCATCTCTATGGTTGCCTATCCATGGCTGGCTTCTGCAACCACGCGCTCACCAATGCTTATTGCCTTGATTCCATTGGCCCAAAAGCTACCTTGGCTCATTTTCACACTACCTGCAGGTGTTATTACAGATCGCTATGACCGCAGGAAAATAATTGTCGCAATGGATTTTATGCGCGGAATCCTTACTTTAATTGTAGGTATCGGTGTTTATTTGAGTGCAACACAGCTGCCCAATCTAAAACAAGTTGAAATTTCGCACCCAACGCATCTCAAACTCTATTTACTCTTACTTGTTACGGCCTTGCTTTTTGGATTCATGGAGGTATTGCGTGATAACAGCGCACAGACACTTATGCCATCGGTGGTAGCCGAGGAAAATCTAGAAAAAGCTAACGGCCGAATGTGGTCTGCAGAGTCACTTACAAATACTTTTATTGGCCCACCACTTGGAAGCCTCTTGCTCGGCCTTGCTATCGCGCTCCCATTCTTTGTAGATGCTGGAACATTCTTTTTCTGTGCAGGGCTGATCGCATCCCTTGTCGGAACTTTCAAGCCCTCCAGCGTTAAACAAGAACGGCTCTCATTTCGCGTCGAAATGCGCGAAGGATTTACTTGGCTCTGGAAACATAAACTTTTGAAGTCCATGGCAATAATTCTAGGTTTACTTAATTTCTGCGGATCCATTACGGGCGCTATTTATATTCTCTACGCACAAGAGGTTCTGCATACATCTGTATTCATCTTTGCCGTTTTGGGTACAGCGGGCGCCGTAGGTGGAATTCTCGGTGGCACACTGGGTCCAAAGCTTGCAGAGAAAATCGGCAGTGGACCATCTCTAGCAATCACATTGAGTTTGTTTCCCGTGTTTTCAGTCATTGTTGGATTGACTAGTTCCTGGGAAGTTGTTTGGGTTGCCGTTGCAATCGAAAGTTTCTTTGCAGTTTTATGGAATGTAATCACCGTTTCACTGCGCCAGAGCATTATCCCCACGCACTTGTTGGGACGAGTAAATAGCGTGTACAGAATGTTTGCTTGGGGCACGATTCCCCTGGCTACTCTCTTTGGTGGGTTGCTCGTGACAGTCAACGCCCACTTCATGACCCGTGCGTGGGCCCTTCGCAGTACTTACTTTGTATCGGCTCTTTTAGGCCTAGCCCTTATTGCCTACGCAGTACCTAAATTAACTACCGCCAAGATCGAGGCTGCGCGTAATTCTAAGTAGGCTTTCAATGCATGCGCTTTTCAATGGATTACTCTTTACACATGCCCGTTGACTCTATTTGCCCAACATGCAAGAAAGTTTTGCCGCCGAAAGCAACGCGATGCTCAAATTGTGAAGAGAAGAAATTTGAGAGAGAACAGAATGATATTCAGAGAGAAAAAGCGGAACTAAAAACACGAGATGCCCTAGATGCAACATTTGGATGGGGCAATAGTAATTTTCCTGAAGGAAGTGCCGAGAATGATGCCCTTCGTAAGGATATTGAAAGACGCGAGAGTCTAGAAAGAGCTAAGCAAGAGAAGAGAGCCGGAAAAGGCCAAGCTATCAAATCTTTTGAAACCAATTCATTAGAGGGAATAGAGCATTCAATTTCAGTTTGCGGTTGGGATAATTTGCCAAATTGCAGCCCAACCACTTTTGCTGAAAGAACTCTTTCACTCAACGGGGCAAAGGGTCATTTTCTTAACGTTGTAGACGGAAATTGGCAATTGCGAGAGAGTAAGTCCGGGAGATTGGTTTCTCAAGGACCTCTATTGGAGATTCAGGAATTAAGAAAGAATTCAGCTCATCGAATTGTAGGTAATGGCATGTATCACTTGCATCTTAAGGGGAGCAGAGAAGGTTGGCCTGTTCGAATAAGACTTTGGGGCGTTGGGTATTCAGCCAAACTGTTGTATAACGCAATGAAGTTATTTGAAGTTAAAGATGAAGCGGCATTTAACGTTCAAGGGCCTCAAAAATTGTTACAAATCGATGCAGTCTTTGCAGGAGGTATTGGTGTTGATCTGGCCGCCAATACCCTCGGAACTTTATACATTACAAACGAAGAGGTTCAGTTTGCAACAATTGGTAACACTTGGAGACATTCTTTCAATGGCTTAAAAGGGATGCAGATTGGCGGACAAGGACTAGTTCAATCAGGTGGTGGCTGGGTAGGCGGAGGTTTTGGAATTAAAGGCGCACTCAAAGGTGCAGCCTTTGCGGAAATTATGAATCTTCTAACTACAAAAACTTCCTATGATTGTTTCCTACGTTTAGTTTTTCCATTTCCAGATGCTGATGCAACTTTTCAGATACTGGACCGTGACCCTAAGAAACTCGAATTAGATTTAACTGGAACTCGAGGCAGACTTGAATCTTCGAGTAATCAAGTATTGCAATTGAATGACAACTCAGGCATCGATACTTTAGTAAAATTGGCCGATTTACTCGATCGTGGTTTGATTTCGGAAGATGAATTTAAGGTCCAAAAAGAGCGCTATTTTAAAAACTCTTGATTTGACCCTTTAATACAGGCAGACTCTAATTCTGCGGAAACCCTAGATTGATTCCGCCGTGACTTGGATCAAGCCAGCGACTAGTAATTGCTTTTCCGCGAGTGAAGAAATGCACTCCTTCAACACCGTGTGCTTTGGTGTCACCAAATAAGGAGTTCTTCCAACCACCAAATGAGTAATACGCGACAGGGACGGGGATGGGTACGTTAATACCAATCATTCCTACTTGAATTTCATTTTGGAATCTGCGGGCTGCACCGCCATCGTTAGTAAAAATCGCTGTGCCATTACCAAATGCTCCAGAATTAATTAGCGCCACTCCCTCTTCGTAGCTCTTCACACGAACGATAGAAAGCACTGGACCAAAGATTTCCTCTGTATAAACCTTAGAAGTTGTTGGAACGCGATCAAGGAGTGTTGGCCCGAGCCAGAAACCATTGGCATCGCCATCTGCTTTCACACCGCGACCATCGACAACAACGCTAGCGCCATCTTTCTTTGCAAGATCGATATAACTTGCAACTTTGTCTCGGTGCTCGCGTGTAACAAGTGGGCCCATGTCGCAGGATCGACGGCCATCACCGGTTACTAGTTTGTTCATGCGCGAGACAATCTTGTCGATCAAAATATCGGCAACTGGCTCAACTGCAACGACAACAGAAATTGCCATGCAGCGCTCACCGGCTGAACCAAATCCTGCGTTAATTGCAGAGTCTGCAACGAGTTCTAAATCTGCATCAGGTAAAACCAGCATGTGGTTTTTTGCTCCACCGAGTGCTTGCACGCGTTTTCCATACTTTGCACACTCTTGGTAGATGTAGCGAGCAATGGGGGTTGAGCCAACAAATGAAATGGCTTCGATATCGGCAGATTGCAATAAGCCATCTACCGCTTCTTTGTCTCCGTGAAGAACATTGAATACGCCATCGGGCAGACCTGCCTCTTTCCACAACTTGGCTAGCCACATTGCAGAAGTGGGATCCTTCTCAGAAGGTTTGAGAACTACGGTGTTTCCTGCAGCAATTGCAAGAGGGAAAAACCACATGGGCACCATCGCAGGAAAATTAAAGGGAGAGATGATGCCCACAACGCCGAGTGGCTGGCGTGTGGAATAGACATCCACACCATTGGAAACATTTTCAGAGTAGAAGCCCTTCATTAAGTGAGGGATTCCAACAGCGAATTCAACTACTTCTTGGCCTCTGGTTACCTCACCGAGGGCGTCGGAGAGAACTTTTCCATGTTCGCTAGTAATAATTGCTGCAAGTTCTTCTTTACGAGCGTTGAGTAATTCGCGGAATGAAAAAACGATTTGTTGGCGACGAGCAAGAGATGTGTTAGCCCAGCCAGGAAATGCTTTTTTCGCTGAAGCAATAACAGCACTGATTTCAGCGCTGTTAGCCAGTGCTACTCGTTTTGATTCAATACCTAGGGCTGGGTCATAAACAGGGGCAGTGCATCCTGAAGTACTTGGTACTTCTTTGTTATCTATCCAATGGTTAACGATGGTGCTCATGCCTTGCTCCCTTATCCGCGACCGCCAAATGGCATTTTCGTTGCCATCACAGTAATGAATGGCACGTTAGAACTCAAAGGCAAGCTCGCCATAAAGGCCACAGCATCTGCAACATTTTGCGGATCCATAGTTGGCTCAACCACTTTGGTGCCGTTTGCTTGCAGGGTTCCTGCGCGCATTGGCTCTGCCATATCGGTATTTGCATTACCAATATCTATCTGGCCAACAGCAATATCAAAAGGACGGCCATCAAGGGCTGCAGATTTTGTTAAGCCAGTAACAGCATGCTTTGAAGCTGTATAGGCAGAAGAATTCAATCGAGGAATTTGAGCAGAGATGGATCCGTTATTAATGATGCGCCCACCTTTGGGTGATTGAGATTTCATGAGAGCAAATGCTTGTTGGGTGCAGTAGAAGACACCAGAGATATTGACATCGATTACTTTTCGCCAATCTTCGATTTTTAAATCCTCGAGTGCAACTCCTGGAGCAACAACTCCTGCATTATTGAAAAGTAAATCAATACGACCGAAAGTACTTTTGATTTGTGCAAAGAGGGATTTAACTGATTCCGGATCGCTTACATCGCAAACAATGCCAACGGATGCACCCCCTGCTTCTTTTGCAACAGCGTCAATGGCGCTCTTATCGCGCCCTGCAACAACGACGGTCCAACCCTTTTTAGCTAACGTGATGGCGGTGATACGACCGACTCCGCGACCTGCTCCTGT
>CAMCYO010000017.1 GCA_945884695.1 Streptomyces griseus
GTTTACTGTATGCCGCAAGATTTTTCCGAGTGGCAAAAGTCAGATCATCTTCTTGATACCAATGAGTTGATGAGCGTTATTGGCGCCGCAGTATCCATTGGGATTGAGGAGGTTCGCCTAACAGGGGGAGAACCGCTGTTGCGCGCCGATATTGTAGATATTGTTTCAAGGATTTCTACTCTTCCAAATGCACCGAAACTTTCATTAACTACAAATGGATTGCGTCTTGTGGAACTTGCTAAACCACTTAAAGACGCGGGATTAGATCGCATCAACGTAAGCCTTGATACTTTAGATCGCGATACCTTCATTAAACTCACACATAGAGACCGCATTGATGATGTATTTGCTGGACTCGAATCTGCACGCGATGCTGGACTGCAACCAATCAAAATTAATGCTGTGCTACTTCGCGGGATAAATGATCAAGAAGCGCCTGCGCTATTGAAATGGGCGATGAACGAAGGATTTTCTCTGCGCTTCATTGAACAGATGCCATTGGATGCAGGCGGTATTTGGGATCGAACAACGATGGTTACGGCACAAGAAATTCTGACTTCATTGTCAGTGCATTTTGAATTATTTCCCGTGCCAGACCGTGGTTCTTCGCCAGCAGAAGAATTTTATATTAATGGCACGTCAGAAACAGTTGGAATTATCGCCAGTGTCACTCAACCTTTTTGCGGTGCTTGTGATCGCCTGCGTTTAACCTCTGATGGTCAACTTCGCTCATGTCTTTTTTCTTTGGAAGAGATGGACTTACGTAAAGTTTTGCGCGACCCTAATCTTTCAAGCCAAGAGATTGCTCAAGAAATATCTGAGCGTTTTCATAAAACAATTGCAGGAAAGCTTTCAGGTCATGGAATTAACGATCCGAGTTTCATTCAACCACGACGGCCGATGTCAGCTATCGGCGGATAAAATTAACCACCAGCAAATTTAGGTAGTACATCAATTTGGCTTCCCTCTTTGATGATCAAACCAAGATCATGATTTGCTACTCCATCAACCAAGAAAGAACATTGAGGGATAACACGCCCGAGTTCTGGATAATTCGCGATGCAAGTCGTAAGAATCTCCTGGAGCGTGGCCGAGTTCAAGTTGATCTGGTCAGTTTTTGCAGCCGCCCGTGCAGCGGCGAAGAAGCGAACTTCTACGGTTTCCATAAAGGAATTATCTCTGCCTGAGATAGGATTTAGCAATGCGAAGGTTACTGTTAGCCATAGTTTCCATTAAGGACTTTGCCTTGTCTAAAACTCCTCACCAATCAGATTCGCAACCACTTTTCGATTATTTGAAATAAGGAGGCGGATACACATGGCAAACCCAACTATTTACATCAACCCAGTAAGCGGTTCTATTAAAATTCTCGGAGCTGTAGATTTTGTAGATGCTGAAGGTAATATTTTAGAAACTAAAGAAAATGTGAAATTTTGTGGCTGCTCATTGAGCAAAGACAAACCGTGGTGTGATGGCAGCCATAAGGCAATTACCGGGCAGAATAGAAGTACCAACTCTTAACTAAATGAAGATACTTCAACAAACTTCTCTCCATTTTTGAATGGGGGAAAGCAGAGAGATGGAATTTTTGATTAATCTCGCTGGCTTGTGAGGGCCGCAAACCCACCGATTCTGTGATTAAGTGATATATGAGACTCGTATCTCTAGACTTCATTTATGCGTGGATCTCTTGCCTTAGTTGGTTCTGGCGAATATTTGCCAGAAATGGCTGAACTAGAGAAATCATTAATTCAAGATGGATTAAATCATGGAAAAGCTAATAAGTTCATTCAAATTCCAACCGCTGCTGGACGGGAGAGCAAAGATCGTTTGGAATTTTGGAGAGAACTTGGCGCAAGGCAAGCATCCTTAATTGGGACAGAACAAATCTTTCTCCCAATTTTTGATAGGGAAAGTGCAAATAGCCATGAGTATGCAGATTTAATTTCTGATAGTGCCCTTATTTATATGTCAGGAGGAGATCCGCATTTTTTAGCCGAAACTTTGACTGGCACGCCGGTGTGGAAAGCGATAATAAAGAATTGGCATAGCGGCGGATCACTAGCCGGATGCAGCGCTGGCGCAATGGTAATGAGCTCGGAGATTCCAAACTTTCGAATCTTAAAGCATGGACCAACACCCGGTCTTGATGTAATTGGAAATATTAGGGTAATTCCGCACTTCAATAAATTCTTCAAATGGATTCCAGATGCTGCGGCAAAAGTTTTATTGCACGCACCGCAAGGTTCTATTTTGCTTGGAGTGGATGAGGTGACTGCTTTAGTTCAACGAAGCGGAAGTGATTATTGGGAAGTGTGTGGACAAGCAAATGTTCATGTTTTGCAGGGCGCGCCAACTGAACAACTTGCTGCGGGGCGGACGATTAGGTTCTAAATGGCGGCGAGAACTTAAGAGTTATCGGCTTTTGGAAATACAACTTCTTCAAGTATAAGAATTACACCAGCAGCTATTGGGACCGCAAGAAGTGCTCCGACTAATCCGAGTAAAGTTGACCCCAAGAGTGCTGCGATGATTGTGACTGCCCCTGGTACGGCAAGTGATTTACGCATGATTTTAGGTGTGATGACATAATTTTCAATTTGAACATAAAGAACATAGGCAATAAATGCGATAACCCCAGTTGAGACTGATTGAGTAAGTGCAACAACGGTGACTATTGAGCAACCAATAAAGTGGCCGATCAACGGAATTAATCCACAGACCAAGATGATCATTGCAAGTGCAAATGGAGAAGGTAACCCAATCGCCATAGAAAGAATTAAGACAAAAATTGAGGCAAGTACTGAGATAACTATTTGACTGCCAACGAATGCTCCAATGCGGCCGATGATGGCATTGGAAAGACGTGAGACTCGATTCCTGCGAGTAGAAGGCACAAGGCGGATTCCTAGAGCGATCATGTTTGGCAGAGAAGTCAAGAAATAAAGTGTAAGAACCAAGACAGTCAGGGATGCAAATGTTCCCGATAGAACAGTCTTGCCTACACCAATTACACCGCCGAAGGCAGAGACGATGAGTGTGCCATCTCCTGTGATTGATTTTAGTTTTTCTTGGAGAGTATCTACGACGCCGTAGTGATCATTGAATGATGCAATGGTTGCATTCTGTTTTAAGTCATTGAGTAGCGAGGGAGCGCGATTAATAAGTTCTGCGCCTTGTGAAACAACGGGCGGGATTACAAGCCAAGCAAAGAACCCAACAAAGATTATGACGAGTGCAAAAATGACACTCACTGCTCTGGCACGCGAGAGTCCACGATTGCGAAGTGCTTCAACTGCAGGGTTTAGTCCCATGGCAAGAAAAAGGGCAATGATGATAAGAACAAAAGTTTGACTAGCTGCTGCAAGTGAGCGCATAACGACCAGTGCAAGCAATCCACCAGCGGTGGCAAGGAATCCAAAGTAGAAAGGGTTAGATCGGTTTACCGGTTCGCCCAGGGGTCCAAAATCAGGAGTGAGAATTTCTTTTTTCGCTCGAACTTTCTTGAGCCGATCGCTGATTGCCATATTCATAGTGTAAACGGTTGTGCCGAACAGATTTTAGAAAACGCATGGGTTTCTTTATGAGATTTGCCAATGCGATGTGAAATTATCACCTCATTCAGGGCATGATAGGGCAGTGACATTGCCCGCTAACTTCGGTAGAGCATTTGATTTGAGCTCACTTGGAAAGCCTCCCGCTCCTAAACCCAACGTTGCATTTGGTAGCGAAGTCAATACAGGTAACTTAAAAACTGATTTCTTAGAGAAATCTAAAACAAAACCTGTAATTTTGCTCTGCTGGTCGGCGCGCAGTACAGAATCCCTTGCTGTCTTAGAAATTATGGGAGCACTAGAAACTGCCGACCAAGGGCGCTGGATTCTAGGATCCGTTAACGCGGATGTAGAAACACAAGTTGCACAAGCCCTTCAAGCAAGAGCGGTGCCATATGCCGTTGCCATGATTGCAGAACAGATTGTTCCTCTATTCGAGCAGGCCTACCCAGCAGAACAAATTCGCATGGTCATCGACAAAGTTCTTTCACTCGCTGGCGAACAAGGTGTTGGGGAAGTTGTTCCAGAAATGATTGAACCTGAAGAGGATGAAGCGTTAACTGCTCTTGAGTCAGGAGACTTTGTTACCGCTGAAACTGCATACAGGAAATTGTTAGCACGGTTGCCACAACATCCTTTTGCAAAACTTGGTTTAGCGCAAACTCAACTCATGATTCGGACAGCAGGACTTAATTTTGCCGATGTTTTGGCCCTCGCAGGATCAGAACCAAATAACTTAACGATTCAGATTCAATGTGCAGATTTGGAAATTGCCCAAGGGGATGTGGATAGTGCCTTTAACCGATTATTGCGTTGCATTCGAACACTTGAAGGTCCAGAGCAAGCTAAAGCTAAAAGCCAACTATTAGAACTCTTCGCCCTTGTAGATCCAGCAGATCCACGATTAGTTAAAGCCCGAAGTGCGCTGGCTAGCGCTCTCTTTTAATGGATACTCTTGAGCGCAAAGTATTGGCAGCGTTATTTTTCTTATTTGGCGTCGAAATTATTGCTTGGGTTCCACGTTTTCCCGAAGTAAAAGACAACCTTGGTTTGAGCAAGGGTCAATTCGGAACCTTGCTGAGTGCAAGTGTTATTGGTTCAGTTATTGGCTTGCTCACCGTTGGTCATATGGTTCATCGTTTTGGAACTCAAAAAATCTTGGTACATAGTTCAACAGCTTTACTTCTCTCCCTTATCGCTATCGTGCATGTAAGTAATTCATGGCATTTCCTCCTATGTAATATCATTTACGGCGGTTCAATTTCCGCCTTTCATATTGCAATCAACGGGCAAGCCTTTCATGAACAAGAAAAAACCAAATCCAACCTCATTCCACGGCTTCATGGGTTTTGGGCCTTTGGAGCCCTTGCTACAGCAATAGTCTCGGGATTCCTCGTAGGTAAAGTCTCTCTAACTGCACATATAGATTTTTTGGCAGTCCTTTGTTACCTTCTTATTTTGATTCTCATTCGTAAAATTTCACCAGATCTCGTTGCAGGTATCAAAGGTGGAGAATATTCACCTGGCACGCTCTTTTCATCATTTAGTGTCGATCGCATTGCATCGATTGGATTGATCTGTGTGGCAATGGCAGAACTTGGCACAGCTGACTGGTCGACAATTTTTTCTAAAGAAGATCTACATATGAGTCCAGGTGTTGCAGCAATTCCTTACATACTATTTATGTTTGCAGTTATTTTGGGACGCCTTGGCATACATCGCCTACCGTTACAGAAGGATTTTGGTCGTTTTGCCCAAAAGAGTGTCTTATTCGGAGGTGGATTTTCCGTTGCGAGCATCCTTATTGCTGTTCGTGTAGCTGAAACCATGCCTACGTTCGGATTTGCAATTTACGCATTAGGTACTTTTATCGCAGGGCTTTCTTCGTCTTTCTTAACACCTGCTTTTATGATCGCAGGTATCGGTCGCTCTAAAGCACCAAGCGCAGTTATTATTGGACAACTCGGCGTTATCAATACTCTCTTGATTTTCTTCTGCAAAGCCATCATTGCTTGGACGGCTCAGCTAACATCCATTTCTGTTGCCCTATTGATTCCAGGCTTGCTGTTGATGTGCACAGCCTTTGCTACAAAAATATTAAGAAATATTGAGATTTAGCTTTTAACCTGAACCTTCAGTATTTCCTGGATCAACCAAACTTAAATCAAAGATTTGATACTTAGCAATGGCTTGATCGAGTACTTGAGGTTTAATATCCCGGCTCTTTACCAACGCTGCTAAGACGGCAATTGTTATGGACTCAGCATCAACTTTAAAGTGACGCCGTAGCGCACCACGAGTGTCTGAAAGTCCAAAACCATCTGTTCCGAGCGATGTAAATGGTTGGTCTACCCAAGGAGCAATTTGATCTTGAACTGAACGCATGAAATCACTGACTGCTACAACCGGACCTTTTGCTTGGGCAAGTTTTTGAGTGACATAGGCGGTGCGTTTGTTGTGAGGATTGAGCATGTTATGGCTATCAACTGCAAGGCCATCTCTGCGTAGTTCGTTCCAGGAAGTAACTGACCAGACGGATGCACTAACACCCCAGTCATTTTCAAGTAATTCTTGGGCTTTCATCGCCCAGTTAACTCCAACGCCAGAGGCCAAGATATTTGCAGGTTTCTTTGCGCGAGTGCTCGCAGCCGAGTAGCAATAGATGCCACGCAAAATTCCTTCTTCATCGACGTTGATTGGCTCTGCTGGCTGTACATATGGCTCATTATAAATGGTGATGTAGTAGTAAATGTTCTCACTGTTTTCTCCATACATGCGCTTGATGCCATCTTTAACAATTAATCCGAGTTCAAATCCGAATGCAGGATCGTAAGCAACCACAGCAGGATTTGTTGAAGCTAAGAGGTGAGAATGACCATCTTCGTGTTGCAAACCTTCGCCATTCAGTGTTGTACGCCCAGCAGTTGCACCAAGAACAAAACCTCGTGTGAGCTGATCACTTGCTGCCCAGAATGCATCTCCAGTTCTTTGGAATCCAAACATTGAGTAGAAGATGTAAATAGGAATCATTGGCTCATCATGAGTTGAATACGAAGTACCAACTGCTGTAAATGAAGCAACAGAGCCAGCCTCATTAATTCCTTCGTGCAGGATCACACCAGTTGTTGACTCTTTGTAAGAGAGCATCAATTCACGGTCTACAGATGTATATGTCTGACCGTGCGGTGAATAAATCTTGAGAGTTGGGAAAAGTGAATCCATACCAAAAGTTCGTGCTTCATCAGGAATGATGGGCACAAAGCGGGCACCTATTCCTGGATCTTTAATAAGGTCTTTAAGCATTCGAACAAAGGCCATTGTTGTTGCAATTTCTTGCGCTCCAGAACCGCGCTTTGATGATTCGAAAGCTGCCTCAGCAGGTTGTGGAAGTGGACGCGAGGTTGTGCGACGAGATGGAATCGAACCACCTAAGGCTTTGCGACGCTCCATGAGGTATTGGAATTCTTCAGAATCTTGAGATGGACGATAGTAAGGAGGTAACTTGGCATCCAGTTGATCATCAGCAAGTGGAATAGATAGACGATCGCGGAATGTACGAATGTCATCAAGTGTCATTTTCTTCATCTGATGAGTTGAGTTACGACCCTCAAAGTGAGAACCAAGTGTCCATCCCTTAATAGTCTTAGCAAGAATTACAGTAGGACGACCTTGATGTTGTGTCGCAGAGTGATATGCGGCGTAAAGTTTTTGATAATCATGCCCGCCTCGCTTGAGGTTCCAGACTTGATCATCGCTCCAGTCAGCAACAAGTGCTGCTGTACGTGGATCGCGTCCAAAGAAATTTTCGCGGACATACGCGCCATCTTCTGACTTAAATGTTTGGTAATCGCCATCAGGAGTTTGATTCATCAAATTTACAAGTGCGCCTTCGCGATCTTGGGCTAGTAGTGGATCCCATTCACGACCCCACACAACTTTAATAACATTCCATCCGGCTCCACGGAACAAGGATTCGAGCTCCTGAATTATTTTTCCGTTACCTCGAACTGGGCCATCAAGGCGTTGTAAGTTGCAATTGACCACAAAAGTTAAATTATCTAAACTCTCACGCGCTGCAAGACTAATTGCACCGATACTTTCGACTTCATCCATTTCGCCATCACCAAGAAATGCCCAGACACGTTGATTACTTGTATCTTTGATTCCACGGTTTTGTAAATATCGGTTGAAGCGCGCTTGGTAAATTGCATTAATTGGACCAAGCCCCATGGAAACTGTGGGGAACTGCCAAAAATCTGGCATGAGTCGTGGATGAGGATAAGAAGATAACCCGCCACCTTCATGAGAAATTTCTTGTCTAAAGCCATCCATCTGATGTTCCGTGAAGCGGCCTTCCATAAATGCACGTGCGTACATTCCAGGACTTGCATGTCCTTGGAAATAAATCTGATCTCCTCCGCCAGGATGATCTTTTCCACGGAAGAAGTGATTAAAACCAACTTCATAAAGGGAGGCAGAGGATGCGTAAGAAGAAATATGTCCACCGACTCCAACACCAGGGCGTTGCGCACGATGAACCATGATGGCTGCGTTCCAACGGTTGACTCGGCGAATGCGTCGCTCGATTGATTCATTACCAGGAAATACTGGCTCGCGGTCTGGCGGAATTGAGTTGATGTAATCAGTTGTTCGAAGGTTCGAAATTCCAACATTCTTATCTTGCGCATGCTCCAACAAACTCAGCATCAAATATCGCGCTCTTACTGGGCCCGCATTTTTCAACGCTGAATCAAAAGATGAATGCCACTCGGCTGTTTCTTCAGGGTCGGTATCTACCAGTTGATCAATAACGTGATCCGGCGCCTGGAAGTTTTCGTTCATTGGCTTATTCTCTCTCCTTTTCCATGAAGAGTCATATTCCGACCGTTCATGAGCCCAATTCTAGGAAAATTCTTGAATCTTTATGACGATTGAGGCGAAAAAAATGATGAAAACACTTGCACATCGGGCCATAGTTAGGTGAAATTATCCTTCTAAGGCAGTGCTAGAGAAAGGATTCGTGTTTGTGACTACCCCCATGGGGTCGCGTTTAGGTTTTGAAAGTGGCTTTTTGGTACTTGAAGTTGGCCACGGCAGTGATTGCGATGAAAACCTACGCCAGGAAATTATTTCTCTAACAGGTACACAATTCTTAACTGGACAAGTGCATGAAGTTGTTGACGCCGTAATAATTTGGTGGCGCGATGGAGATGGCGATTTGGTTGATGAATTTGTTGACAGCCTTACATATTTAGCCGAAACCGGTCAGGTTTGGGTCTTCACCCCAAAAGTTGGTCGTCCTGGTCATGTCGAGCCAAGTGATATTCAAGATGCAGCTCCAACGGCTGGCTTGAATCAAACATCCACGTTATCGATAGCACCTGACTGGTCTGCAACTCGTCTAGTGGCAAGAAAGTCTTCAAAGAGATAGATTTGTTCTATGTCACTAACAATTGGAAGTCCTGCGCCAGAGTTTGAATTAAGCAATCAACATGGCGAGAAAGTTTCTCTCGCCTCATTTAAAGGTCAAAAGAACGTTGTTGTTCTTTTCTATCCATTTGCATTTTCAGGCACATGCACAGGTGAGCTCTGTGCAATTCGCGATGATCTCAATTCTTTCCAAAACGATAACGTTCAACTTGTTGCGATTTCATGTGATCCGATGTTCGCACAACGTGCATTTTCTGAAAAAGAGAATTACACATTCCCAGTACTTGCAGATTTCTGGCCACACGGTGTAGCTGCAAAGGCTTATGGCGTCTTTGATGATGCCAGAGGTTGCGCAATTCGTGGGAGCTTCGTTATTGATAAAGCTGGCGTACTACGCTGGCAAATCGTCAACGGTTTGGGAGATGCTCGCAATCTCGCCGACTACAAGGTTGCCATTTCGGCGCTTTAGGCTCACGAATTCTTACTTAGCCGTTAATCAAGTAAGATTCGCCAGACCAGTAAGTCGCGTTCATTAACATTGAAAAATGGCAATGAACAACCAGGGTGCTTAGCTCAGTGGTAGAGCGTCTCGTTTACACCGAGAATGTCGGGGGTTCGAAACCCTCAGCGCCCACCAGCGTTTACTTCTATAAAGGAAGGGTTGGAGAAATATGAAAGCCAGCCCAAGTGACCAACTCCAAATCCTAGATATTCAGCGTATGGATTTTCATGTCGCCATGTTGCGCAACAAAGTCGCAACGCTTCCAGAAATTGCGCAATTGAATACAACTAACTCACGCCTTACAGTTATCCGCGATCTACAAGTTGCTGCACAAACACAAATTAGCGATATCAAAATAGAACTTTCTCGCTCCGAATCCGACGTAGAACAAGTTGTTACTCGACTTGAAAGAGATGAAAAACGATTAGCAGATGGATCAACGAGCGCAAAAGATTTAGAAAAACTTCAACATGAAGTCCAGACTCTTATCACACGTCGGTCAGAGTTAGAAGAAGTCGAATTAGAAATCATGATGCGAATCGAGGGTATTACTGCACGCCTTAATGAATTAAAGGCAGAAGAGGCAGGACTCATAACGAAATCTTCCGAGATTGAAGAGTTAAAGAAAACGGCAACACAAGCAATCGATGGTGAAATTGCCTCTACTGTTGCTGAGCGTTTAAGCACTGTCACCAATGTTGATAAAACCCTCCTTGATCTCTATGAAAAAATCCGCACATCTGGCGGAACGGGGGCTGCAGCAATGCGTGAAGGTAAATGCGATGGTTGTCATCTTTCGATTAATGGTGTTGAACTTAATCGATTAAAAACTTTAGCAGAGGATGAAGTTGTCCGTTGTGAAGAATGCCGTTGTATACTTGTTCGAGGTACTAAATAGTGGCTCGTCATTTTCTCTTAACTGCAGATGGCGGTTCTCGTGGAAACCCAGGTCATGCTGGATACGGCGCAGTAGTTACTGAGAATAAAAAGATTGTGGCCGAGCTATTTGAATATATCGGCACCACCACAAACAATGTCGCCGAATATAGTGGTCTTGTTGCAGGCCTTAAAGCAATTCATGTACTAGACCCCGAAGCCATTATCGACGTACGCATGGACAGCAAACTAGTTGTCGAGCAGATGTCAGGGCGCTGGCAGATAAAACATGCAGATATGCGTGCGCTGGCTCAAGAAGCACGCGCTGCACATAACCCTTCCCTTGTTACCTACTCATGGATTCCACGCGATGAAAATTCACATGCAGATCGTTTGGCTAACAAAGCACTCGATGAGCGAGATGGCACTGCGCCTCAAAGACTTAACTATCTCACTGAACGTTTGCGCTCTGACGAAGTTCCAACATCCATTTTTCTCGTGCGCCACGGAGAAACAATTCTCACTCCTGACCGTAAGTTTTCTGGTACTGGAGATATTAATCCACCATTAACAGAGGAAGGTTTGGCACAAGCAGCCCTTGTTGCTAAAGAAGTTGCCAAACTTTTACCAGAGGTCCTCATTGCCTCACCTCTACTTCGAACAAAACAGACTGCACAATTAGTTGCCGATCAAGTTGATTTGCCAATTATTTTTGATGAAGTTTGGTATGAATGTTCATTTGGCATTTGGGATGGCATGTCTATTGATGATGTTAAGGAAACTTATCCTGACGAGTATCAATCCTGGGTTTCATCACCTGCTTATGCACCCCCTGGCGGAGAGTCCTATGACGCGGTTGGTTGGCGTATTGATGAAGCCCTTAATGATCTTGCTGCGCTCTACCCAGGTCAACGCGTAGTTGTCGTGACTCATAATGGAGTTATTCGTGAGGCGATTCGTTTAGCAATAGGTGGATCACCGGAGAGTATTTACCATATTGATATTTCACCTTGCTCAATTTCTACAATTGCCATCTGGCCAAGTGATGGTTTACGGGCTCTACGCGGTGCAAATGATCGCAGTCATTTACTTTAATTCGCCTCGCTTAACGTTGACATATTAAAGTTTTCAAAAACAACTGCAGGCATTGCGGCACGATCAAAATCATCGCCCCATTCGCGGAGTTGAGTAATTTCAGTTTTTCCAACTGCTTTCATTCGAGAAAGTAAATCAACTGGTGATTCATTCCAGCGGAAGTTATTTACCGCACCTGTCACTTCACCATTCTTGATTTGGTACACGCCATCTCGCGTTAAACCTGTTAGAAGCAAAGTTGCCGGATTCACTTCTCGTATGTACCAAAGAGTTGTTAAGAGGAGCCCATTGCTTACTCCAGAAATCAATTCTTCCAATGACCTGCTTGCGCCTTCGACGTCCATGATGATGTTTTCTGACGCTGGGGTATATGCAAGGCTGGTTTCTTTCGCCGATGCACGTGTTTGTACCAATGCGTTCAAAGTTCCATCTTTAATCCAGTCGGTTCTAGATATCTTTTGACCATTATCAAAGACCGAACTCACGGGGCCACTTGCAGGTGCACAAACAAAATCTGTTGCTTCAAGCCCCTTATAGGTAGGGTCAGAATAAAGATTGGCTTTTACATTTGAAAGCTTTTCGCCAATTCTTGTTCTGGCGTTTTTTCCTGAAAAAACAGATCGACCTTCGAACGCATTTTTTGCACCAGCACTCCATAACATGTATGTAAATAAGTCACCAACACCACTTGATGGCATAACAGTGTCGTAGTGACCGACAGGGACATCAAACTTCTTCGCTTGCCAATCAAGGCGTGTACGAATGGCTGAATCAATTTTTGCTATTGATACATGTTCAAAATCTGGTGTTGAGACGCCTTCCCACGTTGAACGTGAGCGTTGATGAGATTTACCCGTCATTTCAATTCGCCCGGCTGGTTGATCCGAACGCAGACGTAATCCACCTTTTGAACCTAGCCACGTTGTTAGGTGGGTATGTTCTGCATAACCAAAGAGTTCAATCTTGTCTGCAACAGAGCGTTCGAACATATCGCCAAGTTGTGGGGCAATTTTTGCAAAGACATCTGGGCCCGTTGCATGATGCGGATCCGTCCACTGCCCGCGCGAGAAGTCTCGAGCAAGTTCTGTCGCATCATTAGCGCTACCTGCACCTCTTGCAGCAACACCTGCCTGCTTTGCAATGTCAATAACTTCATTGGCAGACACATCTGTGCGTGTTACAGCACCTGATGCCATGCCTCCATCGATTACCACAAAAGCAATTACTGTTACTGAGCGTTCTGCAATTACGCCATTAGTTGTGAGCGTGCTATTTGCCCATCGCAAATTTGCTTGTGTTCTTTCTTTGATAATGACAACACAATCGTCGTAATCAGCAGCTGCTGTGATGCGCTCTATCAGCTCTTGAGGTGTAATCATGATCCCGCCTCAGAGACAGTATTGAGGATATTGATTGAAGAAAATACTGCTGCAGGACATCCATGGCTTACGGCAGCTACTTGTGAAGGTTGACCTTTACCGCAATTGAGCGCCCCACCTAACACATAGGTTGAAGGTCCGCCAACTGTGCGCATTGCACCCCAAAAATCAGTCGTTGTTGCTTGATAGGCAACATCTTTGAGTTGACCAACAATCTGCCCATTCTTAATTCGATGAAATTGCTGGCCGGTAAATTGAAAGTTATAACGTTGCATATCGATAGACCAAGAGTTATCGCCTTTAATCAAAATTCCATCTTCTACACTTGCTATTAAGCCTGCCATATCTGGGCCATGTGGATCTGGTTGTAAAGAAACGTTAGGCATTCTTTGAATCGGAACATGGGCTGGTGAATCTGCAAATGCACAACCATTACTGCGATCACGGCCCACTCGCGCAGAGATACGACGATCTAATTGATAGCCAACGAGAGTTCCACCTTTAATGATGTCCCATTGCTGTGCGGCCACACCTTCGTCATCGAAACCCACAGTGCTTAATCCGTGCGGGGTCTGGCGATCACCTGTTACGTTCATTAGTGCAGATCCGTATTTCAAGGTGTTGAGTTTGTCAGGTGTTGCAAAAGATGTGCCGGCATAGTTTGCTTCATACCCAATCGCGCGATCTAGTTCAGTTGCATGGCCGATTGATTCATGAATAGTGAGCCAAAGATTTGAGGGATCAATCAGTAAGTCATATTTTCCGGGCTTAACGCTAGGTGCTTTAACTTTCTCCGCCAATAATGAAGGGAGTTCAGCAATTTCTTGATCCCAGTTATAAACCTTGTTATCCATCCACTCCCAGCCGTAACCAGCAGGTTGAGCCAGAGTGCGTATTGATTCAAACCCATCATCAGCTACATTGATCGCTTCAACTTGAGTTTGTAGTCGAACTCGCTGTTGCGTTGTTGATGTCCCGTAACCATCTGCATAGAACTTCTGCTCTTTAACAAACATGGTGTTGGCATCAACATGGCTAACTGTGGCTGACTTTAAGAGCGAATTACTCAGCCCACCAAGGCGAGCAAACTTTTCTTCATCACTGACTGAAAATGGATCGAGTTCATATTCCGAAACCCACGTCTTATTTGCATAAATCGATTCAGGTGCAAGAGTTACTTGCTCCGTGGCAAGTGGCTTACTTGTTTTTGCCATGGCAACTGCAGTCCGTGCAAGGCGCATTGCAACCTCTGGTGAAATCTCAGGAGATGATGCAAAACCCCACGCACCATTAACAATGACGCGAACACCAATTCCAGTAACAGCGTCATCTGATTGAGTCTCTGGGTTTGCATCGCGCATTTGTAAATAGCCCGTGCGGACTCGCTCGATTCGAATATCAACATGGGATGCGCCAGCGCTCTTTGCCTCACTAAGGCCAGCGTCGGCTGTCTTTGTTAGAGGCAATGCGAGAAAGTCGGCATCTACCGTGTTTTTCATGACTGTATTGTGCACGAAATGCTGGAGTTTCTCTTTGCAATCTGGAGTTCAATATTTCGCCTGAAAATAGGGTTTCTTTCTTATCTATTAGTGCCGTACCCTTTGCAATGAAGAGTCGCCCGGATCACCGCGTTGTACTTGTACACCGAGGAAAGTCCGGACTCCACAGAGCAAGGTGGTGGGTAACGCCCACCCGGAGAAATCCGCGGGATGAGTGCCACAGAAAATAGACCGCACATTAGAAATAATGTGTAAGGGTGAAACGGTGGTGTAAGAGACCACCAGCATTTACGGCAACGTATATGGCTAGGTAAACCCCACTTGGAGCAAGACCAGACAGATAGCGTTTGAGAACTGCTCGTTCGAGCTATCGGGTAGGTCGCTTGATTACGTAAGCAATTACGTAACTAGATGGATGGTGATCCTTCTAACCATGTAAATGGGAAGAGGACAGGATCCGGCTTATAGGGCGACTCTTCTTCCAATTAGGTGGGCGGAGGTCAAATCTCCGCTCACTTTCCTTTTTCAAAGTGTTTCAGGTTTGACAGAACCTATTCCAAATTTTGCAAAATTCTCGGGCAGAAAAGTCGGACTTCGGACAGAAATCTCGGACATCTAAAAGTTGTTTGTATTTGCTAGGGGCGCCTTCTGCCAAACGAAAACTCAAATGTGTTGGGTTATCCCTATTTTGTGAGCCCTGTCCGAGTAATAAATTAAATTTGCAGTCAGGGCAATTCTGATGAGCCCAGCAGAATGCTGTTGGGCATTAACGAAGAGTTACCCTGACTGCCTAACGGCTGTGTCCTAGAAGCCAATCTATGTTGTCCATCTCAATACACCATCATTGGGCGACTTCACACATGTAAGAGTAACGCCAGTTGAAGATTGCGCTTTTGCATTTTCAGGTCCACACAATGCGTTCAGGACTCCTGTTGGTCCTGAACTAATTGACGGAGTTGGAGTCGGTTCTGCAGGCTTTCTCATTTGAGGAGTAACGAAATCAAATCGCTCAGACTTACTTCTGATTGTCCTGCCCAAATCGGTGGTTTCCAATAGGTACATTGAGTAGTTTGCCGAATCTTGGAAATCACACCTAAAAGTCATGGGAAATGAAGGAACCTTAAAAACGATTCCTCCTGTAGGTAACCCTTTTGCACTTCGAGGGAGTAACGTAAACAAAACAGAATCATTCTTCTTCGCTAGTCTTTTATCCATAGGTAGTCCTACTTGACCACTCCTACAACTTCTATCGCCGTTGTATACCCAGTTCTTATCTATAACAACGAAATATTCATATTGGCTATTTAATGTAGCGATTGAAGGAAGCGAAATTTCTGCATAGCCACTAGTTACTGCCCATGTTTTGAACCTACCGTCGATGTAGTAGGACGGCTGTTGGGTCCAAGTCGTCATTGTAAAAATTGGAGCAATATTGAGACTACTAAATGGCGTAGGTGTTGGCGTAGGTGTTGGCGTAGGTGTTGGCGTAGGTGTTGGCGTAGGTGTTGGCGTAGGTGTTGGCTTTGAAACTGAAACACCTTTATTCCAAACAAGCTTCTTGCCACTTTTTACACACGTGTATTTCTTACCTGCATACGTGGT
>CAMCYO010000018.1 GCA_945884695.1 Streptomyces griseus
AGAACAATTTCACAACTGTGGCAGTTGGCGTATCAGGAGGAATTGATTCAGCCCTTGTTGCCACAATTGCCGTCGATGCCATTGGAGCCGAGAATGTATTTGGGATTGCACTCCCGAGTAAGTATTCGTCGGATCATTCATTGAGCGATGCTTCTGCCCTAGCAAAAAACACCGGCCTGAATTATCGAGTTGTTGAGATCGAGCCGATGGTAAAGACATTTATTGAGACTCTTTCGCTCAAAGGTTTAGCTGAAGAAAATGTTCAAGCTCGCGTGCGAGGAACGACTTTGATGGGGCTTTCTAATCAGGAAGGTCATTTAATTTTAGCTACTGGCAATAAGAGCGAACTTGCAGTCGGATACTCCACCCTCTATGGCGATGCTGTAGGTGGCTTTGCTCCCATTAAAGATATTTATAAGACAGATGTCTGGGCACTTGCAAGGTGGCGCAATGAGCAAGCAATTCGAACAGGGCAAACACCACCCATACCAGTGGGATCTATTACAAAAGAACCTAGCGCTGAATTGCGTCCCGATCAGAAAGATTCGGATTCCTTGCCAGAGTATGAGTTGTTAGATCAACTCTTAGTTCGTTATGTAGATGGTGATGAAGGTGCAAAGGAATTGATTGCAGCTGGATTTGATGCCACTTTGGTCAATAGAGTAATTGCCATGGTCGATAAAGCCGAATACAAGCGTCGGCAATACCCACCTGGGACAAAAGTTTCATCACGAGCATTTGGTAAAGATCGCCGTTTGCCCATTACTTCACGCTGGAAACAGGAATAGTCTCAAGGTTCCTGCAAGGTATTCGCAAGTAGTGCTTTTCCTGATTCTAGATATAATTCATACATGTTTGAAATCAAAGAATGGCTTTTCACCCGACGTCGCATTATTGATTTTGGACGCATAACAACTTGCTCTTGCTGAACTAATTACTGCTACAT
The DNA here is from genome assembly GCA_945884695.1 of Streptomyces griseus. Classification (GTDB taxonomy): domain Bacteria; phylum Actinomycetota; class Actinomycetes; order Nanopelagicales; family Nanopelagicaceae; genus QYPT01. The sequence continues at coordinate 947 of CAMCYO010000018.1, forward strand.
CAAAGTTCTTAGTTTGTAGTTTTCCCTTTCAGCATCTAACAATTGGAGCAAAGAAATGAAACTTTATAACAACATTACAGAAGTGGTTGGAAATACCCCACTGGTGCGCCTCAACCGCATTACCGATGGCGCAAAAGCAAATGTCTATGCAAAGTTGGAGTTCTATAACCCAACCAGCACGGTAAAAGATCGAATAGGTATTGCTATGGTTGATTCAGCAGAGAAAGACGGATCGCTCAAGCCAGGTGGAACAATCGTTGAGGCAACTTCAGGCAACACAGGAATTGCACTCGCAATGGTGGGTGCAGCACGAGGTTACAAAGTGATTTTAACTATGCCTGATTCGATGTCGAAAGAACGTCGAACTTTGCTGAGGGCATTTGGAGCAGAACTTGTTTTAACTCCAGCTGCTGAGGGCATGAAAGGTGCGATTGCTAAGGCCGAGGAAATTGGTAAAACTCAGGGCGCAGTACTTGTTCGTCAATTTGAAAACGGTGCTAATCCTGAAATCCACCGCAATACAACGGCTCAAGAAATTTGGAATGACACCGATGGAACAGTTGCCGCGGTAATTGCGGGAATTGGCACTGGTGGAACCATTACAGGTGTGGGTCAAGGGTTAAAAGCACACAACCCCAATATAAAAATCTTCGCAGTTGAGCCAGCTGCTTCTCCTTTGCTCACTGGTGGAAGTCCAGCGGGTCACCCGCTCCAAGGTATTGGTGCAAACTTCATTCCAAATATTTTGGATAGGAATATCTTTGACGAAGTTTTCGATGTCACAAACGAAGACGCAATTGCATATGCAAGGCGCGCTGGCGTAGAAGAAGGAATTCTTGCGGGAATTTCTTCAGGCGCTGCACTCTGGGCAGCTGCTCAAGTTGCCAAACGTCCAGAATTTGCGGGCAAGAATATTGTTGTCATTGTTCCTTCATTTGGTGAGCGTTATTTGTCAACAATTTTGTATAAGGATCTGGCCGAGCTCTGATGTCATTACAGATCTTTGAAGATTTAAAAAATGCGCAGAGCCGAGATCCTGCGGCGAGAAGTCGGCTAGAAGTTTTTCTTGCCTACCCTGGAGTTCACGCAATTTGGGGACACAGAATGGCGCATTGGCTTTGGAACCATCACTGCACTCTTATCGCGCGCGTTTGGTCAAACTTGACTCGATCTGCAACTGGAATTGAAATTCATCCTGGAGCAGTTATAGGGCGACGTTTTTTTATTGACCACGGAATGGGTGTCGTGATTGGCGAAACTGCAATTATTGGTGATGACGTCATGATGTACCACGATGTAACTTTGGGAGCGCGCGCCTATAAGAAGGGTAAGCGCCATCCCACCATTGGCAATAGCGTTGTTCTTGGAGCAGGAGCTCGCGTATTGGGTGATGTAAAGATAGGTGCTGGGGCGGTAATTGGTGCCAACACAGTTGTACTCAGCGATGTAGTTGAGCGTGCCAACATTGACCCATCGGAGTTATTTACGATCTAAGCTCTTTTTTCAAGGTTTGTTAACACGGCTGTAATGAAGGCTTGGCACGATATACCCATGAGTTCCCCCCAAGATATAGAGCTTGGCAAGCAACAAGAGTTTGTCCTTCGTACACTGGAGGAGCGAAACATTCGCTTTGTCAGGCTGTGGTTCACAGATGTACTTGGTTTCCTCAAATCTGTTGCCATCGCTCCTGCCGAATTAGAAAATGCATTTGAGGAAGGTATTGGGTTTGATGGATCTTCTATCGAAGGTTTTGCTCGCATAAGTGAATCAGATATGTTGGCTAAACCAGACCCTGCAACTTTTTCAATCTTGCCTTGGCGAACAGAGGCACCTGGCGCAGCTCGAATGTTTTGCGATATCGTGATGCCAGATGGCACACCATCACCTGCCGACCCTCGTCATGTATTGCGACGTACTCTAAATAAAGCATCCGCAATGGGTTACACGTGTTACACCCATCCTGAAATTGAATTCTTCTTATTTAAAGATCGCCCCGAAGCGGGCAAGAGTCCTGTCCCTGTTGATTCTGGTGGGTACTTTGATCACACACCTGCGGTGGTGGGTCATGACTTTAGACGCCAAGCAATCACGCTATTAGAGGCGATGGGAATTAGCGTTGAATTTAGCCATCATGAAGGAGCTCCAGGCCAACAGGAAATTGATTTACGTTATGCCGATGCGCTCAGTACTGCCGATAACATCATGACTTTCCGCCACGTTGTAAAAGAAGTGGCGTTGGATGAAGGATTTCATGCATCCTTTATGCCAAAGCCATTTACAGATCATCCGGGTTCTGGAATGCACACCCACGTCTCACTCTTTGAAGGCGAAAAGAATGCATTCTACGACCCAACGGCTGAATACAACTTATCTAAAGTGGGCCGCTCATTTATCGCAGGGCTTTTGCGTCATGCTCCAGAAATAACTGCAATTACAAACCAGTGGGTTAATTCATATAAGAGATTGCAGGGCGGAGGAGAAGCGCCAGCATTTGCAAACTGGGGACGTAACAATCGAGGCGCACTTGTTCGCGTTCCGATGTATAAACCAAAGAAAGAGAATTCAACACGTATTGAATTTCGCTCTCCCGATTCTGCATGTAATCCTTACTTGGCATATGCAGTGATGCTTTCGGCAGGCCTCAAAGGCGTTGCCGAGGGGTATGACCTTCCTGATACTTCTGAGGCCCTTGCACTTCCTGCCAATCTTAATGAAGCAATCATCGCAATGGAGGCTAGCGAATTAGTTCGCGAAACTTTAGGTGAGCATGTATTTGAATATGTTTTGCGCAATAAACGTGCCGAATGGCAGGACTACCGTCGCCAAGTCTCGGCCTATGAGCTAGATCGCTATCTGCCAATTTTGTAAAGATTAGGCTACGATTACGGCATGAAATTACGCAGCCTCCTCCTTCGCTGCCGTGGCGGGGTCCTTTAACCGGTCCCCTCGTCGCGGGGTTTTGACGCACCGGTAAAACCCACGCGAAAATAAAGGAGCAAGAAATGAATTTCCCAAAGCAATCAGCAAGTTCAATGCCTTATGGGCGGTATTCCTCATTTATTCCGGTCGAACTACCTGACCGCACATGGCCGAATAAGAAGATGGTCAAAGCGCCCAAGTGGTGCTCGGTAGATCTTCGCGATGGAAACCAAGCATTAATTGACCCAATGGATACACCTCGCAAATTGGCGATGTTTAATTTGTTAGTCAAAATGGGCTACAAGGAGATCGAAGTTGGATTTCCAAGTGCCAGCCAAACAGATTTTGATTTTGTGCGCAGAATTATTGAGCAAGATCTCATTCCTGATGATGTGATTATTCAAGTACTTACCCAAGCTCGCGAACCCTTAATTCGTCGTACCTACGAATCCATCAAAGGCGCAAAGCAAGCTGTGGTGCATTTATATAACTCGACTTCGGCTCTTCAACGACGAGTTGTTTTCGGACAAGATAAAGATGGCATTAAGAAAATTGCAACCGATGCTGCCTCCCTTTGTTTATCACTAGTAGATAGCGTGCCAGGGACAAAGATTTCTTTTGAGTACTCACCTGAGTCTTACACGGGTACAGAAATGGAATACGCCCTTGAGGTATGTAACGCTGTTAATGATATCTGGAAGCCAACTCCAAGTTGGAAGACCATCATGAATTTGCCTGCAACCGTAGAGATGGCCACTCCTAATATTTATGCAGATTCAATTGAGTGGATGTGTCGTAATCTCAATAACCGTGAAAGCGTTGTTGTTTCGTTGCACCCGCACAATGATCGAGGTACTGGCGTTGCAGCGGCCGAACTTGGTTACTTAGCTGGCGCAGATCGCATCGAAGGCACCTTATTTGGTAATGGTGAGCGCACAGGAAATGTGTGCTTAGTGACTCTTGGCATGAACTTAGTGAGTCACGGCATTGATCCAATGATTGATTTTTCTAACATTGTCGAAGTTCGACGCACAGTTGAATATGCTAATCAATTGCGCGTGCCAGAGCGCCACCCATACGGTGGAGATCTGGTATTTACTGCCTTCTCTGGGTCACATCAAGATGCAATTAAAAAAGGTCTTGAACATATGGATAAAGATGCAAAAAAAGCTGGTATTCATGTTGATGCATTTACGTGGGCAGTTCCATACCTACCGATTGATCCCAAGGATATTGGTCGCTCTTATGAGGCAGTTATTCGAGTAAACAGTCAATCCGGGAAAGGCGGTGTTGCTTACATTATGAAAAATGAGCACCACCTTGATTTGCCACGCAGATTACAAATCGAATTTAGCAAAGTTGTGCAAGCAACAACTGATGCTGAAGGCGGAGAAATTCTGCCTTCCGACATGTGGCGAATATTTGAAGATGAATATTTGCCAACTGAAACTGCGCCATGGGGACGATTCCGCCTTAAGGGACTTTCCCAAAAATCTGTTCTTGATGAGGATGTTTTCCTTACTGTTAATTTCTTAGATCGAGGAAAACCATTTGAACGAAATGGTCAAGGCAACGGACCTATTGCAGCCTTTTGTGCGATATTGCAAGAGTATGGCGTCGATGTTCGCGTCCTTGATTATTACGAGCATGCACTTTCTGCAGGCGGAGATGCTAATGCCGCCGCTTATCTGGAGTGTGCAATCGATGGCGATGTTTATTGGGGTGTTGGAATTGATCCAAACACTACAACTGCCTCACTTAAGGCCATCGTGTCGGCCATTAACCGCGCTATTCGCTAACTCAGCCATTACGGTTGGCGCATGAGTCTTTACCGCGATCAAGGCGTTGTGTTGCGGACCCAAAAGCTCGGTGAAGCAGATCGCATCGTTACTTTATTGACTAGAGATCACGGTCGAGTTCGTGGAGTTGCTAAAGGTGTGCGCCGAACCAAATCAAAATTTGGTGCCCGCCTAGAGCCCGGAAGCCATGTCGATATTCAACTCTACGTTGGTAAAACTTTTGACACTGTTACTCAAGTCGAAGCGATAATGAATTATGGTGAAGCAGTTTCACATGACTATCAAAGATGGACTGTTGCTACGGCAATTCTTGAAGCAGCAGAGCGCTTTACATCTCAAGAGCACGAGCCGGCAGTTAAAGAATTTCAACTTGTAGTCGGCGGTCTTAAAGCACTTGCTGAACAACGCTATGACTCATCACTTATTCTGGACGCGTTCTTATTACGTTCCCTTGAAATCGGTGGCTATGCGCCGTCTATGACAGATTGCTCACGCTGTGAAAAACTCGGCCCACACCGTTATTTCTCACTCGTTGGTGGGGGATCTGTTTGTGTAGATTGCCGTCCATCTGCGTGCGCAACGCCAGCTCCTGAAACACTAGAACTTATGCAAGCTCTCATCACCATGGACTGGGAAGTTGCAAGTGCTAGTGAGCGCAAACATCAACGCGAAGCAAACGGTCTCATTGCTGCATATTTACAGTGGCATTTGGAGCGCGGACTTCGTAGTCTTCCTCATGTGGAGCGCACATGATTAAAAAACCTAACCCTCATCGTGCTGGCATAACACCGCCAAAGTTAGCGAAAGAATTAATTCCCAACCATGTTGCCATCGTGATGGATGGGAATGGTCGCTGGGCCAAAGAGCGAGGTTTGCCTCGAACAGCAGGCCACGAAGCTGGTGAGGCTGCGCTCTTTGATGTCATTGAAGGGGCAATTGAAATTGGAGTGAAGGAAATAAGCGCTTACGCATTTTCCACAGAAAATTGGCGACGCACACCTGAGGAAGTGAAATTCCTTATGGGATTCAATCGAGACGTTATAAGAAGGCGCAGAGATGAGATGAACGCACTTGGCGTGAAAGTGCGTTGGGTTGGCCGACCAAAAAGATTGTGGGCTAGCGTCATTAATGAACTGGAAGAAGCCGAAGATCTGACCGCAAAAAATAAAGTTTTAACACTTAACATGTGCGTCAACTATGGAGGACGAGCCGAAATTGTTGATGCTGCAAGTGCTCTCGCCTTAGATGTTAAACGTGGAAAAGTAAAGGCAGATGCAATAACAGAAAAATTGTTTGCAAAGTACTTGGATCAGCCAACTATGAGTGATGTTGATCTATTCTTGCGTTCTTCAGGGGAGATGAGAACGAGTAATTTCTTGCCTTGGCAATCTGTTTATGCAGAGATGGTCTTCATGGATGTTTTGTGGCCTGATGTAGATCGGCGTGTTCTATGGCGTGCTATAGAAGAATATGCAAAACGTGACCGTAGGTTTGGTAAGGCTTAACACTTAGAGCAGGTACCAAATATTTCCGCGGTATGACCGATCTCCCTAAAACCGTGTTCCTGGGCCATCATTTTTGCCCATTTTTCAACTGCGCCACCCTCAATTTCAACGGTATCTCCACAGCTCTTACAGACAAGGTGGTGATGATGAGCCTCACCACAGAGACGGTAAAGCGCTTCGCCATCATCTCGCCGTAAGACATCTACAATTTTCTCATCAAGCAAGTTCTGGAGCGAGCGATAAACGGTTGTTAAACCAATCTTTTCACCTTGGCGTTGCATGAGTCGATATACCTCTTGAGCGCTAGCAAATCCGCCAGCGCGCTCAAGGGTACTTAAAACCCTGGGATTAGATTTACTCACCCAATATTTCCAACGATGAGCCACATTGCGACAACTCCGGTTACTGTCGCCATCATTGTCAATCTTGAAGGATGACGCGAATGTGCTTCTGGCAAAATATGTGAAGTCGCAAGATAAACAACGAACCCAGAAAACATCGCAAGATAAATGGCAAGAGATGGATCGCTAATAACAACGTAGGTTCCAAGAGTTGCACCGCTAATGCGCATGAGAGCATCAAGACCCAGAAGTGCGATTGCTCGTTTAGTCCAATGTCCGCTTTTAATGAGAAGTGAGACAGTGTTAAGACCATCTGAGAATGCATGAGACAAAATTGCGATGAAGACAGCTAGGCCAAGTGCGTTACTTACTTTAAATGAAAGGCCAAGTGCCACTCCATCCAGGAATACATGGCCTCCCATCGCCAGCGCTCCGAGAGTGCCTGCGATATTGGCAGAATGCTTATGGTCATGACCGTAATCTGATTGAATTGGTTCGTGGGAACCAAAGATTTGTTCAGCAAAATGCAAAGCAAGAAACCCCAGCACGAAAGCAACAGAGACAACCGGAACATTTCCGAAGGTGTTGGTGTTGAGTTCGAAGACTTCAGGCAGCAAATCAAAGGCAACAAGGCCAAGAAGTAATCCGGCGCTGAGTCCCAGTATGAGGTGTAAACGATCCCTCGAGCGAATGGCGAGAAACCCGCCAGCAGATGTAGCAATTGCGGTGATAGCGGCTAGGCCGATTGCGATGTTCATTGGCAGAAAGTAGCATAAATGAAAATGATTGTCATTTTCATTACCCTCATGACGCTAGGCTCACCCCATGCTCGCAATTGCCCGCTTTAGAGTTCCCCTCGGTCAGGCCAACGAATTTAGGGCCCAGATTTTTCAAGCCCGCCAAGCGCTAGCCACATGTGATGGCTATATCGATGGTGCGATAGGTCAAAATCTTGATGACCGTGGACTCTGGGTTTTAACCACAACCTGGCTCAATGTGGGTTCCTATCGCAGAGCGCTGAGCTCGACCGTTGTAAAAATGCAGGCAGTTCCTCTTCTTGCTCGGGCAATTGATGAACCAGGTGCATTCGAACTTCTTGCAAGCGAGTAAACTTTGCACTGGTTTCAACTCACGTTGTTAACCGCCGACAGCCAGCCGGAGCGATTTCGCAATCTGGCCAAAGATTAGGCCGGATGGAGATCACGATGGCAACAGATCGTTTAGAAAATATCGTTAGCTTGGCTAAGCGCCGAGGATTTGTTTATCCATCCAGTGATATTTATGGCGGACTTCGCGCCTCTTGGGATTACGGCCCACTCGGTGTTGAATTAAAAAATAATGTTAAGCGCCAATGGTGGAAGTCCATGGTTTCAGGCCGTGAAGATATTGTCGGAATTGATTCATGCGTAATTTTGGCGCGCGAAGTTTGGGAAGCCTCCGGGCACGTTGCAACATTTTCTGATCCACTCACCGAGTGCACTGCATGTCATAAGCGCTATCGGGCCGACCATTTGGAAGAAGCGTTTGAAGCAAAGAACAAACGTAAGCCAGAATCACTTGCAGAAGTTAATTGCCCCGCATGCGGAAATAAGGGGCAGTTCACCACACCGAAACAATTTTCAGGACTTCTTAAAACCTATTTAGGGCCAGTAGAAGATGAGTCCGGTCTTGCATATTTACGTCCAGAAACTGCGCAGGGTATTTTTATCAACTTTGATAACGTGGCAACAACGTCACGTAAAAAGCCTCCTTTTGGCATCGGCCAAATTGGAAAATCCTTCCGCAACGAAATCACCCCTGGAAACTTTATTTTCCGCACGCGCGAATTTGAACAGATGGAGATGGAATTTTTCGTTGTGCCAGGCACCGATGAAGAATGGCACCAGTATTGGATAGACACTCGACTTGCTTGGTATAAAGACTTAGGAATCAATCTGGATCGCTTGCGCATTTACGATCATCCGAAAGAAAAACTCTCTCATTATTCAAAGCGCACGGCAGATATTGAATACAAATTTGAATTTGCTGGCACCGAGTGGGGCGAGCTAGAAGGTATTGCAAACCGAACAGATTTTGATTTAAAGGCACACTCTCAAGCATCGGGCAAAGATCTTTCCTGGTTTGATCAAGAAAAGAATGAAAGATGGACTCCATATGTGATTGAACCGGCAGCTGGCGTTGATCGATGCACTCTTACATTTTTGATGGATGCATTTATTGAAGATGAGGCGCCAAATGCAAAGGGAGAAATGGAAAAGCGCGCTGTTCTCAAAATTGATCATCGTTTAGCTCCCGTTAAGGTTGCAGTTCTTCCGCTTTCACGAAATGCAGATCTCTCACCTAAGGCACGCGATTTGGCTGCCCAACTTCGCAAGAGTTGGAATATCGATTTCGACGATGCAGGGGCAATTGGTCGCCGTTATCGTCGACAGGATGAAATCGGTACTCCATATTGCATCACTATTGATTTCGATACTCTCGAAGATCAGGCAGTAACAATTCGCGATCGCGACACAATGGGTCAAGAACGCATTGCACTAGATCAGGTTGAGGCATGGCTAGCGCCACGCCTTCTGGGCTCATAAAAGGGCTCACTCTGCCACTTGCAAGTGGCGATCACATTATTGACCCGCCAGTTGTTCTTGCACCCATGGCAGGAATTACAAATGCTCCCTTTCGAACGCTTTGTCGCGAACAAGGGGCCGGGTTATTTGTTTCTGAAATGGTTACAGCCCGAGCATTAATTGAAAGACGTACAGAAACTTTGCGCATGATTGTTCCGGGTAAAGGTGAATGGCCGCGTTCTGTTCAGTTATATAGCGTTGATGCAGCTGCCATGAAAGCTGCAGTGACAATGTTAGGAAAAGAAAATCTTGCCGATCACATCGATATGAATTTTGGTTGTCCAGTTCCTAAAGTTACCCGAAAAGGTGGCGGAGCTGCCCTTCCTTACAAGCGTCGGCTTTTTACATCGATTGTTCAAGCAGCTGTTGATGCGGCAAAGCCATTTGGGATTCCAGTTACGGTGAAAATGCGGATCGGCATTGATAGTGATCACGAAACATATTTAGAGGCTGCAATGTCTGCAGCGAATTTGGGTGTTAGCTGGGTTGCCTTACATGCACGTACTGCTCAGCAAATGTATGAAGGAAAATCTGACTGGAGTGCAATTACTCGCTTGGTTGATCATTTAAAACCAACAGGGATACCCGTTTTAGGTAATGGTGACATTTGGAGCGGGGATGATGGGTTGCGAATGGTGCAAGAAACTGGCTGTGCTGGAGTCGTTGTAGGGCGTGGATGTCTAGGGCGCCCGTGGTTATTTACAGATCTTGTCGCCTCATTTAAAGGTAATACAAGCAGGCAGCTACCAACACTTTTTGAGGTCCGTGAAATCATGTTTCGCCATGGCGAGCTCATGGTCGAATACTTTGAATCCGAAGATCGTGGATGTAGAGATTTGAGAAAACACATGGCCTGGTATCTCAAAGGCTTTAGAGTGAGTAGTGCACTGCGTCGACACTTTGGTTTAGTTTCATCTCTACAAGAATTTCGTAACTTACTAGATCAACTCGAAGACCAACCGTATCCAGTTGCTGTTGGCGATGCTCCTCGTGGGCGCACGAGCCATGGACGGCCAGTTACTCTTCCCGATGGTTGGTTAAAAGATCCCGACGAAATGGCATCAATCGAACTCGAAGATGCGTTTTCTGGGGGATAAGAATGTTTCTATTTAAGATTTTGCGTAAAATAGTTGGAGCGATTATATTGATCGCAATTGTTGTTCCTATATTTGCAATTGGAAAAACGTGGATCTCTGCACACAATTCAACAATTGCAACAGCAGATGCCATTGTAGTTTTAGGTGCTGCACAATTTGATGGACGACCAAGTGATGCACTCAAAGCGCGAGTAATAGAAGCGAAGAGAATTTATGACCTGGGCCTTGCAAAAGTAATTTTTACTGTTGGTGGTGGGGCACCCGGAGACCGTACGACTGAGGCAGCAACAAGCAAATACTGGTTAAGCACGCATGGGATTAAATCTGAAAATATTATTGCCATAGGCAAGGGCCGAGACACTTTAGTGAGTACCCAAAGTTATGTTGCACAGATGAAGAAAATGAAATTTCGAAGTGTTATTATTGTTACCGATCCATATCACTGCTTGCGAGCAATGACGATGGCAAATGATTTGGGGTCAATAAGTTATTGCTCTCCAGTTCTGACTGGACCAAATTCTTTAGAATCTTCAAATCTTCGCTATCTACTCCGTGAAAGTGGTGCCTATCTTGCCCACATCACCCTAGGCCGGCGCGGAATCCATGTCAGCGATCACCTCAACCAGTAATAGAGTTATATACATGAGCACGAACTACACCGAGAGCGATCTAGAACGCTTCGATTTTGAACCAGCAAAACGTGTTGGTCGTACAGAATTCATGCGCGATCGTGCTCGCGTTATCCACTCTGCATCCCTTCGGCGCCTCGGCGCAAAAACACAAGTTGCTGTTCCTTGGGAGAATGATTTTCAACGTACGCGCCTTGCGCATTCTTTAGAAGTTGCTCAGATTGGTCGCGAACTCGGCGACTCTCTCGGCGCTGATCCTGATTTATTAGATACCGCATGTCTTGCACATGATTTAGGGCACCCGCCTTTTGGTCACAATGGTGAAGATGCATTAGCCGAATTAGCACACGGTTGTGGTGGCTTTGAAGGAAACGCACAAAGTTTTCGATTGCTTACACGGCTTGAAGCCAAGAGCGTTGATTCCAACGGCAAATCAATGGGGCTCAATTTGACGCGGGCATCCTTAGATGCGGTGACAAAATATCCATGGAGCGGAGAAAAGAATTCAAAGAAGTTTGGTTTTTATGAAGATGACCGCGAAGTTTTTGAATGGATGCGCAAAAGTGCACCAGATGCGAGGCGTTGCATAGAAGCTCAAATCATGGATTGGTCGGATGATGTTTCATACTCGGTACACGATCTAGAGGACGCACTCGTTGCTGGACAGATTGATGTCCACACATTTTCAAAGGACTTACCCCAATTGCATCAAGTAATGGTGCACGACTATGGAATGGATCTTACTGAAGAAGAAAGCGCACGAGCCTTAGAACGCTTGCAAAAACTTTCATGTTGGCCCAGCAAATATGATGGTACGCATGCATCACTTGCCCGTTTAAAAGATCTCACTAGTCAATTAATTGGTCGATTTGTTTTATCTGCTGAGTTAGAAACTCGAAAGATTCATGGTGCTAAATCACTCGTTCGCTATGGTGCAAATCTTGAAGTGCCACGAGATTCAAAGATGGAAGTTGGATTACTTAAAGGCATTGCAGGTCACTACTTAATCAACGCTCCCCGTGCGCAAGAGCGGTACTTGAAGCAACGAGTGGTTATCTCTGAACTGGTAGAGATGGTTCTAGCCAG
>CAMCYO010000019.1 GCA_945884695.1 Streptomyces griseus
CGTGCCGAGCTAGAAGAAGTAGAGCTAGAGATCATGATGAGAGTGGATGAAATTAAAGCCCGCATCACAGATCTGCAAAATCAAGAAGCTGATTTCACCGCGCAAATCAATGATCTCAATATCCGCAAAGAAACCGCGCTCGCAAAGATAAATGGCGAACTAGAAAGTATTGCTAAAGAGCGCAGTGAAACTCTGGCTTCTGTTTCTGGCGAATTTGTCGCGCTCTATGAAAAAATCAGAGCTTCTAATAATGGAACAGGTGCGGCTGCACTAGTTGCTGGTGCGTGCACTGGCTGTCACCTTTCAATCAATACTGTGGAGCTCAAGCGAATTGCTGAATTAGCCGATGATGAAGTGGTGCGCTGTGAAGAGTGCCGCTGCATCTTGGTGCGCGGAGCGTAATAAATGGCACGTCATTTTTCATTAACTGCAGATGGTGGTTCACGCGGCAATCCTGGACCTGCCGGATATGGGTCAGTCATTACCGAAAACGGCAAAATCATTGCAGAGCTCTATGACTACATCGGAATTGCAACAAATAATGTTGCTGAATACTGCGGACTCATTGCTGGTTTAACTGCTATTAATGCATTAGATCCGCAAGCAACTGTGGATGTGAAGATGGATAGCAAATTAGTAGTAGAACAGATGTCTGGGCGCTGGCAGATTAAGCACGCAGACATGAGAAAACTAGCCAGTGATGCCCGTTCTGCCCACACTGCATCGCTAGTTAAATACACCTGGATTCCGCGAGATGAAAACTCCCATGCAGATCGCCTGGCAAATAAAGCATTGGATGAGCAGAGTGGTGGGGGAGAGATCATCTCTGTGCGCCAGAACTACTTAACTGAGCGCCTACTCAACCCGGAAGAATCAACAACAATATTCTTAATAAGACATGGCGAGACTGTTTTAACCCCTATGAAGAAGTTTTCAGGAGATGGTCCGTTAAATCCAGATCTGACTGATATTGGTTTAGGCCAAGCTGAGAAAGTTGCGCAAGCGATTGCAAAACTTAACCCAGAGGTAATCATTGCTTCACCTCTAAAGCGCACAACACAGACTGCTGAAGCTATTTCCAAAGCAACTGGGCTACCTATTGTTTTTGAAGATGCTTGGATGGAATGCTCATTTGGTATTTGGGATGGCATGTCTATAGATGAAGTAAAGGAGCGCTACCCAGCTGATTACAACTCATGGGTGTGTTCAACTTCTTTTGCTCCACCTGAAGGTGAGTCATATGACTCAGTTGCATTGCGTGTGGATGCAGCAATTTCGCAGATTGCATCTGAGTATCCAGGTCAACGCGTTGTGGTTGTTACACATAACGGAACGATTAAATCAGCAGCCAAAGTTGTTGTTGGTGCACCGGCTGAGTCAATTTTTCATATAGACATCTCGCCTTGCTCAATCACCACAATCTCAGTCTGGCCAAGTGATGGCTTAAGAGCGCTTCGAACCCTTAATGAACAGGCTCATTTACGCTAGTCCAACTGTACTAAGCCATAATTTTGCCATTTCGGAATGAGCAAAAAATGTGGGATGAATTCCATCATCAGCAATCTCTGCCATTGGAACTCTTGTGGCTAAATTGTTTAAATACGAATCGAATGGCACAAGCACTGCGCTGAACTCCTTGGCCATCGCATGAACAACATCGATCTTTGGATTCAAGTCCTCTCGCCATGTATTCATCTCTTTTCGAACCGATAACAAAAATGGTTCACACAATACAAACTGTGGATTGCAAGTCTGGCGGGTGAGCGTTAATAGCTGGTGATAACGGTCGCGAAAATCCTGCGTGCTGGTTAGATCATTGTCGTCGTACCTGCGCCATGTGTCATTTATTCCTATAGCAATTGATACAAGAGATGGCTTATGGTCTAGAACATCTCTTTGCCACCGTTTTTCTAGATCTACTAATCGGTGGCCGCTTGTTCCAACATTAATAATTTGACCAGCTAACTTGCCAGAACGTGCAATTTCACGGACATAGCCATCACCGTAAGGAGGTTCGATTTCGCGTCCGCAATCTGTAACGGAATCACCAATAAAGATATTAACTGCTGACATTGGCCTACCTCCTAACTTTGTAGTTCTGCCATGAGTTCGTTGATTGGTCCTTCAATCTGATCACCAAAGAGATTCTTGCGATGTACCTCTAACAGTTCACGCAATTCTGCCAGTTTTTCAATTTCTGTAGAGGTGCCTGAAATGCAGCCTCTAACTGAATCAAAGCCGCAACCTTGCAGGACTTTTCCTAATCCAATTAAGACTTCGCCGCCTATGGCATATTTCTCTAACCATTTTTCAATTTCTTGAATCATTAATGGCTCACTGAAACTACTTTGCAGAAGATATGCATGGTTCTTAACTATTTCTTGACCTGCCTGGATGAAAATATCCCCAGATTCCTGCAAATTTCCCTTACGCCACTGGGTGACGCCTTTACGAAATACTTGTCGTAGATCAGGGGCAGGGTCTCCACCAACTGCTGTTCCCATTGATGTGCGCAGAAACTTTCGTAGGGCAATTCGATCTTGTTCATTATCAACGCAGTGAACAAGTGCCTTTTCCCAGGATTGATCAGGATCATAAGATTGTGAGTTCCACAGGTACTCACCGATTGTGAACAGTGGAATCTGGGACATTTCAAATTGCAGCATTGGATTAGAAACTAACCCGGACGAGTATTTGTGTAATCCAACTTCACGGCCGCGAACGGGCCCGATAAATAGGCTCTTTTGTAAACCACCATCATTGACGGGAAAGTTATCCCAGTACAAAGGCGGACGAAGAGCGTTGCGCTCAAAGATTACGGCATCGGAAATATCAAGGTACTCAGAGATAATTGAGCGCCCCGTCCACATCATATTTACACGTGGGTGGAGTTCTTTGCCCAACTCTTGAATATATGGTTCATTGCCCCGCCCTGAATAGTGCATGGGACAAACGGTCAACATAGCTTTTGGATCAAGTGCAACCAACTTTTCCCATACTCTATTTGTGAAATCAGCGTGAGCAGCAGCAGTTGACAAGTAAGCAGCTATATCTTCCTCATGTGAAAGCTCCCAGGCAATATCATCCCACAATAAACCAAAGTGACGTGCGCCTAATTTCAACACTTGCTTGTATCTATTAACCACGGCATCAACATCTGCTTCGTCAATGTATTTAACGGATAAGCCTGGGGAAACGCAGATTACGACCTCTATCGCATTCTTATGCCCAGTTTCAATTAACTCTTTAGTACTAGATATAAATGTTGCATCAAAGGCAGAACGCCAATTAAAGCGCTGCCAAGGAATATCTTTTGGTGCTAGGAAAAAGGTATTCATATTGAAGTCTCCAAAATTTTGCAAGCCACGCAAGCGTTGCTCATGGCTCCAAGGCTTTCCATAAAAACCTTCTACTACACCGCGAATAGGAAAATCTGGACCTTCATTAACTTCAAGGCTCTTCTCACTTGTGGCCGCCCAAGAAAGAACTCTATTGAGTGCATATCTGAGGCTGTGATCAAGTGCTATACCTATAGTTGCTGAAATTGATGAACCACTGCGTGAAGCGCTAATCGTGAAACCTTCAATTTTCTCTGGGCGTGCCGGAATAACCTCTATCTCAAAATTAAGTGAGTGTTCGTGGGTGGAGAAAAAACTATCTGCAATCTCCTGTTGGATAGGATTTTGGGCATGAATCTTCATTAGATCTCAACTTTCTGTGCAGCACTCGTTAAGTTTGAAATAAACTCTGGTGAAACTTCCTTAAAGTGATGATGAGCTGCGTGCATGATTGCGCCGAAAACGGGGGATACATCTAAAACACGCATCGTTACGCCCGGTGATGATGCTTTGAGAGTTTGTTCGAAAACACGGTCGAAAAGTGCATTTGCTGCGGTATGTAACCCACCCGCACGAATTAACTCAACAGGGACTCCTGAGAAGTCGAGTTGTTTGATAATTCCTTGGATATCTAGAGCATGTTGTGAGGCAACTCTTATGACAACTTCAATCGCAAGAGAATCACCTTCATCTGCCAGCTTAAATATTAGCGGTGCAAGACTTTCATCTAGTATTACTCGTCCACGCGCTATCGCTGTAAAGAAATCAGTGGGATTATCAAAACCAACGGATTGTGGGATTTGTTCATAGAGTTGCGTCTTTTCTACTATTCGGTGGTGTGCTCGGGCGATCAAATCGAGTGCAATGTCTACAAGTTGCCCAGCACCACCGCCTTCGCCCAATTCCATTCCCATGGTTTGAACGCTTTTCGAAACTGTGCGACCAGCTGATTTACCGCCAGTTCCTGCAATTGAAACGCAGCCAATACCTTGTGGAATTCCGGCAAAGAGAGCGGCAAAGGAATCATTAATCAATTGGCATCTGCCTTCCAAGCCAAGAGAATTAATTATGGGTGCGAGAAGCTCTTCATCCTCTTCCCAGTCAAGTCCGGCTAGAGCAAAAGTCGAGTCCACAATTTCAGTTTTTGATATTGATGCTTTAGCACAGACTCTATCGATTATTTCAGCAAGGTTCTTTTGGACTGCATCTACGCCGATTCGTTCCCAGTTAGCTCCTCCATTTGCAGCTGTTGCAAGAATGTTTCCATCCAAATCAACTATGCATGCATGAGTTTTTGTGCCACCACCATCAATACCAAGGAGATATCTACCCATTGAAGAGCCCAATCATTCCAGCGTTCTCTTTCTTAAGATCAGCCCAAACATTTCGGGCATCAGAAATGTCAGGACCTAGGGGGTTTGTTATTAAGGCCCTTAGGGCCGAATCTTCACGCCCGGTTACCGCTGCATCTATTGTCAAAAGTTCAAAATCTTTCACAGTTCGCACGAGTGAATCGATGTCATTTCGCATTGCACTCGTTTTGATCGATTGGGCACCATTCGAAGTAATAATCGCTGGGATTTCCATGACGGCATCATCAGAAAAACCTGGAACCGCGCCGTTATTGAGCGTATTCACAATGTGGGTTGTTCCAGCATCAGTATGGATATCTGCCATTAGTTCAACGGCTGAATCGGAATAATAGGCGCCGCCTCTCTGCATGAGTTCTTCAGGCTTAGTTACTAAAGACTCATCTTTAAACTTTTCTAGTAGTACTTCTTCGATTTTCATAACTTCACTTGCACGAGTTGGGTGCTCTGATTGGTACTTAATCCACTGTTTTTCGGAGTAGTAGTAAGAGAGGTAGTAGTTAGGAATTGCTTGCAGCAGGTCAATTGAACTTTGTGTCCACGCTGGAGAATCGCCAGGCTTACCTTTTTCAATAGTCAACCCGCGGAAAGCCTTGATCGCATCAATACTTCGGTCTGTTCCATCTACTTGAACTCCACGAATCCATGACAAGTGGTTGAGTCCGATGTAATCAAAGCTCACCTTTGTTGATGAGACGTTCATAGCTTCAGCTATTTCCATACGCGTATTCCAAGGAACGTTGCAGAGCCCAATAGTTGTTAACTCTGGAACTTCTTGAATGAGGGCTTGAGTAATGAGCCCGGCAGGGTTTGTAAAATTAAGAAGTTTGGCATTCGGAGCTTCTTGAACAATAGTTCGAGCGACATTGAGCGCAACCGGAATAGTTCGTAGCGCTTTAGCAAAGCCACCAACGCCAACAGTCTCTTGGCCAACTAAATTGTATTTACGACCCAGTAATTCATCTCTATGACGAGCAGCCTGTGTGCCAACGCGAAACTGACTCACGACAAAAGATGCGCCTCGCACTCCAGATTCAAGATTAGTTCCAAACTCAATTTCAATGTCAAGTCCAGCCGCTTTAACCATGCGCTTGGCAAAAGCTGCGATAGTAGCGAGTTTTGTAGTTTCTATATCTACAAGGTGAATATGCGCAATAGGTAAACGTTTATGCCGCTTGATTACGCCATCGATTAATTCTGGGGTGTAAGTAGAACCACCACCAATGATCGCTAATTTCATCTACATCGACCCAGCTAGGCCTCGCACGGTTCCAGCAGGTTTGTGAATGTCATTGAATACTCGATCGCAGGCTTGAGCTGTAGCGATATTGAGTGCACCAACAAGAATTCCTGTATCACCAAGAGCGGATACCTCAATCCGTGGGGGAAATGGCACGATTTCTGAAACTAACTTCTTTATTGGGTCAATGAAAAAAGACGCTTGGCGACCAATACCACCGGATAGAACAACTAGTTCGACATCAGTAACCGCCGATATCGCTGCGATGTAGAGTGCAATGCGTTCTGCTTCAAGTGCAACTACAGCTTGACCAAGTTCATCGCCCACCTTTGCTGCATTCAGAATATCAATAGTTGAATAAGGTTCGAACAAAACACTGCTCTTGAACTTCTTTGCTAGACCTCGGGCAATTTCAGCGATGCGATCACCCGAAGGGTTTGTAGCACTTCGATGAGTATCACGTGGATCACCAAAAGGTACGTAGAAAACTTCACCAGCTGCGCCTCTATGACCGCGGTGTAATTGACCATTGAGTACAAGACCAGAACCTAAGCCAGAGCCAACTGATAACACTGCAAAGTTACTGATGCCTTGGCCATGGCCAGCAGATTGCTCTGCTGCAGTAACGAGATTAATATCATTTTCAATAGCTGGACGAATACCAAATTCACTTTCAATGTGAGCAACTAAATTAATTCCATCAAGTGAACCAATAGTTCCTGCAATTGAGACCACTCCAGTTTCCTGGTTGATTACACCAGGTGTTCCTACAACTATGGAAGCCACATCTTTCAAGTGGTATCCAGATTTCTTCAACACGGAATCCACCGCTTTGTGCATTACTAAAGTCAGGTCCGCTAATTTCAATGAAGTGACGGGTACTGAAATCTCGGATCTCATGTTTTGATTGAGATCTCCAATTGCGGCTCGAATAAATCTAGAACCAATATCGATTCCAAGACAGACTTTTACATCACTTATTGCCTCAAAAACAGATCGCGCACGCTTCGAGTCATCCTCACCAGGTGAAAATTCTTGGATTAATCCACTTTCGCTGAGTGAGCGTAAAATGTCAGAAGTAGTTGGTTTTGATAATCCGATATGTCGCGCAATCTCAGCGGCATGTAGTGCTCCATGGGCGCGCAAGGTATCCAGCACGCTTCGCTCGTTCATTTCACGAATGAGTGATGGCGCAGCCGCTGAGGCGAAGTGCTTCATTATCCTTTGACCCCAGTCAATGTCACACCTTCGATGAAGACTTTTTGCGAGAAGAAGAAAATGATAATAACAGGGGCCATGAAAAGTGCAGACGCAGTCATCATCATATTGGTATCAACATGATGTTCACCTTGAAATGCGTTGAGCCCGATACCAAGTGTCCAGAGATCCTGGTTTTCAACTATATATAACAAGGGACCAAAGAAGTCATTCCAGGAACCGAGAAAAGCAAAGAGTGCAATAGCTGAGATTGCCGGTTTGGCAAGCGGCACAATAATTCTCATCATCAGTTTAAACTCACTGCAGCCATCAATTCTGGCTGCATCTGATATTTCGTCAGGGATTGAAGTAAAGAACTGGCGAAGTAAAAAGATTGAAAATGCGCTTGCAAAGAATGAAGGGACAATTAAAGGTAAGAATGATGGAATCCAATGTAATTTTGAAAAAATAATATAAACAGGAATCATAGTTACTTGTCCAGGGAGCATCATTGTAGAAAGAATAATGATGAAAGTTACTTGACGTCCTTTCCACTGTAATCGTGACAAGACATAGGCTGGAGGAACACTAGATACAACTGTTCCAATAGTTCCCATTATTGAAACAAATAGTGTATTGAGAGTCCACTTTAAAAATGGAACAGCTGTAAAAACCTCGATATAGTTATGCCAGACAAATGGAGTTGGCCAGAGTGCGCGAGTTTCTGCCTGCCCCTTGGACATGAGCGAGATGACCACCACTAGATATAAAGGCAAAATAAAGATGGCAGAGAGGCCAATTAGAAGTGAGTGGTTTCCCACCATATGCAAGAAGTCATTCCAGCGTTTATGGCGTCGGGCCCTAGCGGACTGAGCATCAATAATTTCAAGCTGTTCTGTTGTATACATGCTCATTTGAAGAGGGATCCATTCGGATAATGAACCCAACGCTTCTGGGTCTTTAAGATAACTAAGGTGCACAAAAGTGTAATTACTAGCAGAACCCAAGCCAGGGCAGATGCATAACCCATCTCATAGGCCCTAAATGCGCTGAAATATATATGTGTTGCGTAGAAATACATAGAGTGCGAATAATCATTTACCTGCCCAGCGGCAACAAATGCCTGCGTAAAGTACTGGAAACTTCCAATCACACCTGTCACAGTTGAGAAGAAGATGACAGGCGTCATTAAAGGTAGCGTGATATAGCGAAATGATTGCCAACCGCTAGCACCTTCTAATTCAGCAGCTTCGTAGAGAGATTTTGGAACATCTAGCAGACCCGCAAGGAAGATAATCATGGCGTCGCCAATGCCCCACAGGCCAAGTAAAATCAACCCCCACTTAGACCACTTTGGATCCATGAACCAAAATGGTGGTTCTTCAATTCCAATACCTTCAAGAAGCTTGTTAATTGGGCCATATGCTGGATTGAAGATATAGGTGAATACCATGGTTCCAGCGACAGCAGGAACCATGGAGGGCAAGAAGAAGATTGTTCTATAAATACTCTTGCCAAGGTTAGGTTTTGTAAGAACCCAGGCCGTGAACATAGCAAAACAAATTCTTAGCGGAATACTCACGGCAGAAATCCAGATAGTATTTTTCAAAGCTTGCCAAAAGTCATCATCTTCAAAAAACATACGGTTGAAATTCTCAAGACCAACCCATTGCGGGGTTTCAATTAAATTAAATTTTGTAAATGATTGATAAAAACTTGAAACCATTGGATATGCAGTGAAGAAAATAATTCCAAAAAGCCAGGGAGAGAGGCATAGGAAAATAAATAGTCGGGGAACTTTTAGTTTTTTGCGAGGAGGAGCAACCTCCCCCTTCTTAGTGAAGGGGGAGGTTGCTTTTACCCTCGCTTGTGACATGGAGTCTTTATTTAGCTATTTCTCGAGATGATCTGATTAACTTTTTCAGCTAAGTCAGATAGCGCACTCTTGATGTTTGCTGTGTCGCCAGCCTGCCATGAAGCCATCAAGTTCTGTAGAAGAGCTTCTTCAAGGTGCTCGCCAGTGTTTTTAACAACGTGATAAGCAGACTTTGGGTTGTTTACAACATCATAAATTGGTAGGTACCAAGTTGGTTGATTTACTGGGCGTGCTGCCTTAGCAAGAAGTGATGATGGAGCACCGTTTGCGGCATCCCAAGCAGCGGCAAGCTTTGTATCGGTTGCAAGTGCCTTCATGACAATCCAAGCATCCTTTACATTCTTTGAGCCCTTAGAGATTCCCATCTGGCCCTGGCCTACAACGCCTGAACCATATGCACCTACATTATCTGGCGATACAGGGAAACCTGTAATGCCAAAGTTAACCTTCGATGTGCACTTTTCAACCATAGTCCAGTCATCACCAGTGCAGAACATAGGTGCCATCCAGTTTGCATCCCACTTCATGGCAACGCGGCCTGTCATGAAGTCATGATCAGTTCCCCATTCACCGCCACGTGCGGCAACAAACTTAGTGAGTAGCTTTGAACCTTTATCAAAGTTTCCACCACCATAAACCTTGGCGATGAAGTCCTTTTGCCAGTTAAATGCCTTAGCCCACTTTGGATCTGATGCAAAAGCTGAGTTGCGGTCTCCGCCATACCACTTAGCACCAAACATCTGGCCGAGCCACATTGAATCCATATCGAAGCCGTAATAACCTGCCCAAGGTAGGAATCCTGCAGTCTTGATGCTTCCATCTGAGTTAAATGTTGTTAACTTTTGTGAATAAGCAAGAAGTTCTGTAGTTGTCTTTGGTGGTGTTGTGTAACCAGCTTTAGCTAGAGCATCCTTGTTCCAGTAAAAAGCAAAAACCTCAGAGTACAGTGGCAGGGCACAACGATTGTTATTAGAAATCGAAGATGCAACTGAAGCTGCGTTAAAAGTAGATTTCATGTCTATGCCGTTCTTGCCGGCGATCAGAGTATTGAGCTTTTGCCAAGCACCTGTGCCGCAGAACCAGCCGAGATTTCCATTTCCATTTGAAACAGAGATGTCAGGGCCATTGCCAGCGTTAATTGCTGCAAGGGATTTAGCCATGTCAATACTTCCAACAGACTTCACTGAAAGACCTGGATTATCGGCCTCAATTCTCTTAATAGCTGCATTCCACATATCTAGATTTGCGCCCTTATAAGGCGACCAAACAGTCACTGTTCGTGCAGCTGCTTCTGCTGAAGTTGACACGGCAACCATGCTGGCCGCGACGAGAGCAGTTACTGCAAATGATGCGAACAAGCGTTTATTCATCATGTTTTCTCCTGTCACTAACTCGGGTAAGTCCACAAATAGCCCACGCCATTGTGTTAGGAAACCTACCGCTTTGTGTTAGGTTACCTTACAGATTAATCCGAACTGGTCAAGTGGTTATGCGGGGGATTTATGAGAAAGCGTGTCGCAGCCCTATTAGCTCTAAGCGTGCTGGCAGTTTTCACCATTCTTATTACAGTGATCCAAAACGATAAAGAAAACCTTACTGGCACCCTCATTTACCACCGGTATACCGACTATCAGTCCTGGGATGCAACGATGTGGACCATAGACCTGGCATCAGGAGATCAAAGGCAGGTCAATAGTGATTGGCGCACCATGGTTTCACCAATCAACGCCCACTTCTCACCCGATGGGCAAAGCATTACTTTCATGGGATCAGCTGCCGGTTTAGTAGAAAATGATTGGGATGTCTTTACTTCCCAATGGAATGGCGAAGGATGGAGCGAACCCATCAACCTGACGGGTCCTAATGGCGCTCGCGATGAGGATCCAAAGTTTTCACCTGATGGAACACTCATCGTCTATAAGGAAGATGGCGTTCTGGTCACCATGAAGGCCGATGGAAGTAAAAAGAGTTATTTAACTAGAGGTAAACCAGAGTCATCGATGCCATATTTTGCAGCTAATGGAAAAGACATTCTTTTTGAGCGCCAAGGTGATATTTACTTACTGAGCAAAGGCATAGAGATCAAGATGTATGCCGGTGAGGGTGAATCTTCATATTACCCAATAGGCCTGGATGAAAAATCTTTTCTTTACACACGAGTTCAGAGCTCAAGACATGATGCAATCATGAAGGGCTTTTATAATGGAGCACCATCATCGAGTTTCTTCTTCAATTCAACTGATTGGGACACTTCAGATTCATACCCTTATCAAGATGGCTCACGATTTATCTTTTATGTGACTGGTGATTATTTGATACCTCATGGGGGTTATAACTTGGCATTAGCTGACCTTAAAACTCACACCCGCTGGGATGTTGACCAATGGTTTAAAGGCAAAGGCGGGCAGGACATAAATACTGAGTTTGCAGAGTTGGGGCCTGCATGGACGCCTGAAATCTTCCACCACTAAATCCACTTCTAGTACAATATTTTCATGAAAATTCTTACAGTCAACATCACTAGCATTGTGCATGAAGGTGAATGGACTGGCAGTGAAGGCAAAACTGGAATCGATAAACGCCCAGCGCTAGGTCCAGTGCAGTTTGCTCATGAAGAAGTCATAGGCGATGTTGTCGTAGATCGCAATCACCATGGGGGATATGACCAAGCGGTCTATGCCTATGCAAGAGAAGATGCTGATTGGTGGGAAAAAGAGCTCGGTCAATCAATTGCAAACGGACGCTTTGGTGAAAACCTAACTACATCTGGCATTGATGTTAATGGCGCACTAGTGGGAGAGCGTTGGAAGATTGGCACAACAGTTCTTGAAGTCTCACAACCGCGAATTCCATGTCGTGTTTTTGCTGGATTTTGGCAACGACCAACTTTGATTAAAGAGTTTATGGCAGCAGGTAAACCAGGAACATATCTTCGTATAATTCAAGAGGGTCACATCAGTGCAGGAGATGAAATTACAGTTATTTCAAAACCAAATCATCAGATCTCAATTGCAGATTTATATGCAGCAAAAAACGGTGAGCGATTAAAAGTAGAAGAGATAGCCGCAGTGAAAGAATTATCAGGCAAGTACCACGAGTGGGCCCAAAGCCTTCGTAGCTAGCCACATCTCGCAGTTATTGAAGGTAAAAAGTTAAGAGAGTTTGCCCTCAACTTTTACGAAAGTAACTCCTGCATTTGAGAGCGTGACTGAGAACTGATCACCGGCTTTTCCTGGGCAGGATAAACCCCAGCCAAATGTGGTGCTGGCGCCGATTGTAAGTGGCTCGGTCGGTGCACCTTCCATAATGTTATCGCCATCGAATATATCTACGCACTCTCCAGCGGCAGTGCTTCCTTTAACAATTAAAGTCGCAAGATCTAGCGCAGCCGAAGAGTTATTAGTAATCGAAACTGTGAATTTTTCATTGAGTTGACCAGGCAAGTGACCCGATGCAAACTTTCCAGGAGTAAAGTGTGATGGAGATGAGAGCTTATAGCTGACTTTATCGGGAGTAATTACTGGGTTATCAAAGCCACCCGTTGCTTGAGGTGGGGCCTGGGTAGGCTCTACAAGTGCTTGACCCTCTTCGGGAGTTAATGAGGATTGTGTTTGACCACCACCGCAGGCGGTAAGTAGAAGCACAGTGCAGATTGAAGCAATCACCTTGAAACTGGAGTAGATACTTGTCATTGAATGAAACCCCTTAGAACTCGCCTG
>CAMCYO010000020.1 GCA_945884695.1 Streptomyces griseus
TTTTGCCTTACATCCTGAAAGATGAGTGACTTCGACTAATCTACCTACCGTGCTCGCCTTCATTCCCGGATTCTTAACTGGGTTATCCCTGATAGTCGCAATTGGCGCACAGAATGCTTTTGTTATTAGACAAGGTCTAGCACGCCAACATGTTTTCTTAGTTGTCTTGATTTGCACCTTTTCAGATATTGCCCTTATTGCCCTCGGTGCAGGCGGTTTAGGAAGTATTGTTCAATCGAACGCCTCTTTCTTAGAAGTTCTTCGATGGTTTGGTGTTGCTTATCTAACGTGGTTTGGAATCAAAACACTTCGCTCTGTTTTTAAGAAGGAAGTCCTTACGACATCAGAGTATTCCTCTGTATCAATAGGGAAAATCGTTCGCACTACGTTGGCGCTGACGTGGCTTAACCCACATGTTTATCTCGATACGGTGATCTTGTTGGGAACAGTTTCTAACCAATTCAAAGAAAATCGATGGATCTTTTCTGCTGGTGCCATGCTCGCAAGCACCTTGTGGTTTACGGCAATTGGGTTTGGAGCTCAATCGGCTGCGCGATTTATGTCTCGCCCCATCTTTTGGAAAGTTCTTGATGGAGTAATTGCAGCCATTATGTTCTCCATTGCCATTCTTTTGGCGCTTTATAATTTTTAGTACTCGTTTGGCCCTTTGGCCTCAAATATTTTTGGAGCAGATTTCGCAATCCTTGCCTCTAATGTTTTCTCTTGTTTTGCTGAAGAAAAGTGAAGAACATATGCGCGCTTGCGGCCTGGAGTGAGTTTTTTAAAGGCCGTCGCAAGTCCTGGGATCTTCTTTAACTTTGCTTGAATATCTTTTGGGATTACTAAATCAGCAGGCTTTTTGAATTCAACTTTCAAGCCCGCTTCTTCAATTTTAATCGCTTGCGCTATATAAGTCTTCAGTACTGTCTTAGTTTTACGAATCTCTGCAACGTTTGTGAATCGGATCTGGCGACTAGATTGAACATTCTCAGTTTGCGCAATGAGTATCCGCTCTGGGTCTTTCATGAGCGCACCTTTAAAAAAGGCAATGGCGCAGTAATGCTTAAACCCGTGAATCAAAATGACATTGCCATTATTAAGCGTGTAGCAAGGATGGCCCCACTTTAAATCCTCTGTTAGGCCCGATGCCAAAGCAATTTTTCTAAGCTCGGTAAATTCTTCCCGCCACTGAGTGGCTTTACTTAAGTAGATATCTACTTTGCGGTTCACGCGAGTAAGTCTACTCAATAACTATCTTCTAATTGACTTGAATTCAAGGAACTTATCTGACACTACTAGCCAAATTAGCGCAGGAACCAAATCAATGCTTCGCTTTGCGAACCATTTAAAGCCGTTAGTCAATAACCAACGAGCTTCATGATTGCGTGAAATGTCAAAATGAGTTGGAATCTTCTTGATTGAGCATCTTGGGAGAGAGAGCTGTCTGCGCACAAGATCTGCAATGTGTTGGTGCCCCTGAGCAGATGGATGCATGCGATCCACATGCCACATCTGTCTCTCATCCGCAATTCTACTGTTCCATGTAGGTACGAAAATTGTTTGGCTTCCATCAGCCAATTGCGCAAGTATTTCATTAATAATGGCAACTCGTGTAGAAAGTATTTTACGAAGGGACATGGGTCCTGGCGCTGTTCTAATGGGGTCGGGTAATCCAAGAAGTATCACCACGGCATTGGACGCCGTAAGGCGTTTACTTACCGCAATAAGAGATTCCCGAATTTCTGCAGGGGAAAAATCACCACGCAATACGTCATTGGAGCCAATACAGATAAGCACGAGGTTGGGTTGAAATGCAATCGCAGCATTTAATTGTTGCGAAAGTATATGGCGTGCACGAGCTCCATTTTTGGCAACATTGATAAATCTTTTGGCACAGAGATCGTGGGCTAGCCGACCTGCCCAGCCTGCTCCAACTGATGGAATTGCATCACCATGGTCTCCAACGCCGAAAACGGAACTATCTCCCATTGCAATGATATGTAAATCTCTCTTATGGCGTAGAGCCAAAATAGGACTCAAGCTATGTTCGCTATTAAGGGCCAAAATGTTCATGCGCTTAACTCCAGTGAATAAAGATCCAGCAATATGTCTGCACTTCGCTCCCAAGAAAAAGTCTCTGCACGCGCGCGGGCGTGATTTCTTACCTTCTCTCGATTTAAACCTATTAAATCCACGATGTGATCTCGCCATTTGTTGGCGTCTCTCGGGAGCGCGGCGCCGGAATCGCGACAAATTATTTCCGAAATTGCCGCTTCTGAGCGACAGAGTACTGGCGTTCCTGACGCCAGAGACTCGAGTGCTGCAAGACCAAAAGTTTCAATTGGTCCCACCGCCAAGAACAAACTTGCTTGAGACATCATTCTTGCAAGTAACTCTTTATCCGAAACAAAACCTAACATCAAGATATTTAGTTTCTCTCTGTTAACCACCTTTGCAATTTTCTTTTCTAGTGGACCAGATCCTGCAATTATTATTGGAATATTCACATGATAATCAGAGAGTGCGCGCGCAATCGACAATAAGAAAAATGGATCCTTTTCTTTTGAAAGTCTGGTGCATGCAAATATAAATTGCTCTGGAAATCTGCCAATTCCGTTCGATTGAATAAATCGGTTCTTTGGGTCGAAGGCTTCAAGATCTACACCCAAGGGAACCAAAACAAGGTGTGATGATGGGGCGTTACTTACTTGCATGCCTAGTTCAACAAACTCGCCCGCAGCATAATTTGTGGTTGCCACAATTCGGTCAACAGATTCGGAAGTGAAGCGGTTCCAATTACGAGTCAAAGATTTCTTAAATGGCACTACCTTGCCAAAAGCTCTCATCACCCCATCTACTCTTTCGTGGGCAAAAAAAATCGTGGAGACTTCTTTTCTTTTTGCCCATCTAGCTACCCGTAGAAGAGTCGTTCTATCGGATACTTCTAGTACATCTGGTCCGAAATCTTTAAGTAGTCCAATAACACTGCTTGTGTTGAGAATGATTCGATACCCACCCGAGAACGGTATTAGTGGAGACGCGACGGTAATCGTTTTTACGCTTCCTGATCGAGAATGACCATTCCTCTTACCCGGGACAACGAGTAAAACCTCATGCCCTCTGCTCGCATATTCTTTACTGAGTTCACGCATTGCCGTCTTAAGTCCACCGCTCTTGGGACCATACATATTCGCAATGTGAGCTATACGCGTCATGAAGCCTGACCTTCTAATACACGATCTGCAAGGGTGCTCTCGTAAATTTCAAAGAGTTCAGAGCACACCTTTGTCCACGTGCGGGTTTGAACCTGATGAAAGGCATTTTCGCTCATTGCATTCCGTAGGGCATCGTTGCTAACTAGTTGCAATACTTTCATACGAATATCAAAGTTGTTTCCTGGTTTGTAGAAAAGACCACTGCATCCATCTTTAATTAAATCCCGTGGACCACCAATTTCTGGCGCAATTACTGGAAGTCCTGCTGCCATAGCTTCTTGAATTACTTGACAGAAAGTTTCATTTTCACCAGTTGTAATTAAGAGATCCATAGACGCTATGGCCTTACTCAGCTCCTCGCCCTTGAGATGGCCCAAAAATATTGCATCAGGTAGCGACTTTTGAAGAGAAGTACGGGATGGCCCATCGCCAACAATAACCTGAACTACGTGCTTGCCGGTCATTCTTCCAATGTCATTTAGATGCGAAAGTTTCTGTACTTGTTTTTCAGGAGCCAATCTGCCAACAAAGCCAACAACGCATGTATCTTCCTTTGCTCCCCATGACCTACGAGTTCGCTTTGACCTCCAACGTGGATTAAATTCTGCAAGATCTACTCCCCGGCCCCAGCGAGCAATTCGAGAGATTCCCAAATTCAATAAGTACGCTTCAGAATCCGTTGATGGAGCTAATGTAATTGTTGAACCATTGTGAATCTTCTTTAATCTCTTTTCCACTAAAACTTTTGCTGTAGTTAGTCCATAAAAATTGATAAAGCCCGAAACATCGGTCTGAAAATTTGCAATCACGGGGATGTTTAAAGAAATTGCAGCTTTTCTTACCTGCTCTCCCAAGAGAAATGGTGAAGCAAGATGCACGACGTCGGGATTAAACTCCTGAATCATGCGTTTTAATGCATTGGTTGAGACACCTGGAATATCTACTTGGGCAAATCTTTGAAGTGCCAACGCAGGCACGCGTCTAATATCTACCCCATCCAGCGATGTTGGTCCCTCGCCAGGGGCGACAACTAGAACTGCATGGCCATTCTTTTTGAGATAACGGACCGTGCGCAGTACCGAATTGGTGACACCATTGGTACGTGGGAGAAAGGATTCGGCCGAAATCAAGACTCGCATGGGTACTTTATAGAGCAGCCAAAAAGCCTAATGCTTGACTTGAGGTTAATGTCGATTGAACTTAAGAAACTCTGGAGACAGGAAATGTTGCATGGCGTTCACTTTGTGTTTAACTATATTCGCCACATTTTCCTGTGAATACTGCCACCATTTTAACTATGAAGTTGCCTGCTCGCATACCAAATCCGAGCGCAGCCTTCTTTGATCTAGATAACACTTTGATTGACGGTTCCTCGATCTATTACTTTGTCCGCGGGCTTGTTAAATCCGGAATGATTCAACGTCGCCAAGTGGCAAGGTTCGCCCTTGACAACTACCGCTTTCGTCATCGCAAAGAAGAAAGTATGACCGCAATGAGCTATGCGACTGAGAAGATTCTAAATCTTGCTCGCGGGCGTTCACAGAAATTGATTATTGAATTATGCGAAGAGATTGTTCAAGACTTCTTGCCCAAGAAACTTTTCCCGAACATGCAAAGACGCGTTGAAGAGCATCAAAGTATCGGTCATGACACCTGGATCATTTCTGCTGCACCGATAGAGATTGCTTCAATAGTTGCTTCGAAACTCAACATGTGTGGCGCTTTTGGAACATCTGGTGAAGTAATAAAAGGTCACTACTCCGGCGAACTTCCAGCAGGGGCAATGCACGGCATGAATAAAGCGCATGCACTACGGGAACTTGCCCGAGTTCGTTCCTACGATCTCGCGACCTCGTTTGCATACAGTGATTCTGCTAACGATTTACCCTTGCTTGTATCAGTTGGTAATCCATTTATAGTAAATCCAAATAAGCAACTGCAAAATGTTGCTCTGAAAAATAGATGGCCAATATTGGTTAATTAATGATTATCTGGACCCATCGGGGCAATCCGGGCCCTGAAAATACTCTTGATGCATTTAAGCAAGCTTGGGAAGATGGAATTCGCCATTTCGAAACTGACATCCATGCAACAAGTGACGGTGTATTAGTACTCGCCCATGATTCGAATATTCGACGTTTAACGGGTGTTGATTTGGAAATACAAGAAATAGCATTCAAAGATCTGTCCAATGAATCACTGTATGGAATCTACAAATGGTGCACTTTAGATGAATTAGTTGATGCCTTTCCTGCGGCCCAAATTTCAATAGATATTAAGAGTGATCCAACGCTAGATGCATTTTTTCAATGGCTAAAGGGGCGAAAAATAGAGAATTTTGTGGTTGGCTCATTTTCGTCAAAACGAGTTGATGCAGTGCGTAAAAGATATCCATTGCTCAGGACGGCCCTAACTTCTCGAGAAGTACTCTTAATTCTCACTCGAATGCATTTCTTAATTGACTCACATTCTGCCAACAGGTTTGCGATGATTCCAGTTAAGTCCCACGGCTTAAGAATCTTGACTAAACAATTCATTAAAGTGTGCAAGAACAAAAAGATCGAAATCTTCGTCTGGACAGTCAACTCACTCGATGAGGCAATTTCACTTAAGCAACTGGGAATTTCTGGCGTTGTTACGGATAATTATCCGGTTTTGCTCTAGTGGGGAAGGTTGCTCTCATACTTTTTGACTTTCCGTAGATCAAAGTTATTTCGGGAGATTGAATAAGGGCCTCAATTGCTCAGGGCCCTTGCTCAGGATCTTTTCTGCCACCGCTCCAGATGAAGTAATTCTTACAAGAGTTACCAGCTCTTAACCTCACCGATAGTTGCTTCGAGCAATGTGCAAAAGTATGTCAGAGATTATGATTACGCAGAATAGTTAATTTGTATCCACCCGAAAGGGAGAACTTTAGTTAGTGTGTGTAAATCTTCGCGGCAGAGCTAAATCCCATGAATTGAGACTTATCAGTTTTACCGGGCAATTTCTCCACTTTCATATTTCCATCAGATTGCACTTGAAGAGCAAGTAATCCAACAACATTACCGTTGGAGTAAAGAACGTATCCCTTGGTTGGTTCTGAAGGACTTACTTCTGCTCCAGCAGGAGTTCGGAAACTGAATTCGGTTAACTCAACGATAACAACTCCGGATGCCGAAGTTATTGAAGTTCCCGTAACTGATGAATTCTTCGAAATGAATTGACATGGGCAACCTTCCCAGTCCCCGATGCTAAACACTGTGGTGTTGCGATCAACAGCGTCTGGCGCAATCGCTAAGTGCGTGTCCCAATATCCATGTGCAATCTTTCCGTGGTTGTCGTAAGCGGCACCCTGATCGCCTAAACCTCTAAAGCCGTTGGTTTTCTCCACAAACCAGTTTCCTTGCGCTGTACCTTTCTTATCCCAATCAATCTTTCCACCAATTGGTGATGCAGTTGATAGGAACTTAGCCTCGTATGCACCCCTTAGATTGTTGGGCAGGTACTGGAGAATATCTGCAGTCCATGGTTTCGATGTTTCCGCTTCTGAGTAACTCTTGAGATTGGCAAAACCCGTCAATTTCTTAGTTCCATCAAATAATGAATAGTCAAAGCCTGGCCTCTCTGAATCATCAGCGATTGCTTCACCAGATTTCACAGCAACTGCGCCACCCCATCCCCCACTTGCCCCAACTTGAGAAGCTATTTGAGCAGCAGGGCCCGTGAGTTTTCCAACGTGGATAAATACGCTAAACAAATTGCAGGAGTGAGCTATCACGATTCGATAATCTGCATACGGATAGCCATTTGATTTGGCAAAATCTTCGACACTGATTATTTTTCCAGCGGCCGGTGATGTCACTTGATAAGTGCCGGCTGGCTTTTCAATGGGTTGACCCCGATTAGATGGAAAGTAAGCATAAATGTGATCAATCGGAGTGATATGAGAGGAAAACATCAATCCCAAAGGAACAAAGTAAGAAACTTTTGCTGGATCAATAATTCCAGCTGTGAGTTCTGTTGATGTCCCTGAGCATTTATCTTTTCCAAATACATCCGCAACTGTCGTGGGTGCAGATTGGCCACCTCCGCCGCCGCCCATTGCAGGATGCCACGCATATTTACCGTCAGTGCCCTTTTGACATTCAAGCTCTACTCCAGTGGAGCTACGACCATTCTTTGCACCTTTTGCATCACATACAGATCCATCTTGTGGACCAGAATTGTTTCCGCTATTACCACCTAATTTATTTCCAGAATTTGAATTTGATTCAGAACTCTTTTTTTCAAGCACCCACACGCCACTCTTACCTTTTTTCTGACAGGAGAAAGAATTTTTTCCATCACTCGCCCGAGTTCCTGGCTTGGCACATGTTGCTCCGGCCTTTGGTGTCGCTGCAAAAGAGGTTGACGAAAATCCTGCAACGATGAGAATGGAGATAACGAACAGCGAGAAAATCTTTTTCATAGGGGAAAATTAGGGCTTCAAGGGGGCAATGGCAATAGCCAGCCCAAAATTTCTTGGAGGTAAGTTGGATAGACAGGTTGGCTTAGTGGAAGAATCATCCATATGAGATATTTCCTTATTATTTCGAGCCTCTATTGAATTTCACATTAGTCCCTGCCGCCATGGCTCCTAATAAATTAAGTGAGCCCTTAGAGTGGAGTCTCGAACTATGGGGTGAAAATAAGGAAGAGTTCACGGCTACAGATTGGCATGACTTCTATCGCAATGTTCAAGAATCGAATTACGAGTACTGGGAAAACGAAAGAGATGGTAAAGAGCTCCTCTTCTTAGCAATTAATGACCTTGATGAAGTCATTGCAGCAATTGGATTATGTGACTTCGACGATCTTGCTGAATTCCGACACCTAAAGCCGTGGATCTGTGCATTCGTTGTAAAACCAAACTT
>CAMCYO010000021.1 GCA_945884695.1 Streptomyces griseus
TCTTGATGACATAATCGCGAACTCCCATAACAAGGGCTTTCCACACTTCGGCCATGTCATCAAGGCGAGCCGAAATCACTGGTTTTAGAGCTGTATAGGGATCAAGTGCTTTCTCTGAAATAACTACATCGGGAGAAGATGTGGCGAGTGCTAATTCGAGATCGAGTACGACTAAAGCGCTTTCAAATTGTTCAGCTCGGCAAATAACTTTTCCACTGCCGTCGACAACGATTGAATCGCCATCAAAAACTAGGTCGTCTTGTCCGCCAATCATGTTGACATAAGCCAAAGGAGCCCTTAGTTCTTGGGCTCTTTGTTGAACCAGGGCCAGTCGGCGGTCATCTTTATTTCGCTCATAAGGGCTACCGTTTGGAACCAACACCAACCCTGGTTTTCTGGATTGAAGTTCGGTCAGTGGATGCCAAATATCTTCGCAAATTGCGATACCGATATCGACACCATGGATGCGAACAATCAAAGTATTGTCACCAGGTACGAAATTTCTAAATTCATCAAAGACGCCATAGTTGGGTAGATGGTGTTTTGCATATCGGGCTCTTATTTCTCCGCCATGAATGACTGCAACAGCATTCTGTGGTCCACCTTCTGGCCTACCCTGCTGATTGGGGGCAGTTGTAGATTCATCGAGATATCCCACTATTACGACAATCTCTCCGAACCCGTCCTGCCTGGCTTTTTTTGCAATCTCTGTAACAGCGGCTTTGCTTGCCTTTCGAAATGCTGCTCGAAGGGCTAAATCTTCCACGGGATATCCCGTGACAACCATCTCTGGAAAAAGGAGTACATGAGCCCCGGCCTTGGATGCTTGCTCAATAGATTGAGCAATTAAGAGCGCATTTGCGCTCAGATCTCCCACTGTTGGGTTGATCTGTGCAAGTGCTATTCGCAACTGGCCAGCTCTCTGGGGCATAGATAAGAGTCTAATGGGCGCGCTAAACTTGGCGCTCCCAGGGACCTGATCTTCAGGCCATGAGGTTGGAGGATTGCCATGTCAGAAAGCCTTTATGGCGGAGCGCAACATCGACGTATAACTATTCGAGATCTGGCAAGTGCCAAAACACGCAATGAAAAATGGCCGATGCTTACCTCCTATGAAGAGATGACAGCATCGATTTTTGATGAAGCCGGAATTCCCGTCTTGCTCGTTGGAGATAGCGCTGGAAATAACTTTCTTGGCGAAGAGAACACAATCCCGGTAACCGTTGATCAACTCATCCCATTGGCCCGAGCAGTTGTCCGCGGGTCATCGCGAGCCATGGTTGTTGCAGATATGCCATTTGGATCTTATGAAGCATCCTCAGAACAAGCCCTTGCAACAGCGGTGCGATTTTTCAAAGAATCAGGTGTACACGCAGTAAAACTTGAAGGTGCGCATATAGAACAAGTGCGCACATTAGTTGCATCCGGAATTCCCGTCATGGGTCACTTGGGACTCACCCCACAATCCCTTCACCAACTTGGTGGCTACCGAGTTCAAGGTCGCGAGGATGGTCCGGCAATTCTTGAAAACGCACGTGCCATGCAAGAAGCCGGTGCTTTTGCAATAGTTCTAGAACTAGTCCCTGCCGAATTGGCTACTCACATTACTCAAGCACTAACGATTCCGACCATAGGAATAGGTGCCGGAAATGGCTGTGATGGCCAAGTCATGGTCTGGACCGATCTCATGGGACTTACCAAGAAAGCACCTAAATTGGCCAAGGCATATCGCAACATTCGCAAGGAAATGTTGGAGGCAACTGCTGAATGGGCGCGCGATGTTGCATCGGGAACTTTTCCAGGGCCGGATCAGACATTTCATTAATGTCTAAATTCAGCATTGACCTCACACCCTTAAAGAAATACCGAGATTTTCGGTATTTGTGGTCTGCTGGCTTCATTTCTTACATCGGATCGATGATTACCTACGTTGCAATCCCTTTTCAGATCAAAGAAATGACCCATTCATACCTAGCAGTAGGTATTAGTGGGGCAGTTGAAATAATTCCCCTCATTATTTTCGGTCTCTATGGCGGTGTGCTTGCAGATTCGGTAGACCGCAAGAAGATGATCTGGGCAACTGAGGCAGCTTCATTGATCTTGACATCAATCCTGCTCCTCAATTCCCTTTCCTCGAGTCCGAGTCTGCTACTCATCTACATCGTGGCCGGATTATTTGCATCGGTCGATGGTTTACAGCGGCCTAGCGCTGATGCCATCTTGCCTCGAATCGTCGGTCATGGTGATTTGCCATCAGCTAGTGCGTTGATGAGTTTGCGTTGGCAGTTTGGAGTCATCGTTGGGCCATCAATTGGTGGAGTCATCATCTCAACTTCCTCAGTTTCTGTTGGTTACTTAGTAGATGTAATTTCTTTTATCATTTCATTGTTGCTACTCCTTAAAGTTGGATCGGTGCCTGCAAATCCACTGGCCCAAAAGCCATCTCTGGCAGGCTTATTAGAGGGTTTACGTTATGCATTTAATCGCCAAGATTTATTAGGAACGTACCTTGTTGATTTGGCGGCAATGTTTTTTGCAATGCCCAATGCGCTCTTTCCATTCTGGGCCGACCAACTTGGTGCACCTTGGGCACTGGGATTTCTCTATGCCTCAGGAACTGCCGGAGCAATTATCGTAACTTTGACCAGCGGATGGATGAAAGATTTTAGATTCCATGGCAAGGCAATTATCTGGGCTGCGATCGGATGGGGAATCGCGATCGCGTTGGCCGGACTCGTCCATTGGTTGCCACTTGTCCTACTTTTTCTTGCCCTTGCCGGAGCATCCGACATGGTCAGTGCACTTCTGCGCAAAGCTCTCTGGAACCAAACCATCGCCGATGAATTCCGCGGACGACTTGCAGGTATCGAATTACTTTCCTATTCGGTCGGACCACTTGCAGGACAATTGCGGGCGGCCACAATGGCATCAGCTACTTCATTGACCTTCTCGGTAACTTCAGGGGGCATAATTTGCGTCATTGTCGTTGCAATATTGGCCGCATTTTTGCCGAAATTACGAAAATTCGACCTCCAAAGCAACGAATTCGCCCTCCGAGAACGAAAAATCCGCAAAATTTCATAATTGAACTTTATTTCGCAAAAATATTTCATAAAAATCCCGTGAAAGCACAAAAATAACGAAAAAAGAATTTGCGACACGCAACGAAATATTTCTCACATAATGCTGGCATTATTTGTAAAACAATGACACCCTTATCCTTGAACAGGTTCGGTGACGGATCGAACCATTCCGATAGGAGAAGTTACGTGGCTGCAGCTAAGAAATCTGCTCCAAAGCGCCGCAAGAAGGCCGCTGCTAAGAAGGCAGCACCAAAGCGTCGTAAGAAGGCCGCTGCTAAGGCAGCAGCTCCAAAGAAGCGTCGCAAGAAGGCCGCTGCTAAGAAAGCAGCTCCAAAGCGTCGCAAGAAGAAGGCAGCTGCTTCTGCAGCTGCTCCAAAAAAGCGTCGTCGTCGTAAGAAGGCAGTTGCTGCCAAGTAACGACATTAAAAGACCCGCTACGAAAGTAGCGGGTCTTTTTTTTTGCCCAAAATAACTATGCAATTACTTTTCTACTTATTCATCCTTAGCGCTTTTGCGCAATGACTCTCCCACCTTTTCAAAGATGTCAGCAAGGGCGCTTTGATCAGACTTTGTTAAATGATCTATGAATCGCTCTCTCACACTTTGAACATGATCGGGCGCGGCAGAAACAATTGCCTTCCAACCCTTAGGTGTCATGACCGCGAAAGAGCCTCGTTTATCGACAGGGCATGCCTGCCGTATTACCCAGCCAGCTTTTTCCATCACTTTAATTCTGTGCGATAAGCGCGAGCGCGAGAGCATTGCTATGTCGGCTAATTCCGCCATCCTCATTCTGCGCTCTGGGGCATCGCTGAGTTGGGCCAAAATCTCATAGTCAGACATCGATAAATCATGGGCTTGTAAATCAGCGTCGAGGGCTTCTAATAGGCGCCGACTAGCAACAATGTACTGCCGCCAGGCTTTCATCTCGGCAGGATTAAGCCAGCGAGGGGTGTGTGATGTAGCGTTTTGTCGTGCCATTGCACCAGTGTAAAGGATAAGTTGAAGTTTCAACTACTTTAGGAGCGCCATGAAAAGCGGACTAGATTCAAGCCATAAGGACACCTCCGTCCGAGTTCAAGATGACCTTTTTCGACATATGAATGGTCAATGGCTAGACACTGCAGAAATTCCTGCCGATCGCTCTGGCGATGGCGCTTTCTATTGGCTACGTGATGAAGCAGAAAAGAAGACTCGTGAGATTATCGAAGCCACTGCCAACACTTCTTATTCTTCCGGCTCTGTAGGTCAAAAAATTGGCGACCTTTATAAGAGCTATATGAATGAAGTGCGGGCTGAAGAGTTGGGTATCTCCCCCATTGCCGATGATTTGGCGAGCGCATTGGCAATTACAAGCAAGGCAGATTTTTTAGCACTCCTTGGCCGTCTGGAGTACGAAGGTTTGGGTGGACTTTTCTATGGCCTCATCACCACCGACAATATGAAATCTAATGAGAACATTTTGTATTTGGGGCAATCTGGTTTAAGTCTTCCTGATGAGTCGTACTACCGGGAAGATGAGTACGCCCCTATCCGCGAAGAATTTCTAGCCCATGCCACACGAATGTTTGCTATCGCGAAAATTGATGGTGGCGCAGAACATGCACAAAGAGTTCTAGAAGTCGAGACCCAGCTAGCCAGCCACCACTGGGATCAAGTCCGCGATCGCGATGCAACACTGACCTATAACAAGGCAACTTTTGCGCAGTTGCAAGAACTCTCCCCAGGTCTTGATTGGGGCACGTGGAATTCTGGCGCAAAAGTGCCAGAACATGTCATGGCCACAACCATTGTTCGCCAGCCCTCATTTTTCACTGGGCTAGGCGAGCTTCTCAGTAACTACGAGAATAAAAAGTGGCGTTCTTGGCTGACTTGGCAAGTTCTCTCAAGTGCATCCTCTTACTTGCATGCAGAATTAGTGAATGAAAACTTTGCCTTTTATGGCACCACACTTTCTGGGGTTCCTCAATTAAAGGAGCGCTGGAAGCGCGGTGTGGGTCTAGTTGAAGGCTCACTTGGCGAGGCTGTC
Source organism: Streptomyces griseus (assembly GCA_945884695.1). Classification (GTDB taxonomy): domain Bacteria; phylum Actinomycetota; class Actinomycetes; order Nanopelagicales; family Nanopelagicaceae; genus QYPT01. The sequence continues at coordinate 5,113 of CAMCYO010000021.1, forward strand.
GGGCAGCTCTATGTAGAAAAGCATTTTCCGGCCGAATCTAAATCTCGAATGCAACAGTTGGTGAAGAATCTTATTGAGGCCTACCGAGTTGATATCAAGGCCCTTGATTGGATGAGTCCTGAGACCAAAATCAGAGCCCTAGAAAAACTCGATAAGTTCACTCCGAAAATTGGCTACCCAGATAAGTGGCGCGACTATAGCGAGTTGCAGATTTCCCCCGATGATTTAATTGCCAACCTTTCAGCTATCTCAACTTTTTCTAGAAACTTTGAATTGAATAAAATCGGCAAACCTGTCGACCGCACCGAATGGTTTATGACTCCGCAAACAGTCAATGCCTATTACAACCCGGGCATGAATGAGATCGTATTTCCGGCAGCAATTTTGCAACCACCGTTCTTTGATTTAGAGGCCGACGATGCCGCTAACTACGGAGGAATTGGTGCCGTTATTGGCCATGAAATCGGCCACGGATTTGATGACCAAGGATCGAAATACGATGGCGATGGAAACCTCAATGATTGGTGGACTGACGCAGATCGGGCCGAATTTGAGAAAAGATCTGCCACGCTCATTGCCCAATATGAAGCACTCGTGCCATCAGAAACACCGGATTCACATGTCAATGGGGCGCTCACAATTGGTGAAAATATTGGCGACCTTGGCGGATTAACAATTGCTTTAAAAGCTTATGAGATCTCATTAAAGGGCTCTCAGGCCCCCGTTTTAGAGGCTCTGAGCGGTATACAACGCCTCTTTTTGGGTTGGGCGCAAGTGTGGAGGGGCAAAGTACGACCTGAAGAAACTAAACGTCGCTTAGCAATTGACCCACATTCACCGGCAGAATTTCGATGCAATCAAGTGGTCCGAAACCTCAATGAGTTCTATCAAGCCTTTGATGTCAGTGAAAAAGATGGCCTCTGGCTGGATCCAGGCAAGCGAGTGCGTATCTGGTAGGTGGAGAGAGTCCTAGTAATGAAACCTCATCTGGGCAATGAATAAAGTATCGCCTTGAACCATATAAAGAATTCTGTGGGTGTGGTCAATACGCCGAGACCATAGCCCTTCCCAGTTGTATTTAAGACGCTCGGGTTTGCCTATACCTGCTTCAGGGTTTTCTAGGATCGCTTCAATTAAGGCGTTGATTCGCTCAACCTTTTTTGGATCCGTCCGTTGCCAATAAGCCAAGTCCTTAAGGGCAGTGCTAGATAATTCGAGGTTTTTAAGCTTTTGTTTTTTTGGCATTTTTTGCAACTGAAGTTAAGAAGGGGAATGCCACCCGCTTGGTTTTGCCCGATGTTATCTCTGCCAATGATTCGTCAATTACTTTACGATTTTCGGGACTAGACATGAGATACGACATCTCAATCATGGACTCGTATTCGCTCTCAGAGATTAATACGGCATTCCCATTTTTTGAGGTGATAAATACTGGCTTTGCATCCACATTGACTTGCTCGATAAGTGGGAAAAGTTTCGCTCGTGCATCAGAGGCGGTGATAACCATGGTGTACTCATTTCTGATTTATTGGGGTTGTCATGGAACTGTACCATTTCTTGTACCATACCGGGATTCAATAACTTGCCCCTGATATCCGTATACCAATTCTTCAAATATCCCTCTACGCTGAAGGTATGAAGATACTCATCATTGGTGGCGGAGGAATGGTTGGGCAGAAATTGGCCCACAACCTTGCACGCACGGGCAAGCTCAATAACCAGGCAATAAAAGAGATCACTCTGGCCGATGCCTTTGCACCCCCTGCACTTTCGACCCCGGCAAGTTTTGAGATCTCATTAGTAACTGCTGACATTACAAACGCTGACATTGCCAGCTCCTTGATTAGTAATAAGCCAGATGTCATTTTTCATCTTGCTGCAGTTGTATCGGGTGAGGCAGAGGCTAATTTCGAAAAAGGTTACAGCGTCAATTTAGATGGAATGAGAAACATTCTCGAAGCAATTCGATTAACGGGCAATGGTTACAAACCACGTTTAGTTTTCACATCATCTGTTGCTGTATATGGCGGCCCATACCCAGATGTGATTGATGATGATTTTCAATTACAACCTCGCACAAGTTATGGAATCCAAAAAGCAATGTCAGAATTACTTCTCAACGACTACTCCCGTCGCGGATTTGTCGATGGTGTGGGCTTGCGACTTCCAACTATCTGCGTTCGTCCAGGAAAACCTAATAAGGCAGCTTCTGGGCTCTTTTCAAACATTCTTCGCGAGCCACTTGTTGGTATTGAAGCGGTACTTCCTGCATCAAAGAGTGCAACAAATATTTTTGCGTCCCCTCGTTCGGCTGTTGGCTTTTTACTGAACGCAGCAACACTTGATACCGCGCCCCTTGGCGATCGCAGATCGATGATGATGCCTGGCGTTTGGGGCACTGTTGGCGATGAGATTGATGCACTTCGCAGAGTGGCAGGCGACAAAATCGTTGCTCTCATCAAGCATGAGCCAGATCCAGCAGTTGAAAAGATGCTCTCTAACTGGAACTTCCCTAATTTCTCAACTGATAGAGCTAAGGCACTTGGCTTTAGGTGTGAGAGCACATTGGATGAGATTATTCAGGTCCATATTGATGACGAACTAGGTGGAAAGATTCCGGGGCTAAACACATGAGTCAGATTGCAGTTATAACAGGAGCAGGTCGCGGAGTCGGTCGTATCACCGCCATCACGTTAGCTAAAAAGGGTTGGACCGTCGTTGTTGCAGGGCGCGATAAGAGCGCCATTGACGCTGTTGCAAAAGAAGCAGGGGGTGCATCCGTTGGCATTGTTTGCGATGT
>CAMCYO010000022.1 GCA_945884695.1 Streptomyces griseus
TTGAGGGCATTGCTTATGCAGGAGGAAAAATTGTAAATACAGGGGGACATATAGAAGGAACGAATATATACACGGTTGGTTGGGCTAAACGTGGACCTTCTGGAGTTATTGGTACAAATAAAAGCGATGCCAGTGACGTTATAAAGTTATTACTTGAAGGACTCCCTAAAGAACCAAAAAACAATGGTGATGTAACGGAATTACTTCAAGGACGTACTGTTGTGGCTCAATCGCATTGGGAGGCGATTAACGCTGCCGAAGTTGCACAAGGTGAACCTTTAGGAAAACCCCGCGTAAAAGCTGCCGACCGCCACGAACTATTGCGTTTGGGAGGCCTGTAAAAAACAGGTAGGCTTCACCGGTTCAACAAAACTACACAGGCGCGCGTAGCTCAACGGATAGAGCATCTGACTACGGATCAGAAGGTTAGGGGTTCGAATCCCTTCGCGCGCACAACCAGGGCATCATGAAGATTAATAAATCGATAGGGCTAGTTTTCTAATCTACAACTCATTGTATTTACTCGTTTTTTGCCGCGGTGAGGTAGCGTTTGCGTATGAATAAAATTTCACATTCCATAGAGGTCACTCTTTTTCGTTCCCGCTTCCTACTTGCACCACTTTATCTTGGGTTGGTAGGTGCTTTAGCCCTACTCGGATATCGATTTATTATTGAGTTCTATCATTTAGCTCAGCATATTGGCCAGGCAACACCACAATCTTTCACCTTAGACCTTCTGGCACTTCTTGATTTAACTTTATTAGCTAACTTGATTCTGATGGTGATTTTTGCAGGTTACGAAAACTTCGTTTCAAGAATCGACGTGGCAACAGAATCGAGAGATCGCCCACACTGGATGGGAACAATCGACTTTAGCGGATTAAAAATTAAACTAATTGGCTCCTTGGTTGCAATTTCAGTTATTGAACTTCTTAAGGATTTCATCGAACTCGCAGGGATGGATCACGTAGGCTCAGGTACTAAATGGAGAATCGTCATTCATTTAACTTTTGTTGCATCAGGAGTTCTATTTGCACTCATGGATTGGATCGCTGATAAACGTGAGTTTGGTGGAACGCACGTTTAAAAGAAGATGTTGAATAAAAAAGCTAATCGCATTAAAGTTGCCTGACTCTGAAAGTATAAATTTAAGGACCTGAATGAGAATTGCAGTCGTTGGTAGCTATGGCGTGGGAATGACTATGCGGTTTCCGCAATTTCCACAAGCTGGTGAAACTTTAATGGGTGGAGTTTTTGATGCAGGTCCTGGCGGGAAAGGATCTAACCAAGCAATCGGAGCAGCACGACTTGGCGCAGAAGTTAGTTTTTTGACAGCTATTGGTCCTGATGATTTTGGAGTTGCAGCGCGTGCGCTTTGGAAAGTAGAAGGCGTAGATGACTCTTGTGTTGTAACCGGTGAGCGTCACACAATGGTGGGATTTATTTTGGTTGATTCCGATGGAGAAAATAGAATTATTGTGGCAGCCGGTGCCCTAGATGAATTAACTCCAGCTCATGTTGAAAATTTCCGACCACATATTGCTAAAGCCGATGTACTTGTTGTCTCTATGGAACTGGCGCTACCTGCAGTATTGGCGTCATTAAAAATCGGCCGCGAAGAAGGTGTCTTAATTGTTCTAAATCCAGCACCTGCCGTGAAATTACCGCCAGAGGCATGGTTGATGTTTGATGTCATCACTCCCAACCGCACAGAAGCCCCTGTCTTATTGGGGCTAGCCAATGATCATGGGCTCTCACCGAAGGACTTAATTGCTCAAATGCGTTTAAAAACAAAGGCAAAAATAGTGATGACTTTAGGTTCAGAGGGTTGTTTAGTAGATGACGGCAATAGCGTTATAACAGTACCTGCATTTAAAGCCAAGAAGGTTGTAGATACAACCGGAGCTGGTGATAGTTTTACTTCGGCACTTGCTGTTGCTATTGCTGAAGGTAAAGATTTTCTAGAATGTGTGAAATTCGCTGCCGCATCTGGCTCGCATTCTGTTGGAATTGCAGGAGTTATCGATTCACTACCCACCAGAGATGAGATCAATACGTGTCTAGCCCAGTAAATCCTGCAGAGTTAACTCCAGCTCAACTTGCTCCATACATTCAACATACGAAAATCCAAGTGGGATCAACTCGCGAAGAGATGATTGCCCACGTTGAAGAAGCAATTAAGTATGGGTTTAGCGCGGCAATGGTTCCTGGATCTTGGGTCCCCCTGACTGCATCTATTCTTAAAGGTACAGGGATTGAAGTTGCATCAGCGCTAGATTTTCCAAGCGTAGGTGTTATGACAAGTGCGGGTAAAGCCGCCGAAGCAGCAGAACTTGTAAGACTAGGTGCAACACAGATTGATATTGGTGTGCAAGTTGGCTGGCTAAAATCTGGAATGTATGACGAATTTCATGAAGATATTGCAGGGGTAGTTCGAGCATCAGGAGTGCCAATTAAAGTGATGCTTGAACTTCCATTGCTCACTGCAGAGGAAAAAGAATTAGCAGTACAACTCTCAATGGAAGCCGGTGTTGCTTATCTAAAGAACGCCAGCAGTGGCCAGATAGAAACAGCAAACCCAGCAAGTATTCGCTATTTGGTTGAACGTGCAAAAAATGGAGTATTAGTTAAAGCTTCTGGCTCGATTAAGCATTTAGCCCAAGCTCGCGAATTAATCTCCGCAGGTGCATCTTTACTCGGAACCAGTGCAGGCATCGAAATTATTTCTGACACAAGTAATGACAATACAAAAAGCTACTAATTTAAGCACGAAGAGTTCTTCAACTATTTCTTAACTTCACGTGCTCGGGTTTAATCTCACTCATTGAGGCAACACCTATTAGTGCCATTGTGTTAGATATTTCGCTTACTAAAATGTCCACAACTTTTTGTACTCCCTCAGAACCTGCGGCCATAATCCCATACAGGTAGGCACGCCCAATCAGTACTGCTTTTGCACCAAAAGCAATTGCTGCAACCACATCTTGACCGGTCATGAAACCACCATCAACATAAACATCAATTCGATGACCAACTTTTTCAACAACTTTAGGTAAAAGTTCGAGAATCACAGGGCCTTTATCTAATTGTCGGCCACCATGATTTGAAAGAACAATCGCTTCGATACCAATATTTGCAAGTTTTTCGGCATCAGAAATAGATTGAACTCCTTTAACAATAATTGGACCGCTCCAAACAGTGCGCAACCATGTGATATCTTCATAATTCAAAGATGAGTCATATATTTTGGCAGCGATTTGTGAAAGTGGCTCGTTATATCCGCGAAAAGCTGCAAATTCTAAAGGCGCTGTAGTTAATAGGTTTAGCCACCAATGGGGTTTTTTCGCCATATCGAATAAAGTTTTAATACCAATTCTTGGAGGGATGGTCAAACCGTTTCGAATATCCCGGGCTCTTATTCCGGAAACCGGGGTGTCGACTGTAAGGATCAAGACTTCAAAACCATGCTTTTGGGCTCGCTCGATCATTTTCACACTCGCCTGACGGTCCTTCATCAAATAGAACTGGAACCATAGGCGAGCATCAGGAACAGCTAAAGATAGTTCATCTGGTGCGGTGGTTCCCATAGTTGATAAGCAATAAATTAAGTTATTTCTCTTTGCAATTTCAGCTACAGCGATTTCGCCAGAATGATGCATCATTCTCGTATAGCCCGTAGGTGCAAAAATAACTGGGATTGAAATCTTTTCCCCAAAAATCTCCACAGATGTATCAATTTTAGAGATATCACGAAGAACATTGGGTTGGAATTCAACCCGTAAGAAGGCATCAACGCTGCGTTTTAGTGATACTTCTTGATGCGCCCCACCTTCTACATAGTCATATACCGCTTTTGGCACTTTCCGGGATGCAATTTTCTTGAAGTCATGAATCAACACTACTTTACTGAGAAGAGATTTCTTATTGTTAAAAGTTGGCAAACTCCAATTGATTAAAGGGAGAATAAATCTCAAATCTGGAAATTGTCGCCTGCTCTTCATGCTCTCATCTAACCACTATAACTCCAAATTATCAGCAAAAATATCTAAATCAAATTCTCATTACTCCCACATACCATCACTATAAAGAGATATAAAACGTGTATCAACTTGCATTCAAAACAAGATGATCTAAATGTCTCATATGCCAACGAATACTTAAGTCGGGCTCTGGCCCTGGAGCGAAGGAGAGCTTTTCATAGCGAGTCAATAACTTCTCAGTAGCGCTACTCATTTCTGCTCGAGCTAAGTGATAACCAATACAAAAATGTTTACCTAATCCAAATCCCATGTGATGAGCAACGCCTTCTAACCGGCCACCAGGTCGTTTCTCTGGCCCTAAATTAAGGTCTTTTCGCGTGATATCAAAAGTGCGAGGGTTTGCAAAGATACTCTCATCGTTATTTGCCGACATCATGGCAACTCGAATAATTTCCCCCGCAGGGATTTCTTGTCCATGCCAAATAACATTTTGTGTTAATTCCCTATCCTCGTAAACAACAATTCCATCACGACGCATAAATTCTGAAATCGCTGGTTCAAGTAGTGAGAAATCAGCACGAATCATCTCAACAATTTCTGGATGTTTTAACAATACATACCAAAAATTGGCAAGCGTTCGGTCTGTGGTTTCTCCGCCGGCTACCAACAACAAACTAATGAAAGAGGCAATTTCCTGGCGAGAAAGTGATTGTCCGTCTTCACTTCGCCCTTGCGTAATTCCAGTGATGAGGTCATTGGTTGGTGATTTCATTCTTTCACTGATAATTTGATCAATCTGTAATGCGAATTCTTCATGCTTTGCTTTTCCTTCTGACTTTTCTGGCTCAGTACCTGCAAGCGCGGCAAACACTTTTATTGTTACGTCATAAAGGTAGGAGTCATAACTATCAGGCATTCCAAGCATTGTCGCAATTACTTTAAGAGGTAGAGGTGAAGTAATAGATTTCATTGCATCGAAGGATCCAGAAGAAGGAAGTTTTGCAAGTAAACGATCAATAACACCATTTATTAACGGTTGATAGTCATGCTCAAGTTTCTTTCCCACCATAACGGGGGCAACAATCGACCTGCGTATGTCATGATCTTTTCCATCCATTTGCACCATTGTTTGACCTATAACATCACCGAAACGCGAATATGGTTTAGCAGAGTAAATAGCGTGATTTCTAAATACTTCAGCGGCGTCGTCATAACGTGTGATGAGCCACCGGTTATCTATAACGTCGTGAAAGATAGGGTATTCATGACGCATTTGTTGCCAAATAGGAAAAGGGTCATCGAAATAGGCTTGGTTGTGCAATTGCTCGGAAGTAAGTGCTGAGCCCATCACCTATTAATCTCTCCGTCCTAAGTGAATCGGTGAAAACTTATTGTGTGGCGAGGCTGTGGTCAATAGATTTCGCATCGCAAATTTATGAAATCCGATTGCCCCACTCTCGTGTCCTGAGTAGGCTTTCGGCTCGTGCGCTTCTTAACTGAACCTACTTTTGACCTTACCTACGATGATGTCTTCATGGTGCCAAGTCATTCCACCGTTGCAAGCCGCATGGAAGTAGATCTCTCATCCGGCGATGCAACAGGAACAACGATCCCAATCGTTGTAGCGAATATGACAGCAATTTCGGGTCGACGAATGGCTGAAACCATTGCCCGTCGTGGTGGAATTTCTGTTATTCCTCAAGATATTCCCCATGCCATTGTCCATGATGTAATTTCTTGGGTTAAAGCTCGCCATACTTTTTTTGACACTCCAATAACTCTTTCTCCAACTCAAACAAT
>CAMCYO010000023.1 GCA_945884695.1 Streptomyces griseus
CTTGTTCGATTGTCTCTGGCGTATTTGAGCCAACTACACCAATCTTTACGCCACCGCGCTCAATGATTGTGTAGTTCTTGGCCTGCTTTGTTCCTGACTTAAGAACATCTAAGGCTCCAGCGCTGTAGTTAGAAACTACCCACTGGAAATCTGATGCGCCAATCATCTTGTTGAGGTGATCGATATTGCGATCGTGCTCGTGGTTACCAAACACTGAAACATCTAGCTTGGCAGCATTTAATGATTCAATCGTTGGTAGCTCTTCAAACTCAGTTGAGATTGGAGGTGCTGCACCGATGTTGTCTCCAGATGAGACCGCAATCGTTGCCTTATTAGCAGCGCGATCTGCGTTCCAGTTACTTGTTAGAAGGGCTGCACCAAATGATCCACCCACTTCAATTGCACCATGTAGGTCGCTGAGCTGGAGAACTTGAACAGCTTTGTTGAGTGATGATGCAACAGTTGCTAGTTGAGCTGCTGTGTAGCTCTTATTTGATGCCGCTGGCTTTGAGAAGCCATAAGCGTTCACGGCCTGAACAACAGGTGTTCCTCCTGGTTGTCCATCGACAACAGGCATGGTGACAACGCTGTTATTTTTTGCAGGTACAAAGATTGGGCATGAGCCCGCACCTGCTGAGACAACATAACCTGTAACTCCTGGTGCAACATCTGCACCTGGTGTCCATTTAACAACAACTCCACGTGCACCTATATAAGAGGTGACGTTGGTGGGTGCGTTAGGAAGTGAGTATGTGTTTGCTTGCGCAGTTGGAATTAGTAACGAGACTAATAATGCGATGGCCGTGGCGAGTGCGCCAAAGCCAGTAAATTTTCTTGAGATATGGGTTTGTTTCATGGCCTTATCTAAGCAGTACTCAATTTCACTTAAGTGTTTTTTAGGTAACGACATGATTACCGCACAGTGAGAAAGGTTACGACAAGCCCAATTTTAAAAGTTCTTCGCGCTTCACACTCTTAACCCGAGGTTTACCCTTTTGCCTCGATTAAATCTCTGAGAGGGTTTAGGCCCCTTCAAGAAGTTAGTTCAACAAAGCTAAAAGTCTGGCAACTTCGGCTGCAACTGAATCTCGGCCCGGTGCAATGTACTTGCGGGGGTCAACTAACTTTGGATTTGAATCCAGAGCTTGACGAATTTCGTGGGTAAAAACATTATTGAGATGAGTTGCAATATTGATCTTGCTCATTCCGGCCTTTACAGCCTTCTGTAAATCACTGTCGCTAACACCAGATGAACCGTGTAGAACCAAAGGTACTGAAACAGTTTTTGCAATTTCTTGAATTAGATCAAAATCTAAAGTGGCATCGCGAGTTGTCATTGCATGTGAAGAGCCAACTGCAACCGCTAACAAATCTGCACCTGTGGCTTCTGTAAAAGCTTTTGCTTCAAGTGGATTAGTTCGCACACCTGGTGCATGAACACCATCTTTTCCGCCAACCTCACCAATTTCAACTTCGAGAGTTGCTCCATAACTCTTACACAGTGCCGCCATGCGGGCACTTGCTGCCACATTGTCAGCGTAGGAAAGCTTTGACCCATCAAACATAATTGAGTCATAACCAAGATCTAGTGCTTCTTTTACTAGATCTTCACTCTCTGCGTGATCTAGATGCACCGATACTGGCACCGTTGAAGATTCTGCTATTGCAATTGTTGCTACAGAAATAGGCTTTAAGGCTTTGTGATAACTCACGCAATTTTCACTTATTTGTAAAATGACAGGAAGTTTTGCTTGTTCTGCGCCCGCAACTAGGGCTTCGGCATATTCTAGAAGAATTACATTAAATGCTCCGACAGCGGTGCCTGCGCCCTTGGCTGCTAGAACTAGTTTTGCTGCATTTGTGCGCGACATAGTGCTCCTTAAACGATCACAATCTCGACGCCAAGTGCGCGAAAGTCTTTTACTATCCGTGAATCAATTCCGCTGTCAGTAATGAGAATGTCAATATCGCTGATAGGGCTGATTGAAGCAAATGCACTCTTCTTAAATTTTGAGCTATCTGTCACGACAACAATCTTCCGTGCACGCGCAGCAATCTGTCGGTTAACGCGTGCTTCGTCTTCATGTCGTGCGGCAGCGCCAATCAGAGAGTCAATTGCTTCGACTCCAAGAAAGGCAATATCGATGTTGACCTCTTTAAGAACTTCTTCAGCAAATGGTCCAGTGAGTTCGTAAGACTGCGGGCGCGCGACTCCTCCTGTGACAACAATCTTGATCTGATGGCGCACAGTTAGCTCTGCCGCAATGTTTACCGCATTGGTAACGACAGTAAGTGCTGGCTGCAAATCTGAGACATCTCCTGGTGCGAATTCGGATCTTGCGACTATTGCGCGTGCAACTGCAGTAGTAGTTGTTCCTCCGTTAATTCCGATGACGTCATATCGCGAAACCATATCGGCAGCAGCAGCTGCAATTCGTTGTTTAACTTCATCATCTTTAGCAACTTTGTAGGTAAGTGGAATACCTAGTGATCCGCCAGTTGCTACTGCGCCACCATGTGTGCGCGAAAGAAGCTGTTTTTTAGCAAGCGAATCAAAGTCTCGTCGAATAGTGGCTGTTGAAACATCAAGTTCTTGGGCAACAGTTTCAACATCTACGCTTCCTTTTTCAACAACAATTTCAAGGATGCGCGACAGTCGATCTTGTTTACTCATTTCACACTTCCGGCAGTTAGCCCACCAACGAGCCACTTTTCAATTGATGCAAAAAGAATAACAACGGGAACAATTGCGATCAGAGATCCAGCAAAGAGGTAGTTCCACTGCACTTGATATTGACCAATCAGTGAAGTGAGACCAACCGTGAGAGGTTCGCGTTCTGGTGACGATGTGAGTGTTAGTGCAATTACAAACTCATTCCAGGCCGCAATGAATGTAAAGATGAAAGCAGTTACTAGCCCTGGAAGTGCTAACGGGAGAACAATACGAGTGAGCGTTGTGAAGCGGCTGCACCCATCAATCCAAGCGGCTTCTTCAATTTCTTTCGGGATACTTCTAAAGAAGCTTGAAAGAATCCAAATTGAGAACGCCATATTGAAGGCGGCATAGATCAGGATTAGCGCTAAATAAGTATCGACCAGATTTAAGGCAACTATCTCTCGGAAGATTCCAACAACAAGTGCCGTCGGTGCAAACATTTGAGTAACGAGAACTAATAACAGGAATGCTTTTTTGCCTCGGAAATCATTACGCGCGACATAGTAGGCAGCTGGAATAGCTATAAGAATTACAATAATTGTGGCTGAAATTGAAATAATAAAGGAACTCTTTATAAATCCGAGGAGCGGAATTTCTCTCCACACGCCTATGAAGTTCTCAAAGGCCCACTTTTTCGGCAAGTAAGTCGCAGGAATAGCTGTGATTTCTTCCTTGGACTTAAGGGCTGTAAGTAACATCTGCAAATAAGGCGCGAAAAAGAGAAATCCCATGGTCCATGCAGAGATGGTCAGAGTTACTTTTTTGCCAGTGAAGCGCTTATGACGCTTTGGAACCACAAGAGAAGTCATTAGTTCTGCTCCTGATTCTTTGATGCCTTAAGGAAAAGCCCGATAAATACCAAGATAATTGCAAAATTCACGGCCGCCATAGCTGCCGACTGACCAACATCTTGATCGCGGAATGAGATCTTGTACGCCAAAGTTGTTGTCGTGTCTGTTTCATAGCCTGGTCCGCCACCTGTAATCACCCAAATGATGGGGAATGAATTAAAGACATTGATCAGGTTAATAACTGCTGCGACGAAAAGTGAAGGTTTAAGAAGAGGAAAGATAATGTGGCGATAGTTTTTCCAAGGACTGGCACCATCAACCTTTGATGCCTCAAGAATGTCATGTGGCACAGTTGAAAGACCTGCAAGAATCACAAATGAGGTAAACGGGATTGAAACAAAAATAGCGACAACCATCAACCAGGCAAAAGATTGTTTCGTATCTGCAAGCCAATCAATTGGCTCTTTAAGTAAATTGAAATCCATTGCGATTTCGTTGAGTACTCCATAATACGCATCAAGAATCCATTTCCAGATTGTTGATGTCATTACTAGTGATGCTGCCCAAGGAATGATGATCGCCCAGCGAACAATTTTTCTTCCTGGATAATTTGTATTGAGTAATTGAGCTACAGGTAGTGAGATAAGCATGGTGAAGAAAACAACACCTAAAACCCAAATAAGGGTTCTAATTAACACGTTGGGAAGATCTGGATTCTTAAGTAAGGTTGAATAGTTTTGTAATCCTGCCCAACCTTTTACTGCTCCTGTGGAGCCAACTTCCTGAAAAGAAGTTCGTAGCATTTCAAATGCTGGCCACAGAACAAAAACAATAATCATTACAAGCGCTGGTGCGATCCATGGCAATGCGCCTAACCGTGACTTACTGGTCGAACGCTCTGACATTTAGAAACTCTCCTGGCTTAAAAGAAATGATGCGGAATTCTATTGCCTTGCTGTTTTGAAAAGTAGAGCGGGGGTTCGCGATCTCTC
>CAMCYO010000024.1 GCA_945884695.1 Streptomyces griseus
CTATCTGCTCAGGTTGCCTCACTGATCTCTGGTCTAAAGTCCCAGTTGACAGCGTTGACTAACCTAGTAATCAAGATCCAGAAGAAGGTAAAGGCGTAAGCCCCCTTTGATCTGATAAAGATCTAGAACCGAAACCCGGTTCCCACTTAGGTGGGGGCCGGGTTTCGGCCTTTTATGGGGGTTGTTTAAGTAGGCTTCGCTTCATGAAAGTTGCCCTCGTGAGTAGGCATATAGGAATGTTTGTGTTGGTGGCGGTTACTAGCGTGACGCTGCTGGTGACGCCGTTTAACTCAGTAGACCCTATAAATCTGCCTAAGCTCTCTCTCTTAATCTCTCTTGCATTTGTGACTGCGGGTTTAGTTTTATCAGAGAGAGCTCTTCTGTGGGATCCACAATTTAGAGTTGCCATTATTGTGATCGGAACCTTTGTTCTACAGCTGACTTTCGTTTTACTTGTAGACAACCAAACATGGTCCTTTAAGTTATATGGGACGCCTTCTCGAAATACGGGATTTATTGCTTATTTAAGTTTGAGTTTCTTGTTGGTGGCTAGCTTGGTCTCGGCTGGATTCGAGTTGGTTAAGCGTTATGTGTGGGCTTTGGTCGTCGTCGGAGCTGTTTTAGCTCTGTATGGCATTGCTCAATCCAGAGGTATCGAATTTTATGAGTTTAATAATATTTATGGCTCTAATGTGTATGGCACTTTTGGTAACCCAAACTTTCAATCGGCTTTTATGGGCATTACGGCATCTATAGCTTTAACACTTGCAGTGTTTAGCTCCTTAAAGTTTATTTACAAGATTCCGCTCATTGTTCTAGCCGTACTAGCAATATGTAACGTTTCATTAAGTTCACAGCAGGGTTACCTTAACTTTATGGCAGGTTTTGCCGCAGCACTAATTATCTATCTATTTCAGAAGAAGCACCCAATCTTTGGCTGGGGAATTCTAAGTTTATTTGGTGTTGGGATTCTTTCAGTACTACTTGGAATTTTAGACAAAGGGCCATTGGCACAGGCTATTTACAAGTCTTCATTGCAGGCCCGTGGATTTTACTGGCGGGGGGCACTCAACATGATTGTTGATCATCCATTCTTTGGTGTTGGAATGGATGGCTTTGGAGATTGGTATCGCAGATCAAGGTCACCTGAAGTTGCACAGTTAAGGGCAGAGACTGTGGCTGATACTGCGCACAATATTCCCTTAGATATAGGCGCTAGTGGTGGATTGCCTTTGTTGATTTCGTATTTAGCAATTGTTGGTTTAGCCCTTTATTCAATCATTAAGGTCGTTAAACGAAGAGATGAATTCAATGTTTACTTCGCTGCGATTGTTGCCGCCTGGATCGCTTATCAAGCACAGTCATTAATCAGTATTAATCAACTAGGTCTTGGAGTTTGGGGTTGGTCATTAACTGGTCTATTAATTGGTTATGAGATTAATACTCGAGATTCAGTCTCGCTTGAAAGTCAAAAAACTTCGCTCAAAAGAAGAGCGGTTACCGCGAAGTTACCCGCAAGTGCTTTAGTTATAACTTTTGCGACTTCAGGGATTGGCCTTGCAATTGCACTACCACCATATATTGCCGCAAACAAGTTTTATTCGGCGCTGCAAAGCGGAGATGCAGATATTCTTCAACCGGCAGCTTATTTAAGGCCGTATGATCGAGCGCGATTTGCGTACGTTGCTCAGATCTTGCAAGAAAATAAACTTGACTCTAGAGCTGTTGAAGTGCTCCGTGATGCAACTGAAATTTATCCGGACTCCTTTGATTTATGGAAAAGTTGGGCTTCTATTCCCTCCGCTGCACCCGCAGATGTTGCGTACGCCAAGGCTGAAATGAAACGTCTAGATCCACATAACCCAGATCTTTAATTTCAGATTCGGTGTCGGCACACCAGCATTCCTCAGTTAGTTCTCAGGTTCTCGCGGTCTAATAGGTGCATGACCCAGCCAACGCGCATTTATAAGCACTCATCGGCCGGCACCGACTGGGCAGCGCTATTACTTGGCGCAGGTCTTGGATTAACTCTGGCGCTGCAGTTAACAACTGTGCGCAAAAGTGATTTCACTTCTCTTTACGCATCCCTTGCATCTTTCTCTCGCCTATCTGCGTTAGTTGGCACATACCTAGCAATCGTTGGCATCTTTTTAGTGGCACGTATTCCTTGGGTGGAGCGGGGTGTGGGCCATGATCGATTGGTTACCTGGCACCGCAACTTAGGTCCTTGGTCTTTATATGGCATCGGTGCGCATGTTTTCTTTATAGTTTTATCTTTTGCCGGACAAGATTCAATCCCACTCTATAAAGAGCTCTGGAGAATGCTCAATCAATTTGAGTGGATGTGGTTTGCACTCGCTGGCTTTATTTTAATGATTTTAGCTGGGGTTACTTCTTACAAAAAAGCTCGAGCAAAGATGAGCTATGAGACATGGTGGATCATCCATGTTTACACATACATAGCTGTTGCAGCATCCTTTATGCACCAAGTAGTAAATGGACAGATGTTTATTGGTCATCCACTTAACCGCGCTTACTGGACTGGGTTGTATGTCTTGATGGCATTTGCCATTGTGTATTGGCGCATTGGTGTGCCACTGGTGAGATCACTTAAAGTAAACCTGAAGGTTGAAAAAGTAATAGTTGAGGGTCCTGGGGTTATTTCAGTGATTATGAAGGGCCGTAATCTGCACACACTTGGTGCACAAGGTGGTCAATTCTTTGGGTGGCGCTTTTTATCACGAGGACATTTCTTAATGTCACATCCCTACTCTTTATCTGCTGCTCCTACGGAGCACCTGATGCGCATTACTGTTAAAGATTTAGGTGATCATTCACGCTCACTTGCCTTTATGAAGCCTGGCACACGTGTATTTGTTGAAGGACCTTATGGTGCTTTCACTGCAGGGCGCTCAACGCGCCCTCATGTGGTTTTAGTAGGTGGTGGTGTGGGAATTACGCCAATTAGAGCGATTATGGAAGAGCTACATGGTGGCGTGCAGATGGATGTTATTTTTAGAGCATCTAAAGAAGAAGATTTAGTACTACGAGATGAGTTAGATTACTTAGCGTTTAATAGCGGTGGATCTATTCGTATTCACTATCTTGTGGGACCAAGAAAGAACCATCCAATGGATGCACGCTCAATGAAGCGCCTTGTGCCACAGTTTGCAGACTCTGATGTTTACATTTGCGGTCCAGAGCCGTTGGTGAGCGCTGTGAGAGAAGCTTTTGAAGATGTGGGTGGACCTAAAAACAGATTCCATGACGAGGCTTTTGCTTTCCATAAGGAGTAAATGCGCAGATGTAAATCGGGGAGCATTAAGGTTTCTCTCAGGTTATTAGGGTTAAGTTAGTTATAAGGAAGAGGGAGCACTAGATGAAGCGGGCGTTATTGATTGCAGGAGGCACCTTAGGTGGCCTTGGCGCAGTCATGGCAATTACACCTCCGCAGTTCTCATCTACTGAATCTTTAGCGATCGGCGGCGGTGCAATGGCTGCCACAACACCAACTGCAGTTGCTATAGCTACAGCAACTGATTCACCAACACCTGCCGCAACTAAAACAAAGACAACTTCTACTAAGAAAGCTACTGCCAGTAAATCTACTAAACCTGCAGCTACTGCAAGTAGTAATTCAAACTCTGGCGCAGTTGCAACAGCTGATCCAACACCTACTGCTACAAAGACAACTGCAGCACCTGCACCCGCTTCTAAAGGCGTAACAGGTACTTTTACTGGTCCAACAGTTAACGTTAACTACGGCAACGTGCAAGTACAGATCACAGTTAAAGACGGCAAGATTGTTGATGCAACAGCTCTTCAAGCACCAAGTGGGCGCAATGATCGTTGGACCAATATGGCTTTGCCAATATTGAAGAAACAGACTTTGGCTGCGCAGAGCGCAAGCATTCAAGGAGCATCAGGTGCTTCTTATACTTCATACGGTTGGTACACATCTCTGCAAGGAGCACTAGCTAAAGCTGGTTTGTAAGGTATTAGCTAGGCTCACATAATGAATCACCTTCGACAACAGTTCCCTGTGTGGGGAACGATTGTGGATGTGGA
>CAMCYO010000025.1 GCA_945884695.1 Streptomyces griseus
TCAGCATCGACTTGTTTGCAAAAATCTATTACTTGCTGCATCCCCTGATTTAAACCATCTTTACTGACAAGAGATGATGCGATATCCACATCCACAATCGTTCCCCACACAGGGAACTGTTGTCGAAGGTGATTCATTATGTGAGCCTACCTAATGCCTTACAAACCAGCTTTAGCTAGCGCTCCTTGCAGAGATGTATACCAACCGTATGAAGTATAAGAAGCACCTGAAGCTCCTTGAATGTTGGCGCTTTGTGCAGCCAGAGTCTGTTTCTTCAAAATAGGCAAAGCCATATTGGTCCAACGATCATTTCGACCACTAGGTGCTTGAAGGGCTGTTGCATCAACAATCTTGCCGTCTTTAACAGTGATCTGTACTTGAACGTTTCCATAGTTAACGTTAATGCTTGGCCCACTAAAGGTTCCATTAACACCTTGTGGTGCAGCACTTTGTGTTGCTGGAGCACTGACAGTAGCCGCAGATATTGCAGCTTTACTTGCAGTAGCTTTCTTAGTTGTCGTGCCCGTAGCTTTAGTTGCAACAGGAGTAGGTGAATCAACTGCAGAAGGTGTTGATGCAGCTATTGCACCGCCACCTATAGTTAAAGATTCAGTAGATGAAAACTGTGGTGGTGTAATAGCCATGACTGCGCCAAGGCCACCTAAGGCCCCTCCAGCAATGAGTAACCCACGTTTCATCTTGTGCTCCTTTTCCTTAATACCAACTAAACCTTAACTATCTGAGAGTTTGCTTAATGTGGGCCCATACACACCTGCGCATTTATTCGCGGTGGAAAGCAAAAGCCTCATCATGGAATCTATTTTTAGGTCCACCCACATCTCCAAAAGCTTCTCGCACTGCGCTCACCAGCGGCTCTGGACCGCAGATGTAAACATCTGAGTCAGCAAACTGTGGCACAAGGCGCTTCATTGAACGTGCATCCATTGGATGGTTCTTACGTGATCCCACAAGATAGTGAATACGGATAGATCCACCGCTATTAAAAGCTAAGTAATCTAACTCTTCCCTTAGTACTAAACCTTCTTCTTTAGATGCTCTAAAAATTACATCCATCTGCACGCCCCCACTTAGCTCTTCCATAATCGCTCTAATAGGCGTAATACCCACACCACCACCTACTAAAACCACATGGGGGCACGTTGAGCGCCCTGCAGTAAAAGCACCATAAGGCCCTTCAACAAAGACTCGTGTGCCAGGCTTCATAAAGGCAAGTGAGCGTGAGTGATCACCTAAATCTTTAACAGTAATGCGCATCAGATGCTCCGTAGGAGCAGCAGATAAAGAATAAGGATGTGACATTAAGAAATGTCCACGCGCTAAAAAGCGCCACCCAAAGAACTGACCACCTTGAGCGCCAAGCTTATGCAAGTTACGGCCCTTCATGATTACTGAAATAACCCCAGGACCCTCCACAATTACTTTTTCAACTTTCAGGTTTACTTTAAGTGATCTCACCAGTGGCACGCCAATGCGCCAATACAGAATTGCAAATGCCATCAACACATACAACCCTGTCCAGTAAGCACGATTGAGTGGATGACCAATAAACATCTGGCCATTAACCACTTGGTGCATAAAAGATGCTGCAACAGCAATGTATGTGTAAACATGGATGATCCACCATGTCTCATAGCTCATCTTTGCTCTAGCCTTTTTGTAGGAAGTAACTCCAGCTAAAATCATTAAAACAAAACCAGCCAGCGCAAACCACATCCACTCAAAGGAGTTAAGCATTCTCCAGAGCTCTTTATAGAGCGGGATAGAATCTTGTCCTGCAAAAGATAAAACAATAAAGAAAACATGCACACCGATGCCATAGAGTGACCAAGGACCTAAGTTGCGGTGCCAGGTAACAAGACGATCGTGGCCCACACCTCGCTCCACCCAGGGAATACGTGCTACTAAAAAAATGCCAACGATGGCTAGGTATGTGCCAACTAATGCAGAAAGACGAGAGAAAGATGCAAGAGATGCATAAAGGGAAGTGAAATCACTTTTGCGTACTGTCGTTAACTGCAGCGCCAGGGTTAAACCAAGTCCTGCACCAAGTAATAGCGCTGCCCAGTCGGTGCCAGCAGATGAGTGCTTATAGATGCGCGTTGGCTGGGTCATGGACCTATCAGAGCGCAGAAGGCTGAGAACTACCTGAGGGAAAGCAGTGAGGTGACCTCGAATACGTTATTTAATGTCTGGATTGTTTGGATCTATGC
Source organism: Streptomyces griseus (assembly GCA_945884695.1). GTDB lineage: Bacteria > Actinomycetota > Actinomycetes > Nanopelagicales > Nanopelagicaceae > QYPT01. The sequence continues at coordinate 2,232 of CAMCYO010000025.1, forward strand.
GCTTCATTTCTGCCAAAGCACGTGCAACATCGGCAGGAGACGCTGATGGAATTGTGGACCATCGACGCCAAAGTTCCATTGAATCGGGATAAATCTCTGTTGCATCACGAAGAACTGCAATCGCCCTAGATTCAAGTTTGTTTTCCTGAAGCAACTGTGCGACATAAGCAAATCGTGCTCGATCATAGGGTTTCAAATACGCCGCTGGTTGAATAACTTCTGCATCTCCACTCTTTAAAGCTGCATAGAATTTATTAGCCGCCAGATAAGGTGGTAAGGCAACTGCAATTCCTGCACTTGTTGCAATAAATGTAGTGATCACTGCCAAAGCAGAAATCTTTTGCACTGATACCTTGCCCTTTGGTGCTGGCTTAGCATTTCCTTCAATCACATCAGGACGAGTATTTAACTCATAACCAATGATTAATCCTGACAACGACCAACCCCAAACTCCTAAACCAAGTTGATTGATACTAATCAGTGACTGTGCTTGATATGCCACCCAAGCCGCAACAATTGTTGTAAAAACAACATCAAATTCAGTTTTTCGTTTCATGATTCTAATTATTGAAATCAATACAAAGACGATAATGGCCATATAGGCAATAAAGAGTGGGAAGCCACCATTAGAACCAATATCTAAAGGAATACTGTGTGCAGTATCTGAAAAAGTAGAAAACCCAGATGAATAGAAGCTAGCCGGTCTACTGCGCAAATAGGCATCGCCGTAGCCATCCATGCCAACGCCAATTAAGGGATGATCTACCATCATCTTTCCCGCTGCGCGCCAGTAAAACCAGCGTGCAAATAGTGAAGACTTAAAAATATACTCAGCCAAAGGCCCTATTTTTAGAATACCGAGTAGTAGGAATAGGACAGAAACACTTGAGCCTGCAAGGGCTATCCATCCTAAAATTGGCTTTCTAGATTTGAATAAAAAGATAATCGTTGCAGCAGCAATACCAACAACAAAATTGAAGTAGCCCTGCTCCGAACTAAGTGAAACGTTATAGATGGCCAAGCAAGTAAGGAAAAATAGGCCTGCTTTAAAATAAATCTTGGTTCTACTGTAAACAACCAGAGTTAGTGCTGCTGCAGCTGTAATCCCCATATACGCGGATTGAAAGTTCGAATTTCCAAAAGAACCAAATGTTTTTGTTCCAATAGCAAGATCGAATTCAAAGAAATCATAGCCTCTTGATTGGGCAATGCCATAGAGCGCCAACGCTGTCCCGGAACTAACAAGGGCAATAACATATCTTTTCAGTAATAACTTTGATGACGAAACAAGGCTGGCTAAAAGTAAAAAAGAAAGGCTCAGATAGGCAATAAAGCCTGTATTGCGACCAGATGTTCCATAGAACTTCAGGGCGAAATCACGCTCATCCACTAGTAAAACTAAGGTGAGTTGCAGAATAAAGATTCCAATAATTGAAAGAATGACTCTATTTCTTTTGAGCTTAAAGAACTCAATCTTTGAAAAGGCGAATCCTGCTGCAATAAAACTTAAAACAACAAGAAGGCACAGCTTAGGTAAATTGGCTGGGTCAATTGAACTAAATGGTGCCACGAATAAACACACTGCCGCCGATGCAAGCAGCACAAACATCCCTAAATATCGATCACTTGCCCGTGAATCCATAAGTAGAGCCTACATATTCTTTTCTAGAAAAGGCCGAAACCCGGCCCCCACCTAAGTGGGAACCGGGTTTCGGTTCTAGATCTTTATCAGATCAAAGGGGGCTTACGCCTTTACCTTCTTCTGGATCTTGATTACTAGGTTAGTCAACGCTGTCAACTGGGACTTTAGACCAG
>CAMCYO010000026.1 GCA_945884695.1 Streptomyces griseus
CTGGTCTAAAGTCCCAGTTGACAGCGTTGACTAACCTAGTAATCAAGATCCAGAAGAAGGTAAAGGCGTAAGCCCCCTTTGATCTGATAAAGATCTAGAACCGAAACCCGGTTCCCACTCACGTGGGGGCCGGGTTTCGGCCTTTTATGGGGTGGGGTAAGTAGGCTTGGGGATATGAAAGATCGAGTGATTAATCGGTACATAGGTATGTATGTATTGGTAGCGGTGATTGCCGTAACACTATTGGTGACACCATTTAATTCTATTGATCCGGTAAACCTACCTAAGTTGTCATTATTAGCTGTACTTAGTTTTATAGCTGTCGGGTTAGCCTCATCTGAAATTGATTTTTTTAAGGCTAAAAAAAATAGGATAGTACTTCTGATTATTGGTTTCTTTGTTGCACAGCTCTTATTTGTGTTGCTCATAGACAGTCACGATTTTTCTTATAAGTTTTATGGCACGTTTGGACGAAATACAGGATTTCTAGCTTATTTAAGCCTTACTTTTCTACTTATTGCAAGCTTAGTTTCTGCATCTAAATTATTACTTAAGCGATACGTGATTGCTATTGTAGGTGTGGGTTCATTACTGGCACTTTATGGCATATTGCAATCTAAGGGACATGATTTCTACCAATTTGATCTCGGGATTGGTACTAATGTTTTTGGCACCTTCGGAAACGCGAACTTTCAATCGGCGTTTATGGGGATTACTGGTGCTTCATCACTTACTCTTGTACTTTTCAGCAAGGTAAAGTCACATTTTAAAGCACTATTTCTCTTACTTATACTTTTAGCAATTTACAATATTTCAGCTAGTTCTCAACAAGGATACCTGAACTTGGCAATTGGTATAAGTGCGGCAACTACCATGTATTTGCTCAAATCTAGAAAACCAATTCTTGGGTGGATTGCACTCGGAAGCACTATTTTCGGAGTTATCATTCTCTTACTCGGGATTCTAAATGTTGGCCCTTTGTCAGATTTAATTTACAAGTCTTCACTTTTAGCACGAAGTTTTTACTGGCGAGCTGCAGCAAATATGATGCTAGACCACCCCTTCTTTGGGGTTGGAATGGATGGCTATGGCGATGCATATATGCGAAGTAGACCGTCAAGTGTCTATTCCTCAGGATTTTTTACTGTTTCAGATACTGCACATAGCATCCCATTAGACCTTGGCTCAAATGGAGGCTTCCCACTCCTTATTGCCTATTTAGGAATCATCATCTTAGTTTTGATAGCAATAGTAAGGATTATGAAACGAAAAACTGAATTTGATGTTGTCTTCACAACAATTGTTGCGGCATGGGTGGCATATCAGGCGCAGTCACTCATCAGTATTAATCAGCTAGGTTTAGGAGTTTGGGGTTGGTCGTTGTCAGGATTAATTATTGGGTATGAGTTGAACACCCGTGCTGATGAGAAAGAAGGAAATACCAGAACAGTCCATAGAGTTAAGGCATCTTCACAGAAGATTTCTGCACTGGCAGTTATTACAACCTTTATAGCAACAGGTTTAGGACTTGCAGCGGCCTTGCCACCCTATCTTGCTGCGAACAAATTCTATGTGGCCCTACAGAGTGGAGATGCAGAGATTATTCAACCAGCTGCATATTTGAAACCGTATGATCGTGCTCGATTTACATATGTTGCTCAGTTACTGCAGGACAACAAACTTGAATCCAGAGCCATTGCCGTGCTTCGCGATGCAACTAAGATTTATCCTGACTCAATTGAGTTATGGAGGCGATGGTCATCAATTCCATCAGCTACACCAGCAGATATTGCTCAGGCCAAAGCCGAGATGAAGCGCCTAGACCCTTACAACTCTGACCTTTAGTAAGCATTCGTGGCCAGCACACCGCTAACCCTCAGTTAGTTCTCAGGTTGGCGCGGTGTAATAGGTCCATGACCCAGCCAACGCGTATCTATAAGCACTCATCGGCTGGCACCGATTGGGCGGCGCTTCTTTTAGGCGCAGGCCTTGGTTTAACTCTGGCGCTGCAGTTAACGACAGTTCGCAAAAGTGATTTCACTTCTCTTTACGCATCTCTTGCATCGTTCTCACGATTGTCCGCATTGGTAGGCACATACCTAGCAATCGTTGGCATCTTTTTAGTGGCACGTATTCCTTGGGTGGAGCGGGGTGTGGGCCACGATCGCCTTGTTACGTGGCACCGCAACCTAGGGCCTTGGTCTTTATATGGCATTGGTGCACATGTTTTCTTTATTGTTTTATCTTTTGCAGGACAAGATTCAATCCCGCTCTATAAAGAGCTCTGGAGAATGCTTAACTCTTTTGAGTGGATGTGGTTTGCACTCGCTGGATTTGTTTTAATGATTTTGGCTGGAGTTACTTCTTATAAAAAAGCTCGAGCAAAGATGAGCTATGAGACATGGTGGATCATCCATGTTTACACATACATAGCTGTTGCAGCTTCCTTTATGCATCAAGTAGTTAATGGACAGATGTTTATTGGTCACCCACTTAACCGTGCTTACTGGACTGGGTTGTACGTGTTGATGGCATTTGCAATTGTGTATTGGCGCTTTGGTGTGCCAATGGTGAGATCGCTTAAAGTAAACCTGAAGGTTGAAAAAGTAATTATTGAGGGTCCTGGGGTGATCTCGGTCATCATGAAGGGCCGTAATCTGCACACACTTGGTGCACAAGGTGGTCAATTCTTTGGGTGGCGCTTTTTAGCGCGTGGACATTTCTTAATGTCACATCCATACTCTTTATCAGCTGCTCCTACGGAGCATCTGATGCGCATTACCGTTAAAGATTTAGGAGATCACTCACGCTCACTCGCCTTTATGAAGCCTGGCACACGTGTTTTTGTTGAAGGGCCTTATGGTGCTTTCACTGCAGGGCGCTCAACGCGCCCCCATGTGGTTTTAGTAGGTGGTGGTGTTGGAATTACGCCTATTAGAGCGATTATGGAAGAGCTAAGCGGCGGCGTGCAGATGGATGTAATTTTTAGAGTATCTAAAGAAGAAGATTTAGTACTAAGAGATGAGTTGGATTACTTGGCTTTTAATAGCGGTGGATCTATTCGTATTCACTATCTTGTGGGATCACGTAAGAACCATCCAATGGATGCACGTTCAATGAAGCGCCTTGTGCCACAGTTTGCAGACTCTGATGTTTACATCTGTGGTCCAGAGCCTTTGGTGAGCGCTGTTCGAGAAGCCTTTGAAGATGTGGGTGGTCCTAAAAACAGATTCCATGATGAGGCTTTTGCTTTCCACCGCGAATAAGTCAAGCAGTTATCCACAGAACACCCTATAATTATGAGGTACACAATTACGGCCGTCGGTGGTAGCCTTTAGATTGCCGAAATGGAAATTCGGTTTGCACAATCGGCGCGAAAGCACCGCATTGGTAAGGCTCGAGTGAATTATGTGATGGAAAACAACTCCTACACAGTCATTAGTAGCCAGGATGATAAAAAAGTTCAATGGGTATGGATTGCACAAGATGATCGAGGTCTGGAGCTAGAGATAGTTGCTGTGGTTCTTGATCGATA
>CAMCYO010000027.1 GCA_945884695.1 Streptomyces griseus
ACTCGTGCCTTACCAATTCGGTGCTTTCGCGCCGATTGTGCAAACCGAATTTCCATTTCGGCAATCTAAAGGCTACCACCGTCAGCCATAATTGTGTACCCCATAATTATAGGGTGTTCTGTGGATAAGTGCAAAACCTATTCGCGGTGGAAAGCAAAAGCCTCATCATGGAATCTGTTTTTAGGACCACCCACATCTTCAAAGGCTTCTCGCACTGCGCTCACCAACGGCTCTGGACCACAGATGTAAACATCAGAGTCTGCAAACTGTGGCACAAGGCGTTTCATTGAACGTGCATCCATTGGATGGTTCTTACGCGATCCCACAAGATAGTGAATACGAATAGATCCTCCGCTATTAAAAGCTAAGTAATCTAACTCGTCCCTTAGTACTAAATCTTCTTCTTTAGATGCTCTAAAAATCACATCCATCTGCACGCCGCCGCTTAGCTCTTCCATAATCGCTCTAATAGGCGTGATTCCCACACCGCCACCTACTAAAACCACATGAGGGCGCGTTGAGCGCCCTGCAGTGAAAGCACCATAAGGTCCTTCAACAAAAACACGTGTGCCAGGTTTCATAAATGCCAATGAGCGTGAGTGATCACCTAAATCTTTAACGGTAATGCGCATCAGATGCTCCGTAGGAGCAGCAGATAAAGAATAAGGATGTGACATTAAGAAATGTCCACGTGCTAAAAATCGCCACCCAAAGAACTGACCACCTTGTGCGCCAAGTGTGTGCAAGTTACGGCCCTTCATAATCACTGAGATAACCCCAGGACCCTCAACAATTACTTTTTCAACCTTCAGATTTACTTTAAGTGATCTCACTAGTGGCACACCAATGCGCCAATACACAATGGCAAATGCCATCAAGACATACAACCCTGTCCAGTAAGCACGGTTAAGTGGGTGACCAATAAACATCTGTCCATTGACTACTTGGTGCATAAAAGATGCTGCAACAGCAATGTATGTGTAAACATGGATGATCCACCATGTCTCATAGCTCATCTTTGCTCTAGCTTTTTTGTAAGAAGTAACACCAGCCAAAATCATTAAAACAAAACCAGCCAGGGCAAACCACATCCACTCAAAAGAGTTAAGCATTCGCCATAACTCTTTATAGAGCGGAATTGAATCTTGTCCTGCAAAAGATAAAACAATAAAGAAAACATGTGCGCCAATGCCGTATAAAGACCAAGGACCTAAGTTGCGGTGCCAGGTAACGAGTCGATCATGGCCCACACCCCGCTCCACCCAAGGAATACGTGCCACTAAAAAGATGCCAACGATTGCTAGATATGTGCCAACTAATGCAGAAAGGCGTGAGAAAGAAGCAAGGGATGCATAAAGGGAAGTGAAATCACTTTTGCGCACAGTCGTTAACTGCAGCGCCAGAGTTAAACCAAGACCTGCGCCAAGTAGTAGCGCCGCCCAGTCCGTACCAGCCGATGAGTGCTTATAGATACGCGTTGGCTGGGTCATGCACCAATTAGAGCGCAGAAGGCTGAGAACTAACTGAGGGAAAGCAGTGAGGCGACCTCGAATGCATTATTTAATGTCTGGATTGTTTGGATCTATGCGCTTCATTTCTGCCAAAGCACGTGCAACATCGGCAGGAGACGCTGATGGAATTGTGGACCATCGACGCCATAGTTCCATTGAATCGGGATAAATCTCTGTTGCATCACGAAGAACTGCAATCGCCCTAGATTCAAGTTTGTTTTCCTGGAGCAACTGTGCAACGTAAGCAAATCGTGCTCGATCATAGGGTTTCAAATACGCCGCTGGTTGAATAATCTCCGCATCTCCACTCTGTAGGGCCACATAGAATTTGTTCGCAGCAAGATAGGGTGGCAAGGCCGCTGCAAGTCCCAAACCTGTTGCTACAAAGGTTGTAATAACTGCCAGTGCAGAAATCTTCTGTGAAGATGCCTTAACTCTATGGACTGCTTTGGTACTTCCTACTATCTCATCTGAACGGGTGTTTAACTCATACCCAATAATTAATCCAGACAACGACCAACCCCAAACTCCTAAACCTAGTTGATTGATGCTGATGAGTGACTGTGCCTGATATGCCACCCATGCCGCAACAATTGTTGTAAAGACAACATCAAATTCAGTTTCTCGTTTCATAATTCTGACTATTGATATCAACACAAAGATGATGATCCCTAAATAGGCAATAAGGAGTGGGAAACCACCATTTGAGCCAATATCTAAAGGAATATTGTGGGCGGTATCGGAGTAAATTCCTGAGTTGTAGGAGGCAATCTCAGAATTTCTTGACCTGAAATAGGCATCACCATAGCCATCCATCCCAACCCCAAATAAGGGGTGGTCTAACATCATATTTGCTGCTGCTTGCCAGTAAAAACCACGTGCTAAAAGTGAAGATTTATAAATCAAATCTGACAAAGGGCCAGTATTTAAAATACCAAGTGAGAGAATAAAAACTCCAAGAATAGTGCTGCCAAGTCCTATCCACCCAAGAATTGGTTTTCTAGATTTGAGCAAATAGATGGTAGTTGCAGCGCTTATACCAATTGCGAAGTTTAAGTATCCTTGAAGCGAGCTTGCTGAAATATTGTAAATTGCTAAAAGTACCAGTAAGACGAATAGTGCTTTAAAATGCAACTTTAATTTGCTGAAAAGCCCAAGAGTAAGTGATGAAGCAGCGGTAATCCCCATAAATGCTGATTGAAAGTTCGCATTTCCAAAGGTTCCAAAGACATTTGTACCAATCCCGAGATCAAATTGGTAGAAATCATGCCCCTTAGATTGCAAGACACCATAAAGTGCCAGTAACGAACCCACACCTACAATGGCGATTACATATCGCTTAAGCAATAGCTTGGATGCAGAAACTAAGCTTGCAATAAGTAGAAAAGTAAGGCTCAAATAAGCTAGAAATCCTGTATTTCGCCCAAACGTGCCATAAAACTTATAAGAAAAATCGCGACTGTCTATGAGTAACACAAAAAAGAGCTGTCCAATAAAGATGCCGATAAAAAGTAGTACAGTCCTATTCTTTTTTGTCTTGAAGAATTCAACTTCAGATGAGGCTAATCCGACGGCTATAAAACTAAGTACAGCTAATAATGACAACTTAGGCAGGTTTACCGGATCAATTGAATTAAATGGTGTCACCAATAGTGTTACGGCAATCACTGCTATCAATACATACATGCCTATGTAGCGATTTATCACTCGAACCTTCACACCCCGAAGCCTACTTAACCCACCCCACAAAAGGCCGAAACCCGGTCCCCACCGAAGTGGGAACCGGGTTTCGGTTCTAGATCTTTATCAGATCAAAGGGGGCTTACGCCTTTACCTTCTTCTGGATCTTGATTACTAGGTTAGTCAACGCTGTCAACTGAGCCTTTAGGCCAGAGAT
>CAMCYO010000028.1 GCA_945884695.1 Streptomyces griseus
CCCCGTCCCTGAGTACAACACCTTGGATGATTGTTTGTGTTGTAACGTCAATGCCATCGAGTGATGGACCGCCGGGAGTTGCACCGCAGGTTTTCAACTTATGCGCCTACAGCTACTGGTACACCAACGAGTGAACCGTATTCGGTCCATGACCCGTCGTAATTCTTAACGTTTGCAACGCCAAGAAGTTCGTGCAGAACAAACCAAGAGAACGCAGAACGTTCTCCAATACGGCAATACGCGATGGTGTCTTTTGCAAGATCAACACCGGCACCGACGTAAAGTTCTTTTAGTTCAGTATCTGTCTTGAATGTGCCATCTTCATTGGCAGCCTTTGACCATGGAATATCTCTCGCAGTAGGAATATGTCCTTTGATCTGACCTTGTTCTTGTGGCAAATGCGCAGGAGCTGCTAATTCACCGCTGAATTCAGCAGGTGAGCGAACATCTACGATATTTAGATTGCCAATAGCTGCAATTACCTCATCGCGATACGCGCGGATCGAATTATCACGATCTTTAGCAACATAACGAGTCGCTATGCGAGTTGGCACTTCGGTCACAACTGGACGAGCATCTAGTTCCCAGCGCTTGCGTCCACCATCTAGCAAGCGCACATCTTGGTGGCCATAAACCTTGAAATACCAGAATGCATAAGTTGCAAACCAGTTGTTATTTCCGCCATACAAGATGACTGTTGAGTCGTTTGCAATACCTGACTTTGAAAGTAGGGCTTCGAACTTCTCTTTCGAAATCAGATCGCGAATTAGCCCATCTTGCAGATCATCGCGCCAATGGAATGTAATCGAGTTTTCGATATGGCCTTGATCATACAAAGTGGTGTCTTCATCGACCTCCACAATTACGACCTTGGGGTTATTGATATTTTCAGTAACCCAATCAGCGCTTACTAGTGATGTTTCACGTGACATATTTATCTCCTGTTATTAGTTAGTTGTTTTATAGAAAATGAAGAAATTACTTGGCAGCACGCAAGATGAGTAAATACATCTGGCAACCCAAGCAGAAATTAAACGCTGCATTCAAGAAAGCTGCGGCAAGTGCAAATCCAACTGCAACTGTAAAGACCCCACCGGCACCAGTTGCTGATCCAATAATCGCAACGAGTGCGAAAATTAGTCCTACTGCTTGTGAAAATTGCGGAGGACGCACATCTTCTAAAGCCGCCTGTGACTTAAGACGCGGCTTTACAACCTTCTTGAAGATATAGGCATAAGGGGTGAATTGCGGTCCGCGAAGTGCACCGATGGCAAATACAACCGCTTGGAAGGTAATTACCCAAACATTTGACGTTATAAGAGCAATCGCTAATACAAATGTTGTAATTAGTGCAGACCATCGTGGTCCACGTGCATCTATTTGTACTGACATTTTCATTCCTTACTTAAATCGATTATGAGTCGTTGGATTAGTTTTTAAGTTACAAACTAAGCACGACACATAGAGCCAGCTAAGCGACCGTAATCAAGCACACGGCGCTTTGTGAAATAGCTGATTTCGATGCGGAACATAGGTAAAGAGTAAGCAGGCTTAAGCGATAACGCTAGTTGCGAAATATTCGCAGAAACAAGTACTTATTTCTTCTTATATCCCGTTGGGCATTTTGGATTAGACCCCGTTACTACCTTGGTTGCCTTTCCCTTTACGCATGAAATCGAGGAGTTAGAAGCCTTGGCATTCATAATTGGCAAACCATTTGGAAGCAACGCGGTTCTCGATACAGAACCTTTTGAAACTAGGTTTGAATCTAGTTCATTCGTATAAAAGTCACTGACTCTAGACCAAGACGCTCCATCAAATTTTGCAACATAAAAGGTGGCTTTACCCCCTGAAACGCCAGTGCCGAAATCTAGTTTTCCGTAAGTTGCCGTCGAGAACGTGCCTCCTTTAGTCCTAAATGAATTCACTAACCCAGAACGTGTTGGACTTGGACCGGTAGCTGCGAGGGCTTGAGAAAAAACGTACGCACTATTTGCGCCTTCCAAGAAAGCCGAATCAAAAGGGGCTCCGTTTGAATACTTTTTGTTTAGTCCTTCAAAGAAATTCACAAATTCATCACTTTTGTCGCTTACCAAAGGCAAAACATTGATCGCATATACATCTACCAGATCTTTTGGATCGAAAACAACAACTCTAGAAGTATAAGAGGTTGCTCTTCCACTGGTAATCATGGGTTTCTTCACTCTGCTGAAATCAGGTAATGAGTTAGAAATATGAATTGTTCCTACAGTTGAATCTGCGGTGAATGGTAAAACAGTAAAACCGATACCACTCCAGGCATTCTTGACATCGACTTCTATGTCTCCTTCTGACATATTGGTGAACCAAGTAAACCTTTTTTCAGGAAAATAATCTCTTACAAAATTTGCAGCTACACGTGCCTCCTGCATGCTACTCGCACCCATTGCAACTAAATATGGATACTTCGCAGTATTCCTAAATCCACTGTATGTAGCCGTTGGATAGAAGTCTGGAATATTCCTATTTCTTAATACATTAGAAGACATGGCAAGATGAGTAGGAGTGGTTGGAGAAGAATTGAAAAGCGCAAAAACTCGAGACTTCATTATCAAATCGTTTGTTGCGGTGATAGATCTAGTTGGCAAGTTTTGATTATCGCCTGCGATTAAAAATATTTTTCGGCCGTAAATTCCACCCGCTTGATTTATATAATCAAAGTAAGAGTTAGCCCCTGCAAAGAAACTTGATTCAAAACGACCATTCTGTGGATAGGCGGCACCGATTCTAATTTCAGTAGAGGTAACGCCGGTTATTTCTTGAGATTCTTCCGCAGAAGCTTGATTTAACGAAGGAATAAGAAGAAAGGCGAAAAGTAATGTGATTGATATACGTTTCTTGAAATCTGGAAATTTCATACGCATAGATTAATTCTAGTGAATTGCAGCCAACGCCGCGTGCACCTGAGCGCGCTTCGGTGTTCCCATTGCACGGCCTACTTCAACACCGGCTCCATTTAAGAACAAGGTGGTTGGTGTGGACAAGATATTTAACTCACGAACTAATTCAAGATGTGATTCGGCGTCAATGTGGGCATAGTGAACATCGGTCATTGTTTTAACCATATCTTCAAGCAACGCCTTGGTGGCCCGACATGGCGTGCAGAAAGCTGATGAGAATTGCACCATCGTCGCCCGAGCCCCAAGTTCTGTGCCGACAATGGCAGCGGTTAACTTTGGCCCATTTACCGTCTTCTTCTTACGAAACTCTCCGCGCGTGCGCTGATACCAAAGGCCATATCCAGTGGCC
>CAMCYO010000029.1 GCA_945884695.1 Streptomyces griseus
CATCCAAATAAGCCAAGGTGCGATCTCCACCGGATCTGAAGCAATAGCTAAGCAGCGTGCATTCTTATCAAAACTTCACACGCCCAATCAATTGAGTTGGATGATTGATATGAGTGAAGTTTTCTTGCGCCTTGCCACAAAGGATTGGCCACGGGCAGATGAGCTTGTTAAGCGCATGCCAAAAATTGATTTAGTACGCCAAATTGAAGGAAATATTCTATTTGCCAAGGACCCAAAAAAGATTGTCTCACGTATTGATGCACTGCCAGAGAGAACAGTACGAGAGAAGATCAATAAGTGGTTATCAGAGGCAAGCATCAACTTAGATCATGAAAATGTTGCACTTAAATCCCTTAACAAAGCCTTAGCCCTTGGCGCTGAAAATGGTTATCACGAGTATTTCATCCGACAGACTGAAATGTATTCACTCATTGTTAAAGCAGCTGCGGCAAAGCCAACTATCTATATGGAAGGATTAGTTCAAGCCATGACTGAACGACTTCACACCATCAATACAGACTCTGGCGAATTAGAAGAAAAGCTCACTCAACGTGAACTAGAAATTCTTAAGCACCTGACTACAGGTAATCCAATTTCTGCAATTGCTAAGACGCTACATATTTCACAAAACACCATGAAGACACATCTGCGCAACACCTACCGAAAGTTAGAAGCAGATGGTCGCCATAGCGCCGTCGAAAAGGCTAAAAAGCTCCTACTTATCTAGTTTTCAGCGTTAGGCTGACGCGCATGAAATCCCTAGGGCCGGCCTTTAATCGCATGTGGGGCGCAAGCCTTACCTCGAATTTAGCCGATGGGGTTCTAATCGCGGCTGCTCCACTTCTTGCAGTCACGCTTACTAAGAACCCCGTCCTGATCTCAGCAATTAGTGCGTTGGTCATGCTGCCATGGCTCCTATTTGCCATTCCAATTGGGGCAATCGTTGATCGCGTTGATCGCAGATTCCTATTAGCCGGTGCAAACGCCGCCAGATTTGTCATTGCTGCACTCATAGCGCTCTCGATTGCAACGGATACGATCACAATTTACATATTACTTCTAGCAACTTTTCTCATTGGTATATGTGAAGTAACAGCAGATATCACTTCGCAGTCTCTGATTCCACAGATTCTGGATAAGAGTCAGTATGAAAAAGGCAATTCCAGATTTCAAATCTCTGAAACGGTAGTTCAAGGATTTATTGGAACTCCGCTCAGTGGCTTTCTCTATGCGGTGGCTATTTATCTACCCTTTGTTATAAATAGTGTGGGGTTTTTGGTTGCAGCAGCGTTAGCTGCATCTATTCCAGTTAAGTTCTTGCAAGATATACGCATTGAAGAAAGCGCTGAGAAGAAACCAGATTTTGTAGAGGATATGAGATTTGGAATTCATTACCTCTATAACAACAAGCCATTACTCAGACTCGTTGTAACAACTGCCAGTATTGGTGTGTGTTATTCCATGTCCACATCCACCATCATTTTATTTATCTTAAATGAGTTAAATCTAAAACCTGCATTCTTCGGATTGGCTTTAACTATTCAAGGATCCGGAGCAATTATTGGGGCGCTATTGGCGCCCAAGCTCTCTACTAAATTTGGTCGCAGCAGAGTGATGGCTATATGCATTTTTCTAAGCTCTCTTCTCATACTTCTACAAGGTTTATCACCCAATATCTACGTCTATATCGCTCTAGCTTTCATAGCCTCTTTCACAATAACCAACTGGAATATTCTTCTTATGGCTACCTATCAAAGCGTTATTCCAGGCCATCTATTTGGACGCATACATGGAACTAGGCGCACATTAGTGTGGGGATTAATGCCTTTTGGATCTTTACTTGGTGGCTTCATTGCTAAAGGTGGACTACGCCTTCCTCTTTTAATTGGAGGGGCAATTGCAACTGTTATCGCTTTGTTTTCATTGCGTTTTCTCTTGCACGTAGGTGAAGAGACATCACAAGAAAGAGTGATGAATGAGTAAAAAGCTCGGGTCTTCATATTGGAAACTATGGACTGCCACCGCTATATCCAACTTGGGTGATGGTGTTTCGATGGTGGCCTATCCATGGTTGGCATCGGCTGTTACTCGCTCACCGATTTTGATTGCTGCTGCCGGCTTTGCATCGCGTTTGCCGTGGTTGATTTTCACATTACATGCAGGCGTTCTAACTGATCGCTTTGATCGCAGAAAGCTTATTGTGGCAATGGATTTCATGCGGGGTTTATTGACTGTTTTTGTGGGGTTTGTAGTTTTTTTCAATAAAGATTCATTTCCAGCACTAGATGAATTAACCACTATTACAAACCTAGAGACTAACTGGCCGATTTACTTCACCTTACTCATTACCGCCTTTCTCTTTGGTTTAGCTGAGGTTTTGCGTGATAACAGTGCCCAGACATTGATGCCATCAGTCGTTGATAAAGAAAACCTGGAAAAAGCCAACGGGCGCATGTGGTCGGCGGAGTCATTGACTAATAGCTTTATTGGGCCACCTCTAGGCTCACTATTGATAGGTATTGCAATCTTTATTCCATTTTTCTTTGACGCAGTCTCATTCTTTTTTGCAGTTGCACTTATTGCCTCACTTAAAGGCACCTTCAAACCAGTGGCGGATGACAAACCACGAGAGAAGATTAATTTCAAGGCAGAGATTAAAGAAGGTTATGCCTGGTTATGGGCCCACCCATTACTTCGCCCCATGGCAATTATTTTGGGCTCAATGAATGGTCTGGGAACGATGGTTGGTGCAACCTTTATTTTATTTGCTCAAGAAGTGTTGGAAACATCAGTGTTTACTTTTGCACTCCTTGGCACAGCTGGCGCAGTAGGCGGCACTGTTGGGGGATTACTTGCTCCAAAAATCTCTGCAAAGCTTGGAAGTGGTCGCTCACTTGCAATGACCCTTGCTGCTGCACCTATTGGCTCATTGATCATTGCTTTAACTACAACATGGCAAGTGGTGTGGGTTGTCGTTGTCTTTGAAACCTTCTTTGCAGTTTTGTGGAACACGATCACTGTCTCACTTCGCCAAAGCATTATCCCTACTCATTTATTAGGACGCGTTAACAGCGTCTATAGATTCTTTGCCTGGGGTTCGATTCCCATTGGGATGTTTGTGGGGGGAGGCTTGGTCAGTGCATTAACTCTTGTGCTCTCGCGAGAAAACGCTCTGCGCGCTCCCTATTTATTTGG
>CAMCYO010000030.1 GCA_945884695.1 Streptomyces griseus
CAACTAAGTAGCGCTCTGAGTAATCTGTAATTCCTAAACGCCTATATGCCTCTGGCCTAATTGAGCTCATGAATTCTGAAGCCACAAAACCTGTGCATGCCATTTTGGAAACCAAAGTAATATGAGTATCTAAAACTTTCCCAGTCTTAAAGGAAACAGTGCGATCCTTTGTGTCCCCATACATCGTTGTGTATTTTTTCCAGTCAGCATTAACTTCAGTGTCTATAACTGAAGCAACCTTTTTGGCATCACCAGCAGGTGCTGGAGCACCAGCCCATGTAACCTCAACAACATCAATGACACGCTCATCAACTGCATATGCAGGCGCTAAACCAATTGATACAAATCCAAAAACTGCAGCGAAAATTAAGGTCAATCGATTTCGCAGCTGGCTTTGCGGGGACATAGTGAGCATCCTAAATCTCCCACGAACTTTCTTCATGTCGATTCACGGCAAATACCCGATAACCCTTCAATTCAGGCTGCCCAAACCACTTCACAGACTCCTGACCGCCCACCATGACCGCAGTTGCCAGGGCATCACAGAGCCAACCCAAAGGGCCAGTCACTGTTGCACTCTTTGCGCCAATGGCAATCAATCCATTCAAAGGATCATGAATATGAGCACCGCGCTCATATGTTCCTGATGTTGCAATAGCGCCATCGGTAATTTCATAGATCTTCACCACTTCGCTGCGATTATCTGGATTAACAACACCGATGGACCAAGGCTTAACAACGCCATCATAGAAACCACCACGTAGTGAAAGATCACCTGCCGCATTTACTTGCACGTGCTCAATACCTAAAGTAACCAACAAATCAGCACATTTATCTGCCGCCCACCCTTTAACTAAGCCAGATGGATCAAAGCCACCTTCAACTGCCCAAGGATCAAAAGCTCCATCACTTAAATGCTTTGCTTGCAAACATAGTTGCCACACTTCTTGCACCGAAGGTGGGCAAGAAGAGATTTCGATTTGGTTTGTGCGAAGACGTGTAACCCAGGATGTATCGATGTAGGTAGAAAAGTCAGAATCGACTTGTTTGCAGAAATCTATTACATATTGCATGGCTTCATTCAATGCATCGTCACTGACAAGAGATGATGCGATATCCACATCGACAATCGTTCCCCACACAGGGAACTGCTTGCGAAGGTGATTCATTGTGTGAGCCTACCTAATGCCTTACAAACCAGCTTTAGCTAACGCTCCTTGCAGGGATGTATACCAACCGTATGAAGTATAAGAAGCACCTGATGCTCCTTGAATGCTTGCGCTCTGCGCAGCCAAAGTCTGCTTCTTCAATATTGGCAAAGCCATATTGGTCCAACGATCATTGCGCCCACTAGGTGCTTGCAGAGCTGTTGCATCAACAATCTTGCCGTCTTTAACTGTGATCTGTACTTGCACGTTTCCGTAGTTAACGTTAACGCTTGGACCACTAAAGGTTCCATTAACACCTTGTGGTGAAGCAGCTTGTGTAGCTGGAGCACTGACAGTAGCCGCAGGTGTTGCGGGTTTAGTAGCAGTAGCTTTCTTGCTGGGCGTACCCGTAGCTTTATTTACAACAGGAGTAGGTGAATCAGTTGCTGTTGATGTGGCAACTGCAGTTGGTATTGATCCACCCATTGCACCGCCACCGATTGCTAAAGACTCACTAGATGAAAACTGAGGCGGAGTAATAGCCATGACTGCGCCAAGGCCACCTAAGGCCCCTCCAGCAATCAGCAACCCACGTTTCATCTTGTGCTCCTTTTCCTTATTACCAACTAAACCTTAACTACCTGAGAGTTTGCTTAACATGGGCCCAAACTCACCTGCGTATTTATTCGCGGTGGAAAGCAAAAGCCTCATCATGGAATCTGTTTTTAGGTCCACCCACATCTTCAAAGGCTTCTCGCACTGCGCTCACCAAAGGCTCTGGACCACAGATGTAAACATCAGAGTCTGCAAACTGTGGCACTAGACGCTTCATTGAACGTGCATCCATTGGATGGTTCTTGCGTGATCCCACAAGATAGTGAATACGTATAGCTCCACCGCTATTAAAAGCTAAGTAATCTAACTCATCTCTTAGTACTAAATCTTCTTCTTTAGATGCTCTAAAAATAACATCCATCTGCGCGCCACCACTTAGCTCTTCCATAATCGCTCTAATAGGCGTAATACCAACACCACCACCTACTAAAACCACATGAGGGCGCATTGAGCGCCCTGCAGTAAAAGCACCATAAGGTCCTTCAACAAAAACACGTGTTCCTGGCTTCATAAAGGCCAAAGAACGTGAGTGATCTCCTAAGTCTTTAACTGTAATGCGCATCAGATGCTCCGTAGGAGCAGCTGATAGTGAATAAGGATGTGACATTAAGAAATGTCCACGTACTAAAAAGCGCCATCCAAAGAACTGACCACCTTGAGCACCAAGTGTGTGCAGGTTACGGCCCTTCATGATGACCGAGACAATCCCAGGGCCCTCCTCAATAACTTTTTCAACCTTCAGGTTTACTTTAAGTGATCTCACCAGTGGCACACCAATGCGCCAATACACAATCGCAAAAGCCATCAATACATACAACCCTGTCCAGTAAGCACGGTTAAGTGGATGACTTATAAACATCTGTCCATTAACTACTTGGTGCATAAAGGATGCTGCAACAGCTATGTATGTGTAAACATGGATGATCCACCAAGTCTCATAACTCATCTTTGCTCGAGCTTTTTTGTAAGAAGTAACTCCAGCTAAAATCATTAAAACAAAACCAGCTAGGGCAAACCACATCCACTCAAAAGAGTTAAGCATTCTCCAGAGCTCTTTATAGAGCGGAATTGAATCTTGTCCGGCAAAAGATAAAACAATAAAGAAAACATGTGCACCAATGCCATAGAGCGACCAAGGCCCTAAGTTGCGGTGCCATGTAACGAGTCGATCGTGGCCCACACCCCGCTCCACCCACGGAATACGTGCCACTAAAAAGATGCCAACGATTGCTAGATAAGTACCAACTAACGCTGATAGGCGTGAGAAAGATGCAAGAGATGCATAAAGTGAAGTGAAATCA
>CAMCYO010000031.1 GCA_945884695.1 Streptomyces griseus
CGTAGATGGGCTCAATTTTGGACCTGGTGAAATGCAACTCCCGCGCATAGATGGCACCTTAGATCATGCCGTTCTGCTTGGCACTCTTAATCGCGTTGGCTATACAGGCCCCGCAAGCCTCAAATGTCACGGTACTCATGGTTGGTCACTTGAAAAGGTAACGCAGCAATTCTCAACATCCAATGATTACATTAAAAGCTGCTTTTCATGACAACAACATTTTCACGTGAATCCCTCACCGACTCCTCAACAAAAGTTGTAAATGCTGGAGTGATTGGTTTTGGTTTTATTGGTGAAGTCCATGTTCGTGCAATTCGTGCAGCAAATGGAATTGTCCATTCGATAGCAGCTAAAACACTAGAAGAGGCCGAGGCTGCCGCGAAGAAGATGGGTATCCCTAAGGCAGTCACAATTGAGGAGATGGTCAAAGACCCAGACATCGATGTTATACATATCTGCACACCAAATGTCTTTCACGCAGAAATTGCCTCTCTAGCGATTAAGGCTGGCAAGAATGTAATCTGCGAGAAGCCATTTGCAGTAACACTTCCTGAGGCTGAACAGCTTGCAAACCTAGCGCGTGAAAAGAAGGTGGTTGCAACAATTCCATTTATCTATCGCTTCCATCCTTCAATTCGTGAGGCACGTTCTCGAATCGAGCGACTTAAAGAACCACTAAATCTTTTACATGGTTACTACTTGCAGGATTGGCTATCACTTGAATCAACCGTTAACTGGAGAATCGACCCTAAGTTAGGTGGGCCTTCACGTACTTTTGCAGATATCGGTATCCACTGGTGCGATCTAATGGAGTTTGTTACCGGACACCGTATAACCGCCATAAATGCTCAGTTCATGAAGGTCTTTAGCTCCCGTGGTGACCAACAAGAAATCTCCACAGAAGATGGGGCCACCATGATATTTCGCACTGACAAGGGTGCTCAGGGCTCTTTAGTGCTTAGCCAGGTGTCTGCTGGACGAAAGAACAAGCTTTGGTTCTCATTTGAGTCCCCAGTGGAGTCCTTTGTCTTTGACCAGGAGTCACCAGAAGAGCTTTGGATTGGTGGATTAACATCTAATCAAACCGTGATGAGAGGTGCTGCCTCAGAATCTGAAGCTGCAAAGGCGTACTCCTTCTTGCCGGCAGGCCATGGACAGGGATTTCAAGATTGCTTCAATGCCTTCATAGCCGATAGCTACAGAGCTATATGCGGCGGCGTAGTGGATGGACTACCTACTTTTGCAGATGGCCTTCGTGCAGCACAATTAACCAGTGCTGTGATTAACTCATCTAAAACCGAAAGGTGGGTAGAACTCTAATGAAACTTGGTTTTCTGACTGCTTGCCTACCAAAACTTTCATTAGAGGATATTGCTGATTGGGCTGTAAAAGAAGGTTATGAATCACTTGAGGTTGCGGCTTGGCCAGACCTTGGTGAAAGACCATTTATAGCCACTCATTTAGATGTCACGAACACTGATGCAAAATATCTCGCTTCTGTTAAGGAAATATTTCAGTCTCGTAAGATTTCTCTTTCTTCCATTGCGTTTTATGACAACAATCTTCATCCAGATCAAAAAATAAGGGCAGAGATTAATGAGCATGTTATTAAATGTATTGACGCCGCTGCTGCACTTGGAGTAGAAACTGTCGGAACTTTTGTTGGTCGCGATTGGAACAAGCCAGTACGTGAAAACCTAGCTATGGCTGAAGATGTATTTAGACCAATTGTTAGTCACGCCAATTCCAAAGGTGTGAAAATTATTATCGAAAACTGCGTCATGGAAGGTTGGCATCCAGATGGATATCCGGGCAATCTTGCCTACTCCCCCGAACTTTGGGAATGGATGTTTAATCTGGGTCTTTACCTAAACTATGACCCCTCACACCTTGTATGGATGGGCATTGACCCGATTGCAGCCATTAAGCCCTACATAGATCGCATTCCACATGCGCAGGCAAAAGACATCCAAATCAATCTCGAAAAAAGAAATCACTATGGTTTCCCAGGTAAAGCAGTGGTTCGCGAAAATCCTTGGGATGTTGGTTGGTGGCGCTACCGTGTGCCAGGTCTAGGTGATGTTGATTGGCGACGATTAATTGATGTCATGTATGAAGGTGGATTTAATGGAACGCTCTCAGTTGAGCATGAAGATCCACAATGGGGCGGTACTGAGGAAAAGGTAAAAATTGGTCTGCAAGTCGCTTATAAGACTCTCCGACCACACATCGTCACAGAAGTTCAATAATGCAAGAGCAAATCTTCATGTGTGCTCGGTTTCAAGCCAAGAAAGATACTTTGCTTGAACTCCATGTCAGATTGCTAGATATGGTTGCCAAAACACGGCAAGAAGCAGGTAACCTCTTTTACAATCTGCACGTGGATATCAATGATCCAACTATCTTCTACTTCTTTGAAGGCTGGGTTAACCAAGCCGCCTTGGACTCCCATAACGCAACTAGCTATGTTCAGGAAATAATTGCAGATGCTAAAAGGCTAACAACGGATGGAATACGTGGCGAGGTTATGCGCCAAATCGCTTAAAGACTTTGCGTCTGCTACTCCACGCCCCCGTTGACCATAACGCCCAGATAACAAGAAGTGGTTGAAAGAACAATCTAATAAAGCGCGCTCTATCGCTATCTAAACCAAAGGCATCAACCTGGTTAACATACTGCGAGATATTGCCGGGAAAGATTGCCACAAAGAAAGCTGCAACGACCCAACCAACCGCCGCGCGATATCGCCACAAAAAGATAAGAGAGAGTCCTAAAACAATCTCAACGACGCCTGAGGCAAGAACTACAAAGTCTGCCCATGATTTCAAGATTGTTGGCACCTGTGCCTGAAACTCTGTGCGATTAGTTGTTAAGTGCCCAATGCCTGCATAGGCAAGGGCAATGCCAAGAATGATTTGTGGGATGCGCTGTGCCAATTTCATTTACGCCGCCTTTACTCGTGGGCTGCGTGCAACGCGAGACATATAGCCACCAACGCCGAGTAATGTAATTGGCAAAAGCATTGCGAT